>JAJZWU010000025.1 GCA_021846515.1 Actinomycetes bacterium
ATCTATACCGTTCGCGGACGATACGAAACTCCAAAGCAAGTGACACCACTTGCCCGCCAGGTTGCGCGATACTGATTGTATGCTACCAAAACGGTGGTTTGATCCATCACAACCGCAGACATTGCAAATCGCAGTTATCCTCGAATATCTGAATGCCGGATTGGCTATCTTGTTTTTACTGCTTGGCATGGAAGCGATCATACCGGCATTGTTACTAATTGCAGAGGGAGTAGGCGCCACAGGGATAGCCAACGAGAACCGCTGGGGATACAATCTTTCCATTGGTGCTTCGGTTGGATATCTGGCCATATCCGTATTGCTGAGTTTTGCCCTCGGTGCTGGGCTGAATATACTTGGCTTAATACTGTCGGTAGCGCTAGTCGCTCTGTTGGTCCATCCGATGTCTCGTAGCTATCAACAAACATACTTCATTCATCAAAGACGCAAGCCCTGGCTACAATAGAGAAAAACCAGCTTAAATTATTTACGAAAAGACTGCCAGCGCATGGGTATAGCTACTTTAAAGGCGGCACCTGGCAGGCGTCCGGGGGATGACCCTGATCCCTCTTGATCTGTCCAAACCGGCGACTCCACCCATACTCTCCCGCCATGCGCAACAGCTATGGCTGCGACTATAGATAATCCAAGACCCATCCCATGCGGGTTATCTGCTCGAGGACCCCTATGAAAACGATCAAATACATCCTGAAGTTCCGAAGGACTTAGTCCGTGGCCTTCATCAATCACCGAAAGCACCAAAGAACCGGAGGACTCGACAAGTGATACGTGAATGGATGTACCGGGAGGTGTATGCACGGCTGCATTACCAAGTAGGTTGTCCACCACCTGGCGTAATCGCTCCGGATCTCCAAAAATGATCGTATTACCCTGGGTGCTGACATCTATCTCACGATCCGGGTGGACGGCTTGTACCGCGCTCACAGCCTCCGTAACTATTTCATACATGTCTGTATCTACAGCATTAAGAGGGCGATCCTGATCGAGCCTGGCCAGCAACATAAGGTCGTTTACGAGTATGGTCATCCTCTGCGCCTCGTTATTTATCCTTTCCACCGCCTGATCGCGCTCGTCAGCACCTGACAATGCCCCCTTACCCAGAAGCTGAGCATATCCCCTTATGCTCGTGAGAGGAGTTCTCAGCTCATGGGAGACGTCTGCCATGAACTGCCTTAGCCTGTCCTGTGCCAGAGAACTTTCCTTAAAGGATTTCTCTATCTGGTCAAGCATACCATTCAGAGCAACCGCCAAGGAACTTACCTCAGTATTTTCCCTACTCACCGATATCCTTTCCCCAAGATTACCGCCTGCAATCTCATCGGCAGTCCTCCTCATGCTGTTCAGCGGAACAAGGCCGATCCGCACTACCCAGAAACTGATGACGATCAGAAGAATAAGTACTATAGCCGATACCAGCAATTCCACATGAACCAAGTCGGACAACGTCGCATGGACAGAGGTAAGGGGGGCCATAACAACGAGAATACCTCCCGGTATCTGTATTGCCTGGCCTCGGTAGTACATTCCGTTTACCCCCGATGCTCCTGTCTCAAATGAATGGGTAGACGGTTTATAAGCTGCTCTTGCCTCGCTGGCTGTATAGATATGTGGGTAAGGGCTGACGTTCAGCTTCGCCGGGATCGCCGGAGTGGGATCGGGGTTGAGTACAGTACCTGAAGGACTGCTATAGAGTAGTCTATGGTGTTCGCTAAGAACCTCTATATACAAATCAGGGCCTACCTTGGACGCGAGCTCACGTCCAGAAGGATATAATTGCCTACTTGGTTTCTGGATACTGTAATTACGATCTGCCGTTGTGTGCAATCCTGCCACATCCGGGGTCGGGCTGGGGGCCAAAGTGGGAGATGCAGAGTTTTGTATATGCGCCAGCCAATTTGACGGGCTGGCAACTGCAACCCTGCTACCGTCTGCCACAGAGTGTATGAATACGTACGAGATGTAAGAGTAACCCTGACGCTCTGACGACGACACTTCTGAGTCAAGCCTTCCAAGCAGAAAATTGTTCATTAGAGAATAACTGGCGATGGAGACCGAAGCAAGGCCGGCGAGAATAATAAGCGCAATGCCAAGCAACAGACGTGCATGCAGCGACTTCAACCAAGATTTGAAGCGGCCGATAGGCCCAGAATTGATCACCTCGGCAATCTAAGCGAATATCCTACACCACGAATAGTATGGATCATGGCAGGTTCGAAGATATCCACCTTCTTCCTCAGGTAACTGATATAAGTCTCTACTATCGCAGGGTCACCCTCAAAGTCAATCCCCCATACGTCGTCAAGCAACTCCGGCTTGGTAAAGACCTTCTTCGGCGCAGTCATCAATGTCTCAAGTAAGCTGAATTCTGTAGCAGTAAGATCAATAGCCACGCCATTTCTAAAGACTTCATGAGTCCTTACGTCCAAAATAAGATCCCCAAAGGTTAATCTGTCACTTTCAAAAGAGCTGTCATCAATCCCTGATCTCCTTAGCAATGCTTTCATGCGCGCTACTAGTTCATCCAAATTAAACGGTTTGGTTACATAGTCGTCTCCACCGGCATCAAATCCAATCAACTTATCTTCAGTTGTGTCACGTGCAGTAAGGAATAGTACCGGGGCGACAATATCCATTGCCCGAAATTTGCGGCATAATTCAATTCCCGTAGTATCAGGCAACATTACATCCAGTAATATAATATCGTAATAATCTGTATTTACCGAAGACAGAGCACCAGCACCGTCTACGGCGGTAGCTACCTCAAATCCCTCAAACTTTAGCGCAGCAACCAGAAGGTCGCTTATATAAGGTTCATCGTCTACTACAAGTACTTTAGCAGCCATCTCACGCCTCGACCAATATCATGTCTCGACTAAATTGTATCTCTATACATTTCTCTCCGGACAACACAAGAGAATACGGGTGCCAGAGAATAAGATGATTTTCAAGTAGGCCATGGCGTAGAGACCTTCCGCTTGTCCTGCCTGCCAATTGCCTTCCCTGCATGCTTGCGCAATGACCACCAGGCAACTAGGAAGAATGCCTCTATAAAGATTTTGCTGGACATCTTGGATGTGCCGGTTTCCCTGTCTGTAAACGTAATAGGTACCTCTACAGCCCTACCGCCTTCATCCAGCACCGCCATAACCATCTCTATCTGAAAGCCGTACCCCTCAGCCTTTATCTTGGACAAATCTATCTTCCCAAGTACACTCGTGCTGTACGCCCTGAAGCCCGAAGTAGAATCCTTGACACCCAGGCTCAGCAGGAAATCTGCATATAGATTACCTCCTCTGGAAATTGCCCACCTGTACCACGGCCAGCCAGGATTACCTCCTCCAGGCACATATCGAGAGCCAATGGATAGATCGAACCCTTCCGCAATAGGCTCCAATAAGGTAGGTATTGATGCGGGGTCATGTGAAAAATCGGAATCCATCTCCATAATGGCATCATAAGACTGGGCTAATCCCCACCGAAATCCCTCTCTATACGCTGAACCCAAACCCTCCTTTCCTGGTCGTCTCAGTACATATATCCCGCCAATTTCACCTGCAACCTTCCCTGCTATCAGTGCAGTCCCATCGGGACTACCGTCATCGACGACAAGGATATCCCCCCTCTCTCCAAGATGATGCTTAACTGCTCTTAAGATAGCCTCAATGTTCTCAGACTCGTTATACGTGGGAAGTACGACTAATACTTGCATGAGACCATTGTACTAAAAATTCACAACTATACAGTTCGGATACATTAACCCGGATTAGCCTTCTGGCGAAGTTCACTACTACCATTCTGACTGGTAGAACTCCATAGCTCCTTTAAGATCACCTGTATAGCGCCTGCTATAGGTATAGCCATCAACGCCGCAAAGAACGCACCAGCCACTGACCCTACTATATCTCCCAAATCTGCACCAATCAGTACGGCCAAGAGCACCCAGAGTGGATTCATCTTTACTGTCCTGCTCATTACTATTGGATTCAAGAGGTGGTTCTCTACCTCTTGATAGACAATAAATACAACCAACAGGATTACCGCTGCCAATATGGAATGAAACGCAGCAATAATGATAACCGGTATGGCCGCCAACAAACCTCCTACAAGTGGCAGCAGATCCACAAGCCCCACCCACAACGCCAGCAGGACAGCGAACGGGACACCAAGTATGAGCATTGCCACCAGCATGACTACACCGGCCATAATAGAGGTAACGATGTTACCAAACATGTAGCCAACTACTGCTCGCTCGACTTTGGTACTTATCTGCCTAACTCTATCTCTTCTATCGGCGCTCATAGAGGACAGCAGGGCACGCGCCATAGAGGGAGCTTCAAGTAGTATGAGTAGGGTAAGCATGGCAATGGTCACCAGAAGAACAATGGCCGCAAGTGTAGCCTTACCTGCCGCCAGGGCAGGTGCAGAGAGACCTTTGGCGGCATCTGCAATCTTTGGAACATTTTGCTTTACCCAAGCAGCTACATGATACTTGGCCACCAAGTGCCCCAACCTCCCCTTACCGCGCTCGACCTGGTTCACCAACTTCGGCAGACCATTGGCAAAATGCGTAATAGCGCCGACCAGTGGGTACCCAAACAGGAATGCAAGACCAAAAAAAGTAAGTATACCAAGCACAAACACCACTATCGAGGCTACCGATCTGGACATCTTCAGCCTCTGTAATAGATGGACAAAGGGATTGAGAAGGATTGCCAGGAATCCAGCTACTACAACCATGAGTATGATCTCTCGCAACTGGATGACCAGCCATCCCAGGATGACGGTACATACCACCACAGCATCGACTACCAGTATCGTTCTTATAGGAACAGAGCGCGCCGTGGCAAGGTCCAACAGCCGAGATGTCCTGGAACGACTGCTCTCAATGTCATCGGCAACCCTGAGTTCCCTGGCTAATTGTCTGGTTCTGTCCTCATCCGGTTCACATCCTCGTTCAGGCAGCGAATTACCGGAATCACTATTGGTATTGGTCCGCCCACCCAGATTGGCTCTCAGCTCCTTATCCTGCCCAATGCGACTATTTTCCGGCACACATAGATAGTACACCTACTCGCGGGCATGTAGGATTACTATGTGACTACTGAAAGTAATCGTCGCCATAGACAGAGGACGAATAGGATGAAGTGGATAGCACGCCACGTCCGCAGAGCCTTTCTCCTCATGATACTTGCCCTGGTGGTCGAGTACCTTGTATTGCCTCTCATACCGGGCATAAAAGCATCTCTCCACTCGATCGGCCGTGTAAATGTGGCTGTTCTGCTGGTGGGAGTCGCCCTGGAGGTGGGTTCTCTGGCTGCATATGTGCAACTTACACATGAAATGTTGCCGCGCCCAAGCCTAAAAAGAACCTACCTTGCAAGAGTCGATCTATCTACGCTCGCCCTAAGCCATGTCATCCCCGGCGGAACTGCTCCAAGTGCAGGACTTGGTTACCGCCTGCTCACCAATGAAGGCATCAGCCCGGCAAATGCAACATTTGCCCTTGGTATGCAGGGAGTGGGCTCCGCGCTGGTACTGAACGCGATCCTATGGATATCTCTTATAATCTCCATTCCGGTCGACGGATATCAACCGTTATACGGTATAGCTGCCGGTGCCGGGGTAGTAATGATCGCGCTCTTCGCAACAGTGGTGTTTATGCTAACCAAGGGACAGGACAGGCTGCTGGTCACTGTAGGCAGGATATGCGCACACATACCATTGGTCAATGCTTCCAAAGTAACTGAGCTACTCAGAGACGTTGCGCAACGTCTTGTTGCTCTAACGGCAGACCGCCAGTTGCTCAAACGAGCGATAATATGGGCGGCGGCAAACTGGATTCTCGATGCCGCCTCCCTGTGGGTATTCATAGCTGCGTTTGGTACTGTACTCTCTCCGATAGATCTGTTCGTTGCGTACGGGCTGGCAAACGTTCTGGCAGTCATACCGGTAACTCCCGGCGGCCTGGGCATCATAGAAGGCATCTTGATTCCTACTCTGCACGGTTTCGGAGTTGTAAAGACCACCGCAATACTGGCTGTACTTGGATACCGGCTGGTCAATTTCTGGTTGCCTATACCGGTTGGGGGAGCAACCTACCTTTCACTAAAAATACGTGCCGAGGGTTGGCAGAAGGGAAGGATCGAATTCAAAAAGTACCGTGACAGCCACCCATCAATGGATCAAAAAGATACCCATGTAGTCGACAGCCATGTAACAAATACCCACGAAATTGATACCCATGCGACGAACAGCCATGTAGCCGGATCACCAGCCAATCCACCAAATGACAACAATCCTGAAATCAGGAAAGCACCTCCCGGTGATAAAACAGGCAATACTACTATCTATAATAATCTCGCAGGAGGATTCTTTAGCTCAAAAAGATACAAAAAGCGGGCAGTACGCCCCAATGATCCCGCTACTGGGCAAGCCACCCAATATCAGCCACCCGATGATCCAATACCTTAAACATAAGAGCGCCGGCACCTTTCTCTGACTGCTCGCAATCAAGCATGAGCAGCCTCTGAGCTTGCATTATTCTCCCTCACCATGACTGCATGCATTGTCGCCTCCCTGACCATGGAGGGACGATTACCTTCATCTGATATCCTGACCAACACCGCTACAAGTACATAGTTGGCCACCAGGGAGGAGCCGCCATAGGCCACAAATGGCAATGTAATCCCCGTAAGGGGGAATAGCCTGGTAATGCCACCCATTATAAAGAAAGCCTGCAGGACCAATATAGCAGTCAGCCCGGCAGCCAATAGCCTGGAAAAATCCGACCGTGCCCGTTGTGCAGCCTGAAGTCCAGTACCGAGAAAGAACAAGAACGCAACGACCACTATAGTAGTACCGAGAAGACCCATCTCTTCTCCTATGGCGCTGAAAATCATATCCGTACTGGCGAATGGGATGAATCCGGGATGCCCAAGTCCCAATCCTGTGCCTATCAATCCTCCCGTACCCATGCCATACAAACCCTGCACTATCTGATACCCGGTAGTCTGTGCATGGCTGAATGGATGCAACCAGACAGACACCCTCTCTTGAACCTGTGGAAGTATGCGGATACCCACGAAAAATCCAGCAACAAAGATTCCAGTGCCAAACAAGATCCAGCGCCAGTGGCCTGTGGCCAGCCAGAACATAGCTATAAAGAAGGCAAACAGCAGTACGGCGAACCCAACGTCGTGCTCTACGGCCAGTACCAGCATAGAAAATGCCCATGCTGCCAGGATAGGACCAAGCTGAGCCGGTGATGGGATCAATCTGTTGCCCACACGCAATGTCGGTATTCTAAGCATCTCCTGCTTCTCGCTAAAATATGATGCGAAAAATACACAAAGAAGGATCTTTGCCCCCTCAATTGGTTGTCCGGTAATAGGACCCAGATGTATCCAAAGCCGCTCTCCATATATGTTCTCCCCTATTACCGGCATCAGTGGAGACAGAACAAGCACTACTGCGAGCAAAAGCAACAGGTAACGATAGCGGTCAAGTTCCCGCGATCTCCTTACGAAGTAAAGCGTTGCTGCATACAACACTATACCCACAAATGTCCATACAACCTGCTGAGCTGCCTCATGTGGATCCAAACTATCTATCATGACATAACCGATACCGCTGAGCAGGGCAACCATAGGAAGAAACACCGGGCTGGAATCCGGTGCGAGTATTCTGTTCGCGATATGGGCAATCAACGACAGGACAAGAGCAGCCGCTGCAAACAGTACTATAGAGCGTACGGGAAGTGAATTGGATCTGGATGTGGGGTTTTCTGCAGACAACAATAATGCATAGAGTACGGTGGATATAAGTGTAGAAAGCACCAACAGGCCCAGCTCGGTACGCCTCCTTGGCTTACGCCTCCTGGGTTTGCCTCCCTTGCCGGACGTGCGTTTGCCATTACCGCCGACAGCATCCACCCCGGCTGATCGCACCACAACTGTTTCTTCCTGCAACATATCGCTTGAAGAGCTTATCTTGGCATTAGACTTCCGGCCCATCTATCCGGCCTTCGGTAAATAATTCATACGTTCATCGTCTCGCCGTCGACTGGCTGTCAACCATCGCTTCCCACATAGCATCCACCGGAGCTGGGATACCGCACCATTTGGATATTTGGCGGGCAGCTTGATGCACCAACATCCCCATGCCGTTAATCGTCTTTATCCCCCTTGCAGATGCAGCAATCATCAGTGCGGTCTCCCGAGGATGATATATAAGATCTACCAGCAACTGGCCAGGACGTAGCAGATCGGGATCGAAGGGCATATCACCGATATTGTGCATGCCAACCGGTGTAGCCTGCACAACCAGGTCACTGCCCGTAATATCATCATTACTGCCTCCACGCGCCGGACTGCCAATAATTTTAACCGCGTTCTCGACGCTGCCGGGACTACGTCCAATAATTGCAATATCTGCCACTCCCTCCTGCCCAAGTGCATAAGCAACCGCACGGGCAGCTCCCCCTGTCCCGTATACCGCACACCTCATCCCTCCGAGGTCGTCCATGCCGGCCATAGAAAGTGAGTCTACAAATCCAGCTCCATCCGTCGAGTCCCCGACCACAGATGAACCCTGCAGCATAAGGCAATTGACAGATCGCAAACAATTGGCAGTAGGTTCAAGCTCGTCTGCCAATTCAGCTACTCTTGACTTAAGCGGCATAGTTACCGACATACCCGCCACACCGAGCGCACGTATACCGGCAATAGCAGCCTCGCACTCCTCCAAAGTAACCCGGAAAGCCACCGATACCCAATCGATGCCCATTGCATCAAATGCAGCATTATGAAGCAACGGCGATAGAGAGTGGCCTACAGGATCGCCCATGACCCCAACCACCCTGGACCGTGCCGATGGCCATACGGGGGAAATACGTGAAGACGAGAGCAACTCCATAAAGAAATTATAGGGCAGGATATACCATAATATCGAGCATTAGAGTGTCCGGCTGTCAGATGACCGTAGCTGTTCGCAAAAAGCACAATTCACGGAATCCCATGCTCCTGTCCTATCTTCTCGTTGGCAAGTTGCTGAGAAAACGTATCTGCAAACGCCTCTCTGCCTGACTGTGAAACTACAACAAAGTATAGCCAGGATCCACTGGCCGGATGCACCGTAGCTGATAAAGCATCAATAGATGGTACTGCGATAGGCGTGGGAGGTAATCCGGTATGCAGATAAGTGTTGTATGGAGACTGCACCGTAAGATCGCTGTGTGTTACCACTCCACCCGACCTACCCAGTGCATACAGGACAGTAGCATCCAGCTGCAGTTTCATCCCCCTGTTTAGACGGTTGTAGATCACACGTGCTACCTTTGACATGTTGAACTTATAGACTCCTTCCTCCTGTACAAGCGAAGCCAGCGTAAGGGCCTGGTATGGCGTAATTCCAAAACTGGGTGCAGTTTTAATCAGCCCTACCTTCTGTATATCGCTCACCAGTCTGGCAACCATCTGGCTTGCCAGCTCGTTGACATTCTCTCCAGGCAAAAGTATGTATGTACCCAGCCCAATCATCCCTTCCGGGTTTGACAGACCTGTGGGAACTATCGCTCTGGTTGTCGGGTTTGTATATACTGCGTGCAACAATGTAGCCTTAAATCTCTGTGCACTTATATTGTCTGCCTGAATCACCTCTACGGCCACCTGATTGAAAGTATCGCCAGCCTGGACAGTTATGGAACCTACATTTGGTCCATTGCCGAGCCTGGCAAGTATCCGCCCAAATGGCTCATCTTTGAAAAAACGGTACGTACCTACCTGGATACTTGGAGTACCGTGCAGCACAATATATATATGCATAGCAAGGGTATCGGTTACCACACCATCTCGAGCAAGGACGCTGACCACTCCATCAGCGGTCTCACCGCTGGATACGCTGATCACTACAGGCCTTCCTCCCGGATTTCCAGATGAGGTGCTTTCATACCAGTTAACTGCAAGAGCCATAGGAATGGCAATTACCACGCATACCAGTATGAACTCAAAAATATGGCGCTTCGATATAATTTTGAGCAGCTTGCTATAACGTCTCCCAGTCGATTTGCCTATGGAATGACTTGGCCCGGCTATATGTAACTTCATCTGTTGTGATGCTCAACCGTTGTCAATTCCTATAGAAACATCCGCTTTCGAGGATAAGTATCCGACGATGACGATTTGGGGAGCCCTATCCACTGCGAACCCTATCAAGCCAAGACTGCAACAACACTGAAGCCGCTATCTGATCGATCACTTTTTTCTTTTTTTTTCCAGAAGTGCCTGCTAAATTGAGGCTTTTCAGGGAGCTCACAGAACTGAGCCGTTCATCACCAAGCACTACATCTATGCCATGAGGTGAACATAGCTCGGCAAGCAGACCTGCTTCGCTCCGAGCAGATACTGCGGCTGCCCCCTCCGAGCCATCCATGTTCACCGGAAGTCCTACTACTATACAGCTCGCTTGATACTCCAGCGCCAGGCCGAGTATTTTTTCGTAGAGTCCATCGCCGGCATCTCCTGAATACCCATTACGATGCAGGGTCATCAACGGGGTGGCGACAGAGCCTGATGAGTCTGATACGGCTATCCCTACCCTACGCTCCCCCAGGTCTACCCCTATACTGCGCAATGATTTATACTGCACCGTTACCTACAAGCATCCATGCCTGCCGTATAAGCTCATCTATTCCACTCACATCCTTTCCCCCAGCCATCGCCATTTGTGGGCTCCCTCCACCACCGCCCTTCACGATACCGGCCAACTCCTTAATAAGTTCACCGGCGTTCTTACTGCCATCTGTGGCTATGGCCACGGCAACCTTTTCCCCATCCGGAGAACCGACCAATATGACAGCCTTCACCCCTCTGGCGCGTACTTTGGTAGCTACATCTCTCAACTCATCATTTGAAATCCCGTCCACCCTGGCAACCAAAGTATCGCCACTTGAATCTCGCACAAGATCAGATGCCATAGAATCGAGACTCTCTTTCTTGCGGCGTTCCAACTCCTTGTCTGCGCTCTGCTTCTGCTCCAGCAGCCTCTCCACACCGTATAGAAGCTGCTCCGGCTCTACGTTTAGAGTCCTGGCAGCAGACTCCACCAACTGAGACCTTTGTACAAGAAAACGAGTGGAATCAAGCCCCGTTATGGCCTCTAAGCGCCTTGTATTGGATCCTATGGAAGACTCGGATACTACAAGAATAGGACCTATCTGGCCAAGCGCCGACACATGAGTACCACCACAGAACTCCGTCGAATGCTCTCCAGCTCTTACTACACGTACTTCATTACCATAACGATCACCAAAGAACGCCAGTGCACCCATCGATTCTGCCTCAGCCCTACCGGTTACTATGGTAGACACCTTCGAATCGCTCACTACATCGGAATTAGCCATTTCCAATATATTCTCCAGCTCTTCCGGCTCTATATGTGAGTGATGAGAAAAATCGAAACGAAGCCTGTCAGTGGCCACAAGCGATCCCTGCTGATGTACATGATCGCCAAGCACTTGCCTCAGGGCAGCATGAAGTAAATGCGTTGCCGTATGGTTGCGCCGCAGGCTCGCCCGCCGATCATGGTTTACCATTGCATATATTTGATCGCCCGGACGTACCAATAGGCCGGAGCCCAGCTCAATCGCATCGCTTACACGCGAACTGCCCTGGACACGCTTGTCCTCGGGAATTGTTACTCTGTGCGTAATAACGCCTCCGGGTACTGCCTGAGTATCCAACACTGCAATAAAAGGAGCGGATTCTCGACCCGGCTGCTCTCCATCAGTTTCGTTCATCGCCAGAAAGCGACCCGTGTCACCAAGCTGGCCACCGCTCTCAGCATAGAACGGGGTTCTGTCCAAAACTATTTCATATTCTCCCGGCTCTTGCGCTTGTACTATAGCTAGAACCGTAGCACTGGACTCCTCTGTTTCGTACCCCAAGAACTCGGTAGGTCCGGAGTCCTCCAATATCTTGGTATACAGGTCATTGCGGTTCCCATCGTCCGAGGCTGCCCTGCCGCTGCTGAAAGCACGTCGGGCTCGGTCCTTCTGGGCTTCCATCTCCCCTGCAAAGCCATCCATATCTACAGAGACTCCCTCCGACTCAGCTATCTCTGCAGTAAGCTCTATGGGAAATCCATAGGTATCGTGGAGAGTAAATGCAGTATGCCCGGATATCCCCTTTCCTGAAGACAGCTCCTGCTCCAGTATAGCATTACCCCGCTCTAGCGTACGCCTGAATGTTGTCTCTTCACGATCTATCGTTTCAAGGATAGAATCACGAGAAGTACCCAGCTTTGGTAGGGCAGATGAAAGAGAGTCTATAGCCACGTCTCCAAGTTCTTTGCAGACCTGATCCATGGCGCCCAACTGGAATGCACGTAAAATGGCTCTCCTGACCACACGCCTGAGTACACTACCCCTGCCTTCATTCGACGGAGTGACTCCATCGGCAATAAGGCAGACCATAGCCCTTGCATGATCAGCCATCACTCTAAGCGAACGAGTACTACGATCATCTCTGCCATAACGAACCCCCGTAAGCGATTGGGCTCTATCCAGCAACGGTACAAAAAGGTCAGTATCAAACATGCTCTCCACACCTTCGACAATAGGCAGTATGCGCTCAAGCCCGGCACCGGTATCTATATTACGCCTGGGTAGATCCCTGAGCTCGCCGTCTGCTGTACGCTCCATGCCCATAAAGACCAGATTCCATATCTCAATATACCTATCGCCGTCCGATCTCGCAGGGCCACCACTTTCGCCGTATTCTGCCCCACGATCAAAATAGATCTCGGAGCTGGGTCCACACGGACCGGTATCTCCCATCTTCCAAAAATTATCTTCACCCATCCGCTGAATGCGATCAGGACGTACACCGGCACTTTCTTTCCATAGCTGTTCAGCCTCTTCGTCATCCTGATATACGGTCACCCAAAGCCTCTCCGGGTCAATGCCCAGCACCTCGGTAACAAACTCCCACGCATAGCCTATTGCACCCTCTTTGAAATAATCCCCAAAACTAAAATTCCCAAGCATCTCAAAGAATGTACAATGCCTGGCGGTAGTGCCCACCACTTCTATATCCAGTGTACGAAAGCACCTCTGCACCGTAGTAGCTCTGGGCCAGGGTGGCTGCTCTATCCCCAAAAAATATGGCTTGAACTGCACCATACCTGCGATGGTAAACATTATCGTAGGATCAGGAGGCACCAGACCGGCTGACGGTACCTCAACATGTCCCTTGTCGACGAAAAAATCAATGAATTTGGAACGTAAACGCTCTGATCCAACCATAAATAAAGATACTAGCTGTTTGGAGATGTCCTGTGTTTAACGATACCTTGCATGCGCTCCAGTATGGCGTATTTCGGGAACCGTACGTGAGATCTCCTCCCACATCTCCTCCTCCTTGTTCTTGGCCTCCTCTTGACCCACACGTGCCGCATCTTTGAAGGCATTTTCCGTATCATGCAATAAAGAACCCATCTTCCTGCCTGCCCCCTTGGCGCCCGTAACGGCCGCACCGGCTATTCTATCGGCCACATTGGCATTATCACTACCTGACAATGACCCTCCCGATATCGCGCCAAGACGCGTGGCCAGCCTGCGCCGGGCAGCTATTGTCCCAATTGAACCGGCGACAGCCCCATAGGCCAACCACCTCAATCTCTTCAACATGATAGGCGCTTCTTCAAAATATCTCTTGACATATTCTCCAGCGTAATTATATTACTATCCGGTGTTGGTGGGAACATCGCCGATTATTGTCCTGAAACAACATCAGGATCGACAAACCGGATTGGTGATTTTTTGACATGACTAACGATCCTTTTCCGGGGAGAACAAGCGGTTACTCGCCTTACGGAATCCGGTAGCAAATGCAACGGTTTTCACAATAGGATTGGCGAACATCCTATACGCAAAACGAGATGCAGAATCCACCGTAGCAGATACAGCCTCAGTCGCCTCTATCACGTCTCCTACTCTCTCCAGTTCGCTGGCTGCCTGCTGGGTTAGGATATTGGCGTTTTTTATCATAGGCATACTCTCGCTGTTGAGCCGAAATATCGTCTCACGCAGTTCCCTATTCAGCTTAAACAGCATAACTATCAGGATAATGCCAACCGCTAGAACAACGGCCGCAAGAGAGATTACCACTACCAGTACCGTTTGATCGATCTCTACCATAACTCGATAATCTTACTCTTACTCCCAATCAAATGCACGGATCGGCAAGAGAGTGTGAATTACTTGGCAAACGGGCGGCGCCTTTACTGACATACTCCCACAGTTCAAGTCGTGGCTCTCGCTCGCTTGCCGTCAATTTATAAGCTACGGTGCGCTAAACTATAGATATGTCTAAAAAAGTACTTATACCATTGGTCATAATTGCATTATTTTTTACGGCGTGTAGCACGTCGAATTCTCCTACCACCAAAGCACCGAGTGCAGCGGTGACTAAAAAAGAGGTGAGTGCAGCCTATCAAAGCTTTTTTAATCTGCACAATCCATCTCTTGGCGCCAAACTAAGCGTGATCCAAGACAGTAAAGCATTAAGTAGTGCCATCAGCACTGCCATGTCATCTTCTCTGGCCAAGGATGCCGGAGGGGCCAAGGTGACCGCCATCACTCCATACACCAAATCACAATGCGCCAACGCAGCCCTTACCTACCCATGTGCAAAAGTGGCGTACTCTATTTTGTCTACAAATGGTTCGGTGCTCACTTCCGGTGCTGGCTACGCCGTGTACTCAAATGGGAAATGGCTTGTAGCAAAGGCGACTGTCTGCGGGTTGCTCTCCCTGTTCTCTGAGTATTCCGGATCAAAGACACCGATAGCGGGTTGCTCAACCTAGAGGACAGCTTGACTCTCCCCTCCGGTTCGGACGCATTTACTAAACAGCCTGCAACTACACTTGGGGAAACGCCGCCTACCGTGCTTTCCGAGGCGCCTCCCTCGCCGTCTGCCCCACCGCCTTTGGCGCCCGCAACAGTAGCCCCCTCCACTTCCACACCGCCGCCTACACACTTGTCACTGTCGACAACCCCGTCTGCCCCACTGCCGCCAATCCTGCCTCCTGCTACGCTGTCTCCATCGAAAATCTCCTCGTTCAAGAACTGCCCTCTCGCATTCAAGTTCTCATACATAGATCAGCTGGAAGAGCCACCCTCCATCCCTGCCGTACAGGGAACTCTCGTACATCGAGCGCTGCAAAGGCTCTTCTACGATCTACCGGAAGGTGAGCGATCGGCTGAGTCAGCATATCAGTATGCATCCTCTGAACTGGTTAAAATGACAGAGGATGATGAAGACCTGATAAGGCTATCTCTTGACGATACGGGACTGCAGGCTCTTTTACTAAAAGCGCAGTCACTGATAGACGGCTATTTTCGATTGGAAGATCCCAATGAAATACATGCCGTTGGCACGGAGATTTCACTGGAAGCGGAGATAGGCGGCACTGTGCTGAGAGGTATTATAGACCGCCTGGACATTGACTCAGAAGGTAATTTTATCGTCACCGATTACAAAACTGGGCGCGCACCTTCAAATGGCTACGAAAAAGCAAGATTCAACGGTGTAAACCTCTATGCGTTACTTTGCGAGAGGGTGCTTGGCATCCGGCCGGTAAAAGTTCAGCTACTATACCTGCAACAGCCCTGCGCCATATCGGCCGTTCCATCCGACCAGGTCATAACCTCTCTTCATAAGAACGTCTCTGCACTGTGGTCGGCTATAGCAAAAGCATGCGATAGAGACAATTTCCTGCCCCGCCCTTCAGCACTGTGCAACTGGTGTGGGTTCAAAAGTATCTGCCCTGCGCATAGCCTGTAGCTGGCGGTTTCTCTACAAACTAATTGGATTGCCTCACAGATTGTTTTCCACTGCAGGAACGCGGACCTGGTTCAGAGCTGGGAACTGCTTTACAGCTATTGATCCGATACCGGTTACCACTAGATTGGCTACTATGGCTGGTATGGCAATATACATATCTGAATGCCATCCAAATATATCCATCTTAAAGCTGGATGTCTTGAATCCCACCTTTATAAGCATCCCGGTTCCCACCAGCATCCCGACAGCCCAACCAGCAAAGATTGCTCCACGATTCATCCATCCGGTAAACAGGGCAAGAAATACTGCCGGCAGTGTCTGCAATATCCATATCCCTCCTGCCAACTGAAAATTAATAATATAAGTGGTTGGTACAAGGACAACGAATAGCACTGCTCCCAATTTGACAAACATAGACGCAGTCTTTGATACCGCTGTTTCCCGCCGTGCTGAAGCATCCTTATTGATGTATTCCCTGTAGATATTGCGGCTGAACAAGTTGGCCGATGAGATGGCCATCATGGCCGCAGGTACAAGAGCACCGATGGAGATGGATGCAAGAGCAAACCCGGCAAATGGCGCAGGAAAAATCCTATCGAATAGCTCCGGAACTGCAGCATTTGCTCCATACGCGTGCTCTGCGGGCATATGGGCAGCCACGGCCATATAGCCGAGTAATGCGAGCAGACCAAGCATGATGGTATAAATTGGTAAAAAGATTGCATTGCGCTGCACTACAAACTTGCTGGAAGACGATAGGGACCCAGTAAGCGTATGGGGATATAGAAAGAGGGCCAATCCCGACCCTAAGGCCAAGGTAGCATAATCATCGAATGCCGTTGGCTGCAGTATAAGACGATTACGAGGAAGAACGGCGAACACATGAGAATACCCGCCCAAATGTATAGGAATATAGATAATTGCCACAATCACTGTCGTCCATATGAATATATCCTTTACTACTGCAATAAGGGTTGCAGATCTGAGACCACTCACATAAGTGATAACAGCTAAAATACCGAATGCCATGAAAAGAGAGGCCTCCACCGGCAGACCTATCTGTGCAATAGACACCTCTATTCCATATACCTGCAGGGCAATATAAGGTATAGTAGCCAGCAGACCGGTAATAGTCACCGCCAAAGCAAGCAACGAACTGTCAAACCTGTCTCTGACAAAATCGGCAGCGGTAACGTAGTTGTGCTTACGGTAGACCTCCCATAATTTAGGCATGACCAAAAATGCAACTATATACGCAATAATCAGATACGGTAAGGCGAAGAATCCAAGTGCGCCTACTCCGAACACCAGTGCCGGTACAGCAATAAAAGAGTAAGTCGTATAGACACTACCTCCCTGCAGGAACCAGGTGAGGAATCCCCCAAAATGCCGGCCACCCAGTGCCCATTCTTCGAGCTGATGCATATCAGCCTTATGCCAGCGACCTGCAAACAGGCCGATAACCGTTACTACCGCAAACATGACGATTATCACTGATGCCTGCACCAGTTGTATGGATGCTATCACTGCCGCCCCTCGTCTCTTCGGGATCGATCACCCCGCACTGTAGCGAGCTTTTTCTCCGTCCCTCTTAACAGATATACGATGCCAGTCACTACCCCGCCAAACAAAACTGCCAGCATCTGGTACCAGACAAAGAAAGGTACTCCTGCAAGCGTTGGATGTATACGTGAGTAAAAGGCCGGAATTGCCAGCGGTACGATAGCGAGAAGCAATAGCCACAGGCTCCAAGGCCTATGCTGACGAGGTGACGTAGACTCGTCGTCCTCTGCTCGTTCCGCTAACATTGACCCTAATTATAAAACCGGAGCCAGGGCATGTCAATACCGATGCTGGAGATTTTTATAGCCGGCAAGCGCTGCAAGATTGCATGGCAAAGACAAAACATTTCACAGGTTGGGTCATCCCTATTCTTTAATATGGGTACCAGCACCCTATCGGAATAACGCTGTAGCGTATATACTTTTTATGGCATTCTCTGAAACTTGACAAGATTGCTAAAATACAGGTTGTTATATCGTATTTGCAACCAATGTTATATAAGCAGGAACGGGCAATGGAAACTAAAGTGCAATCAACAACCAGTAGATTGAATCAACTTATAAAAGAAGTGGCAGCAGGTGGCGCCAGCATGGAAGAGCGCAGGGCGGCAGCCTGGCTGGAGCCTATATCCCCTATATCCACAGAATCAGAGGAAACTACAGCTTCATCCAGTCAGGATTACTTACTGCAGCTATGGATGGAAGCATGCACCCATGGAGATAGGGATGCGTTCATCGGTATGCTCAAGGATAGAGGGTTGACACTTGATCAGGCTTACACAGGACTGGCAAAAGTACGCGTCAAAGATGGCGCTGATATGCCTTCATGGGTAGAAGCACTGCAAGAGATGTTATCAGCCACATTGCAGCCATCATCCAAAAAGTATATCGACATAGCGGCATCCCTGACATCCGATGGCATGCTTGAGATTAGTGGAGATACAGAGATAGCTGTACCTGAAGGTATAGGCTCCGTAGCCATAGCTCCCTTAATAGAAGTAGCTCACGGCTGGCTGGATACAAGCATAAATAAATTACAATCCTGTAGTATATCTAAATACGATGTTAATGGAATTGTAAAATCATTGATAAAATACCTGGTGGGTCACATACTCCACATTACGATAAATTGCATTCTAAATAAAGAATTATTGGACGTTGACGCTGAAGCACCTACTTTTAATGAATGGGCAATGCTGCTTGAAAAATACCCGGCGCTTGGAAGAGCCGTAGGCATACTGGCTGTACAGTGGCGCGATTTCTCTGAGGAGTTGCTTAACAGACTCCACGAAGACTCGGATAAATTGTGCAGAATGCTGGATACCGTACAGCCTGTACGATCAGACAGTTTTAAGAATCTTGGAACAGGAGACAGACACGACGGCGGTCGATTCGTCGTGCCCGTAGATTTTGGTGAAGGTAAAATCCTGCTTTACAAGCCAAAGGACCTTCGTCTTGGAGGCAGCTTAAGTCGCTTGATAGATGCTCTCGGCCTGGATCTGCAATTGCCAAACAGGCTGGAGAGAAATGACTATATATGGGAAGAAGTTGCCGATACGCAACCGCCATCTGATGGACAACAGTGGGATTCATTGGCAAGAGAAGTTGGGATGTGGGCGTGTCTGTTCACCGTACTTGGTTCAAGTGATATGTTGAAATGCAACGTAATAGTTTCAAGGGGGCGCCTAATACCAGTAGACACCGAAACCATAATACCGTTTTTGTTCGTAGATCCCAGTATCCTGCCATGGCTGCCCGCAGCTTCCAAAACCGGCCTACTGAGTGCCCCACTTGTTTCCAAGGGGAGACTCGGATTGGGTGATTGGGGGATCATGGCTGATAAAGACTACCTACCACTCCATGAACGCATTCATCTAATCCAAGAGGGTTATTCCATAATGCATGACCGTCTGGTTAGCAATAGGGACAAAATATTGGAATTGGTAGAGGATTTTACAGAGCTTCCTGTACGTGCAGTCCTAAGAAATACATGGGTCTATTTCCAGTTGCTCATGAGCAGCCTATCTCCAGAATCCATGGTCAATGGCATAGAACGTGACCTGATTTTAGAACGACTATGGAGGGCACAACAACGTTTTTCGCTACCTGTACCTATTGTAGAATCTGAGCTTTCTTCGTTGCGCGATATAAATATACCACTATTCAGATTCTATCCTGGTAGAAGGGATATTGTGAACTGGGAAAAAGGAGTAGCAGGCGACGTACTGTTTGAGCCCCCACTAGAAGATATACGCAGGCACGTAAGAGAAATGCCAGATCATCCATCCGAGGAAGATATGGATTCATTGTCAGCACTTGCTTTTTGTGCATTACCCGATTATCAGTATGTCAATTCTTTGGATACTACAGAAAATAAGATGCCTGACAATATCAAGGAGGCTTCCCGTCCCGCTTACGATGCCAAAAGAGGCACCACCCAAATAGACTGGCTTACCAAAGCGCATCAATCCGCTCTGTGCCTCTACGACATACTGCGTCATGGCGGACCGGACAAAAGTCGGCTAAATGCCAGTACGACCTACGTACCGGCAAACTCCATGTTCGTTCTATCACCAATTAGAAGTAATGATCTGCTGTCTGGATCTGCTGGGCTGGCTGCTGTCTTATGTCATATAACTAAGCTTACCGGCGATGAGAACTTAGCTGATGAAGCTACATTCCAAATTGAGTATACGGCCGAACGATGCCTACATCTCACTGAGGCAATGGCAAACTGGACAGGCATTCCCTCTGAGGCTCCCGAGATTAGTTTTTACACAGGGCTTCCGTCTTCACTGTATGCACTGGCTTTTTGCAAGGTGGAATGTGAATGTATAGGATCTTGTAGTGATACTTTGAAAGTTATTGATCAAGCCTTGCACGCCGGCTTGGTCGCTCTGGGGGGATTTGACTTCGAAAAGGCATTTACTGCCGCCAACTGGCTAAAAATTGCGCCCGCAACCTCTCTGCTCATCAGCCTGAGTGATATTCTCACAATAGTTTCATCGCAATATGCATGCAACAAGACAGAATCCACTTCGGCGTCTAACGTAGTTGATCTATCCACCATCGCACAACTATATCATGTAGCGAGTAATCTTGCCCAATATATTGTAGACAAATGGGGTAATTATTTCCCAGACTTCGCCAATCCTGTAGTTAATGATCTATGCCCATCAGGAAAATCTTTGGCCGCACTGGCGTTGTCGCGCTACTACAACATGGCCAGTGCTACAAACGTCAGCCACCAAAGCAATATCTCATTAAATACAATTGCAAATAAGGTAACGACATACCTGAAAACTGCCAATTTTGACTACTCGAGTGATCGGATTATAGCCATTTCGCTACAAAAGCTATTCACAATAGCCCACAATGATGCTACCAGCGATAGTGCCGAAAAGACATTAAGTGCATACATCAATCACATCCTAGATACATCACCGGTAAATACCAACACTAGTAGCGATATAAGACTGGCTCATACTATGTCATGCCTCAGCGTAATGGAGGAATTACTAACATACCATCGCTTATTTCCCAATAATCAATATCTGGATACAGCCAGATCCATAGGTAAGCTTATCTCAAACAATAAAGATACCTATGGAAAATACTTTCCGGAAAACCACCTGCCAGATCGTTATAGGCTATCAGCAATTTGGGGTATGGCAGGGGTAGTACATGCTATGAGTGGTCTTGCGGATCCCAATAGCTGGCGCTCTTTACGGCTTCTTGAATTGCCTTGACAACAAAACCATTGGTGATAGAATCGAATTACACTATAGAGACGGGCACAATGTAATATATAATAGCTTGGGCATTGGGGAACAAAACAATCTTCGCTCACTAAGTAGCCAAGAGCAGGAACAGGAAGTCATTTGGGAACGGAACGTATAATAAAAAATTTTCGTAACACGATAACGATCATTGGCGTTTTGCTCGCCTGTGCGGCAATACTTGCATCATGTGGTTCAGCTACTACAGTAGCATACAAATCGCACCCACTTGTCATTGGGGCAGTTTTCTCTATAACGGGGGGCGGCGATGTGTACGGCCCTCAGCAGGTTCGTGGTGCAGAGCTGGCAGTAGCCCAGATCAATGCGGAAGGAGGCATTAACGGCGCTCCAATACACCTGCAAATAATAAACGACGGGTCAAGCCCCACGGGAGGTCGATTGGCGATGACCAATCTGATAGACCGCTATCATGCCGTGGCTATAATGGGCCCTACTCTTTCTGATGTAGCAGTAAAGGCCGATCCGATCGCCGACAGCTTGCATACCCCAGTCCTTGCCGTCTCCAACACTGCCCCAGGCATAGTAGGAAAGTGTGCGTACCCCTGCACTTGGATATGGCGTGACAGCCTTGGAGAATCGGTGGCCGTACCAGACGCAATATCCTACGCCCTGTCTGTCAAGCATCAATCATCAGCGGTCACCATACATCCAAATGGTGACCTCCTGGGTACCGCAGAAGCACAGATTGCAGATTCAGCATTCCGTGCAGACGGAATACCAGTTACTGCAAACATAGTCATCCCCGACCGGGCCAGTGAGATATCATCGTTGGTTGCCAAGGCCGTATCAGCAGACCCCGGAATAATATTTATTGGAGCATCATATGGGAATGTGGCCGCAGCAGTAGTTCACGACCTGGTAAAACAGGGCTTCACCGGTCAAATAATTGGCGGAAACACTTTTAACAGCCAATCGACATTGAGTCTTATTGGAGATACGGGAGCAGGTGCACTGAGCGGAGCGGCGTGGTGGGCAGGGAACGATTTCCCTGCAAACTCTACATTTGAAAGCGCCTATAACCGTGCATTCGGTATTGCACCAGATCAATTTGCAGCACAGGCGTATACCGGAATACTTATACTTGCCCAGGCAATGCGTCACGCTGGATTGGGAGGAGATACGAAATACTCACCGGTAGAGCAGCGAAGTATGATACAACATGCTCTTAGCACAGTAGCGCTGATCACCCCCCTTGGCCCCTTCCGATTTACTAAATCGCACGACGTGTCACAGATAGCATGGGTACTAAAAATTAGCCCATCTGGAACCCACCAGCTGGCCGACTTCTGTAACCCGGGGTGTTGAAATGATGTCAGGAACCGCTACACAGCTGCCCAGATTGGCAATCATTGAAGACGAATGGCTTTTTGCCGGCATGCTACAGGACTCACTTAAAGCCACGGGATTATTTACAGTTACTGGTTGGTACCGAAATGGCATGGCTGCCATTGAGCAAATCCTGCAGGATCCACCTGAGGCTATCATCGCAGATGTGATGCTGGAGGGCACAATAACTGGTTTAGAAGTAGGTATGACTCTAAAAAACCAGCTACCCAATCTTGGTGTGGTGATACTCTCTGGTAACTTGGATATTGCACTTATTGAGTCACTCGACCCAGATAACCGATATGGATGGTCTTTCCTGGATAAAAAAACGATAAGAGATATCGACTCTATTGTATATGCAGTCGACGCGGTAATAGCAGGGGGGATAGCTATCGACAAGTCAATTTTACCTCATGCTACCTCCACGACCCATACGGATTACCCGAGTAAGAAGGGGGACATATGTCATAATACAATACTTACAGCCAGGCAACACGAAATCATATCCCTGGTTGCACAGGGATACACCAATTCAGCAATTGCAGAGAAGCTATACATATCGGAAAGAACCGTTGAACACCATTTAAGCTCTATATACACATGTCTGGGAATCTATGCGACAGACTCAACCAAGCACCCACGAGTAGAAGCAGTAATAAAGTGGCTAAATATAGCCAACCACCTATCACCGCATGCAACTTCATCCAGTGCTACTTTCATAAACGAGGCAGGTCTATGAGCACTAGGAATAATACCCAGAGTAAAACAGAGGCGCCTGTAAAAGTTACAGCGAAAAAGTCAACAGGCGGCGCCTATGACGATCAGCAGATTTTCACCTGTCAAATGCAGCTAAATACAATCAGCACGTCATCTACTAAGATGACAAACGGGACAGAGAAGGAGGAAAGACTACTCGCTGCTACATCAGGATTGTCAAATATGCTTGACCTTGCCAGAGACATAACTGGCTCCAGGCAGGTACAGTACCTGAGCTCAGATGCACCAGATAAAGACATGCAACGCAACTCCTCTCATAGAAAGCCAAATAGCGGTAAAAGGGAGGATTGTAAAACTGACGATTACTATGCACAGGTCATTGTAGACAATAAATGCATTGGATATCTAAAATTCTCAGGGATAGATAATTCTGAACATCCTACAAGCTTCATATGCGATGCCCTGGGACGACAATTCGGCTTTACCATGGATCTATATCTAAAAATATTCAAGCTAAGCAAGTCAGCAAACAATCTATACCGTTCCCGTCAACTTTTACTGGCAGCAGATGACGCGAGGCGACAGGATATTGCTGAAATCATCCATGGTAACATGCAGGTCCGTATGCTGACTGCCTGGCAACGCCTATTCGATGCGCAGAATCACCTCACTTCCGATCCTGAAGATGCTCGCAAATGCATCCAGTGGGTCTCCGATGAGCTGGATAAACTGCGCGAAAGAGACTTGAGGGAGTTGGCACGCAAACTGCACCCGAACATTACAGCTTTTGGCATGCTCGCATCAATCCGATCATTGATCAGGCAAGTCAGTAATATGAATAATGATCTGCATATCTCCCTATTCGCGGACAAGAAACTTGAGATTATAGATTACCCAGGTAAATCGCAGATAGACAATAAAATCAGGCTTAGCGCATATCGTTTTGTCGAAGAAGCCATAGTTAATGCGATAAGACATGGGCAGGCAACTGCGGTAAGGATCGAAGCTCACATGGTCGACGACAACTCCATACAAGTGAGCGTGATAGATAATGGAGTATCTTTTGATCCCGAAAGGACTGCATCTGGAGTTGGCTTTGCTTCAATAGATGCCCGCATAGGGCAAGTCGGAGGCCGCTGGAAGATTGAGAGTAGCCGGGAAAATGGTACTACCATCACTGCAACGATTCCACTGGATTTGGATACCCCCTCCGAGCATGTCAGTTATAGAGATAACGACCAAACGAACTCAGACGCAAGTCAAAACCAGAATGATGTAGGTGATAGGACAAACAAGTCTCCTCAAGTACTCAACAGAAGCCATGATGAAAAAAGCGGAATAGCCCGATGATACAAGCACCCATCTTTCGCCAAAAAGCCATCCAGCGCATATCGTCTCCAGATCAGCTGGACAAGCTGGTAAATGTAATATCACCTCGCCTGTGGATATCCCTGTCAGCACTCTTGCTTATAGCTGCCGGGGTTGTTACGTGGTCAATTGTGGCAAAAGTGCCAACGACCGTCAGCGCTACTGGATACTATCTTCCCGAGGGTGGGTTAAGGAAGTTGGCTGCTCCCGTATCCGGCACGCTGGCAAATGTGTCTATCTCAGATGGACAGCACGTAGTCGCCGGTGAGCAGATAGGATCAATCGTATTGCCAGGCAACTCTGCGAGCTCTGCGGTGGCTCTCGATGCTCCAGAAACTGGGGTAATCATAGAAGCAAGCGCAGTGCCTGGAGGCTATGTGACCTCTGGCGAAAATCTGGGGGAAATACTGCCTGTAGGATGGCCACTTGTAGTGTACGCATACGTGCCATCAGAAAAGGTTGCTGGGCTGCTGCCAAACACCCCAGTACAGGTCAACTTTGGTGTCGGCATAGGAGCCACCTTTGGATTTGCCAAAGGTAAGGTGCTCTCCGCAAGTCAGTTCCCCGTATCATCTTCTCATTTGACAAACATACTCCAGACAGGATCGGTAGTGCACCATATAGAATCACTTGGCCCTGTAGGTGAAGTAATTATAGAGATGGATCAATCCTCCTCAACCCCAAGCGGATTAAAATGGGGTAGCGGAAACGGTCCCCCTGTACAGCTGCCTGCGGGGTTGCCGGCTCAAGTAACGTTTGTCGTAGGATCGCACCACCCTATAGACGATGTGATCTGATAACGACAATGCCCAGCAACACCACTACTTCAACAACAACTCATCCAGATGACCATGATGTATCACCCAACTTTCGACCCAACCAGATCAAACGCGTCCGAAAACACACTCCAACGATACTGCAGATGGAAGCTCTGGAGTGTGGAGCTGCTGCCCTCTGCATAGTACTGGCAAGCTATGGTCTGTGGGTACCTCTCGAAGAGACTCGCAACCAATGCGGCGTATCGCGAGATGGATCGAAAGCAAGCAATGTGGTCAAGGCGGCACGCCACTACGGCATGGAAGCGCACGGAGCCAGAACCGACATCAATGGGCTGTCTGAGCTTACAATGCCAGCTATACTATTCTGGAATTTCAACCACTTTGTAGTTCTGGAAGGTTTTAGTAATCAGTGGGTATACCTGAACGACCCGGCTATGGGGCCAAGGAAGGTGACATGGCAGGAGTTTGATGATTCCTACACCGGTGTGGCCATAAGCATCGTTCCCGGAAAGGAATTCAAGCCTACAGGATCTCCGCCATCCCTCATCGCCGGACTGGCCAAGCGCTTCAAGGGAGCAACCACAGCCATCACATTCTGCCTACTGGCTGGGATAGGATTACTGGTTCCGGGACTCATAGTGCCTGCAGCAGTTAGGATATTTGTCAATCAGTATCTTACCCTTTCCAATACAAGTTGGTTATTACCGCTCGTCATGGGCGTATGTCTTGCAGCAATGGCGCAAATATCCCTCACAATATTGCAGCAAAAAGTATTGTTGCGCCTATCGCTGAAACTGTCTGCGTCAATGTCTACACGATTCTTCAGCCATGTGATGCGTCTGCCGCTTACCTTTTTCTCACAAAGATATGCAGGATATGTAGTTACGCGTACCCAATCAAACGACCAGATAGCCAACTTGCTATCAAGTCAGCTATCGACCGCAATTTTGGGTCTCCTTACAGCGATTTTGTACCTTATATTAATGTTTATTTATGACTGGCAGTTAACGCTCATAGCACTTGGGTTTGCGGCTTTGAATCTTATTGCTTTATGGTCAATGGCGCGCAGACAACGAGATGCAAACAGACGGCTCATAAAAGACAGTGGAAAGATGACCTCCACTGCTGTATCTGGCATCCATAATATAGAAACCATCAAAGCCACAAGTGAAGATTCCGCATTTTTTTCCAGGTTTGCCGGCTATCAGGCAAACATAACGGAATCACTGCAATCCATAGGGGTTCCCAGTGCGTTTCTCTCGAGCCTACCTACCATGCTTATCTCATTGAACATGGCCGTACTACTCAGCTTCGGAGGACTGCAGGTAATGGACAGGACACTAAGCCTTGGCACTCTGGTGGCATTCCAAGTATTGGTTGGAGGGTTCAACGCACCTATCACGCAACTAGTGAACCTTGGATCCACAATGCAACGCGCACATGGCGATCTGGCCAGCATAGACGATGTGTTACGCTACCCCGCTGATCCAATTATAACGCGTGATGAAGATGACATTGAAGATCATTCGCACTTGCCTGCCCGGCTTTCAGGACATCTCGAATTGGAAAACATCACTTTTGGATATAATCCTCTCGACCCTCCCTTAATAGAAGGACTATCACTAAACATGCTCCCGGGACAACGTGTAGCAATTGTTGGAACTACCGGTAGTGGTAAATCGACCGTTGCACAACTGGTAATGGGAATATACCATCCATGGAGTGGAAGCATCAGGATAGGTGGCATATCAAGAGATCAGATACCACGCCGTATACTGGCTTCTAGCATCGCCTTTGTCGACCAGGATATTCATCTGTATACCGGAAGCATCAGAGACAACCTGACCCTATGGGACCCCACCATATCCGAAGAATCAATCGTAAGGGCAGCAATGGATGCTGGCATTCACGACGATATAATGCGCCGGCCTGGAGGATATGACTACGTCATGCAAGAAGAGGGACGTGACTTCAGTGGTGGACAACGTCAGCGTCTGGAGATTGCACGTGCATTGGCTACCGATCCGGCTATATTGGTACTGGATGAAGCAACCAGTGCACTGGACCCTCTAGTAGAGCTGAAGATAGACCAGAGACTACGAGCCAGAGGGTGCACCTGTCTGATAGTGGCGCACAGGCTATCCACCATTAGAGATGCAGATGAAATAATAGTTCTGCAATCAGGTCAGGTTGTAGAGAGGGGTATTCATGACGACCTTGCTCGAGACAGGGGACTTTACTCGGAATTGGTGGGTGAATGACCATCGCTCTTTCAGGCTCCGCCAGCAGGCTTCCAGTTACTGGAGATCCTATAAACCTGCGAGCATCAAGGAGACCGATAAAAATGGACTCCCCCGATACTATCTGGGTAGTAGAATCAGGCATAGTAGAGGTGTTTGCCGTTGCGCTTGATGATACTGCCGAGTTGGATCGCAAATGGGATCACTATGATGAAAAAGACAGATTACCGCTTATAACCATCGAAAAGGGCAGTATAGCCATACCGCTTGGAATGGATGCAGGAATTGGCTTACTACTTGTAGGGATAGATGATGAGGCAAGCGTTGCCCCATCATCTATGGAATCAATGAAGAGCGCTGCCGCCAGTTCAAGTACGTCTTGTAGCACAATAGCCAGGAAGATAGAAGAATGGCTGGAAGCCATGTCAGCGATGCTCAAGTTAAACTCTCCTTCATCGGGAATTTCAATAGCTGCCGGAGAAACCATAAGTTTGGGAACAGGACAATCTGCCTGGGCGGCTACCAGAACTGTCTGGGTGCCATATATGACTGAGTTGATACCGTTCGGCACAGATACATTGCAATCCGATAACACCATAGAGGGACATGAGGCAATTGCAGATTCACAATCTTCAACAGAGACTGATGGACATGGTAATGACACCCCCTCGGAAGAGACACAGAAGCAATATACGCTACAAGATATACAGTCGTTACTGCCCATCCCTTCTGCTGCATGGGTCTACAACTCCGGTGCAACTACACAGATTACCCCAGTAACAGGCCCAGAAGCGCTCTCCGTACCAGCAGGATGGCTTGGATTAGCAACCATGCAGAACGTACTGGCCGACATGATATCTGGATCTATAGCCCAACAAATCCAATACACAGCTATACGCCATAAAGACATTATCCAGTACGAAGCAAGCATGAAAGAAAGTACATTCTCATCATTGGCTGCGATACTGGACACCAAGCACAAAACAATTGCTGCAACAGATACCCTGGATCCCGTCCAAAAAGCTTTTGCAGCAATTGCTGACTATATAGGAGTAGAATTCAAACAGGCCAATACACACGTAATGGACTCAGCTATCGATCCAGTTGAGGCGCTGGCAAGATTATCTCAAATTCGTATTAGAAAAGTAGAGTTAAACGATAAGTGGTGGACTCGCGACTGTGGGCCTTTGATGGCCAAAGAAGAAAGTACTGGCCGTTATGTTCCTCTGCTACCTGCCAGCTCACATAAGTACGATCTGCTGGATCCCGTATCCGGCACACGGACGCGCGTGGATGAACAATTGGCCAGCACTCTGGAGCACTCTGCCACCCTGTTCTACCGCCCACTCCCGGAAGGACGACTAAAGGGTACTGATATCATACGGTGGCTGGTTCGTCCACTAAAGCCAGACCTCTTCCGCATAGGCATGTACGCTATTGCTTTTGGGTTACTGTCACTGGTCACTCCATTGATAACAAAATATCTATTTGCGACAGTTGTTCCTGGATTGCAACGAACCAATCTATTTTGGATGGCGTCATTGATGATAGTAATAGCCATATCCTCGTTCGGATTCGGTATGGCTCAACATTTTACAGTATTGCGCATAGAGAGCCGAAGTTCCACTGAGTTACAATCTGCCCTATGGGACAGAGTGCTTGACCTACCATTGCCATTTTTCAGACGCTATACGGCCGGAGACCTGACTATGAGAGTGCTGGGCATAGACCAGATCAGGTCACTCGCTACAACTACTGTAACCACTGCCATGCTGGCAATGACAGTGGCAATCGCAAATCTAATTTTGGCGTTCTTTTTGCAAGAGAGGTTGGCCCTCTTTGGGCTTATAGGTGTTGCTCTTATCGTTGGCTCTATGGCCATGCTAATAAAATATCAGCTCAATAAAGAGAAGCTCGTCCAAGATGGAACACGCTCACTCTTTGCGATCGCCATGGAACTGGTTGGATCGGTCGGGAAGCTGCAAGCAGCATGTGCAGAATCGCGCGGCTTTACACTGTGGACAAGCAAGTTCGCAAATATGAAACAAGCATTCTACAACGAACAGCTCGGATTCATAGCTATGACATCCATAACAGCCGCCGCCACTGCATTGGTTACCGCTCTTATATTCCTGGGTGTTGCCACCCTTCCCGTAGGTGCCATTAGTGCAGCTACCTTTATTGCATTCAACTCCGCATTTGCTCAGACAACAACCGCAATTACCAATATGTCTTCAGTGGTAACTTTTATCTCCCAGGCAGTACCTGCATATGACAACCTACAACCCGTCTTAAAAGAATCACGTGAGCATGATGCCCTGCGCATTGGTATGGGCACCATCAGAGGAGAGGTTGACGTTAGCCACGTAAGTTTTCGTTACAACCCTCAAGCACCATTGGTATTAAATGACATCACTTTTCATGTAGAACCAGGTCAAATGGTTGCGCTGGTAGGGCCGTCTGGGGCAGGTAAGTCATCAATAATCCGTATCCTGCTTGGATTCGAGACTCCCGAACTTGGCACAGTTAGTTTTGATGGTAAAGATATTGACAGCCTGGATATGAGAAGCATAAGGAGCCAGTGTGGGGTCGTCTTACAAAATGCCGGTCTTACGCCTGGTGATATATACACCAATATCGTCGGCACAAGGACGTTGACCATGGATGACGCCATGGAAGCTGCTCGTATCGCAGGGATGGAAGAAGACATAAAACAACTGCCTATGGGAATGCATACCTTCGTAGCAGAGGGTGCTGGTACAATTTCAGGCGGACAACGGCAGCGATTATTGATTGCTCGTGCTGTGGCAGGGAAGCCAAAGGTGCTCCTGTTTGACGAAGCCACCAGCGCTCTGGACAACCGCACACAGGCACAAGTCTCTGAATCTATAGCAAGGCTCAGAGCAACACGAATAGTCATAGCGCACCGCTTATCCACGGTAAAAAATGCAGATAGGATTATCGTAATAGTGGATGGAAAGATAGTGGAAGAAGGTACTTTTTCTGATTTAATAGGTGGCCCAGGTCCATTCCATGACTTGGCCAGCAGGCAACTCTTATCCTGAATTGCGAAAATAGGTACTAGCACCCTGGTAACGCAGTGCTTGTTCGTGTATAGTGATGTAGCAGGCAATAAAAATTGTCTGCTTGCTATAGTAAATAAGTCGTTTAATATAGAAAGGAACGG
>JAJZWU010000026.1 GCA_021846515.1 Actinomycetes bacterium
GTTGATTTAAGATATAGTAAGCGGTGTGTACCTATTCGTGGTCACTGTGGCGTTGGGTCAGGAATCGCACCTGAGATGGTTTGGTACATGTTTACGGTAGTATGACATTATAAGATAGTCGTAACTTGGTATCGGCTAAGCGAGAAAAAGGAGATTACATATGGCTAATGTTGTTCATGCTGACGATCCGGCAACCTTTGATGAAACGGTATTGCAATCGGACGTTCCGGTAGTGGTGGATTTTTGGGCTGGGTGGTGTGGCCCATGCCTGATGGTTGCTCCCGAGGTAGAAGCATTGGCTGAAGAGCAGGGCGACTCTGTCAAAGTGGTCAAGGTGGATGTAGATCGCAACCCATCGGTTGCCAGCCGTTACGGAGTTATGAGCATCCCAACTATAGCCCTTTTCAAGGAAGGAGAACTTACAGCTACGTCCGTAGGGGCAAAGCCCCGACACGCAATCCGTAGGGATCTTGGTATTTAGTTTGACTTTCCGGTCTAACGCACCGAAGCTTGGCATGGTCAGGCAGGAGCTGTGAGCGAAGTAGGTAATGGCGAGGTATATCGTACATACATTGGGGGAAGTACTGATCAGCCTCAGGATACATCCAGCAGAACAGGTGACTCGCAACCAGTGAAAGAACCTAGCCGGGAAGATCTGACTCTCCACCTCAAGCTGGAAGATGGGCTCTATGGCATGAGGATTGATTTTCCAAATGACGTAGAGACGTTACTGGTAGATGAGCCGGAGCCTCTGGGCAAGGGCAATGGGCCTAGTGCGTCAGGGGTTCTTGGAGCTGCAGTGGGTAGCTGTCTGAGCGCCAGCTTGTTGTTTTGCCTGCGCAAGGCTCATATAGAGGTTTCGGATATAGATACATCGGTTACTGTTTCGTTTACAAGAGACGAAAGAGGCAGGTTGCGGATAGGAGGGGTAAAGGTAAACCTTTCACCCGTTATCGAAGGGGGATCATCCTCACGCCTGGAGAGGTGCATGGAACTTTTTGAGGATTTCTGTGTTGTTACCCAGAGTGTCAGGCAGGGAGTGAATGTCGAGGTAGGTGTCGACGTTCAGCAGTAGTGCCTAGCAGCTCTTCGCGAACAGCTTCGGCGCATCGTAGGGAGACTGCCATTATCGTCACCTGAGGGTTTACTCTTGTAGACGAAGGGATGATAGAGGCGTCCATTATCCAGGCTCCAGGTAAATCCCATATTCTCCCATAGGGATCTACGACAGAATTGTTTGGCGCGCTACCCATACGAGCACTTCCCATAGGATGGTAGGCTGAAAGTTTCAAGTCCCCCGGCTTCCACCTCCCCTCTCGAATCGACGACAGGTCATTTTTAGATCTTACTGGTGGTATCCCCGGTAGTCCCGTGTATGCCTCTTTAGCTCCTGCTGCAAGGTAGATCTCCGACGCCATGGCTATAGCGGCGACTACTTTTCGTGTGTCAGCCTGTGATAGCGAGTATCTTATAAGTGGATTGGCCGAGTTGCCGGGAAGTACGATCCTGCCGTTTCCATCATCACTTATGATCGTTCCACATGATGCCATATAAGGATATAGAGAGAGGCTGTCGTCGTTTGAGTCAGGTAATGATCCTGCCGAGTAGCTGATTCCAGGAGGAGGGAAGGTTGCTTCAAGGAGTATGCCATCTTTTATCTTTTCATCCACGTAGTAGCTTTGCATAACTCCCTGCCAGGCATAGAGCTTTTCATCAAAGAGAGCCGTGATACCGGATCCAGGGTGTATAACGAGGTTGTGGCCGAGTTGTCCACTGGAATTGGCCAGCTTCTGTCTTGCAAGTAACGCGGGGGTATAGATTGCCCCAGCAGACATAATGGTCGCACGTGCTCTGATCGACAATCTCCCTTTTGATTCTCCGGTATCCGGATCAATAATACGGGCTATTACACCGTTTGCGCGGTTATTATCAATCCACAGCCTGGTCACCTTTACATTGGACAGCACAGTTGTGCCGTAGCTTGCTGCGAGCGGTAGGTAGCTTACATGCATGCCCTGTTTGGCATCTACCGGACAGCCAAAGCAGCAAGTGCCGTGTCCGTGGCAGCCTCTGGCGTTTCTTCTGATGACTCCACCGTGGTAACCGAGTGCATCAGCGCCCCTACGCAGTATTTCGGCGTTTTTCCCCAGTATTTCAGGTGCAGATGGCCCTATGCCTATTACCTCGGCCACCTGATCAAAGTACGGCCTCATATCATCGGGAGATACAGATGGGATGCCCTGCCTACTCCAGGAGACCAGCACCTCATCAGGGGTATCGAAACACGTACCGGAATTGATGACGGTTGTGCCACCTACTGCCCTTCCCATGGGGAGTGATATCACCGGCTTTCCGATGGTGCTGGTCATTCCGTTGTCGCGGTATATATTGGACAACCTTTCCAGCGGGTCATGGGCATTGAAGTATTCCCTATTGAAGAAGCCCCCCTCTTCGACGACTACGACTTTTAGTCCGGCCTTTGCAAGTACGCTGGCAGCCGTTGCTCCACCTGCACCGCTACCTACTATGACTACGTCGGCTTCCATATCTCCAGGCTGTAGATCCGGGTAGCTGTGGACTGGGAAGCTGGGCACCGGTGGTATGTCATTCCAGTTTACCGGTACGGCAGGTCTGCCTTCATATCCTATGAGCTTTCTTACCTCCGGAGTAGACGCTCTTATAAGCTGTATGAGCGTATCCAATCCCTTGAATGCCTCCTTTCTGGGCAAGTTACGGGAGGTAGCGCTGGAAGCATTCCACTGCCGACGATCCTCTTCGCTCAGTAGGTGAAATGGTTGCATGTGGCGAGATAATAATGGGGTGAGATCATAGCCTATGAGCATAAGCCTGATAAGACGTTTCGTATATGGGGTAAATCCGGCTATATGGGATTCCAGCAGCCTTCCGAGGTTGGATACTTCATTGTCTGGGAGCGAAGTTGGCGTAGGACGCTCCGGTGCAGCGATAGCGTCAGAGGTGTCTGGATTGGGTAGCGGATACAGGTCAGTGAGTGCCTGGATAATTCTTCTCTCCAGTGCGCTGAAAGAGGGCGCGTAAGTAGAGTTGTTGTTTTGCCGTGATAAGGCATCAAACTTCATATAAGTATGTTAGCCTACGCTTGGAGTACATGCCATTGCGTAGCCGGTAGCTACGCTAGTTAGGAAAGTACGCTGAGGACGAAAGATCTCCCGACATGTACTAAACTGTTTACCGGACGCTTGTGGGCAGGGAGGATTCCGTGGCTATTTGCGGGACACTGCATTAGTATAGTTTTATGGATATTTCTAGTTCCAGCCGCCAGTACGGGCAGATGCGCAAGGTGTTAATTGTTGCCAACCTGTTCGCAGGCAACAGGCCACTATATGCCAGTATCAGCGAACCTCACCACCCATTGTTGGCTGAGCTGTGTGATCTATTTGATCGTGCCGGTGTTGAAGTAGATGTCGTGGAGGATTCTACTTTACAGGCTATGACCTCTGCTATCGAACTCAGCCTATCCAGGCTTCCAGGGCTGGATAGTGCCTATGATGCCGTAGTGGCCGTCGGAGGTGATGGAACGGTAGGCGCAGTTGCAGCCGTGTTGGCCAAAATTGGCGCTGGTTCTTCCTTGTCTGGACATCTCTCCGTAGGATCCTCTGTCCCTCCCCTGCTGATTATCCCAGGAGGAACAGGAAACTCCTTCTATAAAGCTATATGGGGAGACATAGAATGGCGAGATGTAGTCTCTCAAATACTCGATAGAAATATAGGTGGAGTGGGGGTACGCTTTATCGATCTGGGATGGATCAATGAATTGAATACTACGTTCATCCTTGGGTCAAGCATTGGGATATTCAGAGATATTCTCGTACAGGCTACTCGTATGCCCGAGATACCCGGCAGGGAGAGATATCAGCAGGCAGCTCTGAAAGCATTGAATATATTTGAACCGATTGAAGCTGAGATACGAGTGGATGGTTCCATATTGTCATCAGGAAAATTTGTACTGGTTGCGATTGGTGGTGCGCGCTATAGAGGGGGTATATTGCCTGTCCTGCCAGAGTCGGTTTTGGATGACGGTTTGCTGGATATCTGTGCGGTTGTAGCACGAAGCCGGGAGGATGCCGCTACCGCTCTTTTGCAGGTAGCTTCCGGTGAGCATGTTGGCAAACCGGGCATATTCTATGCAAAGGGTAGTACGGTAGAAATTATATCGAAAGAAGAACTTCCATTCGAACACGATGGAGAGCCATCCAGCCAGGGTCTGAATGCCTACAACTTGAAGGTATTGCACAAAGCCATCCCCATCATCTCTCGGCTACCACCTATTGCAGAATAATCTATTTAGGAATCCCGAGCAGCTTGACCAATAGCTTGCTTAATTCTTTTGATGAGAGAGACTCTACATCGAACAGGTTGGTGGCATCTTTGTCGGATATACCTGAATCGGCCAGTTTTTGCATTGCCAGTTCCCTGTGAGAAGATCGTGTCTCTGGCCCTATTGCTCCTATAGCTGATTTACGGTATTCCTCTTCCGTATGACCATCGTTGAAGCGCACCGTAACGCGTGCCCCGATAGATTTAGTGGCATTCCGAAAGGAGGTAGACGGTTTTCCCCATGGTGATGCCGGCTGAGGTGTTTCGTCCTTATTCCCACTCAGTCTTCTGCTTCGTTGTTCAGCCTTACTTATACTATCGACTGCCCCTGCGCTTCGACCTGCGCTCTCGTTGCTGTAATTCAGCCTGTTCCCAGCCATACCCAGTAGCCAGTTCGTTGCAGAATTTCCTGCATGCCGCAGCGCCTCGCCTATAGGGGCGGTAGCCTGTAGCGCTTCCAGCGTGAGGGACATATCGTGTACTACACGTACCTTACGCGCCAATTCCCATATAGAAGTTTCCCCTATATGCTCAGGAGTGAGATCGGATGCTTTCAATGTTCCCCTGGCCAGCGCAACTGCAACGTTGTACCCAACGGAAAAGCCGATTGCGCTTATGGGTGTATTCGGACCATCGATATACGGCGAACTCTTGGCATCCATTCCCGTGGTAAATGCAGAAGCCTCCACAATCACTTCATCTACTGTATCTGGATCTATTGCATGACCGTGCTCAAGCTCTCTACGATATATGGCAATAGCGCAGTCTATGGCAGAGTCAATGTATGCGCACCCGGGGTAGATTTTTATGGATAGAGTCTCTGTATGCCATAATCGTCCGAGGCCATTGGTAATGATACCCGGAAGTGGTATGTCTGCATATTTGGAAAGAAATCCATCCGGGTGCTCGAATACGTCAGCGGCGCCTACCATGCCTGCAAGAGCGGCGTCACAGGCATCAAGTCCAGCCCTTATTTGTGTAGATGCCGTTAGTGCTTTGGATTCTCCCGCGAAGAAAGGGTGATCCAACGTCCATGGTGGGGCAGAAAATGCTATTCCCCATGCCGAAGCCCATTTTGTGGGATCTGCTTTTTCCAGGTACATTCTGGCCGCTACGGAGGCGGCTAAATGAGTGTGTGCTGCTGTCTGTCCCCTGAATTTCCCCAGGGTGGCGGCAGCCGTGATTCTGGCAGCGGATTCATTCGCAGTTACAATTGCCGTTAGCAGCGTAGGCCCATCAAGATAGGAACTCCGTGCGTAGGCTAGGGGAACCGCCACAGAGGAATGTGATACATGTCCGGCATACATTGTGTCGTCGTAGTCAATAGCCATGGTGAGGGCTGCCAATACGTAAGCAGATGCTTTCGGGTCACTCTGCAGCGGATGCCCGAATGCCCTTATTATTTTTTGCCCGATTGGAATGGTCATTGTGGCTCGTGCAGCTGCAATCTGGGATGCCAACTGGCTTACGGCAAACTCTCGCACTCTTTTCGGTATTGCTTCTGGAGTCAAAGATGATGCCCATTTGGCAAGGATATTTGCGAGCGGGAGTGGTTTTTTACCTGCGCCGGTGCTCATTCCCACTTCCATGAGATTGCCGCCGCTACTGGAGCAGCTACTGTCCATGCTATAAGTACGAGCCATGCCCATGCAGGAACGGGGCTACCGTGATTAAGCGAGTGAAATAATCCACTGGACAGTGCTGCTGCAGGAAGTGCCCTGGCCAGGGTGGCCATCCAAGAGGGAAATTTGGAGACGGGGATAATCATATTGCCCATAAGGAGAAGTAATAGGTAGAGTCCATTGGCGACAGCGAGATTAACCTCCGCCTTTAATGTACCGGCCAGGAAGAGGCCTATTCCACTGAACGATGCGGTACCAAGTATGATGATTATCACAGCTTCCCCGGCGTTTCCACTGGGTTTCCAGCCCAATCCCAGCGATACCAGGATCAATATAACGGCTTGCACAATCTCTATGAGCAGTACCGCTGCTATCTTGGAGACTATCAGGGCAGGACGGCCAAGAGGGGTAGTACCCAATCGCTTTAGAACCTTGTAGCTGCGTTCGAATCCAGTTGCTATACCGAGGCTGACCATGGAGGTAGACATTACTGCCAATGCCAGAATGCCAGGAGAGAGAAAATCAATTGGCTTCTTGGTGGATGCGGGCAGTATATGTACTTCCGCAAAGAAGATAAGCAGTACAATAGGTATGCCCAGGGTGAGCAACAACGATTCCCCCCTTTTGAGAGTCATGGTTGCCTCCAGCCTGGTCTGGGCAAAGAGACGCCTAGTGAACGCAGAAGCCTTTCCAGACTGGGTTACGAGATTTAGTCCTGCCTTCCAGCCAGTCTCCTCTGGACTTATATGGTTAGCTGTCATTGGCATCTCCTTCAATCAAATTCAGGTAGGCCTCCTCCAGGTTCGCCGTTCCACTGGTCAGAGTATCTATGGAGATATCCAGGGAAGCCAAAAGTGTTGTAATGGCAACGATACGCTCGGGCGTACCAGGTGCGTTTATCAGATATTTCCCTGGCAATTCTTCTGCCACCTCCCCCATGTCCACCCCTGCAGTATTCGCAAGCAATTCTCTATCAAGAGAAGACGCTACGCGAAGCCTTATTACGCCGACACTTTTAGAGCCAAGTGATAGTAGCTCCTGTACGCTACCCTGCATAACCTTTTTACCCTTGTTCAGGATCAGTACCTCGTCAGCCAACCGTTCAGCTTCAGGCAGTTCATGGGTGGTGAGAATTATGCAAGCCCCCTGTTCTCTCAGGCGCATTATTATTTCCCTTATTCCCAACCTCCCCTGAGGATCTACGCCTGCTGTAGGCTCATCAAGGAAGACCACTTCAGGTCTGCCTATAATAGCCAGTCCCAGAGAAAGACGTTGTTTTTCCCCACCGGACAGTTTTTTGTATGGCTTCCTTGCTACGTCTTCCAGCCCCACCAGTTGAAGTATCCCAGTAGGAGCGAGAGGGTTGTTGTAGTAGGCCGAGAACAGGTGGATTGCTTCGGTGGGGGACATCACTGGATGAACACCACCTTCTTGTAGCATTACGCCTATTCGCGAGGAGAGAGCCTTTGAGCTTTTTGCGGGGTCATATCCAAGTACGCTTATACTGCCACGGCTTGGCATACGGTATCCTTCAAGCGCCTCTACGGTAGAGGTCTTACCGGCTCCATTTGGTCCAAGTATGGCAAGCACACGCCCTGCAAATGCCTCGAAAGAGAGTCCATTGACGGCTACCTTCTCATCGTAGGTGATCATTAAGTCGTTGCATGATACTACTGGGGTATCGGTCATCTCAATATGTCCTCATGAGAGTGCCGATGGTATTGGCCGATTTTGCAAATAACCATGCACCCTGCCTATCTGGTGGTGACCACGGCTTGGCAGATAATGTCGTGTCGTTCGGGTTGCCAACCCCTGGAGTTTCGCTCCAGCACAAAAAAGAGCTAACCTTAATGAAGTATGATAGATATTCGTCAGGCACGAGACAACCTGGAAAGATTGAAAGAGGTACTTGGGCGTCGCGGAGTACCCGCAGAAGATGTCGACAAGCTGGCAGCGTTTGATCGTGAGGCGAGGGAGGCATCAGGCAGGCGGGACAACACCAGAGCTCTGGTCAAGGACTTGTCACGCCAGGTTGTAGAAGCCAAGAGAAGTGGTGATGCCGCCAAGTCAGATGTATTGATGAAAAGCTCAAGGGAGGCCGGTGAACGGCTGAAGGCAGAGGAGGAAGCTGCCGACCGTGCCCTTGAACAAGTGCGTTCCTTATTGCTCATGATGCCAAATATACCAGCTGATGACATTCCGGATGGAACTGGTCCAGAAGATAATGTAGTTATAGACCGCTGGCCGAAAGAAGAGCGTGTATACCGGCAACACCAGCGTGCGCCACATTGGGACATAGGAAGAGAATTGGGCATATTGGATATGGAACGGGGCGCAAAATTATCTGGATCCATGTTTCCATTATATAGAGGTAAGGGGGCAAGGCTGTTGAGGGCATTAACTACTATGGCGCTTGATCATCATGGAGATCAGTTTGAAGAGATACGCCCACCTACATTTGTCAAGACGGAGACTATGATATCTACCGGACATCTTCCAAAGTTTGCCGATGATGCCTACCACCTGGAGAGAGATGACCTATGGGCAATACCGACCGCCGAAGTTCCGCTCACCTCCATGTTCCGTTCTGAGATACTCGATGAAGATGATCTACCGGTATGCCTGACTGCATATACACCGTGTTTCAGGCGAGAGGCCGGTTCGGCGGGTAGAGATACCAGGGGACTGCTGAGGGTGCATGAGTTCGACAAGGTTGAACTATTTTCGTATACGACTCCCGATCAGGCAGACGAGATGTTCCACACTATGGTTACAAGGGCACGTGAACTACTTAAATTGCTTGATCTTGAGCATCGGGTACTTGCGTTATGTGCAGGCGACATGGGTATATCTGCTGCCCGTACCTACGACCTGGAAGTATACGCTCCCGGTTGTGACCAATGGTTGGAGGTGTCGTCCATCTCCTGGTGCAGCGACTACCAGGCTCGTAGAGCGAATATTCGCTACAGGCCGCGCAACGGTGGCTCAACGCAGTTGGTTCACACGCTGAATGGCTCCGCACTTGCGTGGGCACGTATCTGGGCAGCCCTTATGGAGACAGGACGGCAAGAAGATGGGTCGGTAAAGCTTCCTGACTCCCTTTCGCCCTATATGTCGGGCGATCTTATAATTTCAGCCTAGTTGCAGCGATCAATATTTGCCTATCGCCGTCCTTCAGACTCAAGTCTGTAGCCTATTCCTCTAATGGTCTTGATAGTAACCCGTGAGGCAGGATTTTCCAGCAGGCGAGAGCGTAAACGTTTGATATGCACATCAAGGGTCTTTGTGTCACCTACGTAGTCTGCACCCCATATCCTGTCTATCAATACATCTCTGGTGAGAACCTTACCGGCATTACGAACGAATATTTCCAGTAGTTCAAATTCCTTGCGAGGCAGTACTACTTCTATCCCGGCATGATATACCCTATGGCTTTCAGTATCCACCACCACTTCTCCGGATTGCAATGCGGCTGTTCCTGTATCAGGCATAGTGGGCGTCATTCTGGAGGCTGCCACCTCTGATTTAGGGCTGGTATCGATGCCGTCGTCGGTAGTATCGCCTAGGGTGTCATTACTGGGGGTGTCATTACTGGGGGAAGTAACATTGTTCTGATTGCGTGATTCCGGGGCATGATTATTTTCTGATGCTGTTGCCGGAGCCATCCGGCGTAGCACTGCTCGCATTCGCGCAACCAGTTCGCGAAGCCTGTATGGTTTGGTGACGTAGTCGTCAGCGCCAATCTCCAATCCCAGTACCGTATCCAGTTCGGTGGTCTTTGCCGTAACCATTATGATAGGAGTAAGTGATCGTTCCCTGATGGCCTTACAGACGTCTATGCCGGACATCTTTGGGAGCATGAGATCCAGCAGTACTATGTCAGGCTGGACTTCATCGAATAGCTTGACCGCCTCTATGCCATCTCGCGCCACCACTACATCGAATCCTTCCCTGGGCAATCCCGACATAAGGGCATCTACAAATGACTCCTCATCTTCTACGAGGAGAACCTTTGATACTTCTAGTGTTGTATTGGTATTTGCGCTCGTAACCTCAGTATACATTACTTCTGGATGCCCTGAGTATCTGTATTCTGTTCGCGCGCGGTTGCCTCCTCCTGGCTGCCTGCTTCTTCCGGCGCTTCGAACTCTTTTGGATTATCAAGAGGTATCCATGTCTGCCCTATTGCACTATTGGCTTGTTCGTACGGTTTATCGGTGAGTTTATTGGGATTGAGGTCGCTTGGCTGATAGGGTGAATTGGATGGATATTGATAACGGCTATCAGTACCGGTATCGGCTGCGAAATCTTGAGGAGGTGCAGTCGGGGATTGGATGATTTGTTCCGGGCTGATCTGAGGAGGTACAGCAAAGGTATGCGGGGCGGTAGGTGTCGAGTGAATAGCCGGCTCAGAGTTGCTAACGTTGCCGGTAGTCGTATTGGTGAGTTCCCTGTCGCCGTACAGTATTGGCAGGATTATCTTAAAAGTCGACCCCTGTCCCTCTCTGGAGTCTACTTCTATTCGCCCGCCGTGATTTGATATAGCATGCCGTACGATAGACAGCCCCAACCCAGTCCCTCCTGCCTTGTGACTGCGAGATATATCAACCCGATAAAATCGTTCAAAGATACGTTCAAGATCCTTTGCCGGTATACCGATACCATGATCGGTGACCTGAACTTCCACTTCGGACGGATTGCCGGGAGATTGACGTACCGATACGATGACGCGGCTACCTGCCTCAGAGAATTTAATTGCGTTTTCTATTAGGTTGTAGGCGGCCGAAGACAACTGACGGCGATCTCCAAGCACTACGACTTCTTGTGTTTCTTCCTGATCGACGGTAATTCCTTTTTGCTCTGCCGTACTACGTAATCTTTCGATCGAATCGGCAACAATAAAGTCTATTTCGACCGGCTCACGTTGAGGTGATTCCTCGGCTTCTATCCTGGACAGATCGAGAAGATCATCTATGATTCTACTGACCCTGAATGCCTCTTTTTGTATGCGCGACGCAAGTCTTTTGGCAACTGTAGTATCCTCTTCGTCCACGAGGGTCTCAGCCAGAAGGCCAAGGGCACTAATCGGTGTTTTCAGCTCATGAGAAACATTTGTGACGAAATCCCTACGTATTTCATCGATCCTATGCCTTTCGGTTACATCTTCTATGATTGCGATAACTCCCAGGCTTTTGCGTCCGTCATCTATAACTTGCGCACTCAGGACAAGCGACCTCCTTGGTGGCCCATAAAGATCTATTGTCCTTTCTTCACTTCCCTTCTCCCAGGCGGCACGGAGAAGGTCCACCACTCCCTGAGCTATGATGGCATCTCCGTGGCGACCTCCCATCAGAGACATAGCCAGATTGTTGCGGAACACCACCTGGCCGTTGACATCGCATATCAATACCCCCTGATCCAGAGAGTCCAGTACCTTTCTGAATCTGATTGACTCTTCGGAGGATTCCGAGACTACCTCGGCAGCCTGTCCTGTGACTTGTTCCAGATGATGCAGTACCGGTTCTATGCCGCTTTCCCCCGGCTCTCCTGTCAGGTCTACTCCAAGTCTGACAGCCAGAGCGGATAAGCGTTCTTCAAGTGAGCGGCGCCCTGCCTTACGACCCAAAAATGCTGCCAGTATGATACCGATAATTGCAACTGCAGCTATCACGCCTATGATAATGGCTGTGTGCGTTCGCAGGATAATACCCAGCTGGTAAGGGGCAAAGTAGGTATTTATTGAGTGCATGGTAGGTATGATGCGCACTACATGTTCTGCACTTTGACGCGCACCAAGCAAACCATGTGACATCGTACTGTAACCCATAATCTATAGCATGGCAGGCTTTCCGGTAAAAGTGTTGCATATACCCTGAACAGCGCTTTCACGAGCAATTGGCGGGATATATTTTAAGTTTCCAGAAGCACTTGCATTATCTCCAGGATGTCGTATAATAGTGTATGATGTAATATCATGAAAAATCATTAAAATACATAAAGGAGGTTAAAAGAATGTTTGCAGGATGGATTGTTGGTGCGGTTAGTATGCAACCTACGGTGTCCGGGCTTCCCGGAGGCTCGGTTATCCAAAGCATCACAAATGGTATAGGAGCCTGGGCACTGATAGCTGCCCTGGTAGGGCTTGTGGTCGGTGCGGCAGCCTGGGCGCTGGGGTCTCATTCACAGAATTACCAGCAGTCGTTTGTAGGAAAACGAACGGTACTTGTCTCGGGATTGGCTGCCCTGCTGATTGGCGCCGCACCCGGCATAGTCAATTTCTTTTTTCAGTTGGGCGGTAAGGTGCACTGAATGAACCGGCGGATAGGGTTCTTATGCATTGGTAATGCCGGTGTCGGGCGGCAGTGTGCACTGAATGAACCGGCGGATGGAACGTCAGGTCGTTTCGTTGCGAAAGATTTGCTTGAGTACCGGCAATGAGTAATCCGCTGGGCAGCCTTTTGGGCATGGGTATAAGTGCCGGGTTTGGCGCGCTGGCGTCGTGGGCAAGTAGCGGCTCGGTATGGATCCTGCATGAGCTCGGTAAGTTCATGTCGTACACCACTTCGCCGGAGGTCACCTCGTCATGGTTTGGGGGGGATTACGCTACCATGATCTATCTTGCTATGATGGTTGTCCTGCCGATGTTCTGTGTTGGCGCCATACACGCGGTAATCAGGCAGAGCCCGGCGTTGCTGTTAAGGGGCTTTCTGGTGCACTTGCCACTGGCTATTTTGATGATGTTTGTGGCGGTACAACTGGTGCATTTGGGACTGTCTGTTACCGATACCCTATCAAACGCCCTACTCAAAAGCAGTGGCTCTACGACAAAGCATCTGCTGAACTCGGCTGTAACTGTCTTTAGTGCAGGTTCGGCGTTTCAGGCACCTTCGTTTGTGGTGTTTATCTTTGCGATTGTTGTAACGATATGTGGGTTCATCCTGTGGATGGAACTTGTTGTCAGGTCTGCTGCAATTACGGTAGCTACGCTCTTCTTTCCTCTGGTGCTTGCGGCATTTACCTGGCCTGCTCTGTCACGTTGGTGCAGGCGACTTGCAGAGACGGTTGCAGCTCTCATTCTTTCCAAACTGGTGGTGGTAGCTATCCTGGTGCTTGGAGTCTCCGCTGTCGGGAGCTCTGTAGGTGGCAGCTCTTCCTATGCCGCAGGGATCACCGGTATAGCTCTTTTGATCCTCTCCGTATTCGCTCCCTTCAGCCTGTTCAAGCTTATTCCCGCTATTGAGGGTAGCGCCGCAAACTATCTGGAAGGAGCGAGAGGGCGTATAACGCATACTGCCGCGGTGCCGGTCAAAGCCGGAAAATTTGTTACCGGATTGGCATTGACGGGAGGCAGCAGCGCGGGTGCGGGTGCAGCGGGAGCCGGTACAGCAGGAGCCGGTGCAGCGGGAGCCGGAGTTCTTGCCGGTGCTCAAACGATGTCTCAATCTCCTATGGCCAGGCTACCTCGTACAGGTAGTGGCGGCGGTGGTGGAACAGGGGCAGGCAACACAGGTAGTGGAGGTACCGGCACCGGGGATAGGGCTAGAGCGTTTACATCTGTTTTCCAAGAGACCATGCAAAAAGGCATACCGGAAAATACTGTGATGGATGAGATAATGCACCTTAGATCCCAGAGGATATCGGAAGAAGACATTCCAGCTGCTGTGCGGTCCAAATTTAGGCTAGAGGATACAGCATCATCCGCGACTACCGGTGGAGGCACCTTGCATGAGTAGCCGGAACCAGGAGGAACAGAGGCGCTTGACCCATGTCTTCAGCCCTTCGGAGCGAAGAGGTCTTATAGCAGGATGGCGAGGTGGCCAGCTTGCATCTGTGGCATCAGGTTTACTGGTCGGTGTGGTAATACTGCGTATGTACCCTACCGTTGCCGGTCTGGTTTTTGCCTTCGCCGTAGCATGCGCTGCTATAGCAATAGCGACAGTACCCATTTATGGGCTGACAGCTGAAGAGTGGCTTCCCTCTGTTATCAGATATTCCGTGATGTATGTGCAGTGTAACGGCACAAGGTTGTCAGCTGTTCCGGGAAGGGGAAAGTTGGTCGCTATCGCCGATCATGATGCTGCGGTGAGGGAAGCAGAATACCCCATTGCCAATCGTACAGGAGGTCGCCCGAGCGGCAGGTATCCACTAGATCGTTACAAGATATTAGATGTACGCTACTCCGGAGAGCGCCCGGATGGTTTTATCGGGACAACCTCACACGGTTTCAGCGACGATGAGCACAGTATCGGCATAGTCTATGATCCACTGCACTCTACCTATACGACTGCCTTTTCTCTTATGCCGCACGGATTTTTGCTCGATGATCCTGAAGCTCAGCAGCAGAAGGTTCAAGCATGGGCTTTTGCGCTTGCTTCTTTGGCAAGAGAGGGTTCTCCGGTATATAGAGTCCAGTGGGTAGTTCGTTCTACCCTGGGAGGCAATCTGGATCCCAAACGCTACTACGAGTCCAGAAGAAGCATTGGTGAATCAGATGAAAGGTGCATGTCTTACGAGGAGCTACTTGGAACGGCTACCTCGCAGGCTCGCCGGTATCATATATACATTGCATTGACAATGCGGGCCGGGTCGTCATGGAGGGGGAGGGATGGAGGTGGCTTTGAACTCTTTCGGAACGGGGTGAGCAGAGGATCAACGCGATCCAACGAAGAAAAAATATGTACTGAGCTATTGAGGGAAACAGCTGCATTCAGGCGCAAGTTGCTGGATACCGGCGAAGAGATGAGTGCGATCTTCAGTCCAGACTCATATCGTAGATGTATACGTATGGGGTGGGACTACGACGACAGTCCTGACAGGAATGATTCTATTGCCGGCGGTATGGAGATGCGAACTCAATATGCAATATGGCCATGGCCGGTTGCCGTAGAGGAGCACTGGGACTGTATCCATGTAGAATCCGGATGGCATGCCTCCTACTGGGTATCGCAGTGGCCGAGGATAGCCGTACCATCCGACTTTCTATCCCCGGTGCTTCTGCAAGTTGGGGCATGTTTTAACTTTTCTATGATCATGGAGCCGGTGGCGCCTCTAAAAGCCATGCGCCAGGTGGAGCAGGCGAGAACTACCTATATTGCTGACCAGGAATTGCGAAGAAAAGGTGGTTTTCTCCGCACCGACAAGCAAGAGAGGGAGCATGAGGCGCTTCTTCAAAGAGAGCAGGAGCTGGGAGAGGGCCATGCGCAGTTCAGATTTTGTGGCTATGTAACAGTATCTGCCGGATCCGTCGATGAGCTTGGCGATGCTAGACATCGTTTTGAGCAGGCTGCCGGTCAGGCCGGTATCGATTGCAGAAAATTGTATGGGAGGCAATTGGACGCTCTCGCCTATACTCTTCCTCTTGGAGAGGGGCTGGATTAAATGGCCGTTACTTCCTGTCATGTGGCCACTACCAAGCAACTTTCAGGAGCATATCCATTCCTGTGCGAATCCGGGTTAACGGAGCGGGGAACCATAATTGGGCAGGACCTACTGGGAGGTCCATTTTGTTTTGATCCCTTTGAACTGTACGATCAAGGGGTCATAAGCAATCCAAATATGGTTGTAATGGGACAGCTCGGAAAGGGGAAGAGTTCTCTTATAAAGACCTATCTGTGGCGCCAGGGCGTATTTGGCAGGAGATGCTGGGTTATAGACCCAAAGGGGGAGTACGGTGAATTGGCAGCTCATTCCGGCGTACAGCCTATTTCCCTGTATCCGGGAGGCCATGTAAGACTTAATCCACTGGATGATCCCTATGCAGGTGGGGGCGACAAAAGAGATATAGTTACTTCAAGGCGTGTCGGATTGTTGGCTGCAATTATATCTGTATCGTTACAGCGGGTCTTGCTTCCAGGCGAGATCACATCCATAGAGATGGCCGTTCGCGATGTGGAGAGTAGGCATAAGCAGCCCGTCATCCCCCATGTGGTGGAAGCGTTACTCTCGCCCAGCTATGCAAGTGCCACTATGTTGCGGACCACCGTTACGGAGTTGGCAGAAGACGGTAGGCAGGTAGCGCTTGAGCTTCGACGGCTGGTGACCGGGGATATGTTTGGTATGTTTGATGCCCCTACGACCGATAACATATCGTTGGATGGACCATTGGTTGTGCTCGACCTGTCGGCTATATATGGGTCGAATGCCCTCGGCATTCTGATGACCTGTGCCATGGCTTGGTTGCAGGGTATAACCGACAGATTAGAGATGACAACAGCGGGTAATTCTCAAATTATTTTGGTGGTTGATGAGGCATGGGCAGTATTGAAAAATCCCGCTGCAGCAAGGTGGCTGCAGTCATCGTGGAAACTGGCCAGGGCAAAGGGTGTATCCAATATAGCGGTAGTGCACCGAGCGTCAGACTTATTGGCAGTGGGATCGTCCGGGGCTGAACAGATAGAACTTGCCAAGGGACTACTCTCGGATTCTGAGACAAGAGTTATCTATACGCAGCCACCAGGTGAGGTTGCACTTACCAGCGAATTGATGGGATTGACGCCGGTGGAAGAGGAGATAATAAGGAAACTTGGAAGAGGTATCGCTCTATGGAAGGTAGGGCAACGTTCATTTCTGGTACGCCATATTATATCCGCCATTGAGCAGCAGTTGGTTCATACAGATCAACGCATGGGTGTAAGAGAGCGGCAAAATGTATAGGAATAACCCAAAATGTATCTTGTAGTATCCCTGGGGATAATAGTTGCGGCATTGGTAGTATTGATTCATCCACGCTATAGTGCATCCGGCATGCTTGAAAGACAACACAATGAGCGAGCCGGGGCTCGTTCCCTCCATGGCTTTATCAGTATGAGACCGGGGGGTAACAGGGGGTCATCTTCTCTAGGCGAGCATAATCGGCTATTTCCCTTTACCCGTACGAATCTTGAATATCCTTCTGCGTCACCTGCACGATGGGCCAGGCCGAAGGATGTACGCCAGTTGCTGGTGGAGTCGTCAATGCCGGGAAGGATTGTGCTTGGCGAGGTAAAGTGCTTTTTGGGCGGCAAAGTACTTGCCACAGAACCTGGGCATTCACTTATGGTGGTAGGCCCCACCCAGAGCGGGAAGACAACCAGATTGGCCATTCCGGCGGTGCTCGAGTGGCAGGGTCCGGTACTGGTAGCTTCAGTAAAATCAGATATAGCAGTTCGCACAATAACCGAACGTTCCAAACAGGGCAATGTATATGTATACGATCCAACATTGTCCGGCGGGCTTTCAAGCAGTAGGTGGGCTGACAGTATATGCGGATGGTCCCCCTTGGTGTATTGCCGGGATTGGCAGGGAGCAAGAAAGATGGCACGGATGTTGGCAGATACATCCAGGAGGGCTACTACCGGCATGAATGACGCAGATTTCTGGTATTCAACGGCTACCAAACTGATTGCACCGCTGCTTTTCGCCGCCGCCAACTCTGATCGCACTATGGCTGATGTCATACGATGGCTGGATTGTCAGGAAGTGGGCGAAGTGGCGGATATTCTCGATGCAGTTGCGGTCAGGGAGGCCTGTTATGCAGCAGAATCCGCCTGGAAAAAGGAGGAGCGCCAGCGCAGTTCCGTATATACTACGGCAGAAACCATTCTGGAGGCATTTTATGATCCTGATGTGGCCCAATCGGAAATAGCAGGGCACTACAAGGGTATACCCGATTCAAGAACATTTATATCTAGTAGAGATACACTATATCTGTGTGCGCCCGCACATGAGCAGCGTCGTTGCCGTACCCTGATGACGGCTGTAGTTACTCATATTATCCGGTCAGCATACGAGGTTGCCCTGGCAGGTGGCCGTCCTCTTGACCCGCCGTTACTCGTAGTAATAGACGAGGCCGCCAACGTTGCTCCCTTGGCCGATCTTGATGAACTGGCATCTACCGCCGCCGGGCATGGAGTGCAACTTGTCACGGTATGGCAGGATTTGGCGCAGCTGAATGCTCGTTACGCTACGAAGGCAGCTACTGTTATAAATAACCATCGTGCAAAGTTATTTTGTTCGGGAATATCTGATGTTGCAACGTTGGAGCATGTAGGTCAATTGGCTGGGGATACCGATGTGCTATCGACCAGCAATACTTACGACAGGCACGGATACAGCGGCCGTACGCATTCCAGCACTTACAGGCGGTTGCTGCCCGGTGATGCATTGCGCAGGATGCCACCTGGTCAGGCTGTGCTTATATACGGGAGTCTCCCACCTATTAAGCTGCACTTACGGGAGCTCGGATATGATGAGAGGTCACGGTTCGCAGACTCGACCGGTAATGGCAAACTCGCTGCCGAGTAGCGAGGTGAGGCGCATTGAGTATGTCACAATAAGCTCCTGCTAAGACACAGTTACGATTGGAATGCAGTAAGAGGCCAGGGCATGACGCGTTCAGCGAGCAGGGCTATATCCAGAAGAAGATCTTCTCTGTGGTGTCGAGCCATCACCTGCAGCCCTACAGGTAAGCCATTGTGAAATCCGGCAGGAACAGAAATAGCTGGGTTCCCCTCCATGTTTGCGGGTATAGTCAAGGCTCCGTTGTTGCCCAGAGCGCCCTCAAAGCCCAACTCAGATATAAGATCTCTTCCTTCTACGGAAGTAGGCACAGGTCCGGTTGCAGCAAAGGCCGTATCGGGATTGGTAGCAGAGAAGATGAAATCTACCTGATCAAATACATCTGCCATGGTTTCCGAAAGCACGATCCTGCTCGTCTCTGCTGCCGCGGCGGTCTTCAGATCGTAGTGGTTATAGGCGATGTTCATACCAAATTGGAGCTCAGGAATGAGTTGGTGTTCGCATTCCGGATAGAAGTCTGCCAAGTCGGCCATCAAAGTGACAAGGTTTGACATCGCCCATTCCATTCCCAGGGGAGGCAGCTTGATGGCGATGTCTACTCTGCTGAGTCCTGCCTCTTTTATTAGAAGCTCAGCTGCATTCTCGACCAAAGCGGCAGTCGATGAAGCTACTACGGCGCAGCCAAGATCGACCGATATAGCGGCCTTGAGTCCCTTGAGGCTGTGGCTGCCAAGGCCGGACTCATACCCTTCTACTTTTGGCAAGCTGAGGTTGTCATGTGGGTCGTAGCCGTTGCAGACGTCGATAAATCGAGCAGTATCTCTTACTGATCTTGTGAGGCATCCCAAGGTCACCGTCATCGGGAATTGGCTGCATTCCGGCCCTTTGGGTATCCTGCCGTAAGTGGTCTTAAGTCCTACCAGTCCAGTGAATCCGGCTGGGATCCTTATCGATCCTCCTCCATCGCCTCCGGTAGAGATTGGAAGCAGACCTCCGGCTACTACTGCCGCGGCTCCTCCCGATGAGCCTCCCGGAGTAGTATCGGTATTCCATGGATTGTGTGTAGTACCGTGCAGGGGGGTACTTGTATAGTTGACCGCACCAAACTCACTTGCTGTAGTCTGCGCCGTGAGTATTCCCCCTGCAGCGGCGATCCGATCAACATAAGTGGCTGACCAGGTGGCCATCCTGTCTTTGAATACCAACGATGCTTCCGTGTATGGCCATCCTGCTACGCGATCCAGTTCTTTTACCCCGAAGGGAACCCCGCCAAATGGAAGTGATATGTCAGCCGTGGCTGCCTTCTCTACTGCTTTCTCTCCATCTATGTATGAAGTAGCGTTTAGACCCGAATGCTCCAATGCATCAATACTCGCCTGTACAACCTCGACTGGAGAGATCTCCTTTTTTCTATAGGCATTGACCAGAGAGCAGGCATCTCCTGTCCATGCTTTATCCAAGTTGCCTTCCATCCTTGTAACCTCCTTAATCTGTGTTGAGTGTCTACTTAGGGTAACGATAGTCCTATTTACCAAGGTGCGTCCACTGCATGCTTACTGCCGGTCTTGGGGAGAGTGCTTTCGACTTCAGGTACGGTAGCACATAGCGACTTGCCACTTATTGCCGACTGCTCTAAAGTGGTAAACTCCATAGAGTACAAGCGCTATTTAGCCCCCGTAGCTCAGAGGATAGAGCGTCGGTTTCCTAAACCGTGCGTCGCAGGTTCGAGTCCTGCCGGGGGCGCCCTAAAAGTGCTGTTCAGAATAGGTAATATTGCAGTGCTCCAATTCAGATGAGTTAAAACGTGTAGCAAACGTGTAGAATTAACTAACCCATCCATCGTGCATTCAGCTTTCGTGTCAGCTCCTCGTCCAACGCAGGGAAGAGATGCCCATAGGTACCAAGAGTGACGTTTATACTGGAATACCCCAGGCGTTCCATTATGGATCGTGGATGGGCGTTCTCTGCTTTTCTGTGGCGATCCATGGATGATACTTGCACCACCCTGATCGAATTCAGGCGTTTTCAACCCGAACTGCAACCACCCCAGCCATCTCCGTTACCTTACTACAGCGCGCCCTCTCAGCCAGCGATAGATTAGGGTGCTGAATAGTTACTAAATAGTTACGCTGTTAATATGAATATTATGCCCTTTCGCCAGAGTGGATCTACTAGTACAGGTCCACCTTCTTTGTTTCAAGCAGACTCCATCCGTACAGAGCGGGTCGATTCACGACCGGCTGGCAGCGACCTTATTGAACTACTTTTCAGAGATCACTTTGAATCCATGTGTCGTTTGGCACTGCTTATGTTGAGATCACGGGCAGAAGCTGAAGATGCAGTGATGGAGGCATTTGCAAAGATACTGAAGAGACATTTGGCACATCGTGATCAGGAGATGAGTGGAGGATATGTACGGGTTGCTGTAATCAACGAGGTGCGAAGCATGATAAGGAGTAAAGAAGCTGAGAAAGGTCATTATATTCTTCTTGCTCGTGAAGTTCCGAAGTGGTCGCAGTTGTCAGAGAATGCCGAGTCGGTCATTGCAGCAGTTTGGTCGCTACCCGCACAGCAGCGTATGGCTGTTGTTTTGTACTACTACGAGGATATGAACATTAATGAAGTGGCTTCGCACCTGGGATGCTCATCTGGTGCAGTAAAATCCCATCTTGCAAGAGCACGTCGTCATTTGGCAAAGGTACTCGGTTCTGAATTCGGTGGCTTGAGCGATGGCTAGATGGACCCGCTGGAAAACTAGAAAAGTCCCAGAATTGGCTGATGACCGGTTACGGAGCGCACTTGGCGAATTTAGGGGCATTCATTTTGATGCCGAGCAAGCCAGGGCGGAATTTGAGCGGCGCCAGAGGCTTGAGTATGTACAGGTATCTCATCAGCAGCGAACATCATGGGTCCATAGGATAGCTACTGCTGCCGTAGTAGTTGCTGTCGTTGCGGGGGTTGCGCTTACTATGTCTATCACCGTGCCATTGTTATCTACGAATACAAGATTGGCGCGACTGCCACGCTGTCATTCGGCCAACCTTAAAGTTGAGCCCGCACGAGATTCCGAAGGAGCAGTGTATGACGCACCTTCTATGGGATCTTCACCAATGATAATGGAGTTTGTAAATATGTCGACATCTACCTGTGAGCTTACCGGCGCTCCACCGGCGGCTGAAGCTACATTCGGCAAAAACCCAGATACTACGACTACCGTGAAGACTAGGGTAAAATCGTCTTTCAGCACAGGTATTGCAGGAGAACCGGCAGTCCAGATATTCGATTCGCCAGTCGAACTTGCACCCGGCCAGGGTGCTGCATTTGCTGCTCTTATGCCCGACACGCTAATGATAAATGGATTTGTTCCACCAGGCGGTACCGGTGTAATTCGATGGAATCATGGTACACCGTCGATTATTGAGAATGCCGGTAACAGTGTCATCGAAGTGACTCCCGTTTTCCCACCCTCGCAAGCTGGTGCTATCCTGAGTACAATTTCGGAGAGATACCCAGGTGAGTTCACGACACCATATACGACCGAGTGTTCTCCGAAACGTGGACCAGGGCCGACGATACTTCATCTGGCTAAGTACGAACACTGGTCAAGTGCACAGGTATACTCGCTATGGCATGCATACTGCAACATGTTGGGCAGGTCTCAGGGCTAAGTAGGTACGGATCTTTGCTCAAACCGACGCACTGTCCCACACAGGAAATCTGCAAGCCCACCAAGTGGTACGCAAAGCTTATGGAGATTATGAAAGGAGGTAACATTGAATTGCGCAATTCCATAGAACAGTATCATCAAAAGAGTAAAGTGTTACTGGCTATTGTAACCAGTATTTTTGCGGGAACATTGTTGCTCAGTTCTTGTGCAACGACGCACAAGAGTCCGTCAAAGCCAACTGCCAATACGATAGCGAAACCATCAACCAGTACTATGATTACCCCCGCTGTGGGGAACTGGTCTTCGCCAACACTTATAAATTCGAACACGAATCATTACATGTCTTTTTCGTGTGCGTCACCCACCTTCTGTATGGGCAGTGAAGCCAACGGCGATATTGTAACTTACAATGGTAATACGTGGTCACCACCAAATCCCGTAACATCATCTGGCGGACACATTTCTTGTGTTTCACCTACTTTCTGCATGGATGTCGTTGGCGGTAACAACAGAAGTGAATATCTTTATAATGGAACCACCTGGATACATAGCTCACAGCATGCTATACCTATAGGCGGTCTTTCTGTATCGTGTGCGTCGCCACATTTCTGCGCAGGAGTCTATGGTACGCTCGAACTGTACAATGGTGTCAGCTGGTCGGACTATTTTAAGACGAAGAGTATACAATCAGTTACCCTGAACAGGAACTTTGTATTGGGGGATATATCCTGTACACTTCCGAGATTCTGCATGATACTTGGTAGTCCAGCTCACAGTGATTCAGTTTATGTGACTACCTATAATGGTACTACATGGTCACCGTCAACAGTAGCCGTTCCAGGTGCCGGTCCCACTAGCTTATCGGCATCCGTCTCATGCACATCACCAACCTTCTGCATGGTGGTAACCGAGAATGGCTACGCTGCAAGCTATAACGGAATAGCATGGGGACTGCCAAAGAAGATTGGCCCCACTAGCTTATCGGCATCCGTCTCATGCACATCACCAACCTTCTGCATGGTGGTAACCACAACCGGCTATGCTGTTACTTACCACGGATGAACTGAATATAAACAGATATCTCCTTGCAGTTACAAGCGAGGGACTGCGCTTGCTGCTATCCGCCACTAGGGATTGCGGTCTCGAAGCCGTTCTCGAATCTGGTCGTCTCTCATCAGCCCAGTATATCACAATACTTGTAGTGCTAGTATGATTTATAGCCAGAACCCCTCCTATTTTGGGATACATAATGTGCAGAACCCCTCCTATTTTGGTATCTAAGATGATGCGTTGTAGTTCCCCCCATTTGCCGGGCACTTTTCATGCGGCTTCATGCGGCTTCATGCCTACGCCTATTATACACAATTCCCACTTGTCCTTCAAGGGTCGAATGTAAGTGGCGGTGTTGTAACGATGCATCCAAGCATTGATGGCAGCCTTAGCTACTACTAATACAATTAGAAATTGTACCTTAATCAGGTGCCCAAAATCATAGGGCCACATCACACCACAACTTAAATTAGGAGCAAAGTGTCAGTAGCACATCGTTAGCAATACAACCCAGGTTTATAGTAACACCATGCAATTGTTACAGCTACCCAGTAGGGGCAACGAATCTACTGGCATGGAAGATACTAATAATAATAATGAAGATGAGCTGACTATAGGGCAATTCGTGGCTTTTGTAGCGCTGGCTATCGCATCAGTCACCATTTTGCCGGTGTTGGCAATGCTAATAATTGGATTCTTCATTAGGTAATATATGTTAATGCGATTAAGTTCCATCTTTCATGTTTTGAAAAAATCCGGCATTTTAGCTAAGTAGTAATTTATAAAATACCAGCTCATAGAGTCGTCTCGATAATTTATAGGTGTGTTTATTGCACACCTACTCGCCGAGGAGGAGATATAAGAACCTGTAAGCCTAGTCAGAATAGCTGGTAACCTTATGAATGCTACAGAGTGATGTCGTTTGGGTGGCGATGCGGTAGCTTGGCAGCTGAGAATTGCCCGAGGCGGCCTGCTTTGTAATCTTCGAATGCTTGAGCTATCTCGGCCTTGGTGTTCATGACGAAAGGGCCGTAGTGAACGACAGGCTCTTGTATTGGTCTTCCACCGAGGATGAGGATATCGATGTTAGTATGTCGACTGTCTTGATGGACATCGGCACCAAAGCGTATTGTGTCACCGGCTCCGAATACTGCCAGCTCGTGATCTTGGATGGGCTGATGCTTTGGCCCGACTGCGCCGTGCCCAGAAAGCACATATAAAAGGCAGTTGAAGTCGGTACGCCAAGGAAGAAACAGCTCCGCTCCCGGACTTATAGTTGCGTGGAGTAGGGTAATAGGGGTGCAGGTAACTCCGGGGCCCTGATACCCAGATACCTCGCCAGCGATTACGCGCACCAATGCCCCACCGTCATGTGAGGAGAGTAGAGCTACCGTGTTCGCCCGTATATCTTGATAGCACGGCGGGTTCCACTTGTCAGCGGCCGGTAGGTTGACCCACAGCTGGATCCCGTGGAAAAGACCTCCGGAGGCAACCAGGAACTCGGGGGGTGCCTCAATATGCAAGATGCCTGCCCCAGCGGTCATCCACTGAGTATCTCCGTTGGTGATCCGCCCTCCCCCGCCGTTGGAGTCTTGATGATCAAATGTCCCGTCAATGATATAGGTCACTGTCTCAAAGCCCCGGTGAGGATGCCACGGGGTACCCTTTGGTTCACCCGGGGCATAGTCTATTTCTCCCATTTGGTCCATATGCACAAACGGGTCGATTAGCGACATAGGTACTCCGGCGAATGCCCTATAAACTGGGAAACCTTCTCCTTCCAGCCCTGGCGGTGCTGTTGTGACTGACACTACGGGCCGCTCTGTAACGTCTGTATGGGGATTATCAATCTTGGGTAGGGTCAGTATATTATCAACGGTTACCGCAGGCATCCGACACCTCTTGATAGATAGGCAGTAATGTACTCATGGTGTTCTATTGAAATGAAGGCGTGTTGGTTAGTCCTACGTCGAGTTGTCCCCGGAAAACTTTGCTCCACAATCTTATGCATATTATTCTCTCTATCGCAGTTTAGTGTTTAATGCGAGCTTCCCTGCTCAATATATTATTGAATTGCTTTGGCTTTTGTGCATACTCTGTTTATTGAGAAAGAATAGTTGTATGCAGGTAAAAATATACAGTAGGGGCATAGAGGGGAAAGTCGTACCTCCTGCACCCAACTGCCATAGGTTGAAGCGAGAGCACTTTCCAAGCCTACTGGGACTGTGGCTGCCCACCGCTATCGGGCTGGTCATCCGCCTTGTCTATACCCTGGTTGCCGCCAGTCGCCAAATTCATTCTTCATACGACGTATTCTGGTACCGAACGGTTGCCTCTTTAATTGTCTCTGGTCACTGGTATGTCCTTCCTCTACCGACCCATCCGGTCTCATACCAGCCAACCGCAGATCACCCTCCTCTGTTCTCGCTCCTACTTGCAGGAGGGGATGCTATCGGCCTTCGTTCTGTGGATAGTCAGCTGGTACTCCTTGCTATCCTCGGAGGCGCAACTGTTATCCTGTGTGGTCTGGCCGGCCGCAGGATAGGTGGAACGAAGGCTGGAATTGTTACTGCCTGGCTAGCTGCTCTCTATCCCGGTTTATGGCTTTTTGGCGGACAAGTGCTAGTAGGGCAACTAGCCATCCTTATTGTTGCCGGCACCCTGCTTACCGTCTACACCCTGCGAGAGAGACAGTCGACGCTACTTGCGCTCCTTCTGGGTGCGCTTGTCGGTATGGCCACCCTTACACGTCCCGAGCTCGCGCTTCTTATGGTTGCCTTCGTACCCCTCTGGGTCGTGAAGGGCGATTTCAAACACAGGATACGCCTAACTGTTATTTACGTCGCGGGGGCTGTTCTCGTCGTCGGGCCTTGGGCGATACGCAACCTGGAGACTTTCAGCCGGACTGAGATTGTCTCTACCGACCTCGGTGCTACCATTGCCGGGGCAAACTGGCAGGCCGTATATCACGGTCCGGCTCTTGGCTTATGGATATCATCTCCTTCTCCACCCGAGGCCATACGCGGCCATCCATCGGTTGTGGATCATTATCTGCAACAAGAAGGACTGCGCTATATTACCGATCATTCGCACCAAGCAATCGGGGTGGCGCTTGCCCGGCTGGGACGGGCATTGGAGATGTATCCTACCCCGTCGAACCAGGTGTATTTCGATTCGCGAAGCGGCTTCAAGTGGCCAACTTGGGCGTCCTGGCTTTACTTCGTCACATTCCTTCCCATGCTTGCCGGAGCGGCGCTCGGTAGTGTTCTAATGATACGCAGGCGTGTACTTGTTTGGCCACTCATGGTACCGGTCGCCATATACCTGCTTGTGTCGGTGGCATTCTATTACGATCCGCGCTTTTCGTTAGACACCCAGGTAGCCTTGGTAATCCTTCTTGGTAGCGGAGTATCCCTGCCTGGCAGGCACTCCTCTCCTCCAAGGGCACTTCCTGCCGGATTGTTTACCGATGCCAAAAGGACATCTGGGTTGGCGGGCAACAAAACAGGGACATGATACACGCTCCAAGCCACAGTATGTCAACTGTAAATGTATGTGATAGTGATATAGTGTAGCCTTGATGCAGGGAGATTCCATTGCTCCAGCGGGTACACCAAGTAGAAGCGGTCAGTTACGACAACCGAAACACGTGTCCCATGCTGTTGAAAGGAGCATATTGAGTTCATTCACCACCCGGTGGGCTGCTACTGGGCCAACCGACCCCATACTTCGACGTCTCTGGATCATAGGATTGGCATTGTTGGGTGCACAGTTTCTTGCCATGGTAGCTTGGAGCGTTCTGCTATGGTCTCACTTTTGCTTGACGACCGATTATCTTCACTACCACACCGCTTGGTGGCTTATTGGCCATGGTGATCTGAACCCAGCCAGTACTCTCGTTGCTGGCCATCATTTTTGGCGAAATGACTTTGAGCTGATCATGTGGCCTTTGGCGCTGGTGGGGCTAGTTGTTTCACACGGTCCTGTGCTTGGGATTATCCAGGATGTGGCGCTTGTCATCGCCGAAACCGTGGTCTTTTCCTGGATGTGTGAACTCGCGGAGACCCGGCTTACCGGGCGGGTACGTATTAGCGCAGTATTGGCAGGAATGGTATTACTTGTGGCAAATCCCTGGGCATTCCAAACCGTCTCGTACGACTTTCATGTAGAACCACTCGGTATTTGCTTTATTGTGCTCGCCGCAAGGCGAATCATGCAGGGAAGGCGAGCCGGATGGCTTTGGGTATTACTCGCAGTAATATGTGGAAATGCCACGGCTGTATTGGTCGTCGGGCTTGGAATTGGAATGGCAATAGCTGTTCCTAGAGTGTGGCGACGCGCGCTTGGGGTCATTACCATCGGCGCAGGGTATCTTGTCTTGGCTATCACACTCCACGCCAACATGGGAGCAAATCCTATAAATCTTTACGGTTACCTAGCCGGTAGCCGGTACAACTCATCTATGACTCTTGTGGCTCTCATGGGACATATTCTGACCCACCCGTCATCGGTCATCTCTGCTATTTGGGCTCATCGTGTAAATCTTTACGCGAACATTGCGCCAGGCGGTCTTGTCGGTATTGCAAGCCCTTTGGTCATGGGAATCTGGCTTGTGAATCTTCCTATGGTCTATCTGGTGAGGGGCAACATACTGTCCCAACCACTATTCCAGCAGGTTGCCCTCTATGTTCTTGTACCGCTCGGTACTGTCCACGTACTTATTTCTGTGCTTCGCCGCTATCCGCGGCTTGGCCGGATATTCGCAGGGCTGTTGGTGGCAAACGCACTTGCCTGGAGCGTCGTATGGGTTCCGATCATCTATCACAACTGGCTTATCGTACCGGATCAAACGGCAGCAGTACTTAGCTCGATCCAAAAACGCATTCCACCAAATGCCGAAGTAATAGCCTCATTCGGCGTTTCTGGGCGTTTTAGTGACCGTCATTTCGACTACCCGATTCACAGCGGTAATGAGTCTATTCCAATCAGCCAGCATAATACTTACTGGATTGTCGTACCATGGGCAGGTATCCAGACAGAATCATCTTCTACCGCTCTTGGGCTCGTCGACAGATTGGTAAGCTGGCATGCCCATCTGATTGTTCACCGTGCAGGAGTTTGGGCGTTTCACTGGAGGGTACCAAGTCAATTCCAGCACATAAGAACGCCAACTCAGCCCACTACTCTCCCGGGATGGACGACGACTAGTCATGCTGGCTTGCCCACTCTTACCGGCCTGCCTGCAAGATGGACTGCAACTTCCGATGGATCGAAGGGATATGTAGTATCAGGCGACTACTTTTTTCTACCTTCAGGGATGTATCGTGCAAACGTAACGCTATCGACAAGCGTGCCGGTTGACGTTGAGGTATGGAATGACAGTGGCGACGTTCTTCTCTCCCATAGTCGAGTAGAGCCAACCCACGGGCAACAGACCATTAGGATGTCCGTAAATGGAGAGCGTCATTATCATCAACGAATCCCAGACGGATACGGTCCCTTTATCGCCAGGAGAACCGGCACGACTAACGTACCACATGGCGACAATATCTTTGAGATACGTGTCTGGTCTCCCGGTGGCGGTCTGATACGAGTAACTACGTTGGGGTTCCAACGTGTTACAGCGAAAGACAGCATCCTACACGGTGACTCAAATCCATGAGACAGCTCAGAGTTGCTACTTTTGTCGGCAGCAGCTTGATCCTGACTCAGGAGTTTCACCGACTACCTATGGCAAGTTGCAAGTTGCACCGAACGGGGTGATGACATGCCTGACAATTAGCGGCGCCTGTCATTTGAGGCTACTTGCGTATATCCGCAGCGGAGGAGGTGGGATTCGAACCCACGGTGGGTTGCCCCACACACGCTCTCCAGGCGTGCCGATTCGTCCGCTCTCGCACTCCTCCTTGTCAATCTCCTATCCTACAATGAATACTTACTATCCGAATGATATATGTGATGTCGATCCCGTTTCGCTAACAGCAGCTAACGGCTCCTTGCTATCTGATATACTATCATTGCGGTCGGGTCCTGCGCGACGAGTGTCCGTGAACCGAGTCAGGGTCGGAAGGCAGCAGCTCTCAGCGGTTTTTCTCGGGTGCCGCAGTAAACCTGGCCGCCTTGGTAGTTTCTCATACATGTCTCTATTTCTGGTAGTGTAAAGTGCATGGCCAATGAAATTAGTTTGCCAGATGGTGAATACCAGGCTCTGTATAGAAGATTCAGGCCACAGAGGTTTGAAGATCTCGTTGGCCAGCAGCATGTGACCATGGCAATGACCCATGCCGTCAGTGAGGGCAAGGTCGCTCACGCTTATCTGTTTAGTGGCCCTCGCGGCACTGGTAAGACTTCGTGTGCTCGTATACTTGCTAAAGCTCTTAATTGTACAAATAGTACCGGAGGGGAGCCGTGTGACGAGTGTTTAAGTTGTGTGGCGATAAGAGAGGGCTCCTCGCTGGATGTATACGAACTTGATGCAGCTTCTAATAACGGAGTGGACGCTATAAGAGACTTGGTGTCCAAAACAGCACTTGCTACACCGGGACGTTGGAAGGTTTACATCATAGACGAGATCCATATGCTTTCCACTGCAGCTTCAAACGCACTACTCAAGACCCTTGAAGAGCCACCTGCTCACGTTATATTTGTTCTGGCAACTACGGATCCGCAGAAAGTAATCCCCACCATCAGAAGCCGTACGCAACATTACGAGTTTAGGCTTATAACCACTGAGGATCTGGAGAACCTGCTAAGCTCCATATCCCATCGTGCAGAGATACCATTGCCTACGGGGGCTATTACTGCTGCGACCAGAAAAGGAAGAGGCTCTGCACGTGATGCACTATCAGCGCTTGAGCAGATAGCAATTGTCGGGGAGGTGGAAGATGACGATGAATATGTAGAAAATATAGTGGAGGCGCTCGCGTCTAGAGACAGCGCGAAAACAATGATAGAGGTTGCTCGAGCGGTATCATCAGGGATAGATCCCGCCCAGTTGGCCGTAGAGATAGCTGATTATCTCCGGCAGGGGTTTCTTGCAGGCTTGGCGCCCCAGCTGGTTTCATTGAGCGGATCCAACCTGGAACGATGCTCAGACACATCACGTGAGATGGGCCTACCTGCTTTGGTAAGGACCATGGAAATGCTTGGAGAGGTATTGGTGCATATGCGTGATTCGCTCGATTCCAGGGTGCAACTTGAATCGGTGTTGATGAAATCATGCATGTTGCCGACAGGCGATTCGTACGCCGATCTAGTAGAACGCATAGACCGTTTGGAGCGACTGGTGGGTAGTGGATTGAGCAGCTCAGAACCAAAGGTGGCAACTACCCCA
>JAJZWU010000068.1 GCA_021846515.1 Actinomycetes bacterium
GTACCTGAACAAGGCATCCAGTCTCTACTATCTCCGTGCAAGATGGTATGATCCGGCTACAGCACAGTTCATCAGTGTCGATCCCCTGGTGAACGTGACCCATCAGCCCTACCAGTATGTAGGTGACAACCCCGTCTCCAATACCGATCCAACTGGTGAGTGCGAATGCATCTCTCCAAGTATTGGAGTCGTAGTTGCCAAAAAATTCGCTGGCCTCGACGTAGAGTCATTATTAGCAAATATATTTGAAGCGTTTGCCACGAGCATACTTGCTAGTTCTGTCGATACGTTGTTACTAGGCCCGGAAAGTGTATTCATCGCGGTAGACCTCGCAAATGATATTGAACTACTTGGTGAGTTGACGACGTTAGATACATTGTTGGCTACAGCCTGCGGTCTATGAGTAAATTGCTTCGTGCAAGTTTAGTCGTTGCGGGGTTAGGTCTTTTCTTCGACTTGTGGTCGGGAGGAGTTTTCGCTCGTCATAGCAATAATTGGGCTTTTTTTTGGATCACAACTATCATTACAGTTCTGCTTATTATTGTGATGTATATTTTGGCTGTTAAGGGATATATGCAGCGCTCCAAAGACAAGGAACAAAGGGTGGTATCCAGTGTTAAAGAGTTGGAGCAGCAACTAGACGAGCAGGGCAATCCCTTTAGCAATACGCCATATGCAAATAATGCCCTACCTGCAACGCCAGTATCGGTTCAGATTGGGGCTTCTCAAGCTGACGATAACTCAAGCCAGATCGAGCTGGCGGCACCATTGCTATCTCTGTCGCCTGATGAAATGGCACCATCGTACTCTCTTTCTGTTATACATAAACATACAGAACGCGAGCTACAAATTATCGAGGAGGAGCGTACCCCACTAGATCCACCACCTACCCCCCAGGAGATACACGAGGCAGAGATGAATCCCTGGCCTGGACATACCATGAGAGAGACGATACTTAGAAATAGAGGCATACTGTCGAGCGAACCTCCCTCTATGCCTATGCTGCAACAACAAGTAGCAGTACCTGCAAACCAAGAACCCCAGCCACCATATGTCTCCCAGCAACAAGATGACCCTACAGTCAGCACCGATCAATCACCACCTGCACCAAGTAGAGAACCACCACCTACCTCTTACTCAGAGCAACTACCACCTGAACAAACTCAACCAGAGGATCATCCAGCAGAATCAGACCAACAGCGATATAATTCACCAAGAGGCGATACAACCAATGAAGACCCAAACAACTAATACACGTGTATCTGGATTACTGAATTAGTGAGAGCATTATCCCTATTATATTGAGCTGTTTCCAGGGCTCTCCATGATGCCCTCTTTTACCATCTGGAGCACCAACGAAAATAAAACCATACCAAGCTGTTCTACCTGTAGTATATATATACCACCATGGATCAGCTATGTTATGCTATCAAAGTAACCATTTGCCCCTCGTTTTCACCTGCATGTCGCGCGATGAACGTGCAGAAACAAGATGTACTTACTTGCATGTAGTTACACCTAGGTGCTCCTAAATGCCCAGGTAGATACAGGTATGAGGACATTGGCGCAGGTAGGAAAAGTGGACTAAACGGACTTTGGATCAAGAGATTGGAGGTTCGAGCCCTCCCCCGCCAGCTGGAATAAGTGCAGGTAAGGGTGGGTAAATGACACTTGCATCGACATAATGAAAACTCTCGTGACTAAAATGGCTCTTCGAATTCTAGCGGGGCCAGTACTCATCTAACCACGATTGAACCAAGCACCCGCCAGTTCGGTGGTTAATCGTGCTCTTTCTGGCATTGACAGCAGCCGAACAGTATGCATTATATTGCTGTTAAGATATTATAAGGTTAAGCAGGGAATGGACAGGTAAGGAGGATTATGGGTTATGTCTAAATTAGAGCCGGGCGTGAAAGCACCGGAATTCAAATTGCCCGATTCCGAGGGAAACATGGTGTCGTTAGACGACTTTAGAGGAAGTAGAGTGGTGGTCTATTTCTACCCCAAGGATGCTACGCCAGGATGTACAACAGAGGCGTGCCAATTCAATGACCATCTTGATGAGTTCAAACAGGCTGGGATTACGATTCTAGGGATTTCGCCAGATTCCGGCCAGAGCCATCAGCGCTTTTCAGAAAAGTATGGCCTAGCCATCAAACTTCTTTCCGATGTTGAACGCAAGACCATGAAGGCATATGGCGCGTTTGGCACTAAGACTATGTATGGCAAGCAGACCGAAGGTGTAATTCGTTCAACCTTTCTGATAGGCCCAGATGGAACCGTAGAAAAGGCATGGTACAACGTCAAAGCCGATGGTCATGCATCCAAAGTACTTGAAATTGCCCAGAAGTCGTCATAGGAACTTCAAGTAACTTATCAACGTAGTGGCGCTTCCTTGCTACTATTGCTACAATAATTTGCGACCTATTTTTTACCCAGGAAAAGTGGGTTGGGGGTAGGCTCAGCTGTTTTAGAAAGAGTATTGCTATCTGTATGGTGAAATATTTCATCTCTTCCTCGGACGACCATCGTGGTGTCTTGATTGTATGACCAAGTTCCGTCGGAGTTTATTGTAACTGTTATATCGAACTTGACTGTGCGGAAAGCATCTTGCAGGAACGGATTTGAGCATATTCCATAGTCTTCATTGCCGGCAGAAGCGCTGAGGGTAAACGTAGTAGAGTCAGGGACGACTGATCCAGATGCCATGGCTATTTGCCCTCTGGGGATTCCAATTGTCATGGTAACTGTACTCGCAGCAGGCTCCCATAGCCAGTAGCCGACTTGGTCGTGGAATGTCTCTACTTCACCTGGTTTTACTATGTGTGTATGATAGCGTAGCCCGTAGAATAGTTGCGGTCCGTTTGTCTGTGGATCTATTGGCTGAAGTTCATATCGTTCTATGTAGGTATCCTGTTCGCTACCTTCCGAAAAAGGATGTTGATCGATTCCGGCAGTACCCTCCCATATGCCAGCCATTGGCATTAGCGGTCCAAGGTTGCTGAGAGTATCGCTAATTGAGGGAGTCTCTGTATAGATGTCGTCAGGGTATTGAATCACTTTTACAGTATATATGCCTTATAGTCGCTTGCCAACCGGCAAACGGAATCCTTTAACCTCAAGAGTGCACCGCGTAGGAGCGTTTATATAATTTTGTGCAAATTAGTTGTACAAACAGGTTGTATAATGGCTCCAGTGCCTGTATAATAGTTTTTATGGGTAGAAGGGCAGTTATTCCAGACGCAATTATAAAACTCATGCATGACGAAAGTAGCCACGCTTGGACGTTGGAGGACATTAAAAACGGGCTTAACACTGAGGGTGTGTCTGCTGATTTTTCCTCGGTATTCCGTGCCATGGAGCGCTTGGAGTCTGACCGCTTCGTATCCAAAATAGATGTAGACGACGGCAAATCAAGGTTTGAGCTTTTGGCAGATCACCACGATCATGTCCTATGTGAGTCGTGTGGCAGCTTGCTTCCTGCTCCATGCGGTCTACTGGATGCTACTCTGGCCGATCTTGAATTAGAGACCGGGTTTACTATTACCGGCCACAGCCTGATTATAAAGGGTGTATGTAGGGATTGCCAAGATGTAGCGGACGCAACTGTGAATAAAGGAGCAATAACGGAGGGCACCGTCCGAAGGGGAGAAGCAACGGCTACAAGAGCAAAGGTAGCGGCAAGTGCTACAGGGACATCTGAGGACAGAGGGGCAAACGTAAGCTTGCACGAGGCAGGGAGAGTGTAGGCATGTTCACATCTGTTTTTGCGGTCAATCTTTGGAATCCTACTCACATAAGTGGTGTAGCTATTCTGTTGGTTGCATTCCTGCTTGGTCTGGTTCACGGTATTACCCCAGACGAGCATACCTGGCCTATTACTTTTAGCTACGCCATAGGAGGTTACTCGACAAAAAAAGGCCTTAGAGCCGGGTTGATCTTTTCTTTATCCTTTACAATTCAGCGAGCTATAGCCAGTGAACTTGCTTACTTGGGCTTATCGCGAGTATTTACGTTTGGTTCGGTCGATTATGTAGTATATATCTTTGTAGGATTTGCAATGGCGGTGGCGGGAGTGATGATTGTGCGTCGCGGGCAAGCCTTCCATCTGCACCTTCCAGGTATGGGCAGTTATAAGAAATCTTCACTGCATACCGGCAAACACGTAGAAGAGGATAAGCCCGCATGGATAAATGATCCTCGGCCATGGATGCCCGCTGTCCACGGATTCGTGGCAGGTTGGGGCTTTGGTGCATTTGCTCTTATCCTATACACGACCCTATCTCCCGCGATGCATTCAGTCTATCTGGGATGGGTACCCGGGGCACTATTTGGTCTGGGCACTACGGTAGTCCAAGTAATAGCCGGTACATTTTTTGGATGGTGGGCAACCCGACGGGGACTGTCTGAAGATGCAATACGCCAGGTGGCTCTCCGGACAGCGGCAAATACCCTGAAATGGGGTGGTCTGGCATTTCTATTGGGAGGCGCCTTCGGGTTGGCCTTCCCCGGACTTGCGGGAGCAACAGTATCTACCGGTATACATGTACATAATCTTGATCATCTGGGGATGCCCATTGTGTTGGTAATTATTGCAGTTGTCTGTGTGGGGATTACCACCCTTATAAGAGAGACGCATGCCTGGTCGGTTAAGCAGAGGCAGCAGCAATCCATTGAACCGGCAGCGGAGATTCTACATGCAACAGCACAAGATCCCAAGGCATAGAGGGAGGATCAGGCTGGGCTGTACTGCAAGAGCCTCAAGAAAATTGTAGTTCCCCCCTCTGAGCGGACAGTTAGATAAGAGTGCTTCGCCACTTCCAGATCTGGTAGAACGTCGCTTTGCTCCTGGGGCTCCCAATGTAGCCTGGGCAGGTGATATAACCTATATACCTACCTCGAAGCTGGCTATATCTGTCAAGCGTAGTTGACCTGGGAAGCCGACGACTGGTTGGCTGGTCTATGGATCACCTTGGCAATTCCGAAGTGGCCTTAGCTCAATAAGAGGAATCGCAACCGTCCACCGGACGCTTGCGCTTCCCAATCTTATAACTAGCTGGAAGACTCATCTTCAAAAAGAGGCAAGTGGTAATTGTCAGGCTTGCTGTCGTGTCATCTATTCTTGGTTTCAGAATGGCCATCCAGATCAGCCAGGTCATACAGATACGAATTAACCAAACTGATATACTAAAAATAATGAGGTTCGGTAATGGTTATGGGATATGCATGCCAACGAGGGAAGGCTGATATATGTACCCAGGCGATCATGCATCGGCTGACCCAGACAAGGTTGCTCATATCATGGCTGCTACCGGTCAAGTCGTAACCTACAGAGAACTGGATCGCCGTTCCAGTTGCCTGGCAAAATTGCTTCGTAGAGCAGGCTTGTCTGAAGGGAGCCACCTCGCCGTATTCATGGACAATAACATTCACTACCTTGAGGTATGCTGGGCCGCACTGCGATCCGGCCTTTACCTCACACCAATCAACTCTCATCTCAAAGCTGCTGAAGTAGCATACATCCTTGATGACTGCAATACAGAGTCAGTAATTACCAGTACTACGCTTTTGCCCACTGCCGCCGAAGCGCTGTCACTCATGCACAACAGTAACAAGGTCAAGATAAAACTGTCGGCAGGAGGAACTGGCGAAGGATTCCAAGATTACGAAGAGGCCGTAGACAGTACAGAACGCCTTGAACAAAGTGAGGAAAGTTTGGGAGAGCTCATGCTATACAGCTCTGGTGTCACCGGAAAGCCCAAGGGTATCAAGCGGCCACTGAAAGGCGCACCAGCAACAGAGGGACTTGCAATATCCGCACTGATGCGCGCTCACTATGGAATTGACACTGATACGATATATATGTCTACAGCCCCCTTGTACCACGCTGCTCCTCTCGGGTTCTGTATAGGGGTCCAGACAATAGGAGGAACAGTAGTCATTGTGGAGCACTTTGAAGA
>JAJZWU010000069.1 GCA_021846515.1 Actinomycetes bacterium
CAGGGATAAGGATAAAGCCGCCGGCTCCTGTAGTGGGTGTAGCCGCCACTCCAGATGGTGGAGGCTATTGGTTGGTCGGTGCCGATGGGGCTGTATATCCATTTGGAAACGCAAAGTACTATGGTTCACTCCCAGGGATAAGGATAAAGCCGCCGGCTCCTGTAGTGGGTGTAGCCGCCACTCCAGATGGTGGAGGCTATTGGTTGGTCGGTGCCGATGGGGCTGTATATCCATTTGGAAACGCAAAGTACTATGGTTCTGCATCAGGAAAGATAACCTCTTCCGGCAATGCAGTATCCATCCTATCCACTACGACAGGGGATGGTTATCTGATAATTGCGTCCGACGGACAGGTGCTCAACTACGGAGATGCCCCCAGCTTGACCAGCTCCACTACCACAGGCAGCACAGATCCTTCTGCGGGGCCAGGAATTGCAGCAGCAGCTTATTAGAACCGTTAGTTGTAATTATATTATGATGTAATCTGGCAGTAACATATATTAAGCCAACGGTTAATACCTTCTTGTACGTTCCAACCTACTCTGATCTACCCTTTCCATAACGCTACCCAGCCTGGAGAACCTTCTGAGTCTGCCCATTCGTCCCAACCTGCCGACGTTTATACCGGTATCGGCCATAGACAACATGTCTTTGTCTCCCAGGCTATTCCCATATGCCCAGAGTACAACCTGACCATTGCTGCCAGAGTGCTGATCGATCCACTCCCTCAGTCTCCGGGCCTTCTCTGTCCCTCTGCAGTTGCTGCCCTGGAAGCTGCCGTCGACCCTCCCAGACTCGTCAACACTGAATTTAGTGGCAATGGCATACTCGGCTCCCAACAGCCTTGCTACTGGTTCGATATAGCACTCTGGAGATGCAGATACAATTACGACCGAATGACCCAAATCCCTGTGCCACTCCAATCTCTTCAACACGGTACTGCGAGCCCTGCTACCCAGATGCATTTTACCAAACCTCTCTCCTGCTGCCAGAAGCTCATCCATGGTCATCCCGCCAATAGTTTTGGCAAACAAACGCTGCTTGAAAGTATCGGCATACCTGTCGCCATCTATTCCAGACAGGATAAGCAACGGGAAAAGCAGCAGGATAGACTTGGCCACACGCGCTCTCCCTCTTAAGCACACCAGAAACTTTACGACACTGTCGCCCTTGGTCAAAGTACCGTCAAAATCAAACGCAGCTACCGTATTATGGTTACCAACCGTATCCCCTTCCAACGTTCCTCTCTCCAAGCCGACATACTCTAGGTCATCACGGCTCATGCTATTCTGTACTCCCCTAGCCTCGCTAACACCCCTCGCCCTTGGGCTCGACAATAGTAGCCTGCCTATCCAATGGTTTCTGTGATCTATCAACAAATAGCGTCTTACGATAATATCTCAGCTCTTCTACAGATGCCCTTATATCATCCATTGCCCTATGGCGACCACGTTTCTTTGGTGCTCCGGCCAATAGGTCTGGATACCAGCGCTTGGCCAGTTCCTTAATGGTAGATACATCAATTGAGCGGTAATGCAACCACTCCTCGATCGAAGGCATCCTGGCAAGCAAGAAACGTCTATCTGTTCCTATAGAATTTCCACAAAGTGGAATAGTCATCGGTTCGCGTGCGAACTCCTTCATAAACTCAAGAGTTACATGCTCGGCTTCCTCCTCCGTTACCTGAGATGCCCTTATCATCGGCAATAAGCCTGAGCGCTCATGCATATCTTTTACGACATCTTCCATCCCGGCCAATATGTCATCGTCTGCATGAATTACCAGATCAGGTCCTTCAGCCAATATATTCAGTTCATCGTCAGTTGCAAGTGTAGCAATCTCTACAATCACATCACGCGATGGATCAAGCCCTGTCATCTCTAGGTCCATCCATAAAAGCATACAATGATGTTAGCCGTTCTATTACCGCCGCGCCATTACAAGCACATAACTACCCGTAAATCCTTCACAAAATATTTGACCAGGGACTTACCGCATCTTTCACCGCGATGCCGATACTGTGATGAAGCATACAATGTAGTGCTATTCTCTTTCTCATGGTAGAGGTTGCCATATCCATACTTGATTCATCAATTCCAATGCCCACCCATGCGATGCCGGGCGATGCCGGGCTGGATCTATGCGCCAGCGATAATGCAGTAATCCCTCCCGCCGGTGGAAGAGTAACTGTACCAACCGGTCTTGTACTTGGAATACCGGAAGGCTATGCCGGTTTTGTATTGCCCCGCAGTGGGCTGGCACACCGTTACGGCATAACCTGTTTGAATGCCCCCGGATTGATTGACTCAGGATATCGCGGGGAGATAAAGGTTATATTGGTAAATACCGATCCTTACAACAAATACACCATCTCCAAGGGAGATAGGATTGCTCAGCTGGTAGTGATGCAGGTAGAACAGGTCGCATTCAGTCTCATGGATACCTATAGTGATGCTGGAACAGGAATCCCATCAGTAACAGAAAGAGGCTCTGGCGGCTTCGGGCATACAGGTAAATAAACATGATAGAGATGGATCCACTGGATGCTGCTTTCCTGGCACTGGAAACAGACAACATGCATATGCATGTCGGTATACTGGCTGTATTCGACACCAGTGAGGCAGACTCTACGGAAGTTATAGACTTATCGGTACGCGATATAATAGACGAAAGGATACACACAGTACCAGCCTTACGGAGACGAGCAATAAAAGCTCCTCTCGGAATTGACTTTCCCTTATGGATAGAGGATCCGCACTTCAATTTGCAGAACCACATATATCGTGAGGCTCTACCTACCCCTGGCAGTTATGAAGAACTGACCATTATGGCAGCATCTGTAATGGAGCGCAAACTCGATATGTCCAGGCCGCTATGGGAGATCCATCTGGTGGAAGGTTTGCGTACTTCGCCCAAACCGGTTATCGCAATGATTGCCAAAATGCATCACTGCATACTGGACGGTGAGACGGGAGCCGGTATTTTATCCACGGTATTTGACGACGGGCCGACACCACGAAAGATTTCACCACCTGATCATCCATGGATACCTGATCCAGTTCCATCGCTTACAGAATTACTTATCCACTCTGCTACCGGCTTGGCGGCACGGTCAGCTTCTACCATTGACAGCGCTAAGCGTGCCATTTCATTCGTAGCAAGTATAGCCAACGAAAAGAGGAGAGACCTTGAATCGGGAGGAGTTATAGCGCCTCTTGCTCCTCATCTGGCACCACGTACCTCTATCAACGGGGCAATATCACCTTATAGAAAATTATCGTTTATAAGCCTCCCGCTCGCAGACATAAAGATGGTGGCACATGGTGCTTCCGCAACGGTCAACCATGTAGTCCTGTCGACAGTGGCTGGAGCCCTACGCAAACTACTCGAAGCAAGAGGAGAGAGACTGGACAGGTCTTTGGTGTCACTCGTGCCTGTCTCCCAGCGCGGGCTACATACTAGCAACATAGCCAGTGGTAATGAGGGTAGTAGAAATAGTAATGGAGTCGGAGCCATCGGCAACCACGAAGACACCAACTCTACCGGGGATAATAATGGGCATAGGAGAGAGAGAACGGGAGGCAACGCAAACATGGTCTCGGCAGCTCTGGTATCACTTGCCACACACATAGATGACCCCTTGGACCGTCTTGTTGCTATCTCTGAAGGATCAATTCATGCGATACGTAACTCTTCTCCCCTCTATGACAACCTGGTAAAAGCTGTATCGCAAGTAGCCATACCCGGTATATCACACCCACTTGCCACGGCTGTCACCAAGCTAAGGCTGCTGGATAAGCTCAATATCCCATTCAACGTCGTAATATCGAACATACGCGGGCCGGAAAGACCACTATGGTGTGCGGGCAACAGGATGGTAGAGATATATCCAATCGGCCCTCTGGTAGAGGGTGTCGGGCTGAACATAACAGTAATGAGCTATGTAGATCAGCTGGGAGTTGGCATACTCGCCTGCAAGGAACTGCTACCCGAGCTGGAGGATTTTACACGCTATATCCATGAATCGTTTGCTGAGCTGGAGAAGGCGACAGCACGAAGATACATTCGGTAATTAAGCGGGGTAATGTTGCCAGGTATGGCGCGTGCAGCCATATGCGGCTATAGTATACTTAGTAACGTACTGCGGACGTGGCTCAGCTGGTAGAGCATCACCTTGCCAAGGTGAGGGTCGCGGGTTCGAATCCCGTCGTCCGCTCTCTGACTACCAGCATTTTCCCAGCTAGTAGTATATATCAAACAAATTATCAACTTAACACTTTGCCGTTTATTGTCAAGTAATGACACAGTTTTACAAGGGCCAAGGTCCCGTTCAGGTCCCAAATCAAACGTTGGCCAAACCAAAACAGTTGGATTATTGTGAGTTGTTTGCTCACAGCCCGCACGCCTCGGCGCCGTTATCACTGTCCGGCAGGTGCCTCTATTTTGCCCGTAGAGACGAGTTGAGTTTGCTGGCGGGTAAAAACTACGTAGCAGTCGCTACAGAGCACTGATAGAGGCTTGTAGCGGGTGTATCACTTAATTGGGTTGTCCTCATCCAATATATTCTCCTCATTGTCCTCAGAATCGGTGGTGTTTTCAGCCTCGCTTGTGGCGTCCTCACGGCTGTCTCACGGCTGTCTCACGGCTGTCCCTGTGAGACACATATCGTAACAGGTTGTATGTCCAACTACCTAAAAATACTCCATTACCTGGGATAATGAATCACCGATACTATCTACCAGCGTTTGCAACACCTGAAGTTGGTCGGTCAGCGACATTGTTCGCTCTATTTTCGGTATATCCACTAGTCTGTTCAACTGTCTCAAATGCGACAGTTGAACAATGGCGTTGCCTCTCTTTTTTGCGGTATCAGTGGTGAAAGTTTCCTGTTCGTTCCGAATGGAAACTGTTTCCGTTCGGGCAAATTGCTTTAGGTTCTCCTTGCTCTTGGCGTTGCTTCTCACCGAATGCCCGCCTACGTTCTCTCCATTGTGCTCGTCTGCGTTCCTGGGCTGCTAGTTCTAGTTCTAATTCCGCCATATTCTTACTCCTTTCTGTAAGTAGAGGATTTCTATACTCTCTACTTAGTGGTATTCAAAATTGGTAGGAGTACGTTTCGCTGTTTAGGTTTAGCTGACTATAGCATCTGATGCTTTGAAGCTATCTATGCATGGGAATAATATCGCAATAGGTAGCATGTCTCGCTAAATATCCGTGGACATTGCACCCAGCAAATCGTGGACACAATACATGTCTCACTGTGGACATTTTGTGGACACAATATCGTAGTAGGAGCGTGTCCACTTGTGGACAGAACCCAGGTGCATCGGTGCCGACCTACTTCTGCACCCTCTTCACAACCATTCTTCCATTACTACTTTCCATTCCATTTTTAACCTCACACCCATTTATACTCATTCCCATTCATTAAAAATAACCCTTACTCTAAAACCAAAATCCATTCACCCATTCTAAAATATACTTTTACTCTCAAAACTAAATATCCTATTCAAAATCACCCTTTACTCCTTTACCCGATTAACCCATTACTTCGAGTTCGGGCTTTATAACATTCTGAACAACAACAATTGGCATGTCCTTTCACTGCATTGATTAACGCGCGTTAAAGCCATTTTGAGGCACTTATAAGTAGAGGACACTAAAAGGCGGTGCCCGTACAGAAAGGAGAGTGACCGTGAAAGAACAGAACAACCTGACAATAAAGCCAGCCTTGGTGGATATGGCCGGTGCAGCAGCCTATATGGGCACAACCATACGA
>JAJZWU010000027.1 GCA_021846515.1 Actinomycetes bacterium
TAAACAACATAGCGGTATGGGAATAATCCGACTTTGCACGTATTTTGCACGATATTAGTATACCGGACATTCACCAATCATAAAAACCCATTTGACCTGGACTTATCCAGCGCCCACGGCAGGACTCGAACCTGCAACCTGATGATTAGAAGTCATCTGCTCTATCCAATTGAGCTACGTGGGCTTACAGAGCCAATTCGTTACAAGCAATATTAGTATAGCGTATAGGTTATAGTATGCCTATTAAGGAGAACTAAATTGCGTATATTGATAACAAATGATGACGGTATAACGGCCCCGGGGATAGCTGCATTGGCGGCTATGGCTGCAGGAACCGGTCATCAGGTAACCGTTGCAGCCCCCTTGTACGATCACAGCGGCTCTTCTGCCGCAGTAGGCCCAGTCTATGAACGCACCAATGTCGACTTCAATAAATTAGAACTGGCGGGACTGGATGATGTTCCTGCTTACGGACTGGATGCATCTCCTGCACTATCCGTAATGCTATGCTGTCTTGGGGCATTTGGCCCCATGCCTGATCTTGTACTATCTGGAATCAACCACGGAGCAAACACCGGTCGAGCCATACTTCATTCCGGAACCGTCGGAGCGGCTTTGACCGCTGCTCATTTTCATGTAAGCGCCATAGCTGTATCAATAAAATACGGCCCTGAACCAATACCCTGGGAGACACCAGCTACAATTGCCAAATATCTGATCAGCAAGATCGCAGATGCACCTCGCGGAACTGTGCTAAATCTGAATACTCCCAATGTGCCACTGGACGAGTTAAAGGGAATTGCCTGGGGGACTATTGGCGGAAGCGGGCTTATCCAATCAGCCTCTGCCAACTCTGCATCCGGTCAGTCTATGTCCACCACCAAAGAACCAGACAACCCACCACCCACCGGATCTCTCGGAACAGACTTGGCAGGTGCGCTCCCCAGGCTATCAGTAACACCTACCGAGGGAACCCTCCCGGCCTCGCTGCCAGACCACCTGCACTATCATTCGTCGGGATCTATAGTGCTCGATCTACAGCAACCAAAATCCGCCCCGCCTGCCCACGCATCAGAACTATCAGTACAACCGGATCCCATTGCCCCCACGGATCCCGCAAACAACAACTTTTCCATACAGCCAAGTAAGGCATTATCCGATGTAATGCTGATATCTCAAGGGTACGCATCAATTACACCATTGATTGCAACCCATGCGTCAGAGGATGAACCGACCGGCAGGTTTGTCGAGGAAGCAATTATATCCATGAAGGATTTGCGCTTCTGATAATAACCTGCTAAAGTTATACTGCGTAAGAAATGAAACTTCTACCAATAATGATGATAGTCACCAAGGAGGAGACGACACAGATACACCAAGGGTAGCTAGGAAGCACCTCGTACGGACATTTTGAAAGTCCAGGTTCACTATCCCTTCCCGGAAGCGTTCCGCGAGATGAATGCGTAAAAAACCGAGCACCCGCATATACAACAACCAGTAAAGCCAAGTCATGTTGGTTGCACAGCAACCAAGGGATAAATACCCTGACTGACGATAAAGGAGAAATGATATGCGGAAGCAAAGTATTTACGCTGTCGCGGTCGCGTCTATGCTAGCTGCTGGAGCAGCTATAGGTCGCCACAGTGATTCAAAAATAATAGACACTCACGATACTACTAAAACAATACAGTTATCCTATACCTCTGACAGCCACAGTGCCGGTAAGAGGATAGCCGGATACGCGACTACCGGCCATGGTTCCCCCCGCTTGGGCTCTCATGGCAAGGCAGGCGCCTCAGGACTCATACAGGCAACCTCAGCGTGGTGGATAAGGAGCGCTACAGGTTCTTGGGTACGTATTTCGGCCACAGTCACGCTGGCAGGACTGAGAATGCCCACTGTACCTCATCCTGCACCGGCACCCAAGCCGACCCCGGCACCGGCGTCTACGGCGCCACAGACACCACCGACGCCTACGCCAGCGCCACAACCAACCCCGCCACCTCAACCAACTCCGGCGCCACAACCAACCCCGGCGCCACAGGCACAACCGGCGCCTCCTCCTCCGGTGCAGCCAGCAGGAGGTGTATGGGCAGAACTAAGGCAGTGCGAATCGGGTGGTAATTATGCTGAAAATACCGGCAACGGTTACTACGGCGCATACCAGTTCTCACTATCTACATGGTATTCCCTGGGTGAGACTGGGTTGCCTTCGAATGCCCCTCCTGCAGTCCAGGATGCCGCGGCACAGAGGCTACAAGCTACTGCAGGATGGGGTCAGTGGCCTGTGTGTTCACAGCAGTTGGGGCTTTGAGCTAAGCGGGCTATTGGCCATACCCATAGGGCGGTAATCCACAGAAGGTTGGAAGACTCTTAACTAACCGTCCACTGGCCGTATGGCAGCACGTATATGCTCTTGAAGATCTGATTTGACCAGGTCGTTTGCTACACGTAAGGCGGAGACTATAGCCTTTGACGAAGATGAGCCATGACTGATCAGGCAGATGCCATCTACGCCAAGCAGCATGGCGCCTCCTACGTTATCTGGATCCAACTTGTCTATTGTAGGGGCAAGCTGCTCAAAAAGAACTCTACCTGCAGCTTGTGTGGATTCGTCGTGCCCTATTGCGCCCATAAGCGTATCTATGAAAAATTTCAAAGACCCTTCCAGCGCCTTTAGCGCCACATTGCCCGTGAAGCCATCAGTAACTACCACATCGGCGGCCCCCTGCATCAAATCTCTGCCCTCTACATTGCCTATAAAAGTAAACTCCGGGCTCTCCAGGTCGGCCATTAGCTTATGCGTTTCCTTGACGTCGGCAGTGCCTTTTGTGGGTTCTTCCCCGTTCGACAGAATAGCCACCCTTGGTTTGTTCGCTCCATAACGAGCTCTGCTGAATACCGCTCCCATGATTGCAAATTGAACCAACATGTTTGCTGAACAATCTACATTGGCTCCAGAATCAAGAAATACAGTGGGAGTATCGGTAGAGTTTGGGATAGGAGTAGCAATTGCAGGTCGCAGTATGCCCTTAACCCTCCCCATTCTAAATAATGCACTGGCCATAGTTGCTCCCGTATTGCCTGCACTGACCATAGCGGACGCCGCACCATCCCTTACCAATTCGGCTGCACGGACAAGCGAAGAATCCTTTTTACGCCGCACACTCCCTCCGGGGTCATCATCCATGCCTATAACCTCCGAGCAATCAACCACCGGAATGCCTCTGGTATCTCCTATGGCATCAGCTCTCCCTGTAAGTATAACGGGAATACCATACTGCTCATAAGCGGTAACGGCACCCTTTACTATCTCCGAGGGTGCGTTGTCACCTCCCATCGCATCCAGCGCTATAGGCAGCTGCCGGTTTGCTTCAGGATTTGTAGTATCGACCAATCAGTCTACCTCTACGACCTGGCGTCCCTTGTACCATCCGCAATTTGGACAAACTACATGGGGCAACTTTGCGCTATGGCATTGTGGACACAGGCTTCTGGCCGGGGGTGCTAATTTCCAGTTCGCGGCACGCCTTTGTCTGTGTTTTGCTCGTGAAGTCTTTTTCTTTGGTACCGGCAATGTTCATCTCCTCAATTCATATAATTCACTTGTATAGTTCATCAAGAGTTTACACTAAATAATTCCACTAGATTTTTAGCCTATCAAGAACTGCCCAGCGTGGATCCACTGATGTACTGCAACGACACTCACCTTCATTGAGATCAGCGCCACAATCAGGGCAAATACCTCTACAATCGGGAGAGCATAGGGGAGTAAGTGGCAATTTGGTTACAATTGCATCACGCACCAGAGGCTCCAAATCAATCATGCCATTGGCTATTGGATATATAAGCTCATCCTCAGGATGTTGCTGGTACATCTCGTTTACCGTAAACGACAGATCGCCGCTCACATCGATAAGACACCTCCTGCAACTACCATGCCACCGTGTGGAAATAGCGCCGGCGACTAAAACAGTATGCCCTCGCGCTACAAACTCAATGTCTATGTCTATCAACTCGCCGGGCAGCACTGAAACATCCAGACAACTTAGATCCTCAAGCGTAACGCTGGCAAAGATACTCTTTGGTATTCCTGGGTTTCTCAGTAGGTAACTTGCTGGATAACATAGATCATTATCCGTCTCCGTAGAGGTGACATATCTACCTATATGCCTATCTGCATGTAAGCTGGAACTGTACTCAGTATTTTTAGGCATACTCATGCTTTGTCCTGATCAAAAAAATGTCTGCTGGAATCATCTTCTTCATCGGCATCCATACCGCTTCCCCCCTTCTCCGTCAGCCTATTTTTCGATGACCCTTCTGCCGTCGACTTACCCTTAATCGGTTGCACCCCATGTTTTCTTGGGTGCCCATCGTTAGTGCTACCAGCAGCTACCTCGGAATCTGCAGCAGATGACGACAGGTTCTTCTTTGGTGTACTACCTGACAATTCTCTATTAGATGGGGCGCCTGTAGCGCCTACCATATCGGGATGACTATCGGGCTTACCTCTGACACTCACAGAAGGCGACGTACCTCCAGCCGACGACCCGTCCAGCGTACCAAACTCCTCCGTATGCGATACCGACCTGGATGCCGACCTAATGTGTCCCCTTTCACTGGATTGGACACCTGTTTTATCCACAGATGATTTGGCTGAATCTCCTGCTACGGCCAAAGATACCATCTTTTCACGACCTTCACGCACTGATCGCACTATACGATCGAGTGATGCCTCAAAAATGGCCAATCTCTTGTCGCAGTACTCATCGACATCATGTCGTATTTTCATGGCCTCAGCATTGGCCTCATCTATAATATGTTGAGCACTACGTCGAGCTTCTCTTACCAGTTCGCTCCTTTGAACCATGTGTTCTGCCTGAGCGCGTACATCATCAAGAATTTCTTGCGCCTCGCGGTCACGCTGAGCAAGAAAACTTTCCTTCTCTTCTATCATCTTGAGCGCTTCGGCCAATTCTTTTGGCAATACTTCAATGGCCTCTTCTACCAGGCCAATCAGCTCTTCACGATCGACCTTCACATGGGATGAGAATGGGGATTGGTGCGCATTGTGCAGCACATACAGCACATCGTGCAGCAGAGCTTCACTGCGGATATCAAATGCCTTGGCATGTTTTGCCGCCCTCTGCAAGGCTCCTCTTGCTTTTTCTGAATCATCCTTCATGGGTTCTCTCCTCCACATTTTAGCTTAAGTTGCTCAGCAACAGGAGCTGGCACAAACCCACTCACGTCACCATTAAACCTTGCGACCTCCCTGAGCAGGCGTGATGCTATAAACGACGACATGGAGTCGGTAGGTATAAAGATGGTGTCTATGCCCGATAACTGGTAATTCATCTGAGCCATCTGCAGCTCGTTCTCGAAGTCGGTAACAGCCCGTAATCCCTTGACAATGGCGTTTGCACCGACATCCCTGGCTACATTTACAACCAACGTGCTAATAGCAACTATACGTACTCTTTCGAGATGGGTAACCGATTGCTCTATCATCTCTTGACGTTCCTGCAAAGTAAACATGGGGTCGGTTTTCTGCGGATTCCGCAGTACGGCAACTACCACTTCATCGAACATCTTCACCGCACGCTCTACTACTTCAAGATGTCCATTGTGGAATGGGTCAAACGACCCGGGGAACAAAACAGTTGTCAATTGATATTTACCTCCGTAGACTATAAATCTCTATATTACTACCCAGAATAGCGTGATGCCATCCACAGGGTCGTTCAGTGACATCTCCAGGCTCTTCTAGGTAGCAAGTTGGCCTTGTTGGCGTCCATGCAATATAGTCACCATGGTCCCTCCGTATCTCCGCTGTTTAATTACATCCCATTCAGATGGAATAGTATATTCACCGGGCATCGTCTCTATAACAACGAGAGATGCCGGCAATTTATTGAGTAGGTTACCTCCGATAATTGGCATACGCTCTTTGTCGTTGCTCCCATCGGATGCCGAGTAAGCCAAATTATACGGAGCATCTATAAATGCAATATCAAATGTACTATTCGACCCCAGGGATCTGCCTCCCAGAAATCTCTCCACGTCAGAATGAACAACCCTATACCTTCCCGCCGGTACACCAAGGTTATCAAGGTTCCGTTTTATACCTGCTACCGCACGAAGATTTGACTCTACAAATGTCACGCTGGCTGCCCCTCTGGAAATAGCTTCAATTCCCAGCATACCGGTTCCGGCATACATGTCCACAACGTCAGTTCCTTCGACCTCCCCAAGCCCTTCAGGTATGCTTCCTATTATATCGAAGATCGCCTTACGGACCAACGCTGAAGTGGGACGCAAGTTTACTGCACCACGAGGATAACTTACATTGCGCCCTTTGTAAGCGCCACCGACAACCTTCATTATTCTCCATCACCACCAATCTGCTCATCCACTCACCAAATAGTGTTCTGTGCCTGATATAAACATCTCTACCTCATCACGAAGTAGCGGATTCATTGCAAGATCCGGGTCGCGAGATACCAGCTCAATAGCTAACGAGCGTGCCTTGTCGACGAATTCTCGATCCACCCGCCTCAGGGTAGCCAACTTAAAACCACTTCTGCCGGCCTGGCGGGTTCCCAGAATTGCACCCTCACCCCGTATGTCCATATCCATCTCGGCCAACTCAAAACCGTCTGTAGTGGACACAAACGCCTCTAGGCGCCTTTCCCCGTCCTGTGTGGTTGGATTACCTATTACGTAGCACCAAGAAGGCAGATCAGAACGTCCCACCCTTCCACGCAACTGGTGCAGCTGGGAGAGGCCAAACCTCTCAGCACTCTCTATCACCATCACGGTAGCGTTGGGAACATCTACCCCCACCTCAATAACTGTGGTAGACACCATCACCCTCACATCACCCGCCTTGAACTTTCCCATGATCTCCGCCTTGGCGTTTGCAGGTAGCTGGCCATGCATAACCTCTATATCCACGCCTAAAAGTGGCCCCGTCGACAATTTCTCCAATTCCTGGGCGGTGGAGGTCGCCTCGAGCCGTTCATTGTCATCAATCAGTGGGCATACTATATAGACATTGTGACCTTCTTTCACCTCTAAGCGTACCCTATCCCATACTATTTCCTCGTCTTTATGCTCCCTTATCCATACAGTCTGTACAGGCTGACGACCTTTGGGCATTTCATTTATCACCGTTTGATCGAGATCCCCAAAGATTGCAAGTGCAGCAGTACGTGGTATCGGAGTAGCTGTCATCACCAACACATCGGGATCGTGGCTACCGGAATCTACTCCCTTACTTCTTATCGACAACCGTTGCTCCACGCCAAACCTATGTTGCTCATCCACTACTACCACGCCCAGATTGCCAAAAGATACCGCTTCACTTAGCAGGGCATGGGTTCCTACTACGATATCCACCCTGCCATTTGCAACGTCATCTAGTATCCGTTTCCGATGTGCAGACGGCATCCGCCCGGTAAGCAATCCTATTGCGATCGGACGTATACCACCTATTGCGCTGTCATTGCGAACAAGCGCCTTACTCATAAGCGAGCGTAATGACAGGGCATGCTGCTCTGCCAGCACCTCGGTGGGCGCCATAAGAGCTGCCTGATATCCTCCCTGTACCCCGATCAGCATAGCCAGAGCTGCCACGACGGTCTTGCCGGAACCTACATCACCCTGTAAGAGTCTGTGCATAGGTAGATCGCCAGACATATCCCTGGCTATATCATACACTGCATCCAACTGCGATTTAGTTAACTCAAACGGCAAGATGCCGAAAAACTCGTTCTCATCAAGGCATGCAATGTCATGGCGGATACCTGTTGAGGACCTCTTACGTCTATCATCCGCTATCGCCAAATGAATTTGCAACCAAAATAGCTCATCGAAAGCCAGACGTCGCCTGGCAAGTGACACATCTCTTGGGTCGGAGGGACGATGTATCTTCCTCAATGCCATAGTCCTGTCCCACATGTCCAAACGCTGCCGTATAGCGGGAACAAGTGGATCAGCCACCTCACCCGTCCTATCCAACGCTTCTTCTACAAATCGCATAATGTCATAACTGGTGATAGAGGCTTTCTCTGAGGCTGGATATACAGGAAGAAGACCCAATTGGGGGGGCTCCGGTGAAGTATCTACAGTCGGATTGACCATCTGAACCTTACTGCGGTGAACGGCGAGTTCACCAAAAATCCATATCTGACTACACTGCCTAAGCTGCCTTGCTCGCCACGGTTGATTGAAAAATACTACATTTAGAGTTTCACCACCATCCTCTACAACGACGTTCACCACCGTACGACCGTTACGTAAGCGCCTTGAGTCCACATCCATTACCCTTACCCGCAACCATGCTGAATCTCCAGGCAATACGGTACCTATTTCAGCCATCTTACGACGGTCTTCGTAGCGGTACGGGTAGCAGGTCAAAAGATCAAGTACACTGTAAATACCCATAGAAGCCAACGATTCACTGTACTTCTCACCCACCCCCCTCAACACATTAACGGGTGTCTTTGCCAGGAACATAAGAGATCTCATCAGATCAAATCTATTCCACTCCAATCAAATATGGATAAAGCGGCTGGCCACCGTCATGTACCTCCAGCTCCACTTCTGGATATACTTCGGACAACCATTCCCTGATCTGCCTTGTAATCGCGGTACCTGAACCCTCTCCCTCAATCAGGGTAACAAGCTCACCGCCACGAGACGACAGGAGCAAGTTGATCAACCGGCTGGTTACATCGAACATTTCCTCGCCGGAGATGGCTATCCCCTCCCTGGTAAGCCCAAGCCAATCACCGCGTTTTATCTGGCCATCCGGGCCTACTGCATCTCTTACCGCTGCAGTTACCTCTCCGCTTGCAACCCGGCGGGCAGATTCTGTCATGGAACGGACATTGTCTCTGGCATGTGCCTGCGGATCATACTCAAGCAAAGCAGCAAATCCTTCTATACTTCCGCCGGTAGGCACCACCTCTACGGTCTTGCTCGAAAGCTCGGCAGCCTGGAGAGCCACCGGAAGTATGTTGTCGTTGTTTGGCAATATAATTACCTCTGGAGATGGTGCTTCGTCTATGACGGCAAGCATCTCTGCTACGGATGGATTCATAGACTGGCCACCTGACACGTGATGGTGCACACCAAGCGATCTGAATATGCGACCAATGCCTTCTCCGTTTACAACCGCAACCACTGATGTAGTTGCAACCTCTTCCAAGTCCTCTTCCTCGTGCGTAGCAGCAAGTCCTGATTCCATCTCCCGTACCCATCTCTCCTCTTGAACCTGCTCCGCCAAGTCGGTTACCCGGATGTTCTTGGGACGTCCTATATCAAGAGCAGCCTCTATGGCATCTCCAATATCGTTTGTATGTATATGGCAGTTCCATATACCATCACCACCCACTACCACAATAGAATCTCCAATACCTGCCCAGACTTCCTTGAATGCCGGTATTGACACGTCAGGCGCATCCAATAGATACATCACCTCATAACGAGTGCTAACATGAGTACCGGCTTCCCCAGAATTATAAGGATACTCGCCCGCTCCATCATTCAAATTGGCGGTCGCAAGAGTCTTAATGTTCCCGTGCAATTCTGGCATGGGCGGTGGTTCTGGGAGAGATCGATCAGCTACAACATGCATCAACGCATCAAAAAGCAATAAAAAGCCCCGACCGCCAGCATCTACTACCCCTGCCTCGGCAAGCACCGGGAGCATCTCGGGAGTACGCTCCAAGGCATCAGCGGCAGCCTGTTGGGCGGCGATAGCCACATCATACAGTGGACTACTTCCGCCAGAGGCGGAATTGCTGCCTCCAAGGGCACCTTTGGCGCCGTCAGCTGCCGCACGTACCACCGTAAGCAATGTGCCCTCTACAGGTTTCAGCACAGCTTCCCTAGCTGCCGCATCGGCAGTACTCAGGGATTGGGCAAACCGTTTCGCGTCCACCTCCTCGCAACCTTTTATTACTCCTGCAAAACCTCTAAGGATCTGGGATAAAATTACCCCCGAATTCCCTCTGGCTCCCATTAGAGACCCAAACGACAAGGCATGACAGACCTGCTGCATGGTTGGAATGCCTGACTCGGCAGAATCTTGGTTGCCGGTGTCCATGCCGGCAGTAGCCGCTATCTCGCTGGACGGGGCATCATTCTGAGCCGTTTCTGGGTCATTCAAAGCTTCTACTACCGCATCCAACGTGCGCGCCATATTCGTACCTGTATCGCCGTCTGGAACGGGATAGACATTCAGCCGATTGACCAGCTCCTCATGACTATGCAAGAGGTCGCGAAAGGATCGAATCACGTCTGCAATGTCACTGGGATATAGTATGCGTTTCATATTCACCTAAAAGCATGATAACCTGTAACAGGTGGCTATGTGTGCCTTATGCGCCATCGCCTGATATGTGGCATTATAAGACCTGATACAATTGCACAAAACAAAGGAGAAATTAGAAAAATGCGTTCCGTATGTGACATCTGTGGCAAGCATCCGTCGTTCGGTATGTCGTTGAGCCACTCCCACAGGCGCACAAAGCGCAGGTGGAATCCGAACATCCAACATGTAAGGGCAATGGTAAACGGTACTCCAAGACGAATACATGTCTGTACTTCCTGCATGAAAGCCGGCAAGATTCAAAAACCGCCGCACCGGCATGTCCAGTCTTCCTGACTGATTTATACTGGGTGCGCTGCTGGCTCTATTGATTGGTGGCGCGTTATTTGTCAAAATATCGCTCGCTCGTTTCAAACTTTAATCTTTGGATGGTTGCTCTGGATGAAACTAACTATACAGGCTGGATGAGCTATATCACCGCAGAGGCGCCAAATCACGTACTGCCCGTACTGCGTCTTCACCGCTTGATACCAGCCCTACTATAGGTATAGTCACACCGGCATCCACGTATCGCTGGATATGGGCACGGCACTCCTCCGGTGTACCATGAACTATCAACTCATCTACGGCCTGCTCGGGTATGGCTGCCAATGCAGCCTTGCGGTCACCTGACTCCCATGCATCCCACATCTCCTGAAATAGCTCGCTGCGACCCACCCACTCTTGGAACTGCCGGTAGACTGGTACATTCATATACCAGGCAATAATCATTCTGCCTATGGCCATTGCAGCATCATGATCCGCCGTAGGTATGACATAAATACGTGCAACTATGTCTCTGCCTTCGCCTCCTTTGGCCACCTCCTGTGCAACCTTCTCAACATCTTCAGCAGAAAGCCAGTTCACGACCGCTCCATCACCTACCCTGCCGGCCAACCTAAGCATCCCCTGACGAAGCGCTGCAATGTATATCTTTGGCATCACCTCTACAGGTCTGGTCAGCCTGAACCCGTGTATCTCGAAGGTGTCATACTTCTGATCTATCTTCTCTCCGGTCAGGGCACTACGCAGGAACAGCGTCACGTCCCTTACTCTCTTATATGGGTCTAAAAAGGGTATACCATTCCAATTCTCTACTATGACATCTGATGACGACCCAATACCTATATCGACCCTACCGGGAGCAAGTTCACACAAAGACGCTATATGCATAGCCAGGATACCGGGGCCTCTGGTAAATACCTGGGCTATACCGGTGCCCAGTCTTATTTGAGGCGCCCAGGTAGAAGCAAGCGCCAGCGGGGTAAACGCATCAGCCCCATTGGCTTCGGCTGACCATGCAGCAGTGTAACCAAGCTCCGGCAACTCTCTTACCAGTGCTTCATGGTCCGCGAGGGTCACCCCCTCAAGAGGTATCGATATTGCATAACTACCTTCGGCCAAAATTCAACTCCCTTCTATCCAACCAGCACCATCAATACAGTTCTATAACCAATAGCTATCTTCCCTCAAACTTCGGATCTCTCTTCTCCAAAAATGCAGCCATTGCTTCCAGGGTATCATGACTCTTGAAATTCAGTGCCTGAGCTCTAATCTCATGCTCTACTACATCCTCAAAAGAGATGTCAAAGGCTGCATTCAGCAAAGTCTTGGTCATCGAGTAGGCCAAGGTAGGCCCACTTGCAAGCCTTCTGGCCCAGCCGTCCACAAAACTGTCAAGCTCATTATCGGGTACGACCTTGTTGATAAGTTGAATATCAAGTGCTTCACGCGCATTGATTATGTCACCAAAATAAGCAAGCTCCTTGGCCTTATGCAGCCCCACAAGCCTTGGGAGAAGCCACGACGATCCACCGTCCAATGAAAGACCTCGGCGTGGAAATATCTCGGAAAATCTCGCGCTTTCACCGGCAACAACCAGGTCACAGGCTAAAGCAAGGGATAAACCCGCCCCTGCGGCAATGCCAGGCACTTTGGCAATAGTAGGGATCGGTAGTCGATGTAATTGCAATGCGGCTTCAGCCAGATAACGTAACCCGTAGAGATCATGAGGACTCACTCCCCGGTTTTCTTTCATGCGAGCAGCCGCTAGCGCACTGCCGCCTGAAGTATCCTCCCTGCCACCATCCTGTCGTTTACTCGAGAGCCCCTCATTGCCCGACATGGTTGTTCCACCGCTATCTGGCATTACTGCCCCAAGAATACCGGTAGGATCACCTACATCTGCACCCGAACAGAACGATCCACCGGCTCCAGTCAGGATAAGTACCCTATCTTCGTAGTGTTTACGTTCTTCTGTAAGTATGTCCACCAACTCCACCAGCGTCGCAAAATCAAATGAATTCTTTCTGGACGGCCTGTTAAATGTGATTGTGGCCACTCCGTCATCACGATCGAACAAGAGAGAATCGCTGCTCATGGTCTCCCAGTATACCGTAAAAAGTCCAGACAACCATAATATGATCTCCATGCGCTATTTTCAACAAAAGTTTTTGATGGGAGTGAGCATAATCCGCTTCCTCGAGCAGGGGTCTACCGGTATTTACCAGACAGTATAGTCCATGCGACATTTCCACTGGACAGGACAAGTTGTAGACTGTATAGTAAGTTGTAGGTTGTATGTGCCTATATAAGCCGTAGAAGAAGGAGGTAAGTGAATAATGTCAAAATGGCTAACACAGGAATGGTTGGATGAAACACAACGCATGGCTGAAGGCCAGCCGGAGCGTCCCGGGGTGGATGCTACTCTTCAGTACGTAGTCACCGGTGCCGAAGGAGGAAATATAGATTACTACTGGGTAATCAAAGATGGCAAGATTGTAGAGAGCAAGCTGGGCAAGCTTGAGGGTGCAGAGATCACGCTTACACTTGGATATGCAGATGCCATAAAGGTGCAGAAGGGCGAGCTGGATGCAAATGCGGCATTCATGCAGGGAAAAGTGAAGATCGACGGCAACATGGGCAAAATGATGTCATTGCTGCCAATCACCAACTCAGCCGAGTACAAGCAGCTGCAAAAAGATATTCTTGAAATAACTGAGTTCTAACGGCCAATCCAGCATTGACGGTTCTGTAACAGATACTGCTCAAGAGGCTATTGGCTCACCGCGCATAAGACTCCTGAGCTCTCTGTATCCAATAAGTTTGATGTCGTTATCCTCAAGCAGTTCCCTAAATGACTGATCGTGAGCGAGCAACTGGTAATCATCCACACGAGCATTCCAATCCGGCGCAAATGCCTTCAACTCGTCACTCTCTACAGCGGGATGCAAGTACGCTTCAGTGACTCCTGGCTTCAGGTGCGGAACTGCATCTACCAGAAACTTCCTGGTACCCATCTCAGGAATGAACAGAAAATTATCCGGATAAATAACTCCCGCTTCATCAGCCAACGAACGAAATGGGAACCCAATGAGCTCCTCTGTCTCGGGGCCGGATAGTCTCAGAGGCACGTTGAACTCGACTGCCATATCAAGATAGACATCAAAGAACTCTGCCTTGATCTGCATTGTCCCCATATGGGCATCCAGATGGCTCACATCAAATCCCCAAAGTATGGCCCTTTCGATCTGAGCATAGCATTCTTTGCGTACCTCATCCATATCGGCATGATCCCACACATCGACTACCGTACGTGGGAACCCGCCATCACCGTCGAGTAACGATGGAGCATAGGTAATCGGTCCCCAACGGCATAGATCAAACTCCGAGTTCATCGTCAGATGTACGCCTACGTCTTCTCCCTCGTACATTGACGCTGCTCCCCTTGACCACGGGCAGGGTACCATCAAGGTAGAGCTGGTAGCCAACCCCTCACGCAGGCACTCATACACTGCCAGGTTGCTTGAGTGGCAGGAGCCAAGATCGTCGCAGTTAAGAATTAACAACCTTGTGCCGCCCGGATAGCCCAGTCTTTCCTCAAGCGTTCCTCTATTACTATCCATATCAGTCATCCAATTGTCGCGCCTCTAAGAGTCCCGCCTTTGGGCGAGAAAGAGCGCTTCCTCCTTTCGTGTCCATCGCCGAATATTCTCCTTGCGATCACCTTGCGAATCTTCATAAAACTATAGTACAGAAATAGCCAGTGTGGTGGTTTAGTGGTGGGTAGCTATAATGTTACCAGTGGAAAATACACCGCATAGAATAGCCGCCAAAAAACTGGCCATAGGTATATTCGGCCTACTCATGGTACTGGCAGGAGGCACAATCGGCTACATGGCCTTTGGTTACAGCCTGCTGGATGCGATATTCCAGACGGTCATTACCGTTACTACGGTAGGCTTTGGCGAGGTGCATCGCTTTGGAAGCGGAGAAAAGGTGTTTACCATAGTGTTGATTCTGGCTGGAGTTGGAATGGCTGCTTATACCTTCAGCGTAATGGTCGAATCATTTGTTGAAGGCTACTTAAGTGATACCCTTGGAAGGCGTAGGATGGAAAAGAACATAAAATCAATGAACAAACACATAATAGTATGCGGATGGGGCCGTGTAGGGAGGGCGATCTCCAGGCACCTCGGAGAACAGAATAGGTCTGATGTAGTAGTGATAGACGTATCTGAACAACGGCTCGCCACAATTGACCTTCCCAATGTGCAGGGAGATGCCACCGACGAGAACGTACTTCACTCAGCAGGCATAGAACGTGCCCGCGTCCTTGTTACCGCCCTAAACGCCGATGCCGACAACCTGTATGTCACACTTACGGCCAGATCAATGTGTCCCAGTCTATTTATCGTTGCGCGAGCTGCAACCTCACAGGCAGCAGAAAAACTCTTACAGGCCGGGGCCGATCGCGTCGTCGATCCTCAGGATCTTGGCGGTGCGCGTATGGCTGCACTGGCGACGCAACCGCATGTTGCAGAGTTTCTGGATGTAGTCATGCACAACACCAATCTGGAGTTTCGGCTCGAACAGGTCAATATCCCAGCCGACTCGCCTTTGGCCGGAGAGACGCTAAGTAGCGCCCGCATACATGACCGTACCGGCACACTGGTACTGGCAATGCGTGAACCGGGTAAAGAGTTTCGCACCATTCCGTCCTCCCATGCAAAGATAGTAGCCGGAGAGGTGTTGATAGTAATTGGCAGTGCCGCACAGGTAGACTCCCTGAGGTCGCTCATTGCATCCGGCACTTCCAGCCTTTCCGATACACCTGGTTCCTCTGGTGCCGCCGGGGCTATCGGCTAACGATATAGTGTTCTCGGTCAACCAAGATACAGCTTGGTGAGCCAGCTGCAGGACAACAAGAATACACGGTGGCTCTGGCATTGGCGGTACTGTCATCTAAAGTATGGTTAAAGTAGGGAATAGAGTACGGTTAAAGTAGGGTGTCCTTCCCAAACTTGCGACCCTCATTCCTTCGGCGGTCTTCCCTGCGCCCCCACCTGAGCACAAAATATACGAGCACCCCAAGACCCAATACGAACAGACCAAATACAACAATAAAGCTAACCGACATTATCTACATCATAGCCACCCTTAATTGCACAATTGACGAATTAAGCTTTAATGCTGTATTCATGGTTGCCTCATAGCGCACGGTCGACCTAATTTGGCTATTTGGGAGTACTCCGCCAGTTGCGAACCACCACAATTGCTGATATGACAAGGCCGAAAAACATAACCAGGATTGCCAAAGTAATTAGCAGGACACTATCATGGGGATGCGTTAAGTGGGCAACACTTATTGCATCAGCTTGATTCCGGACAACATGCAATGTATTCCCTGTAGAGGTAGAAAAGCTCAGGTCCCCTGACCATTTACGACAATATTTTCCCGAAGCGTAGCAAAGAGAAACAGAAACCGGCCAAGCACCCGGTGGTACAACATGGGGAAGTGGTATGGACAGCGTGGCACTCCAACCAGGCAGAACAGTGGAAGAGACAACTGGATGAGATATCTCTCTACTATTATATCGTATAACAAGGCTACCTTTCGGGTGAACGAATGTGTTACCTCGATTAGCTTCGCGAACCACAACCGACTGCGTGCTGCCAACTACCCCTGAAGTGACACTTACTATTTGTATATTTGGATGCAATCTCGCCGGATTCCCTATAGTGGTAGCCACTCCTATGGTAACCTGAGTCACCACGTTCACTTTTGCCGATACCCCAGGTATGCTACTACTGCTCGTCGTACTCGGCTGGTTGATTAGCTGCGTAGCCACACCTGCAAGCTGCTGACCGGCAGAAGCAGATTTGGGCACTTTGACTCCAAATTGGATAACCTCGCTCTTTCCCGCCAAAAGTGTAATCGTCTTTGGAAGCCCAGTCAACCAGCAAGCACTCGCTTCACAGCTACGGCCATCCATCACAGCCACATATGCATCTCCCGAATCGGTAGCAGTCTCTCCATTGGCTCTAGTCACTACAAGTGTATCGACATGATCGCTGGTGTTGGCAATCTGCAGATAGCCGCGCTGGTAATCTCCTGGCTTTAGATTGAAATTAAAATAACCCAACCTCCCGGATACCGATAAGCTGGGAAAGGGTACTACGCTAAACGGAGGCAATCCGAGATGAATGGGCATTGAAGAGACGGCAAGTGCCTTCCTGTCAGCAGCCATACTGACTACCTGTTGGGCATCAGTAGTGCTACCTGGGACACGCGCGCTGTAAAGCATACCAGTACTAATAGGCACGCCTACGGTACGATAGGAAGTACCAGGAATGGTCAAGCAGGCAATATAACTGCCTACAATCAACAGAACGGCCAACCGTAGCATGTTATGCTTGAGCAATAGAACAGGTTTAATTATCTTTCGCCGATATTTTATATCGTTTTGAGATGCACATCCTGCACAAACCACTAAAAATCCTACGGGCCTGTCGCAATATCAAACACAAAAGTAGACGAGTAAGCCCCGGCATAACTATTTGCCGGAATTGTGATCCACCAATTGGTACCCAAATCCCAGCTCCCCTGTCCTGTACCGGGATTGGCATCATATATATTGGTCACTGTTCCATCTGGAACACCGTACCCAGATGATTCCGGTATTGTAACCGGATAGCTGACAGAATCGCTCGGAGCATTACAGGTCTGACCGCTTGGACACGACACGCTGGTAGCAGTTGGTGCGGTGGTAGAGGTAGGAGAGGAGCTGGACCCATTTACCTGGAAGCTATTGGTAAGAGTACGTCCTGATGATGGGTCATAAAAGGGAGTAGCTGCAATTCCAATGGACCAGCCATAACCAGTTCCCGTCAGATCTTGGACGTCAATTCCAGATCCGTTGTCTACACTCTCATTGTAGCCATTCAAGTTGGCCGACCAGGTAATAGAGGAGGGCAAAGACACTGCAAACGTCGACTGGCCGGCAAGGAACTCCGTATCTATCTGCGACGAGCTGAGCTGAGTTCCATAGATGGCAACTTGGTCAATATTACCCATGAAGTAATCTCCCTGGTAGACAGGATTACGGCCTATGGTGACATCATAAGGTGATGGGTATACATTTCCATAGCCTCCTGTGGCAGATGCTGACACAAGTGGAGAGGTATTTCCCTCTTCATAGAGATAGGCATTGATCGTGCCTTTAGACGCACCGGAATAAGTTCCCACATAGTAGTACCATGTGTTCAACGCAAGAGGAGAAGAAAGTGACCAGTTTACCTGAACATAGGAAGTAGAAGTATTATCCAGTCCTACGGCAAAGAAGCCACTCTGCCCACCACCATTGATTACAAGCTCGAACCCTGCCTCGCAGGATGGAAGGCCACAACCCCCATCTGTCCAGTTGTTCGAAACGATACGTGAATTGCCTGTCCAGCCGGTAGGGTCAATCCACCCGGCTACAGTAAGACTTGCAGGAGTAAGGTTGTTGTTTAGGCTGGGCACATCAATATAACTCGAAGTGCCGTTAAACCCCATTGAGGTCTGAGCCGGTGATGAAACCTGAGAACCTGGCTGCCCAAGCGTCACATCATGAAGATATCCAGTATGCCCGTTGCCGGACGCATCATGGGCCAATGTTCCGGTGGTCTCATTCATGGGCCAGTAAGCAATTGGCGCACCGGCACCGCCACTTGTGGTGGTCCCCTTACAGCTTGTCGATCCACTGCTGGCGCCCGTAGCGCCACCGGAACATACAGAGGTGTTCTCTGGGGTGGTGATAGTACCTTCCAGTGTCACCTCGTAAGTAACCGATGCAGCACCAGACTCAGTAGCGCCCGTTATAAATAATATCGCTTCACGATCTGATCCATTGACATAGGTACCCTGATCGTACAGTGTGGGAGTGAAATCTATACCGATCGTGCAACTCGACCCGGCTGTCACACTTGTTCCGGCACAGCTGTCGGAACTAACTGCAAAGTTCTGATACCCAAGGGACACCAAACCGTTGATGGATACAGAGGTGATAGAAAATGACTGCAATGCCCCAGATGCATTGGCAACTGTTACACTCTGGCTGCCAGAAGTAGCAAAAAGTTTCTGGTCCGGAAAGTCAAGCGTATTTGGGCTAACGCTTGGCTGAGCACAGGATATGGCTGCAGAATACTGAGCTTCAATCTCAGACAGGCTGAGTGCTGATGAGTACACCGCAACTTGCGCCACCTCTCCATCTAAAAAGTCCCCCAAATAAGATGGATTATATCCTATAGCGATAGGGTGTGAATCTGATGCAACGTTACCCGAAGCAGTAGACGTTGCGCTGACAGCAGGGGTGGTGCTGGATCCGGTAAATAGGTATGCTGCCACCGAATGGGCAGTAGAGTTAACCGTCCCCACATAAAAATACCACTGATTGGTATTCATAGTACCTGACCATTGAGCGTAATTGTAGCCTGACTGGAACCTCCCACTTCCTCCTCCATTGCTTATATACAATTCAAAACCATTTCCAGTAGCATCAGCATGACCGTTGGCTACTACCCTGGGATTATCCCCTGTCCAGGCAGATATATTAACCCACCCCTCTACCGTCATGGCCGCACCCGGCGAAAATCCCGTAATAGGAGTAGTCACGCCACCTGAAATACCATTAAGAGAGACTGCTGTATCAGCAGGATCACATGCCATAAAAGAGGGGGTTTGGCCCAGGATGTAGGTACCTCCATAGCTGGCAGTATGTCCATTCCCCGAGGAATCAAACGCACTGGCGTATCCGGGTGGTTCATCCAAACGCCAATACCCATAAGGAGCTGTCCCTGATCCACCGCCATTCATTACCTCGGCGGTATAGGGTACCTGCACGGCACCAAAAAGACTTACTGTAATTGGGCCTCCTGCACTATTACTGGGAGATATGTGCAACACCGCTGAACGTCCCCCGGTCATGGTAGGGGAAAACCCAACAGATACTGAACAGGTGGACCCCACGCTAATGCTGGCCCCAGCACAGGTATCACCAGTTATTACAAAATCAGCCATATCCGTTCCTCCAATGCTGACTGGGGATGCCGGAAACGAGAGTGTCTGTGTGCCGGTATTGGTAATGGTTATGCTCTGTGCTGCCGATTGGCTGCCTACAGGCTGATTGGGGAAGAACAGCTGGGTTGAGGAGGGAGAGGCTACTGCACACGAACTAGCCGGCTGGTCGTACCAGTAGTATGCGTCGGATTCGCTACCCGAAGGAATGGTTCCGCTCTGTACGGACGCATCTGCGATCTCGCCATTAAATGCCATGCTGCCGGCATAGGGCCATACACCGCCACCTGCAAAGAATCCAATCCACCAATTACCGGAGTAATTTTGTGCCGCGTAACCGGATGCACCACTGGATGCAGATACGCCATTTGACGGATTGAACACATAGAGCTGTGGCCCCATGGAGGAAGAGAACGAGGCCACCGCCAATGTCCACTCGCCATTGTCCACACGGAAACCGGAGGCAGCAACGTCAGCAGAATTTGTCGAAGTTGACCATACTCCGAAGTACAGATCACCATTTGTGCCCACATAGAGAGCTCTGTCATGAGCGCCAGAAGCTATGTTGCCAAAACCGATTATCCCTCCTCCGGCAGTAGAGGTCTTGAACCAGGCAGCTATGGTAAAGCTCTGAGGATTATCAAAGTACCTGGTAGTTTCTATCCAGCCTCCATCAAACAGGTCTGCTGTATTTCCTGGTAGACAGACTGGTGCTCCACTTCCTGTGATCGGCTGTCCTGAAGCTACTATACCCTTCAAGATGCCATTATTTGCATAATGCGTAGAGGGACTGTAGGGAGAAGGACTCGGATAGGAGGTGGGAGTACTCCATATGGAAGTATCATAGGCGGTACGGCCGGTAGCCGGATCATTCAAAGCCCAAAAACCACAGCTTGCTCCAGCTTTTGATATGTAATTATAGTGAGCAAGGACCTGAGAAGAGGTAAGAGCTGAGTCAAAAATACCTGCATACCCTATCTTGCCAGTAAACCAGCTCCCGGATGCATTAGCTACATTTGGAGATCCTCCCTCATCATTTCCGGCCGCAAGTAACAGGTCGGAGTCGGACTGCATGACGCTCCCCGTAAGAGGCGCCGATGCCTCCAGTGTACCGTTCAAGTACACAAGCACCTGTGATCCGTTGTATACTCCCACAAGGTCATACCAGATACCGGTAGAAAGGTCTAAGCCGCTATTGTTGGGACCCTGGAAGCCGTTTGACGTACGGATATTCAAGAATACTCCACCGGCGGCGCCACCATTTGCAGCAGGATCCAGACCAAGCTCAAAGCCACCATAGGTAGATCCCCCCTGAGGAAAGCCATTGGACATCAAGCGTGCATAATCACTCAGATCGCCTGTAAGCATAAACCATGACTCTACGGTTATGACTGGATATGTAATACTGCCATTCAGTCCTGGAATATCCACGTACTGAGTGGAGGAGCCGGTAAAGGTGGTTGCTGTATTGTCCTGGGTACATACCCCACCGGAACCACCAGCACCGGCAGCACCAAAACTGGGCGAGTTCTCAAAGGTACCATTGTAGCCATTGCCAGATATATCATATGCCGTAGTACCTGAAAGCTCATCCAATGGCCAGATACCTTTTGCCTGCCCCGGAGGCCAGGGAGGGGGAGGCTGTCCGGTCACTGAACTCGTATACGGATTAGAGGCCGTTCCAAAGAGCTGTATTGTGGCGCCACCACCAAGCCCATTAGTCTCCAGCACAAGGCGGGCATTGGCAGGACCGGGAACAGTGGGAACAAAAGCTACCTCTGCAAAGCAAATGCTCCCTGCAGATACGCTCCCGCTGCACCTATCGGCCATTATGGTAAATTCGGAGGCTGATTGCCCTTCTATCGAGAGAGACGACACACTGAAGGGTTGACTGCCAGAATTGTCGAAGATGGCAATTTGCTCTCCCCCACCCGCCGATGAGTTGCTTGAGGAGGTACCAACCGGTTGGTTGGCAAAAGTTAGAGTACTTGCATTCGGATTGGCAACACCACAGGATGTCGCGCTAGTGGCAAGTGTTCCTACTTGACTGGAAGACAGTTCTGCGGTACCAGTGGAAGGGGCGTACCATATCCCGACATCTGCGATCTCTCCGGCCATATAGTCTCCACTATACTGCGGGTCTCTTCCAATATATGGAACGTACTCCCCTGGATACATAGAACCCGAGCTCTGTGATCCCGTGTTGGTTGCAATCTGGCTACCAGAGGAATTATAAAGATAGAGTGCCATAGATGATCCACTGGACGACCCTGAATAAGTGGCTACAACCAGGTACCACTGACCCAGGCTCAATGCAGAGCTGAGAGTGGCTGTTACGGTGGTGTGAGTCCTTCCAGAACTGCCATAAAAACCCATTCCAAAGCCGACGCTCCCACCGCTCTTGTTCACATAGACATCAAAACCATCCGTTGTTGCAGAAGGATGGTCGTTTGCCACAATGCGATAGTTACCTCCATCCCAATATGTCACGTTAAACCATGCAGCAACTGTGAGGGATGATGGTCCGTTCGATGTGGATCCAATAAGTTGTGTACCGAGATTGCCATGGTTAATTCCAACATAGCTATTCCCCCCACTTGCCCCGCCGTCAAAGGCCATAGCGTTGTCCCCGGTAAGGCAGGAGGGCGCATTGCCCGGAGCCATCTGGTACCCCGTACCCACCCAGTTGGTCACAAATCCGTTATTACCGCCTCCCGTCTTATCGTTGGCAACGTTACCCTGCTGCTCATTGAGGGGTAAGTATGCTCCATCACCTGACGGTAGGCCACTCATGTCCGATAGCACCTGTGCGCGGTAGGAGTTGGGCGTAGAACCATGGAGATCTATAACAGTCCATCCCATGGGGGTATTGTCGAACATGGACAACTCTGCTGAAAAATTGCCTGCTACAAGCGGCCTGAACGCCACATAGACACTGCATTGGCCACCTGAGGAAAGGCTGGTATTTGCACACGAGTCGCCTGTTATCTTGAAATCAGAGGTATCAGGACCTGTCAACTGGACAGCACCTATATCCAGGCTACCCGGAGCAGGGGAATTGGAGTTTGAAACAATTATCTCGCCTTGGGTGCTTGTGTGCCCAGCATTTGTAATACCAAAGGTCATTCGGCCGGTAACATTACCTGGATTGGCATAAAACCCAACTCCTGCACCCCCACCAGATACAGAGGGTGCCGCCAAGCCATCTCCTCCTCCGGATTCAGCTATAGATTGGAGCTGGGACCCGGAAAGGGCGGTCCCTGTAGCAAATGCATCTATAATCTGGCCATCCATGGCTGCGTTCCCAATATTTGGCCAGCTACCGGCGTTTGACTGGCCAATCGCCCAATAGCCGGTATAATTTTGGGCACATACACTTGATGACGGGCCATTGCTGCCACTGCCGACAAGGCTGCCTGCGGTATTATATATATAGACATCGATAGTGCCGCCGGAGGAAGTACAGCCACCAGACAATACACCAGCCACAAAATACCATGTATTGCTGGCAAGAGGATTATTGGTATAAGCTCGTACCACGCTACCGTTATATATACCAAGGTTCAGGAAGCCACCCGTAGAGATGTAAAGCAACCTATCGTACTTGGAAGAGCTCATAGGATTCTGGCTAGTGCCAAAACCAATTACGGTCTGCCCGTACTGATAATTTGCAGTGTTTATCCATGCACCAAGCGTAAAGTTCTGAGGGTCAGATGCTGAGTTATTCGTCTCTACATAACTGGGGCCGTTGTAAAAATAGGTGCCAAAATCTCCATATGTTCCAGGCGGCCCGACTTGGCCGGGAAATGCCACATTTGAGTCAGCTGGCGAATTGTTCCCACAACTTGAATAGTCATTGCCCTGTGGCACTCCATTGGGTTCGTCGAGTCTCCAAAAGCCTCCTGCCGGCGAACAGTTCATCACAGACTCTATTGCGCTACTTAAAGGTAGATGCGCCCAGGCATTGACAAGTACGTCCAGGGTACCGCCTGTAGTCTGCACAATGACATCTGCGCTTTCATGTGCTCCAGAAGTCGGAGTAAATACCACTTCTACCTGGCAATTGTTTCCACTTGAAGCCGCAAGCTGAAATCCAACGCAATTGTCAGTTCCAAGAGAAATGCCAGATGGAGCATTGGTAAGTGGCATCCCGGCAGCAGACAGGGAAACGCTGTTGACGGTAGCCCCAGTGGAACCTGAATCACTAATGGTAACTGCCGCAGCTCGTGTAGTTCCCGGTATCGCGCCAAAAATCACCGTTGATGGGCTGGCACTTAATGTAACAGATGCTGAAGCAGTTGGAGCGGCGGCGACTACGAGTATGCCGCTTACAGCCAGAATGGTGGCCAGCACTGCCCATCTTGCTGGGAGTGCACGCGTATGACTTCTTCTCGTCTTTACTCTTCGTATATCTATCCGGGCCGCCATGGTGGCCTACTTTTCCTTTTCCTCTAGTATCGTATGGTCAGCTACCGTAGAGGTATCACCCAACATACGATCCTGGCCGGATTGGTGATACGCATAGACGACCCCACCAGCATCATACATAACCTTAGACCTATCACCTCCGACACTGTCGTATACTAATGGAATATTCGTACTTTGACCATTGCCCCAACTTTCTCCACCACGACTTCCATCGTTGTCCCCATCGCCATCCTCTTCCTTCCTTCGCCTGCGCCACAGCAAAAGGAGCAACAGCAATATCACAAGCAACAATAGACCCAACAAACCCATCAAAACGAATACCCATGTAGGTAATGCCTGACGGCTTCCTTTGATGGACAGTATATAGTGGTTACCGTGGCGGACAACCGTAGGTGCTATAACAGGCGGAAAATCTACGCTACTACGCCACACTGCAACTTTTTTTCCCCCGTCATACCAGAGTTTGGCCAATACAGGGTGAATGCCAGCAGCCACACCCTTGGCGAATACCTCCACCGTAGCAGTATCGCCAGGAAGCACTGTATCGGAATGGATGGGATAGGAATAGGAATGACTGTGGCTATCCACCACTACTATGCCTCTATTTGGAAAGTCGAACATGCGACCATCGTTTCGCTCTGTCAACCTGACATACGAATAACCCTGAGGTCCTATCGGTGGTGGCCTGGCTGCTACAACGTTTATTATAGCCAGGTGACTATAGATGTTGGCAGGATTCCCTACGGTAATAGCTATACCGATAGTAACCGTAAAGTGGTATATGGTAACTATATGGACACCTTTGCCTGGTACCGGCTTAACTGATGAGGCCGAGGGAGGAGGGAAGATAGATACACCAGGCAGATACTGGCCATCCTGTGTTCCAGATGGAACAGTTACGCGAAAGTGCAACATAGCCTTGCCTTCGTTGAACCCAGTATTAGGGGCAGGTAACGGACTGGCAGGAGGTACTGTGATACTTGATAAAAGATCATGTATCCAGCAGGCTGTACCGGTACAAGGTTGCCCCGCCCCCACATAGGTATACCCGGAATCAGGTGAGGTAACCCCTCTTGCTGCACTAACATCAAGAGAGATGGGATGCAGGGTAGGGTTGCTCACTAAAATCGTTTCAGAGGCGCTGGAGCCTGGCGGAATATTCAGATTAAAATAGTCTTCTTTGGGTGCTCCTCTGGGTAAAAGTGGAACGGCGCCAAACCCCACACGAGCCGGTTGTGAGCTAACGTAATTGGAAGCAACACCATACGCCCTATTAGCTGAATATGGTAGCCCAATGACAACCACCGCGACTATCGCCGTGATCATCACTACCAATATACGAACCAGCTTACCCTGCGCGCACCTCAATACACTTTTCCAGCAGGCACGCAAATTGTCTATGGACAATGTCTCCTTCCCGGCAATTACGGGACACTGCTGCCTGCGTGGCCATACACGCAATCCCGTAGTACCCATGATTTGTCACGGACGGCTTACAATGACCCCGATGGACCACTTGCAAGAGCCAATGTAACAGTAGAGCTATAGGTTCCGGCATACGAATTAGCCGGTACCTCCTGCCACAAATAATCACCGCTCACCAAGATAGACCCCATACCGGTATTGGCTGCTGCGTTAAAGACACTTACTGGCGTAGCGCTACTTTGACTGCCACTTGCCACATCAATTGGATAACCGCTGTCACTATTGGTAGGGGTCGTACAGGTACTGCCACTTGCACAGCTAAAACTGGGGGCTGCTCCACTTGGATTGCTCTGAGTGGTAACAGGGGTACTAGTATTGTCATCGGTATAGTAGGTCGTAACTGGGAGACATGCGTAAGTACCACCTGCCTCTGCAGCCAGGCCTGGAGCGGCACAGCTCGTAGTACTTCCAGTAGTAGTGCTCTTTTGATACAAAAATTGTGTAGCATCTATACCAAAATTCCACCCAGCTCCACTTCCCGTGGCATCCACTACGTTTATATCTGCCCCCGCATCCATATTTCCTGAAGTCCACTGATCAAAGCCATTCAACGTCACAGAATTGAGTACCGCGCACACATCAGTGGTGGCCGGGCATGGAGATGCGGTGGAGTTTCCCGTTACGGTAAACTCTAATGGTCCAGCGTTTACATCCAGCTCTCCGTCTATACTGCATGTTCCCGGCGTCGATCCGCTCACAGTTCCTGTACATGTGGGATTTGCACTGGCCAATGGAGCAAAAGTAACTGAAGCCATTAACGTGGCACCCCCCATCACAACAACTGTAGCAATCAATTTTGCTAGTATATTTTTTCTCATATCTCCTTCTCCTCTATTAAGACAACCAATAATCCTTTAATTGGCTGTAATCCCGAATTCATTGTGCATACGTAACAACACTTTTTATCATACTCTTACCTTTGATAAATTACAACCCATGTTAGATAATTATACATATAATAGGTTAATCGTACATATACAGGTTTCCGTTACAGATTTTGTATCAACTGTTACACAATAAACTGTTATTGATTATACCCCCTGTTCAACCTGTAGAGACTGCTGTGGCCACCAAGACACAGCATATATTGGGTGCATATTTTGCCATTCGCAGTAAGGCTGGATCGTATCAATCAGGTCTCTATCTTAGATCTCTATACACTCATGGCTGGTGCATATCGAGACAACCGGCGCCAACAAAATGCAATGGTGAATTTTATTGTCCTATATTACACCACAATAAGTAGTTTTATACCGCATTAAGTAGTAATTATAGAACAATATAGCATAAAATGCACACTATATGTAGTAATTATTTTACGCTAGAGATTAGCTACGCGCCATGCTGTACGTACTCCAGGGCGTTCAACGCTGCCACGGCAGTTTTCTCCAGTATCTCCCACGATATGTCGCAAGTTCTCACCTGGCCGCTCCCAAGCCATATGCCAATAGATCTAACCGGCACACCGCCCAGACCTCCTGGTTTGTGGGGATTGCCGTTCATTAAAGGTACGAACATGGGGAGACAAAGCATCTCTTCCCATCTCGAAGGCGTTGATCCATCAAAAGTGCTCAATACCAAAAATCTCCCTGATGGATGGCGTACCTTGATATCCCATCTCGCCGTTACACGCAATCGGTTGGTGCCAGACAGATACCAACTGGCCTTACGCGGACCAAATTCGGTTGCAGAAGGCAGTAATGCCCAACTCAGTACCTGCCATGCATTGGATATCCAGTTGATTGCTTCGGCTTTCACCATCGCTTTTTTGACCAAAGAAAGCTGAGCATACCACTCTGCCCACCACCAGCGACTGGAATGCCAAGTACCTACCCTGTCGTCATATCTGCAAGCATGCACATCCCTGGAAGATGTCTCGAGCACCTCGTCTACATACCCAGCCAAATCAACTCCATAACCAACCCCAGATAGAGATGAATTCAGGTCGGCAACAAAAGGCAAAAGGGCATCCGATCCCGGCCGGCGTACAGGCATCAAGGTATCGCTACAACCAGCATTCCCATTCTTATATCTATGCAGCCGAGTATCTTTTACAATTCTTTCTATCGCGGCAATACCTATTGCCTTTCTTGCCGCCAGCGGTGAAGGACAAAACGCCACAGCGGGGGCACGCAGCTTATCCAAAACCCCGTTCAGGTAGAGTCCGATGTGGTAAGCAGATATCTCAGTTTTACCACCGCTATGGCAATTGTCTGCATCTACCAGACTGGAGTTTGCCAGACTGTCCAACGCGCGACGCCACGCAGCAAGCTCTGCGGTATCCACCGTAATCATGGTATCCGGTGTCCTAGTTGATCTATTGGGCTGGACTACCTCAGGGCGTACCAAAGCAAGATCAGGAAGTGCCCCTGCATCAATGCTCGTTGATCTATCAGGCCGGACAATGCCGTTACACTTAGACACATTACGCTCAGAACTACGACCGGGAACAGAGACACGACCGGATGGGCTGGTTTTAGAAAGGCAGGATTGCCCGGCAGAGGCCAGCTCCTGCTCAGCTATTCTCAACAAAGCATCCAGCGCCTCTTTTAACACTCTCTCCGTAATGGTATCAACCTCGAATCTACCATCAGCCGAATACCACCTCATCACATTACATGGTGGAGTACCCTCTCGCAGAGTACTAAGTAGCGCCAGATAACGCATATGATCCCTGGTGCAGCCAATATCATCAAGCTTGTCCCTGCGTTCATCCCGGATCTCTTCCTGGTCGACCCGGTTGCAATCATACGCATCCTTGCAATCATCTCCGCGTATACCCTTAAACTCTGCGTGTGTATCTGTGCATATATTGACAAGCACGTTTCCGGGTGCTGCAAGAATAAGATCGCACACTCCTGTAAATATCAGATCTCCACCATGACATGATATCGTGTACCGATTATTTGCACGAGGATACATATACCCTGGTATGCTGCCCCAGTGTGACACAATTTGCCTGGCATGGGCTTCTACTTCTCTCTTTAGCGCTGCAATAACAGTGGGCTTGCAGGTACGAATAAATTTGACTAAACCGCTTGAGTGATCAGATAGCCTTATTGCTTCAATGGCTGTTTCAAAGGAGCGGCGTGGATTGACCTTACCTGTAGTTACCTGAAGATTGAACAACTTCCTTACCAGGATGTCTCTTGCAGACCCTACAGCGCTTTTACCGCGACCAGTATCACTCAAATCGCCTGATAACGGATAGCCTCCCTTGGATGACGTATGGTTATTCCCCGCTGACGAACAATCATTCCCGGCTGGCCGTGGCCATGTGCTATTACAGCGACCAATAGACTCAAAATCTACCACTACTGGCAACAATCCAGTCGGCATGTGCGACAAGAGGTCAAAGACCTGGTCCTCCATCCACTCCTTCAGTCCGCCGGCAAGCCCACTATGAAACAGATCGTTATATTCTATTTCAGGTAAATCCATTGTGGAGATATTCTGTACTGTACTGACCATGTCTATTGTCATGATGTAATTATGAACCAGGGGTGTAATACTAACCCTATGTGATGCATGCGGTGAAAAAATAGGCTAATCTATTACAGTACCTAATACAACTTACTACCATTCGGGGGTAGTTCAATTGGCAGAACGCCTGGCTCTGGACCAGGAAGTTGGGGGTTCAAGTCCTCCCCCCCGAGCTTATCTTCATTGACAACCAAAAGTATTTCCAGTATCTGTATTCAGACGCTGGATAGGTACAAGGCCCCATCGTCTAGTGGCCAAGGACACTACCCTCTCAAGGTAGAGACA
>JAJZWU010000007.1 GCA_021846515.1 Actinomycetes bacterium
TAGCCGTACCCAAGTCTACGGCCATATCACGACCAAGAATTCCTCCAATGCCTTTTCTTGCCATTACTATTCTCTCCTCTCACTATATGAGCTATGATTTAGCTGTTGATACCGCCGATTTTCACCTGACAATTTTTGTACACCGGTCGCAACAACATCAACTCTACTAGGTTATACGATCAAAGGATTAATTTCAAGGCGGCGGGACATTGGGAAAGAATAAGGCTATCTCCCTCTCAGCAGATTCGGCAGAATCTGAACCATGGATAAGATTCTCGGTCAACAGGCATGAAAGATCTCCCCTGATCGTACCAGGGGCTGCATCTGCCGGATTGGTCGCTCCCATCATATTCCTGACAATACGCCAAGTATCGTCAGGTCCCTCTACGACCATAGCCATTAAGGTAGAACGAGTGATAAAACTCACCAGCTCGTCGTAGAATGGCTTACCCTTGTGTTCGGCGTAGTGCAGCTCGGCCACTTCTCGGCTAATTGTCCTTACTTCACCTGCAACAATACGAAGTCCTTTTCCCTCCAGCCTGCCAATGATCTCTCCCAGCAGACCTCGCTCCATTGCGTCGGGCTTTACCAGAACCAGGGTTCTGTTACTCTTATCACTCATATATACGTTCTATCTCCTTTACAAATAATGACTAAATAATTGCTACCGAACACATAGTACGTTCATACTTACAATATCCAGTAATCACCGGCACATACAACTGTGAGCTCATGCAGTTACTGAACAGTATTGCCATACAGCCTATTATGCCTCTCCGACAACATCATAGACGAACGAGCAGAGCCCACAACATATAGCGAACCGGCAACTACCACCATACCATCGGTTCCAGCCAAAGCACCTCCAACCTGCAACCCTTCTGCAATTGATTTTGCCAAGATGGTATCAAATCCTGAAGCTATAGATGCATTACGCAACACGTCCACATCGATAGACCTCTGAGAAGGGGCAGGCACTACAACCACCTTATCTATCCCTCCATGCTTAATCTGCTGGAACATGGCTTCCGGATCTCTTCCCTCTAGCATGCCCGTAACAAGTATCTTAGGTGAAATGTCTACAAAGTAGTCCTTTAATATATCCGCCAAAGCCTCCATCCCCGCTACATTATGGGCGCCATCGCATAATACCAGAGGATCTCTCCCCAATACCTCGCATCGACCTGCAAATTCAATTTGCGCAAATACTTTTCGTAAGAGATCGTCAGGATATGGCGCGTTGAAAAATGTCTCTGCTGCCGTGAGAGCCAAAGCCGCATTACGGCTTTGATGCTTTCCATGCAGGGAAAGAAAAACATCTTCATGAGTAGACCACGGTGTCTGCAAAGATAACAAAAGGCCGCCCGAAACAGGTTCAACTACCGGGCATGAGAAATCTTTGCCATAAACCATTACCTGCGATTCACCCACAGATGCAGATGCCGCTTCGAATACATCTACAAGCTCCGGATCCTGCTCACCAATGACTACAGTACTGCCTTCCTTTATGATTCCCGCCTTCTCTATGGCGATATCTTTCAAGGTAGGTCCCAAAATCTCTACATGGTCGTAACTGATATTCGTAATCACAGCCACATCTCCCTGAGCGACATTTGTCGCATCCCAGAGTCCCCCAATGCCTACTTCTATCACCGCTACGTCTACCGGACGATCGGCAAACCACCTGTAAGCACAAGCCGTTAACAGCTCAAATCGGCTAAGCTGAAAACCAAGCATTTCCTCGAATAAAGTCATTTCAAGCATAACAGAACATAGATCTTCATCAGGTATGGGCTCATTGCAATATGCGATACGTTCGTTTACTCTCTCCAGGTCTGGGCTTGAATATGTCCCTACGCTAAGGCCACGTGCAATAAGTAGTTCAGTTACCATTCTGGCCGTCGATCCCTTTCCGTTGGTACCGGTGATATGTATAATCGGCTGAGCACATTCTGGATTTCCCATCAGGTCACAGAGCTGGCGAATTCTTTCCAGGGTGGGCCTTGGTACTCTGGTCATACCGGTGGCTTCCATGCTGATATGTGAATCCAGCCATTCAAGCATATCGTTATATGACCAACTGTTCATTTACGCATACCTAACAACCATCTTCCGTGGAATCCTCATCCTGTACGGGTGCTCTCGATTACTATAACCTTTCCGCACTTCCCATCGGTCTGAGGATAGTGCATTCTCTGCGTAGTACGGTTTCACCAAGCTTTCCTCGCAATTATGCATTCACCTAACATCAAAGCTACGGACAACAAACCCATTACGTACGAAAAGAAGAATTATTACAGGCGCCCAAACAAATAGTCAAGCTGTTTCGATCAAGAAGCAGCTTTTCTGGCACGAGACCTGGTAGTCTCGTTGGTGCGTGGCACAAGAGTCGGATTAACCCGTTCTCTGACTACCGATGCATCTATAACGCACTTCTTGACATCCTCCCTACTGGGCAGGTCGTACATTAAATCAAGGAGTACCTCTTCGAGAATAGCTCTCAGCCCTCTGGCTCCTGTTCCGCGTAGGAGCGCTTGGTCGGCTATTGCTTCAATGGCATCCTGAGTAAACTCCAGCTCTACATCATCAAGTAAAAACACCTTTTGATACTGCTTAACAAGCGAATTCTTCGGATCAACCAGGATGCTGACAAGCGAATCCTTCCCGAGACTTGATACCGCACCGACGACTGGCAGCCTCCCGATAAACTCCGGTATCAGCCCAAAACGTATCAAATCTTCAGGTAGTACCTGCTGCAATGTTTCATCTTCCCTGACAGCACTTTCCCTGGAAACATCCGCTCTAAAGCCAATACCCTTGCGCCCAATACGATTACTGATAATCTTTTCCAAGCCGGCAAAAGCGCCACCGCAGATAAAAAGTATCCCAGTAGTATCAATCTGTATAAACTCTTGATGAGGATGCTTTCTACCACCCTGAGGTGGCACAGAAGCTGTAGTGCCCTCCAGAATTTTCAACAATGCCTGCTGCACCCCTTCACCGGATACATCCCGGGTAATGGATGGATTCTCGCTTTTACGGGCTACCTTGTCTATCTCGTCTATGTATATGATACCCATCTCTGCCCGTTTGACATCGTAGTCTGCTGCCTGTATAAGCTTAAGCAAAATATTTTCTACATCCTCCCCTACGTAACCGGCTTCAGTCAGGGCCGTTGCATCGGTGATAGCAAATGGCACATCAAGCATGCGAGCCAAGGTCTGCGCAAGAAGAGTCTTCCCGCAACCGGTAGGACCTAGTAACAGAATATTGGATTTGGCAAGTTCCACGTCGGAAGACTGAGTTGCTGTAGCCTGGACCCTCTTATAGTGATTGTAGACAGCCACAGAGAGTATCTTTTTTGCATGCTCTTGACCCACCACATAGTCATTCAAGAAATCAAAGATCTCTTTTGGCTTGGGAAGATTTTCCAATAACGGCTCAGACGATTCGCTGAACTCTTCCATGATGATGTCATTACACAGCTCTATGCACTCATCACATATATATACTCCCGGCCCGGCAATCAACTTCTTTACCTGCTTCTGCGATTTGCCGCAAAAACTACACTTTACAAGCTCTGTTCCATCGCCTAGCTTAGCCATTCAAATCCTCCCTCTATACTGTACTGCTGCCTTATAAAACACATATTATCACCCATCATCCTACATCGGTATCCTCGGCCATATCTATGCTATCCCTGTTATGAATCACTTCATCTACAATTCCATAATCGACAGCTTCACTTGCAGTCATAACAAAATCCCGATCGGTATCCTTGGCAATCTTTTCAACCGGCTGTCCAATATCTTCCGATAACATGGAATTGAGCAGATCGCGCATTCTCAACATCTCGCGTGCCTGTATTTCGATATCACTGGCTTGTCCGGCGGCGCCACCCCAGGGCTGATGTAAAAGGATCCTTGAGTGAGGTAATGCAAATCGCTTACCTTTCGCCCCTGCTGCCAGTAGTACTGCAGCAGCGGAAGCGGCCTGGCCAAAACAGAACGTGGATACATCAGGCTTGACGAACTTGATAGTATCGTAGATCGCAAAAAGAGCTGTTACGTCTCCACCTGGAGAGTTTATGTACAGATGAATATCTTTTTCGGAATCCTCAGATTCGAGAAAAAGCATCTGAGCACAGACCAGATTGGCAATGGAATCATCAATCGGCGTGCCGACTATTATTATCCGATCTTTCAACAATCTTGAATAGAGGTCGTAGGCTCGTTCACCTTTTGGACTCTGCTCTATAACAGTGGGAACCAGATACCCAAGAGCCTGCATCATATTTATATATCCTTCCTCGTATCGCACATAACAATCACTAGTTTACCAGTCCTCATCACCGCCGGAACCATAACTACCACTCTACTCATTGCAGCCACTCGCATATATACTTTATTCATCAACACTATCGCCATCTTCTATGGCAACCTCTTCTTCCGATGTGGAAGCAGGATCGGAATCATCAGCACTCTCGCTATCATACACGCTGTCATCATCATGCGAATCATCCGATAGCAACAAGAACTCATTGTCAAGCTCATTGTCGCTACTATCCTTCACATGCACATTGTGCAACAGCCAATCAAGAGCCTTTTCTTTACGCAGTTCAGAGCGCATAGAAAGAAGTTGCCCTGAATGCTCATAGTGTTCGCGCACTTCAGACAGGGATTTATTAGACCGCTTGGCCACCTGGGAGAGCAGATCATCCAAATCGTCATCGACATCAATAGCTTCCGCATCAGCAATTGCCCTTAAAGCCAAGTCAGTTTTGGCGCTTACCACCGCTGACCCATGCAACCTGCCAATAAAACTGTTCCCATCGTTCTCGCTTCCTTCCAAAAACTGCTCCCAGGTCATTTTGGCTTCTTCAAGCCTCTTGGAAAAATCAGCAATTGCCCTACCGAATTCCGCTTCAATCAACTCCGCAGGAGGTTCTTCTTTCACGAGGTCATTAAGCGCATTCAGGGCTTGACGAGGAAAGAGCGAACGAACGCTGGATTTCTTGTACCGTGCTAACCGATTGCGAACATCTACACGCATACTCTCTACATCCTGATACTCGGTAGCTCCCTGAACCCACTCATCGGTCAATTCAGGCAACACACTCTCCTCTATGTCCTTTACAACTGCTTTTACCTCCAAAGAGAGTGCTTGAGCATCCTCGCCAGCCGGCTTATCCCGATCTTCATCTACCTCGATACCCTCAGTTGGTCCATCCTCCTCCTCTGTGTACGGACCATCCGGGACATCCTTATCGCCTAAATGGTTCTCCCTCTCTGCGTCAGAATCTTCTGACTCCTCGATGGATGCACTGTAATATACTACCGACCCCTTGGTAGCACCAATAATATGCTTATCAAGATCAGGGATTCCTGAGTTCTTGCCAACTTCATATACATAGTCGTCAAAAGAGGTATCACTCAAATCTGAACCAGAATAAGATACACTCACGTCCAGGGTGACAACGTCCCCTTCGGCAACTTCACCATCCTTTGGGGATAGCTCCGCCCATTGCTTCCTGACACGATCTATCGCCGCATTCACCTCTTCTTCGGTGACTTCCATGCCAGGCAGAACTACTTCCAACCCCCGATAACCGGCGACTGAGACATTTGGTCTGACAACAATAGTAGCCTCAAACTTCAAAGGACCTGAGTCCTTGCCTTCAATGATCTCTATCTGTGGATCAGATAAAGGCTCAACACTTGACTCATTGAGTGCCTCTATGTAAGCATCCGAAATTACCTTTTCCATGGCTTGCGCCCTCAAAGCACCGCTACCTCCCACATGAGCCTCCAGCACAGCACGAGGTGCTTTGCCCGGCCTAAATCCCTTTATATTTGCAGTACGTTGCAACTCATGAATGAATGAATCTATGGCGTTACCCAGCTTGGCCTCATCTACATCAATAATAAACTTTATACGGTGATCATCAAGAATTTCCGGAGTTATGCTCATAAGACTACTTACTTTAGCCGCTTTTGGACATACTGTCGAGCATTCATCCGTCAAAAGTGAATCCAGCAACGCGATGCGCACACATTAATAAAGTCATTTGGTATGATGTAGCTACTTGATGTTTGCAATTTTAGCAAAACACTTGAAAGAAGCGCAGTATCATGTTATGCTTCTACAAAGCGTGGCCGACAGGCTACACATATGCGGTAAATGTATTGGTAAAGGGATTATAATTTGGTGTAGTAAGTGTATATGATTTACTAAAATATGATATTAGGTCGATAAAAAGGGTGTGATTCACAAATGAATAATATAAACGAGCTGGACAGGGCAGATGACCTACACGGGAGTTGACTCCAATCAAGGTTACACAAGTGGGCGACAGGATGTATCGGGGACGGTTACAAGTGTAATAATACGTTACGTTAGAAATCTCTGCGGCGACGCTGGGCTGGCCAGAATGCTACAAATGGCAAATGAAATGCGTCCTGTAGAGGCGCTGGAAGATGCATTGACATGGAGCTCCTATACTGAAACATTGGCTCTTATATCTGCAGCTGCACATGTATGTGTAGACAACGAGATTGCAAGGCATCTGGGGGAAGAGATGCTCAGGCAATACGATGGAACAGAGGTGGCCAACCTGCTGCGATCACTTGGATCCCCCAAAGAGGTACTAAAGAATGTCACTGCGGCTGCTGCCAAGTTCTTCACTGTATCCACTCTGGAAGCATTGGAGGTGGGCGATGCACACGCCATCGTCCGCGGTGCCAACCGGCCCGGATATCAACGCGACATTACAATATGCGATTTTACCAAAGGACTGCTATCGCAGGTACCGGTCTTATTCGGGTTGGTGCCTGCAACTATTATCGAATCAGAGTGTGCCGCACGCGGTGGCAGATTCTGCCTATACAGCGTCGGATGGGAAGAGCATCAGTGGTCATCGTTCGTCGACGACAGGGAGAGCATCTACACCATGGCTTGGGGAAGTGGAAATGTAGACGAGGCACAGGCCGAGGTAGAAACTGACGAAAGCACCCAAATCAGCATGCTGAATACCCAAATACAGCAACTTACCGAACGCCTGCAGGACGTATATGGAACTGCTGCCGACCTGCTTGCCACCGATGATCTTGATAGTGTCCTCTCTAATGTCACCCGCCGAGCCGCCCATGCCGTAAATGCCCCACGGTACCTTCTGGCAGTACAACTCAGCCCAGATGCACCTATCAGCCTGCACCACCATGGTTTTACCCAGCAAGAGGCAGAGGGCATAGCCCTTGAGATCCTGCAGCCAAATCCTGATACAAAAAGAGGATCTCGACTGATTGCAGATGTAAGCTCAAAGCGCCAACACTACGGCCGTATAGCTGCAATCTATCCTGAAGGAGTACAATTTCTTGAGCAAGAGAGAGAAGCTCTGTCGGTATATGCAAACTATGCAGCAACTGCACTTGACATGGTTACGGCTCTGGATGATGCTCGCAAGTCAAATGCCACATCCTCGGCCCTACTGGAATTCTCTCGTAACCTTGCCAAGGCCACCACTACATATGAAGTTGCAAAAGAACTATCACTTACTGTGCCAAGAGTGATTGGATGCGATACTTCAAGCGTCCTACTCTGGGATGAATCCAGCCAGTCGCTGCACTCTATAAAGAGAATAACTCCATATGGCCAGCTGGCTGGCTACGACGAATCAGCTGGAATGACCGACCTTCCACGAGATAGCTTTGACACCGGAGATGGAAATTATGCAGACAGTGGCATTGGTGGCGGTAATGAAGTTGACCTGCAAGCTGGTACCACAAACCAGGAAACAGTGAATGACGATATGACGCTCGGCGACATACTCACTATACCAATGTCAGCATCCCCTGCAATAGAGCAATTAATATCGTCTCGCAATATCATCATAGTCAATAGCGACACTACAGACAATTACGTAAGGGAGATACTCAAAAGTTACGAAATAAAGTCGACACTAATGGCGCCAATTTTCACGGCCACCAAGTTTCTTGGCATAGTAACAGCCAATTTCAAGTCGGATATAGACCCGAACCTGCTAAACAGCAGGGAGTTGCGCGAAAGAATCATAGGACTTTCCGATCAGGCGGCAGTTTCACTGGAAAACGCAAACCTGCTACAGCAGGTAAGCCATATGGCATGGCATGACGCACTTACAGGACTTCCCAACAGACGACTGCTGGAAGATCGAGCCGATCAGGCTATTGTGCAGGCATCACGCAGCGGGGAGACGCTCTGTATGTTCTTTGTTGACCTCGATCATTTTAAAGAAGTAAATGATGTCTTGGGACATGCTTCCGGCGATGAACTCATAAGAGAAGTAGCTGCCAGATTAACTCGCGCGGTGAGACAGCAGGACACCGTAGCTCGCCTTGGCGGTGATGAATTTGCTATCCTGCTTCCAGGACTATCGGATAACAATGCCATAGAAGCCCTGGCAAATAGGATGCTACTGTCACTGAGCAAACCCTTCATGCTATACGGCCAAGAGGCATACGTAACCGGATCTATAGGAATAGCGATCTATCCAAGGGATGGCAATACATACGATGAATTGCTCTCAAGAGCAGATGCAGCAATGTATCGCTCCAAGGGAATGGGGCGTAATACATTCCAGATATTCGACATAGCGACCGACCAGACAGGATCATCGGATACGATACAACTTGAGCGAGATCTGCATAAGGCGTTGGAGAACAAGCAGATGTTCATCCTCTACCAGCCATTTATAGACCTGGAAACAGCCAAAGTCGTAGGCGTAGAGTCACTGGTCAGATGGAGGCATCCCACAAGAGGACTCCTGGAACCAGCAGCTTTCATTGAAATGGCTGAAGAAACCGACCTCATTGTAGATATAGATAGTTGGGTAGTAAACGAGACCTGCAAGCAAGCACGCCGTTGGCAGGATATGGGCATACCGCCGCTGCAGTTGGCCATAAATGTATCTACCAGGGATCTTCTCTCAGAAGAATACGTAGATAATCTCCTTCAAGCTATTGAAGAAAATGATCTGAATCCATCGCTCATTGAGCTGGAACTCACTGAGCGAGTTGTATTCGACGACTCTCCTGCAATGCGCACCAACATTGATCGACTTCAAAAAGCAGGCATCAGGTTCTCAGTAGATGATTTCGGCACTGGCGCATCGGGAATGGACAGGTTCGGTACATTTCCCATCTCCACACTCAAGATAGACCGGTCGTTCGTGCAGGTGCTCGGACCTGACGACCAGTCACAAACTATCATTCATGCGATCACAGGAATGGCCAAAGATCTTGGTATGAGCTGTGTAGCCGAAGGAGTAGAGACATCTACACAAAGCAGGGTGCTGCTCCAACGTGGTTGCACTACGGCACAGGGATTCTTTTTCAGTCCCCCACTGATGCCGGCAGACGTCGAAAGAATGCTTACAGCGACTGGCAATACTATAGACATGGGCGGCTCCGTAGAAATGGATACAGCCAATCGGTAAAGTAGCCCGCATCTGGAAGGTACTTGTAGGCCCACCTTTACGGGCCGACCAGGTAACAAGTGAAGAGTTGAGCCCAATCGAGGGACTTCCTGCCCTCTCGTTGGATGCCCTTACCTCTGTAGCATACGGCCCGCAAGCCATAGCCCTTGTACTCGCCGGAGCCGGAGCCGGAGCACTTCACCTTGCACTCCCAATAACTATAGTCATAGTTGTCCTACTTGCTCTATTGGTTACGTCGTATCGGCAGGTCATCGAGGGATTCCCCCAGGGGGGAGGTGCTTACGCGGTGAGCCGTACGCATTTGGGTCCCGGATTATCAAGACTCGCTGCTGCATCTCTGATAGTCGACTATACCCTCACCGTAGCCGTGTCAATAGCCGCTGGAGTTGCAGGGCTGGTCTCCGCTTTTCAGCCATTGGCTCCTTACACTGTCATACTCTGCCTGGGTATGCTCGCAATCATAACTATACTGAACCTGAGGGGTCTGGGTGACAGCGCACGCGCCTTTCTCCTACCTACAGCAGCCTTTATAATAGGGCTGCTGGCAGTAATAGTTGTAGGACTGATCCACCCTCTGAGTCCCCACATCATCCAGCCGGGTAGGTCGCTCGTAGCTACCCATGCACTTCAAGTAATCGGTATATTGCTTATATTGAAAGCATTCTCTTCGGGATGCTCGGCTCTTACCGGAGTAGAGGCCATAGCGAATGGCGTACCGCTGTTTGAACAGCCAAGAGTCAAGAGAGCAAAACAGACTGAACTCCTCCTTGGGGTCATACTAGCCCTTATGCTGCTCGGTTTGGGTGTACTGATAGCACACTTTCATGTAGCTCCTCGCATAAACGACACCGTTCTCTCTCAGGTAATGGCCATATCGGTCGGTAGAACCTGGGCTTACTATGCCGTAAGCATAGCTATTACAGTCGTACTCGGGATGGCGGCGAACACCTCATTTGGTGGATTGCCTATACTTGCAAGCTTACTGGCCCGCGATAACTACCTACCTCATATGTTCTCCATGCGGGGAGACCGCCTCGTCTATACAAAGGGAGTATGGGCACTTGCAATACTGTCTGGCCTAATACTGGTAGCCGTCAGTGGGAATACTGATACGCTGATACCGCTCTTTGCCATTGGGGTATTCACGGGCTTTACTCTGGCCCAGGCCGGCATGGTTATTCACTGGAGAAAAAATCGCAGTACCGGATGGCAATGGAGGGCATCTCTCAATACCCTGGGGGCGATAGTAACCGGCATTGCGACTATTGTATTCATCTTCTCCAAGTTCGTGGCAGGGGCATGGATAGTAGTGGTAGCCGTGCCACTTATCATGCTCGTATTCGTACGAATCCACAGGTACTATACAATAGTAGGAAATGAGTTATTTGCCGGTGGCAAGCTACCCAAACCACAACCTGACGGTAAGGTACTGGTGGTAGTGCCTATTACCGGTATAACCCAGCTTACCGGGGAAACCATATCGCAGGCTATGACGATGGGAAGCGAAGTAACAGCAGTACATGTAGCATTCTCCGAAGACCAGGAGAGTGCTACTCAAATTACTGAAGAATGGAAAAACTGGGATCCCGGAGTACCGCTGGTCATATTGAGCACAAGATATCACTCTATAGTGAGGCCAATTACGCGCTATGTGCTACAAGCTGCCAAAGAGGGTAAAGATGTGGTGGTTCTCATAGGAGAGATGGAGCCAAGACTACTGCGTCACCGCATTCTACACAATCAAATGGGGGCAGTATTGAGCATATACCTGCGTCGTCATACCAATGCGACAGTGGCCGTCCTGCCAATGCATGTAAACGATTGACCCGACTTTAGCATCACAGGCTTTAGTCCCAGGGAGGATGTCACTTTGTACCCTATTCAATCACCGGATAAAAGACTAGAGTGAGACACTAAGACAATATCTGTATCTCTATTCGCTATGATCATCAAAATGTTCCGCGATACCGAGCAGTGCCAGATAATGCCAGCAAACATACCAGCAGAAAAAGAGTATCACAAGAGAAATGCAAACTACAATGATGCCAACCGAAAATGTAGAGTCGCTAACCAAGCGCAGCAACTATGATTTTGTTGTGCTCGGGGCAGGGCCGAATGGCTTGGGTATTGCGGCATATCTCTCAAAATGGGGGTTCTCTGTATGCGTTCTGGAGGCACGACCGGAAATTGGAGGAGGCGCCGAGAATGCCGAACCGATGCCGGGCTTTTCCATAGACCCTCATGCCACCTACCTGTACGGAGCTGCTGCACCCGCATTCGAACAACTGGAACTCGGCAAATACGGCTTCAAAATGGCATACACAAAAAATCTTGCCGGTGCCATCTCGCCCGACGGAGGGGTCTTTGCGGCCGGTTTTTACAACCCCGAGTCCCTGGATCCGTCGACTTTCTCTTCGCTCATGGGGACATCCATGGCAGAGATATACATAGAGATACAAAAAGGCATGCGCGCTCATGCACGTGACCTGCTCAGGGCCGTATACTATACTCCTCCCTACGATGAAAGATGGGGAGTTCCCGGAAGCGATCTCCCGGCAGTAAAAGTGCTCCAACAGACATCCCCAGTATTTGATCCCGCTCTCACAAGAGACTCGTCTGTACTCGACATTACGGAGGCAATCGGACTGCCTGACCCATTGAAAGCAGTGACCCTCTTTGGCTCATGGTACAACGGACCTCATCCGTTCTGGAAGGGCATGTCCATTCCGGGAATGGCCTGCAATCTCCTCTATACCTATTCCAGCGGATCTCCGGTCGGCGGTATGCACACGCTCGCCCACTCACTGGCAAGATGCGCCGTCGCAAATGGGGCAAAGATCTTTGTCAATTCACCGGTTACCGAGATAATCGTTCAAGACGGAAGAGCTGTAGGCGTACGTGTGGATGACACCTCAGTACTGGAGGAAAAGACCGTAAGGGCCAACCTTGCGGTCATAAGCGCTCTGCACGTAAGGCAGACCTTTCTGGATCTCGTAGGGCCCTCTCATCTTTCACCAGACTTCCTTGAAAGCATAAAAGCCCTTAACCTGCGTGGAGGCAGCCTATTTGTGCTGCACATTATCACCACAGAACTCCCCCGCTACAAGGGAGCCGAAGATGCATTCTCGGGCGATAAGTATCCTTCATGTACCGTGATCAATGCTTCCACCGATATTCTCATGGAAGAAATGCGCGATGTATATTCATTCAAGACCCACCCCACGGATCCAGACCATTTCATTATACCTATATGTACTCACGATACTTACGATTCCACCAGGTCACCTTCCGGATACTATGTATTGAGCCCTATATACGTACAATGTCCGGTACCTGAAGAACATCGCGATGGCCCAGACGCGGTTAACGATGCCAAGGAAGAGATTACCGAGACAATACTGCGCTTGCTGGAACAGTACGCTCCAAACATGACACGAGATAAAATAGTGGCTACTTACGTGAACACCCCGAGAGACTCGGAGTTCAGGAACATGGCCTTTGTCGGCGGTAACTGGTACGGACTGCGCGAGTCGCAGGATGAGTGGTGGTCAAAACGGCCACTTCCGGAATTGGCCCGCTACCGTACTCCCGTGGAAGGACTATATCTATGCAACCATACGTCGCACCCGGGAGGGCTCTGCCTGATAGCGGTTCCATACAATTTGATGCATATACTGATTGAGGATCTGGAGCCCGTTGCGGACACAACCCCCGGATGGTGGTACCCCTCTCCCTGGCACATCACCGATGCAGATGGAGGGACAAGATGAGAGAACGTCCACAGAGCGCCATAACCCTCTCTCCGGAAGAACGTCCCCTGGAAGAGTATCCATACAATTCAGAGGTGGATGTAGCTGTCATAGGGGCAGGTCCCAATGGTCTTATAGCAGCTTTATACCTGGCGGCAGCCGGGCTCCAGGTTGCATTGGTAGAAAAACGCTACGAAATAGGAGGGGGGCTTGCCACCGAAGAAATACTATTCCCCGGATATTACGCAAACACCCATGCAACCTACCACTACATGACCGACTACATGCCCGTGTTGGAAGATTTTGACCTTTCCGGCCATGGTCTGCGTTTCTTCAAGCCGTCTCTGCAAACAAAGTCGTATATAGGCGATGAAGAGGTTTGCCTCTACCGCACTCTCGAAGACACAAGAGACTTCCTGGCCAGGACATCTCTATCTCTGGCCGATTCGTTCGCCAGAACCTCTATGAGTTTCAGGCGCATGGTAGACGAGATAGTAGGTCCTGCTACCTACCTCCCCCCAATGCCACCACTTGACATGATAGACAGAATGGGTACCACCCCTACAGGCAACGAGCTGCTTGCAGTATCTGAAGCGAGCCCTCATGAAGTCCTGGACGGAGCCAATCTGGATGACCCGCTTACCGCTACCCTGCTCTACATGGCATGCCAATGGGGAATATCTCCGAGGGAGACTGGCATGGGGTTCATGGTCCCCCTGCTGGTGGACAGGGGCATGCAAAAGGCAATCTGCTATGGAGGCTCCCACCGGATGGCAAGTGCACTCTCACGAGAGTTTCTCCGAAGGGGAGGTACCATCCTGGACAATGCAGAGGTGGATTATATCGAGGTAGGAGATAATGGGGCCAGCGGCATTGGCATGGCGGACGGAAGGGTTATAAAAGCCCGTAGAGCCGTAGTGTCCAGCCTGGATCCAGCGACCACTATGTTGCGCCTTCTCCCGGATGGATCTGTACCCGATGAAATGGTATCAGCACTTGGTGAATGGAAATGGGACAAGTGGTCGTTACTGACAGTATTTTTCGCACTGCAGGCAGGGGAACACAGGGACACATCATACGGCAACAACGAGCCTTTCGCTACGATACTGGGTTTTGACTCCTCCGATGACGTGATAGATGTTCTTGAGAGCGTGGAAGCAGGTGAAATATCGAAAATAGCCGGCCATCTAACCATAGAATCCGAGCTCGACCCATGCCTGAAACCACGAAACGGGGAAAGGGTTGGATTCTTCCAGATGCCTGCACCTTACGACTACCCCTGGCAGGAAAACTCGAACAGCATCCTGCAGCAGGTACTCGACCTGCTGGGGGCGCATACACCAGGTATCCGGGAAGACCTGCTCGCAGTCAAGGTGGAAACGCCTGTGGATGTGGAGAGGCGATTAGCCTCTATGGTCAGGGGGTCAATCAAGCATGGTGACTATAACCCATTGCAGATGGGATACCTGAGGCCACACATCGACTGCTCTGATACGCGCACCCCGGTGGAAGGACTCTACCTGTGTGGAGCATCTGTATATCCTGGTGGCATGATAATTGGTGGACCGGGATACCTTTGCGCCCGGGCAGTTATAAATGACTTGGGTATGGAATTCCCCTTCCCTGTCACCAAAAAGATGGAGTCTTACGCAAATACATACCTGGACGGCAACATAGAGTGGTAGTGGCTGTACCTGTCAGCATAAGAGCAATCCACATTAAATCACCAAAATCGCCCCAAGGGACGTTACACAAGTAAAAATTGTAATAGGATATTAAAAGGAGACAACTCATGAAATTATGGTCACGGGGACTTGGACGCAGAGAACTGATCATGGACTTCACTCACTACGCAGTACGTCGCTCTGATGATGGCGGCATAGAAATATTCGGAGTTACAGAACAGCCGGTGAGTTGGGAGTTCAGAGTTCACATTGAACAGGAAGATGTTCCGGGGTTGGTACATGTGGCTCTCTCTAAACCGGTAAGAAAAATGTTGATACGAAAGATACCCACAGCCATAGCCACCGTATGGAGAAGGCGCCGCTTCAAAGTACCTGAGGGATTGGAGGAACGGGTAAAGAACGCTCACTCACACGTAATGGAGAGGCAACGCATGAATCGCCAGATGATAGGTAGGAGGAATACCGGTGCTGTACCCATCACTGCAGATTCCGATGACCTTACCGATGATGCAGTAGATCTCGATGCTGGCACTACCCCCACCTATAACAATAAAGTTGCTTCCGGCAGTTCCAAAGTTGCCGACAATAAGGTTGCCGGTAATAACAACAAGACCACGGGAAGTGCAGTAGGGATCGGCTGATGGACTACGATGTTATAGTTATAGGTGGGGGAATCAACGGTTTGACAGCGGCAGCCTACCTGGCAAAGTCAGGCTTAAAAGTCGGGGTTTTCGAGCGTAAAGGGCAGTGCGGGGCACATTGCGACAGCATAGAGCTGGGTATGCCCGGCTTCTGGCATAATCTTCATGCGACATGGTTGATATGCGGCATGAGCCCGGCAATGGAGGACCTGGATTTGCCGGGGCATGGGCTGGAGCTTGTCGGTACCGATGTCGCCTATGCAAAAGAGTTTCTCGGGGGACGCAACTGCCTGATCTCTCCCGATCCGCTCACTACACTCGAAAGTATCTCCTCCGCATCTGCACACGATGCAGAGTTGCTTCAGCGCAGTGCCGCCTTTTTTATGGAGCACTGGAGCGACCTTCTCGACCAGATGAAGCTTTTTTTTGCCAGGCCGCCATCGGCGGAACTGAGCAACTCTGTGTTGCTGGTAGAGGCAATGTTGAATCTAATGGACATAAAGATCGATCCATTTGAGTTTCAGGGAATGACCGGGTTCGAAGCACTTGACCTGATTTTCGAGTCAGAGGAGCTGAAGACTACCCTGGCATCACTGTCGTGGATAGGAGGCATACCACCGATTCATAGAAAAATTGGAGTGATGGGAGCACTTCTTCTCGGCTCATTTACCGGGACACTGTTTCCGGTACATCAAGCCACAGGCGGTTCACACGCACTCACTCATGCCCTGGTCAGATCAGTGGTGGACAATGGTGGGGAGATATGGACAAGCAGCGCGGTGGACAGGATCATTGTCGAAGACGGTAAGGCGGTAGGCATACACCTGCACCCGGACAGCCTGCTGGGAGATGTCGAGATAAGAGCAAAGACAGTCCTTTCCAACCTCACCGTAGCACCCACCTTCACCAGACTTCTCAGCGAAGAAGTAATCGGCTCAGCCTGGGCGAATAAGATAAGAGCTTTCAGCTACGACGAACAGGTTCTATTTGGCGTATACTATGCCCTCTCCGGTGATCCCGAGTTCGCCTCTGCCGCACGGGCTCCAGGAGTACAACGCAGTTTTATGGGTTTCTTCGGCGGAGAAACAATGGAGGAATTACGCCGATTCGGTGTCAATCTTGTATCAGGAGTAATTGACGATACCATAGCCGGCAACTGGTTCGTACCGACCAGAGCAGATCCGACGCAGGCTCCTCCCTCCATGCATACGTCATTCGTATGGCTGGATGTTCCACCTGCACCCAGGAAATGGCACGGCAAGTCACTGGGGGGCTGGAATGCATGGCCAGATATAGCAGAGAGCCTAGCTGACGAAGTTACCGATGCATATGAACTCTATGCTCCCGGATTCAAGGATCTTATACTGGAAAGGTTTGTAATGACCCCACCAGATCAGGAACGCAATAATCCGTCGGCAGTTAGAGGCAACTGGATAGGTGGTTCGATGCTTCCGGAACAGGTCTTCTACAATCGGCCCGTTCCGGGACTCATCCAGCAGGGATCGGCCTCACGGACGTTTATACCCAACTTGTACCTGTCCAACTCCATCCACCCCGGAGGAACCACCTGGCTCACCTCCGGATATCTGGCAGCAGTGGAGATAGCTCAAGACATGGGGACTTTCAGTACAGAGCTCTGGAATGCCCAGGCATTTAACTGGTGCCTGGCCAACGCGGGATCCATACCGCTAAACAGAGGAGTAGCACCACGTTGGCTGAAGCAGAATACGGGAGGGAAGTAATGAGTGCCGATTCGCAACACGATTACGATGCCATCATCATCGGAGGAGGGCCAAACGGGCTGATTGCTTCGTCATATCTGGCCAGAGCAGGCGCACGCGTACTTTTACTGGAAAGGCGCATAGAAACCGGTGGAGGACTGAACACAGATGAGTACTTTGGGTTTCGGTTCAATCTCCACGCTGTATACCACTTGATGGCCGATGTAATGCCGGCATATAGAGACTTGGACCTTTCCGGCTATGGGCTCAGATACGTCACACCACCGTACGGAGCGGCATTCCTGCTCCCCGACAACCGTTCAATGCTGTTCAGCAATGATCCTGCTGCAACGGCTGAGGAGATAAGGAAGTTCTCGAATACAGATGCTATACGATATGTCGATATGTGGAACAGCTTCCAGCCAATGCTTGATCAGTACCTCATACCGCTTACCTATGAGCTGCCAATGCCCCCACTGGAGCAGCTTGAGCTGATGGAACAGGATGAGGCGGGCCAGGAGATGGCACGTATCTCAGAAATGTCGTTTGTAGACATTCTGGATGACTACGGCTTTGAGAATACACACGTGAGGATGGCACTATTGAGCTTTCCTGCAATGTGGGGACTTGACCTTCATGAACCATTGGGCTTTCTGTACCCACTGTATCTCTGCCGTATGCTCAATGCCGCTCTGGTAAAGGGTGGCTCACACCGCATGTCTTCAGCTATATACCGTTCCCTCGTTCATGCAGGTGGGGTTGTGCGCGACGCATGCCCGGCAGCATCACTGATCGTAGAAGATGGTACGGTAGTGGGAGTAAGGACTGCCGCCGGAGAGACCTTCCGGGCACCCCTGGTCATCTCCACACTCAATCCCGAACAGACATTTATCAACCTGCTCGGAGAAGAATACCTTGATGAAGCGTTGCAATCTGCGATATCCGGCTGGGAATGGGAACAGCGTAGCCTGTTCGGATTGCATCTGGGCATACGAGGTGATTTTTCCTATAAATCGGGAGACAACAGAGTGGATGATGCACTGGTTGCATTCATGGGGCTATCCACCGAAGAAGATTTGCATTCTCACCTGGCTGGAGTAGACAGCGGAGAATTGAGCGGCACAGACTGGATACATGTGACAGTACCAACCAGGTTCGACTCCACCCAGGCATCTGATGGATACCAGACTGTGCGCATAGAATCGGTTGCTTCATATTCGTCTCCATGGAATGAGATTACACCGACATACGCTGAATCCTGCCTTAATCTGTTACATAAGTATGCCGACTTGGGGGAGATAGTAGTGCAACGAACATGCACCCCGGTCGATATTGAACAGCGCCTTACCACCATGAAGCAGGGCTCCATAAAGCATGGCGCCTATACTCCCCTGCAACTTGGGTACTTCAGGCCAACCGAGCTGTGTTCCCAGATAGAGACCCCGGTACCCGGATTGTTGGTGGCGGGTGCTTCAGTCTATCCGGGTGGCATGATACTCGGAGGCCCCGGCTACCTGGGAGCCAAGGTCGCCATGGAACTGCTTGGTATCAGGTAACCAAACGAAGCAGCGCCTGTCTGGCCTCTTCGGATCTATCTGCTTCCCTGGAAAGACGCTCGGCCAATCGTTGCGTCCACTCCCCTACGCTAATCGTATCATGGCGTATGGCAATACCACCCATTACCTTGGCAACGGTAGGCACAAGCCGTCCTTTCTGCTTGGATATGGAGAACTGCTCCTCCTCCAGAATGACTATTACCTCAGATACGCTGCCATGACCCAGCAAGCCTGCCTTTTTGACCTGTACGGCTTCAGGCCATGCAGATCCCAATTGATCCGCCAGGTAGCCGAGCAGTAGTTGGTCATCCCTTGCCTGCTCGGCAAGGAGCTGAGCGAGCGCCGCTACCTCGTATCCCTGGACGTCGTTGCTGCCCGGTGGCTCTTCCAACCCCTGCATGTCGCTGCTGGAGATCTCGCTGCCAACGGGCATATTCACCAGTTCTCCCCCGCTAACACCCTCCTCGCGGGTAGAGGGTATGTCCGAGTTGGGCACTGCATTACCGGATACTGAGTCAATGTCATCCATTTTCACCACCATATCTCATACAGGTAAAAAAATCAATAGCTACCCAGTTGCCCCGGGCGTACCAACGATCTCCGCTACCGGAATTTGGAAGTGAGTACTCGCTCATCCATCTTGGTAGATTTTCACTACACTACATCACTTTTAGACGGCGGCTTACCGGTCACTGCCCACCAAACAGTTCTACGAACTGCTCCAACATGTCTCCCCTGGGGTCGAGCCAGTGTATCCTGGGGTCTCGCCTGAACCATCTCCACTGCCGCCTTGCAAATACTCTGGTTCTGGCAATGGCCTGCTCTATTGCATCGTCCAATTCCAATCCATCCTCCAAATGCAGGAACAGCTCCTTATATCCAAGAGCCTGCCTGGCAGTCCTGGAAATGCCCCCAGGTAGTTTCAGCAGGTTCTCTGCCTCATCAAGCAAACCCTCCTCCATCCACCTGTGAAAACGCAGTTCAATATCATGCGCGTACGTCTCATAATCAAGTGGTATGCCGGTGAACATAAAGCGGGTACTGGGAGGGTAACTCTCCAACCCCGGCCCAAAGGACGAGAACGGGCGTCCGCATCCAATGGTTACTTCAAGCGCCCTTATTATTCTCCTGGAGTTCTGAGGGGTGATCCTGGACGCTGCCACTGGGTCAAGTTCGGTGAGTCGCTTATAGAGCAATTCAATTCCTCCCTCTCGATTCAGTTCCTCGGTAAGACTCTCTACTATGGAAGGCCATCTTGCCGGTATGGACAATCCGTCCGTCAGTGCCCTCATATAAAGACCCGTACCTCCGACAAGTATCGCCCTATTACCCCTTAACTCTATGGATTTCAGTACATCCAGCGCCTCAGACTGGAAACGAGAGACCGTATATTCCTCGTGAGGCTCTACAATATCTATCATATGGTAATTGACCTCGTTTTGTTCATCCAAAGAAGGCTTGGCCGTAGCTATATCCATATGCCTGTAGACACACATAGAATCTACAGAGATTATCTCGATTCCCGGAAGAGTCTTGGCCAAACTGTGAGCAAGCCCAGACTTGCCTGTAGCGGTAGGTCCAACCAGAATTAAGTGCAAGCAACCCTCAGAGGTATTCTACGCTGATTCGACCCGGGCAACCTCTTGCCAAGATATTCTCCCTTAAGATGGTGAGGGCCTGCATCGGTAATACTTACCTGCACATAGGATCCGGGGGATAACGGTTGCCCTGGACGGAAGTGTACCAACTTTCCCTGGCGAGTCCTGCCTGTGAGTACTGAGTCGTCCTTTTTGGATCTACCTTCTACCTGTACCTCTTCGGTCAAGCCCACTCTGGCTCTATTGCGCTCAAGCGCAGATCGCTCCACCAGATCCACCAAGCGCGAGAATCTGGAACTAACGATATCGGGATCCACAAATTGATCCACCATTCGTGCCGCGACCGTTCCAGGTCTGGAAGAAAATTCAAAGGTATACGCTGCATCAAACTGCGCCTCTGCAACCACCTTCAGGGTTTGCTCGAAATCATCCTCAGTCTCCCCCGGAAATCCCACAATGATGTCTGTAGTTACCGCCAAATCAGGTATCATCTCGCGTGCAGCACGCAACTTGCCAAGATAACGCTCGGCATTGTAGCCTCTGTGCATCATTGCCAGTATCCTGTCGCTCCCGGATTGCAATGGGAAATGGAGTTGCTCACAGACTGCGTCTACCGTCGCCATCGCGTCAATGGTCTCCGGAAGAATGTCCTTGGGGTGAGGACTGGTAAACCTGACCCTCCGTATACCATCTACTAATCCCACTTCTCTCAGCAACTTGGCAAAAAGCGGACGCCTTCTGGTGATGTCTCGTCCATAGGAGTTCACGTTCTGGCCAAGTAGGGTAATCTCACTTACACCCTTGGATGCCAACCTGGACACCTCCCCTACTATCTCATCGATCGGTCTGGATGATTCATGCCCCCTGACCATCGGTACAGTGCAGAATGTACAGGAATTATTACAACCACTCTGAATGCTCACATAAGCCGACCAGGGGGTATTCTCCATTGATGGCAGGTTCCAGGCATAGCTGCCTCCCTGGTCTCCGGTCATCCCTTCGGCCTCCTCCCGCGTTTCAGGCACTTCTACAATGGACATGCCCGAATTGCCAGTATCCTTGAGGAGGACGGGTATCCTGCCAAGATTATATGTACCGACCACGACATCTACATAGGGTGCATGCTCCAGTAGCTGCTCCTTCTCCCGCTGGGCCAGGCAGCCACCGACAACTATACGCATGGCGGGATTGGCTTGACGCAGGCTTTTTATCTGACCAAGGAAGCCGTATAGCTTGTTGTCTGCGTTTTCCCGGATGCAACAGGTATTGACAAACACAACATCTGCATCACCGGGATCATCAACACCCTGCATGCCGACCGATTGCAGGAGCCCTTCGACACGCGAAGTATCATGATCGTTCATCTGGCAACCGAAACTACGGGTGTAATAAGTGCTCGCCATCACCTCAGTATACCAAGAATTATCAATCCTCCGGGCACTGAAATGCTGCACCCACACAAAAGTACACTGTGGTCCATGTAAACAGCCAACCGAGATATTACATATGACGAATCAAAAAGCAGAGCACAGCTCAGGGTGGTCGAATATCGACCCAGCATCACCGACTGAATCACGTCACACCTGAGTTGCGCTCTCCTCCTTGATCTATCTTAACCACGGGATATGGTTCCATCACTCCAAAGTGCCCAGGAACAAGTGAATATGCCACCACCGTGCCCGGCATAACAACACGAGTCCCGTCACTTATAGCCGTGCAGTGGAACCCGTAACCTTCAATAGTGCCCACACCCCTTGATTCATCATAGGAGTCGACTATACCAACAAACATGCGACCAGGATAAGCACTCAATGCACTACCTTCGAAATGGGTATCTCTACGATATCGCTGGCGCCGGCATCCTTCAACTCCGGTATAAGAGTATTTACATCTCTTTTCTCTATCACTGTCTCGACGGCATATCCCCCATCGCCTGCCAACTTGGATACGGTAGGTGATTTCATGGATGGCAATAACGCAAGAACTCCATTCAATCCTGATTCGACAACATTCAGCTTAATAAGAACCTTCCCCCGTGCTTCCAGTACCCCGGTCAAAAGAGTCATAATCTGCTCCATTGCGTGACGGCTATCGGGATCTTCTGCGCATTTTTTGTTCGTAATAAGCTCGGTGCGAGATACCAGCAATGTCGAAATAATCCTCAAACCGGCAGCCCTGAGCGCCCTACCGGTCTCGGTGATCTCCACCACCGCATCGACGATTTCCGGTACCTTCGCTTCCGTGGCACCGTAAGATAATTGAATATCTGCATCTATGCCCAACTGATCAAAGTAGCGCCTGGTCAACTGTGGATATTCAGTAGAGATTTTCACTCCAGACGGCAGCTCACCGGGATCATTATAGGAAGAATCGCTCGATACTGCCAGTACAACGCGAATAGGATTTGCGGTGGCCTTTGAATAAGCCAGCTCGCCCAATGAGACCACGTCTGCTCCCGTCTCTTCTATCCAGTCACGACCCGTAATGCCAACATCGAATATTTCTCTCTCCACATAAGTAGGTATCTCCTGAGGTCGCAAAATCATCACTTCGCCTATACGGGGATCATCTATTTCTGCCCTGTAGTCGACAGAGGAGCTTCTGGACACAGCAAGATCTGCTGCTTCAAATAGTTCGAGAGTAGCCTTCTCAAGAGAACCCTTGGGCAGCACTATTCTGAGGTCGCGGCTTTTAGTCTTGGCAGGTGCACCGGTAGCATCACCTGCATAACTACCGGAACTCACGATTGAGCCTCTCTGGTAGACACAAGGTACCGGGAGAACATATCTATCATCTCCAACGCAACGGTTACTGCCTCATAACCTTTATTGCCTGCCCCCTCCTCAGAACGCTCAAGAGCTTGACCCTCATTCTCGGTCGTCAGCACTCCAAAGATAACCGGCTTGTCTACCTCAAGCATTACCTGCCGGATTCCGGCAGCGCACTCGCCAGCCACATAATCGAAATGGGGAGTATCTCCCCTTATCACGGCTCCCAAACATACAATAGCGTCATAAGCATTACCGGAGGCCATCCGCCGTGCAGCCAGTGGAATCTCGAAGGCGCCGGGCACCCAGGCAACACTAACCAGGTGAGGCGAGATACCATACGCTTTAAGCCCCTCAAGTGCTCCATCAAATAGCCTCTTTGTAATTGACGAGTTGAATAATGAACAGACCAATCCAATCCTGGCTCCTCTCGAGGCAGCCACCTTAGGATCCCCCCGGATAACCCTACCGACACCGGACTCTATCTCCTGCCACTCTTCGTCAGATAGACCTGGCAAACTCCGGTCAGACATACTGCCTAGATTAGAGGACATCATCCAAGCCCTCTATTAGATGACCCATACGCTCTCGTTTTGTACGCAGGTATTTTATATTCTCTGGATTCACAGCAGGAGGCAGAGCGACGCGTTCAGTGATTACCAACCCAAATCCATCCAATCCTCCGTATTTTGCAGGATTGTTCGTCATTAGCCTCATCCTGGTAACTCCTATGTCTGCAAGTATCTGAGACCCAATACCATACTCCCGCACATCCACCGGCAACCCGAGATCAAGGTTTGCATCGACAGTATCCCTACCCTGCTCCTGAAGGCTGTAGGCTCTCATCTTGTGTCCAAGCCCGATTCCACGTCCTTCATGGCCACGCAAATAGACTATTACCCCCCTACCCGCATCCCCTATCATTGACATTGCCTGCTGGAGTTGAACGCCGCAGTCGCATCTCATGGAGCCAAATACGTCACCGGTCAGACATTCTGAATGAACACGAACCAGCACTGGCTCATCACCGGATACATCCCCCTTTACCAATGCAAAATGCTGCTCGCCGTCGAGCACCGATTCGTATACCATTCCCTCACAATCACCAATTGCAGTCGGTATTCTGGCCTTTGCAACAAGCTGCACCAATTTCTCGTTGCGTCTGCGGAACTTGATCAGATCAGCTATAGATATAATGGGTAGATCGTGATCAGATGCAAATTGCTCGAGCTCTGGAAGCCTGGCCATACCCTTTTTGTCTGCACTGACGATTTCACACAACACTCCCCCTGGATAGAGGCCGGCTGCCTTGGCCAAGTCTACAGTAGCCTCTGTATGTCCGCCACGTTTCAACACCCCGCCCGGAGAATATCGTAACGGGAAGACATGACCGGGACGGTTAAAATCCTTTGGAAGGGACTCCGAATCTACAAGTGCTCTAATGGTAGCAGCCCTATCTGTAGAAGATATACCGGAGCTTGTGCCATGCCTGTAATCGACACTGACCGTAAAGGCCGTCCTCTGTGATTCTGTATTATATCTGTGCTCTATCATGAGTGGCAGGTCAAGCTCCTCCAGGCGTTCCGGGGTCAGTGGAACGCAGATGACCCCAGAGGTGTATTCCAGAAAAAAGGCAATCTTATCCGGCGTAACCGCTTCCGCGGCCATAACCAAATCACCTTCGTTCTCTCTATCCTCGTCGTCCACCACGACGGCCATACCACCGTTGCGAATTACCTCTATTGCTTCTTCTATGCTCGTCAATGCCACCAGGCTCTCTCCTTGGGTTCTATAGATACCTTTATATCATCCCCCATCGGTGTCATTTCCACAAACCGGCCACGCCAAAGTGAATTCATATCCTGCACACCGGGACCGCTGAACATTGCTCTGGCATCATCTCCTCCGAACAAAACTGGCGCCATATAGAACACATACCTATCTACCATGCCTGCATCATGAAACTCATGCGCTACCACAGATCCTCCTTCTACGAGTACCGACATGTAGCCTTCTTCAGCCAATCCCCGTAATAAATCAGCTACATCACCATCATACTCCAGAGCTGGCAGTACACGAGCACCTTGGGGAATCTTTCCAAGTACGATTCGTAGTGGCTGGCGCGCCAGCTGATCGCCACCCTCTCTGGCGGTGAGTTGCGGATCGTCGGCACGTACTGTTCCCGCACCGGTGATTATTACATCACTGCGCGATCTCATCAAATGCACATCCTCACGGGCAACCTCCCCGGTAATCCATTGGCTGGATCCATCGGGAGCAGCAATCCTTCCATCAGCAGATATGGCCAGTTTAAGAGTCACCCAGGGAACTCCCGCTACTCTGTGCTTTATATAGGGCATCAATGACTCCTCTACTTCATTGGCCAGTAGCCCTACCTCCACCTCAATGCCGACATCCTCTAATTTCTTGATACCTGATCCGTTTACCTTCGGGTCAGGGTCCTGTATCGCTACGACGACCCTCTTTACACCGGCTTCAATGATTGAATTCACACATGGTGGCGTACGGCCATAATGGCTGCATGGTTCCAGAGTCACGTAAAGTGTAGAGCCTTCAGCTGACTTGCCTGCATTTTTTACCGCATCCAGAACTACTATTTCAGCATGCCTGCCGGGAGGCGGCTCAGTGAAACCTTCAAAGACCTCTCCGTCACGATCAATGAGTACTGCACCTACCCAGGGGTTTGGAGAGGTTGTGCCTGCAATGCTCGATGCCAATTCCAATGCAGCACGCATCATAGTTTCATCTGAAGGGATATCCGATTGTGAAGGTACCACTATACCTACCATAATAGCCAACTAGCAATAGCCAATGTATAGTGTACGCTTAGCAACGTAACCATATTCTTAATCCTGCGATTTCAGCTGCTCTAATGCCCGTGAGAGAAGATGCAAGCATGCAGGAGCGATGCCTGATATGACAACCCATCCCTAGAAGTCATCTGGCCGGTGATATCTGATGGCTGTCAGCGGATCCCTACACTGGCTTACCACATGAGTAGGCTCTGCTGACCGGTTAGTTGGAATCGGATAAAATGATCTTGCAATGGTCGATGAACAAGTAACAAGCGACAGTACGGTGAGTACGGTAGCAATGAATAGCAACAAGCTGAAAGCTCCTCAAGTCCCCCCAAATTGTGACCTTACATTGGGTATGGTATGCGTAGACAAGCAACAACCGGGAATAACGGTGTGGCGGATGAAAGCCGACGAGCGTTTTTCCAACCCAGTCGGAGCTATGCAGGGTGGATTCATTGCTGCATTCTGCGACTCGGCAATGGGGGCATCCAGCCTTACCTGGCACAGAGGCAGGCAAGTCTATTCATTCAATGCCGAGATGAAAGTAAGCCTTATGCGGCCAGTCATATTACCGGCCGAACTAACCTGCACTGCCAAGGTTATTTCGGGGGGACGTAGGGCAGTCTTTGCAGAAGCGGAGGTCACCGACCAGGCAGGTCATCTTGTCGCAAAAGCCAGTTCAACGTTTCTTATCAGCGAACGAACGGAAAGCGCCTCAAAGACAGGTTCTGCTCAGATACCTGGGAATGAGTAGAAGATTGCCGGGAGAACCCTCAAACGATAACGCCGGATGGAGTACAGGCAACGACCAAGTACGAACAGAGCGATATGACAACAGCCAGATCATCTCAGATAGTATCGCCAACGATCTCCATAGAACAGTGGTGATAAGCGCGGAAACCGTAATTACGCCCTACGACATATTAAAGAATCAGGCTATTACTATTCGCGATGGCCTTATAATCTCCATACAGCCAGTCGAAGCCGCACTCGCAGCTAATGGCCCAGCAGGTAACGCCATAAGGAACTACGACATAATAGTGCCTGGATTTATAGATATACAGGTTAATGGCGTTGGATCGGTAGATGTTGCCTCAGCATCCTCAGGGCAAATGGAGGAGATAGGCAGAGCCCTGCTCGCCCAGGGGACAACCACATGGTGTCCTACCGTTATCACTGCTCCCCTACCGGAACTTGAATCCCAGTTGCAAAAGATAAACGACATCGCCCTGCATCCAATAGAAGATCTGCCTCACATAGCTGGAGCACACTTGGAAGGCCCCTTCATTACGGTTGCAGGAGCACATCCCACTGAATACATGATTGCAAAGGTCGATCTTGATGTGCTCCGTCGACTTGCCCCTTACCTCACTATAATTACACTTGCTCCCGAGATTGATGGGGCAATGGACGCAATCAGGTACCTCTCTTCCGAGGGGGTGGTGGTATCTTTGGGCCATTCCAATTGCACAGCCGAGCAGGCACACGACGCCATAGATCGTGGAGCAGGATTGGTCACCCATCTTGGAAATGCTATGAGTGCAATGCATCACCGAAAGCCTGGGCTGGTCGGCGCTGGATTGGAGGATGGCAGAGTTAGGGTGTCGCTTATTGCGGATCTAATCCACTCGCACCCTTATTTTTTGGAACTGGCCTTCAAGTCCAAGGGGCCAGACCATATCGCCATCATAACTGATAGCGTTGCTGCAGGGTTGGGAGTAATAGGAGCGGCTCCCATAAACAGTTCGCCGTCTGATGATGATGATAATGCTTATATACCACGCACAGCGGACGGCCAGCTCGCGGGATCGACAGTTACCATGCCTCAATCGATTGCCAATTTACACAACAGGTGTAGCATTGAGCTAACAAGCTGTATAGAAGCCGCCACGGCCTCTCCGGCGCGATTGCTGGGACTTTCTGACCGAGGTCATATTGCCATAGGAAATCAAGCAGACCTTGTTGCATTGCAAAAAGATACTTTTAGTGTGCAGGCAACATATATCAACGGTACGCTGGCCTACAGTCCGCCCACAGGTCTGTATAATGCTCAAACTGCAGAGTAATGCTATATGAGCCCCATATGCCGCGGGATCCAGCTACCGCACGGGATACTGACCGTCATATTGCCGGGTGACTCTATAGTGTCCAAGCTGTAATGTAACAGCAGATGACAATCTACTACACTAGTAGCATGCAACAGGAAACTCATAACGCTCAACAAGGATCCAGTAAAACAACAGTAGATACAGACATAGAAGACCTATGTGTAGCGGTCATAAGGGGCCTTGCAATGGATATGCCCCAGCGTGCAAACTCCGGTCACCCCGGTACAGCAATGGCGCTTGCCCCGCTTGCTCATGTCTTGTTCTCACGCATAATGACTCACGATCCATCAGATCCTCAATGGCCGGATAGGGATAGGTTCGTTCTGTCCTGTGGACACGCTTCGGTATTGCTCTACAGCATGCTCTACCTGACAGGCTATGGGCTTACGATAGATGATCTCAAAAGCTTCCGCCAATTGGGGAGTATTACTCCGGGCCATCCCGAAGTCGGGCTCACTCCAGGGGTCGAGATCACTACAGGTCCGCTGGGACAGGGGTTGGCTACATCGGTAGGAATGGCAGTTGCAGAGCGATTCTTGAGATCAAAGGTAGGATCAGAGTTGGTAGACCATCATACATATGTGATCTGTTCTGATGGTGACCTCATGGAGGGGATCAGTCACGAAGCAGCTTCATTTGCCGGTCATCAGAGACTCGGAAGGCTTGTATGCATATACGACGACAATCATATAACTATCGACGGATCTACCGATCTGGCCTACAGCGATAACGTGGCAGGACGCTTTGAATCATACGGCTGGCATGTAATGCCCATCGGCGAAGTGGCTGAAGACCGTAGAGTTCTACAATCTGCAATCGAAACGGCAAAAAATGACGAGAGGCCATCTATGATCATTCTACGCAGCCATATTGGATGGCCATCGCCACACAAACACGATACATCTGCAGCACACGGCGAGCCATTGGGTGTAGACGAAGTCAGAGAGACCAAAGAAATACTCAGACTACCTGAAGATCAGGAAATGTACGTACCGGAGTCTGTCCTGGACTTCTACCGGAAAGCAGTTGCACCAAAATCCGCTGTCCGCCAAAGCTGGGAATCCAGATTGAAGTCGGCTCCTCAAGAAACAGCAGAACTGTGGAAATCATTGCACAATCCTCCTCCAAGGTCATGGCAACAGTCATTACCAATCTTCGCTACCGGTACCGCTGTAGCAACCAGGGCTGGGTTAAAAAAGTGCATCGGGTCCACAAAACAATACCTGCCAGGGCTACTTGCCGGATCTGCCGATCTTACCGGCAACACGGGAGTTGAATTGGAAGACGCTTCGCAACTATCAGCCGACTATCCTGCAGGCACTCAAGTGCACTTCGGTATCAGGGAACATGCAATGGCAGCCACCATGCTCGGAGCATCTCGCCACGGTGGCATACTGCCGGTAGGAGGAACTTTTTTTGTATTCAGTGACTACATGAAGCCATCAGTTAGACTGGCTGCGCTCACCCACAGCCATGTAATCTATTCCTGGACTCACGATTCTATCGGACTGGGAGAAGATGGACCCACGCATCAACCTATAGAACATCTAATGGCTATGCGTGCTATGCCGGGTATCGTGATCATCCGTCCGGCAGATGCAAACGAATGCTCCCAAGCCTGGCGTATCGCAGTAGAGCATGACGGCCCAGTCGGGCTGGTACTTTCACGACAACCCCTGGAGGTACTACCCGGCACTTCTGACCCGCTGGAAAATAGAACCCTGGAAAACGAAGGCGTAGCCAGAGGAGCTTATGTACTGGCCGAATCGGAAGAAACTCCCGACATTGTACTGACAGCAAGTGGCAGTGAAGTAGCCCTATGCCTACAAGCCAGAGAGGTTTTGAAAAATAGTGGGCGAAACGCAAGGGTAGTTTCATTCCCCTCCTGGGAGATCTTTGAAAAACAGGACGAAGACTATAAAAAACATATATTTCCACCCGGAGTCCCAACTCTTGCAGTTGAAGCCGGAAGCAAACTGGGTTGGGACCGTTATGCCACCAAAGTAATCGGCATGGAATCTTTTGGTGCATCTGCACCCGGTGCACAGGTAATGGAAAAATTTGGCTTTACGGTAGAAAATGTCAGCGCAGAGGCACTTACATTACTGTAGCTCGTTTCATCCCATGCGCCATCGCCAGCAGCACTTACTCCTCCTATGGCCGCACGTCTCCCTATACCTCCCGTCTCCACCATCGACGGCAGGACTTATGAACCCCACATATAGCTATTGCCGCAGTTGTGAACCAATTCGCTTCGCGTCTTCAATGGCCATTACACGTGATAGATTGTAAATGATATGAAATCAAAACCATACACCACACTCCAAAAATTACACAATGACTGCGGCCAAAGTCCTTGGTTGGACAATCTCAGGCGTGACTACATACGTAAAGGTCACCTGGAAGAGCTCATAGATCAAGGCATAAGAGGTGTAACGTCGAATCCGTCCATCTTTGCCAAAGCGATAGAGGATCATCCAGATTACGATGAGCAGTTCATGGATCTACTCCCATCGCACAATGTGAAGGAGGCGACATGGGAACTCATATTGACAGATATCAGTGAAGCAGTCAATACCTTTGCACCACTATTTATCTCTTCTAATGGCGAAGATGGCTTTGTGTCGGTAGAGGTAGACCCCTCTCTGGCGTTTGATTCGTACGGCACACTAAAGGCTGCGATAGAGATCCATGAACGCATAAACACTCGCAACCTGCTGGTAAAAATACCCGCAACCGAGGAAGGCCTGGTAGCTATCCAATCTGCCATTACACTGGGACTTAATATCAACGTAACACTGATATTCGGGATCAAGCGGTATGCCCAGGTAATAGATGCATACATAAGTGGTATAGAGGAGCTTATAAAACGTAATCCGGCAAGGGTTCCGAGAGTGAGGTCGGTAGCATCTTTCTTTGTAAGTAGAATCGATACCGAGGTAGATAATAGGCTTGATGAATTGGCAAAACAGGCCAAGAAGGATACCGGCAACAAAGGGTTGCTGAAAGAGATCGAGCACCTGAGAGGCAAGGTGGCGATATCGCAGGCCAGCCAGGCATACCATCTATTCCAAGACAAATTCAAGTGTGAAAAGTTCTACGAATTAGAAAAACACGGAGCAAAACCACAACGGCCATTATGGGCATCTACCTCCACAAAGAACCCCAAATATCCTGACCTTTTATACGTAGACAACCTTATTGCAGAATCAACAGTGAACACCATGCCAGATGCAACAATAGATGCATTTCTTGATCACGGTACGCCAGAAACTACTATAAGCAACCTGACCGCTTACGACGATGAATTGAACGCCAGGTTGGCTGATGTTGGGATAAACATGGATGACGTTGCCACTACTTTGGAATCCGAGGGAATCGAGAGTTTCAGCCAGTCATTTAATGAGCTTATAGCCACACTTGAGCGAAAAGCAATTAGCATCAAACGTAGTACAAGCTAATCTCCCACAAGTAACTGATGCACAATACTCAAGCATAACACTCGAGTCAGTAAAGAGATTTTATCGATATACGATAAGCTACGGTACAGTATAGGCAGCCGGTAGGCAGTCACAGCAGAAAGGAAAAGTAATATGCAACTTGGAATGATTGGACTTGGAAAGATGGGCGCAAACATGGCTACTCGCCTTATACGCGATGGTCATAAAGTTGCGGGATACGACCCGGAAGAAGATGCCCGTGCCGCTGCATCAGCAAATGGCGTTCTTCCTGCCGCTTCACTGGAAGAGTTTGTGAAATTGTTGAATGCTCCAAGAGTGGTGTGGGTGATGGTACCCGCAGGGCAGCCTACTGTATCTACCATAAATAACCTTTCCAAATTACTTTCAGATGGAGACATAGTCATTGATGGGGGAAACTCAAACTACAAAGAGGCCGCTGATATTGCCAAGCACCTCGATGAATTGGGCATTGGTTTTATCGATGCGGGCACTTCCGGCGGTATATGGGGGCTGGAAGAAGGATATTGCCTTATGGTAGGCGGTGAGCCAAAGCATGTCTCCGCTTGTGAGCCAATCTTCACCTCCCTCGCCCCTGAGGGAGGATATGCACATGTGGGCCCGGCAGGCGCAGGTCACTTTGTCAAGATGGTCCACAATGGCATAGAGTACGGCATTATGCAGGCATACGCAGAAGGCTTTGCCATCATGAAGTCTGCAGATGAGTTTTCGCTGGACATGCACCAGATTGCGTCTATATGGAGATACGGTTCGGTGGTGCGTTCATGGTTGCTGGACCTGACCGAGCGCGCATTGCGGCCTGAGTATCATATTGAAGAGATTGAGGGATATGTAGTCGATTCGGGTGAAGGCCGTTGGACACTTGAAGAAGCAATATCCAGAGGAGTGCCTGCGCCAGCAATGGCTGTTTCTCTATTTAATCGTTTTTCATCACGTGATCCAGATTCGTTCTCAAATAAGTTACTGGCAGCCCTGCGGAACCAATTTGGTGGCCATGCCATAAAAAAGGAAGACTAGTGCGTTGTCTTGCAAATAATGATTCCCTCCTCTTTGAAAGTTCATTGCTCCCCAAGCAACACAGAACAACACAGATTGAGCGAAAAATTGGAAGGTGAGTGAATAATGGCAAAATCCTACGAATACACGCTTAGCAAACCGGATCCCCAGATACTGGTAATATTCGGTGCATCAGGCGATCTGTCTCATAAAAAGCTGATGCCGGCGCTGGCAGCCCTGTCGGGTCGCAATGCACTACCTGACCAGTTTACAGTCGTGGGAGTAGCGCTTGATCATATGCAGAGCAGTGATTTTGCCCAGATGGCTCTTGGAACAGTAGATGATCCTTCACCTTCGTGGAAAGAACTCACAAAGGAGTTCCATTACATAGAGGGTAATTATTCTGACGATACTACCTTCCAGCAACTAAGCGTTCTCCTAGATGAAATCGATAAACGTAACGGTACGCTGGGTAACAGGATATATTATTTAGCCACCATCCCGGAGTTGTTCGCCGTTGTGGCGGAAGGACTAAAAAAGGCCGGATGTGTACAGCTTCCTGGAACTTCACCGTTTACCAGAATAGTCATAGAGAAGCCATTCGGTATAGATCTTGCAAGCGCAATAGAGCTCAACCAGCACCTGCATAGTTGCTTCGACGAATCACAGATATTCAGAATAGACCATTATTTGGGTAAGGAGACAGTACAAAATGTACTGGCACTTCGCTTTGCCAACGCCATCTTCGAGCCGGTATGGAACAGGCGGTACATGTCATGTGTGCAGATTACCGTAGCGGAGAGCATTGGTATAGAACATAGGGGAGCATACTACGATAAGGCAGGAGCGTTACGCGATATAGTGCAGAATCATCTTATGCAGGTAGTAGCTCTCACTCTGATGGAACCGCCAACAACAATCAGCGCTCAAGATGTACCGCCTGTAAAGGTCAAGCTACTCAAATCAATCGAGATAGTCAACTCTGATCATGCTGCAAGAAGGGCTGTACGCGGTCAGTACGGTAAGGGCGTCATAGACGCACAGAGTGTGCTGGCATACAGAGAGGAGGATGGAATACCGGAAGACTCCGACACTGAGACATTTGTAGCTATGAAACTGGAGGTAGACAACTGGCGATGGGCAGGAATGCCTGTATTCATACGGACGGGGAAACGCTTACCGGAACGTGTAACCGAAGTCGTTTTGGAGTTCAAAGGTGTACCGCACCTTGCCTTTAAGTCACGCCAAGCAAGATTGCTTGAACCAAACCGCCTGGTAATGCGCATACAGCCAGATGAGGGTATCACGTTACGATTTGGTGCAAAGGCTCCCGGTGAATCTTTTGACTTGCGCTCTGTATCTATGGACTTTTCCTATCAAGACACCTTCAAGCAGGCACCGCCTGATGCATATGAACGACTTATCCACGATGCCATGATAGGTGACCATATGCTCTTTTTGCGATCAGACGAAGTAGAGCAGGCTTGGAAAATAGTGGATCCTTTCCTTGAAGCATTCAGGAATTCAGATGTACCACTATCCACATATCGTTCCGGATCGTGGGGGCCACATGATGCAGACATACTACTGGCCAGAGAGGGTCACGAGTGGGCCAACCCCTGAGCACCACCGTACCTGATCTACCTGGGCTGATTGCCAAAGGCAAAATGCCAAATGGTGAAATGGTCGTAGTAGAAGATGTTGCCTCGGCTTGGTGTCACGTAGTGCATTCTACCCTGTCTGAATACTCTCAGCATGAAGTCTCTCAAGAAAAACCGTTTACTCTAGCCCTATCGGGAGGGCCGACTGCACGGAAATGCTATGAGACCTTGGCGGATACGTTATCCTCTCCTCCCTCTCCCCATTCCCCGCTCTCACCCGCCTTGCCTTCTTCCTCTCCTGCCAAATACCCATTTTCCCACCCTTTCTCGCTCTTCAACGATATATCGTGGAACAATGTTCACATACTGGTAGGAGATGAGCGCTGTGTACCTATAGATCACCCTGACTCCAACAGCGGTATGATAAAGGAGGTGTTGATAAGCAATATACATGATATAGGAGCGTTTTATCCTATGGACTGCAAGGCCGGTCCCTCCACATACAGTGACATTGTTTCACGTTATATACCACTTGACTTGGTACACCTGGGAATGGGGATTGACGGACATAGCGCTTCACTCTTTCCCGGTAGTACTTTATTGGATGAGCAATCCTCACTGGTTGCCTACTCGCGTGATCCACAACAGATGAACGCGCATGATAGGATGACTCTCCTATTGCCAGCAATCAACTCTTCCAGACAGGTCATATTCACAGTATCCGGTAGTGAGAAGCTGGAGGCCATGGCAAAAGCAATGCAGGGCATTGACATGCCTGCACTACATATCAATGCAGGTAATGTTCTGTGGATTGTGGACGAAGCAGCTAACCCGCGGTAGTATTTTAGAATGGGCACCAAGGAAAATCATATGGCCAGTTCAATTGACAGCATGGGAACCAGCACCGGAAGTATAGACAGCCTGATAGCCGGAGCACAAGGCATCAGGAAATCTGCCTTTGGAAATATCGTAACCTACTCCCCAAAGGTATTTATACCGCTTACAAATCTATGTAGAGATCGCTGTGGATACTGCACATTTTCACAACCACCAGCTCGCCTCTCTTCGCCTTACTTATCCACCGAAGAAGTATTGGACATTGCGCAAAAGGGTGTTGACGCCGGGTGCAGCGAAGCGCTCTTTACCCTTGGTCAGCTCCCAGAGAAGCGTTACACTGTTGCCGCCCAATGGCTCAAAGAGCATGGATACGATTCGACTATACACTATCTCGTAGAAATGTGCAGGACGGTCAGGGACAATACCGGGCTACTACCTCACGCAAATGCCGGAGCATTGACCCACGAGGAGCTGAACGCATTACGTCCGGTAACTGCCAGCCAGGGTATGATGCTGGAAAGTGTTGACCCCTCGTTACGCTGCCATCTGAACTCTCCGGATAAAGTGCCTGAAGTCAGGCTAAAGACTCTGGATGATGCGGGTAAATTGCATATACCATTCACTACGGGACTGCTCGTGGGTATAGGTGAAAACAGGCAATCTCGTATTGACACCTTGGTAGAGATTGCCAAGTCACATAAACTATACGGCCATATACAGGAAGTAATTATCCAGGGATTTCTTCCCAAGCCGGGAACATCAATGCATAATTATCCACCATGCCCTACTGAAGAGCTACTCTGGACGATCGCGGCCGCAAGACACATACTGTCACCTGACATACACTTACAATCCCCTCCAAACCTCACAGACGATTTAGCATCACTCCTGAATGCGGGTATCGATGATTGGGGGGGTATATCACCGGTGACACTGGATCATGTAAACCCGGAGCGCCCTTGGCCTGAGATCGAGCTGATCAATAAAGTGACCAGCGACAACGGTTTTACTCTGGTACCCCGCCTTACTATATACCCGCAGTTCCTCTCTGATCCGCATCGCTGGCTCCATCCCGACATGGTATTCCCCGTTATGAACATGCAGGATGCCAATGGATATGCACGTGAAGACAGATGGTGCTCAGGCTCGGATATCGAACCACCGCACTTAGCGGTCGATTCAGGACATACAAACAAACCAAACAACCTATCGACACGTACCAAAGTATCCGAAGTCATTGAGGGCATCACTGGAGGCCAAGAACCCGGAATAGACGAACTGGTCACATTATTCGGCGCTCGCGGAAATGACTTCCATAATGTAATTGAGCTGGCAGACGAAATGCGTGCGCGTGTCAATGGTGAAACTGTTACCTTCGTAGCTAATCGCAATATAAACTACACCAATATATGCACCTTCAAGTGTCGTTTTTGTGCATTCTCCAAAGGACCTCTTTCGCTCAACTTACGGGGAAATCCATACCTGCTTGACTTCGACGAGATAAGCGCAAAAGTAGTCGAAGCCGTACAGGCAGGTGCAACTGAAGTATGCCTTCAGGGTGGCATACACCCCGACTTTGATGGAGAATATTACCTCTCTGTCCTGGACGCAATCCGTAAGGCTTCGTCCAATATACACATACACGCATTCAGCGCACTGGAAGTGCATGAAGGAGCAAGAAGGTTGGGAATAGAGCTGGAAGATTACTTGAGGATGCTGAAGGAAAAAGGACTGGCCAGCCTGCCCGGCACCGCGGCGGAAATCCTGTCAGACGATATCAGGGACATTCTCTGCCCCGACAAGATTAAAACAGAACGCTGGTTGGAGATCCATAGAGTAGCGCATAGCGTCGGGTTACGCTCTAACGTAACCATCATGTTTGGTGCAGTAGAACAGCCTATTCATTGGGCAAAACACATAGTGCTAACCAGAGAATTGCAGAAACAAACCGGTGGGTTCACTGAATTCGTGCCCTTACCCTATGTACATATGGGAGCTCCACTCTACGTTCAGCGGCGATCAAGGCGTGGACCTACATTCAGGGAAGTGATGCTGATATACGCTGTCGGCCGTATCGCATATCATGGCTATATAGACAATATACAGACCAGCTGGGTAAAATTGGGGGTGGAGGGTGCGCGGCAAACTCTTGCCGCCGGAGCAAATGATCTTGGAGGGACGTTAATGGAGGAGAGCATATCACGTGCTGCAGGGGCAAACCACGGGCAATCTGTTAGCATCTCTGATCTGTACTCCATAGTACAACCCCTGGGTAGGACACTTTACCAACGCTCTACACTGTATAACCTGTTGAATCAGGCAGCGTAAGGTTGAGAAACGCCAAAGAAGTATTCAACAGGCAGTCAAGCCATATAATGCGCTATGAGTAATGATAACTCCGTACAGAGGAATGACCCCATACAGACCAGGGAAGCAATGCGTAATAAATTCGAAAAACTACTTGAACTGCTCGATGATAGTTCCCGTATAGATCTTTACGATATAGCGATAGGATCGCTGCTGGAGCTTGCTGAGGACAATACCGACACACTGAACCTAAAGATAGCTGCCAGTGCCCTCAGGGAAATGGCACAGGCTTTTTCCATATTTCAACCCTACACGGGAATCAAGAAGGTCACCTTCTTTGGGTCCTCACGCATAAAAAACGATGATGCACTCTACAATCAAACTAAAGAGCTTGCCAAAAGACTTGCCAAACTGGGATGGATGACCGTAACCGGTGCCGGTCCTGGAATTATGAGTGCTGCCATTGAGGGGGCCGGCAGAGAAATGTCTCTCGGTGTCAATATACGACTACCTCACGAGCAATACGCGAATCCATTTATTGCCAATGATCCAAAGTTGGTAGAAATGCGCTATTTCTTCACCAGGAAACTCATGCTAATCAAAGAATCGGATGCCTACGTGGTACTCCCTGGAGGATTTGGCACCATGGATGAGTCGTTCGAGCTTTTTACTCTACTGCAAACCGGCAAAATGAATCCGGCTCCGGTAATCCTACTTGATGCTCCCGGAGGAACCTACTGGAATTCGTGGTACAACTTCCTTGGTACAGAGCTTATACCTCTCGAAATGATACATCGCAACGATACGGCCTTCTTTATGATTACCTCAAGCATAGACGCATCCATCAACGAGATAACGCATTTTTATTCCAATTATCATTCACTTAGATTCGTAGGTGACATCCTGGTTATTCGCCACCGGCACAAGCTATCACCAGAGCAACTTGATAGCCTGGTGGAGGACTTTGCCGACATCACACTTGACGGCACAATCCGTAAGGCAACACCTCTTCCACCCGAACGCGCCGACAATGACAACCTCGACATGGAGCGTATAGCGCTTAAATTCGACAAAGCAAGCTACGGTAAACTGCGTATGATGATTGACCGGATCAATTCATTCCAGTCTCAGTAGCTATTTCACTCAATCCAGACCATCTTCTACTGTTACTATCAGGGATTCAAGGACGGACACCGCTTTTTCTACCGATCTTCTGGCTCGGGTAACGGCTTTTTCTTCTGTCATCAGCCTGCTGGAGAACTGTCCAGCTGCATCTCCAGAAGAGATCTGCTTGCTGGCCTCCAAGAGACATTCATAGGCATACTCAGACATCTCATCTGTAATAGACTGAAGTTTAGCGACAAGGTCTTCTATAGATGCCATACTGTCATATTATCACTGCAATGCATAGCAGATAGACGATAACCCGCCACAATTCACCCGGACAGAACTCCGACTATGGTCGTTTCTCTACCCCCGCATTAAGACCTTGGCTTTAGCCCTTCCATCCCCCGGATGAAGAACTCGCCGTCTTGCTGGGCGATGTAGAACCTGAGGTTGTAGAGCTACTGTATCCAGGTGTACTGCCCGCGCTGGTACTGGACCCATAACCCGACGAAGTGCTCCCCGTAGAACTACTGGAGCCATACCCCGACGAGCTTGTCGAAGTGGATGTCGAGCTGGACGATTTTACGACAAATGTACCTGATGGCGAAAGAGCATACCAGTGTGCAGTCGGGTGAGCGGATCCTACCGGGAATGCGAGTCCTTCGCCGTTTGTCTGCCCAGCAGCAGAATCACCACTGAACAGGTATAGCGGGTGACCATAGTAGGTCAGTTGCTTTGCACCATTCGGAAGCGTCAGTACGCCAAAGTGAGCACTCGATACCCCAGTGCCGACAGACGGTCTTGACGACCCAGACACCGGTGGCCATATACCAAGACATTTAGAAGTATCACACGGGCTGGAAGTAGCTGTTGCAGAACTCAGGGTATACAGTACCATGCCAGATCCGTTTACCAGCACAGTACCTATTGAGCTATGTGCGGTCTTGACAGCTACACTGCTACTCACAGGCTTCGTCGGAGCAACCGTAGAACTGGATGTAGTAGGCGACGAATAACCCGTAGATGGTTTTGGTTTTGCCGGCGTAGATGAACTACTCGAACATGCAGCAAGAGCAAGTGCACTACCGATGATCAATACTCCAAACTTGAAAAAATGCCTGTTACTTAATTTCATTGTCCGTTCCCTTTCATGGTTAATTATGAACCTACCTATACACAAGTATACAACAAATACAGCTACAGATGTGTGCGGTAATTACATTTATCCCAGTCTGTTTTCCAGCACCATCATCAGATCAAGAAAAACTATCGTGATGGATACAGAGGGCATGCTTGCGGTAACAGTATAAAGGACAACTATGGAATGGAAACCGTGAAAGGTACTCTCTGCGAGTGCGGCAACGGTATCGACGGCCACTCGACGACGAATTGGTAACGATCTCCACGCACAAGCGAGTGACGGAACTCTATAACCATTCCATCGGACCTGGTAATTCTCTCCAGAAAAAATGCAGCATCGCCAGGCGGTAGCTGCAATAATTCCGCGTCTTGTTGATCGGGCACAACCGGCCATATTCTTTCCATGCCTCCGTTAAGCACTACCCCGCACTCCCTGGCAAGATGATCGTAAAGAGATCCACTAGTCAAATCAGCATCAAGTAGGGGCGCCGCAGTATGCTCTGGCAGCCAAGAGCGATCCAAAGCAATGGGCTCATCTCCAGCATAACGTTGTCTCTCTATGTAAATACATCTGCTGTCTGCACTGAGCTCCAGTGCCCATCCGGCAACACCACACTCTCGCCTATCCAGTATTCGTACGATGCTACGCTCCTCAATCCCCTGATCGGCCAATGTAAAAGCCAAGCTATAAAAGCCCTTTAAGGGCTGTTCGAATCTGGGATGCACGACAAATGTTCCCTTACCCTGTTGCCTCTCAAGAAGCCCCTGTTGCTGAAGGCTGCGCAAAGCCTCTCTAACCGTATGCCTGCTAACTCCGTACTGATTGACGAGTTCCTCTTCGGTCGGAAACTTACTGGATATCTCGCCCTGATTGAGCTTGGCACGAAGTATTTCGGCTAATTGCGCCCAGAGTGGTACCGGACTGGACTTATCCAGTGCAATCATGACAGTAAGTTGCCTATCATGCTCATACCAGATGAACGGTACACTAACTCCCGGCCTTTCCGAGGAAGAATGAACTCACCAGCACCAGTAGAACAAAAGTAGTAACCGCCACCATGATTGGATCCTCTTGGTATGCGAATGCAAAGATGGATACAGCTACACGCATCACCGGCGTCAGGATGAGCAGAGCCAATCCAAGTACTATAACTCCCCTACCCTCGCCCTTGGACAACGCGCGAAAAAGACCAGACAGGGTATCCGGAAACCGGTAGTGTGAATCTGCAAGGCTTTTGTAGGAAAAGTGAGAGAGGTATTCAGGATGGTGCAAGAACGATAAGACTAAACCTACAACTATTACTATGACGCTGACAACGACACCTGTCCTGAGGACAATGCTTATCACTGTCTCTACCTTTCTAACTTTCTCATCTTGCCGGCGAGCATACTCATCTTGGGGAGCATCCTCATCCTGGTTACCTGGTTTATCCTGACGATCGGGACCTACCATATCAAATGCCTCGCTGGAACATTTCGAATGCTATAACCATTAGGACAACGACAAAAATCATCCTGATAGCTTTGCTCTCTATCTTTCCAAGCATAAGTGAACCAACTGTCGCACCGCCAAGAACGCCGGCGGCCACCGGTGCCGCTATGACCGGATCTATCTGCCCCCGTGCAAAATATACCCCGGCACTGGCAGCGGCGGTAACTCCAATCATAAAATTACTGGTTGCGGTGGATACCTTCATCGGAAGATGCATAGCGAGATCCATAGCCGGCACCTTTAGTGCCCCAGAACCAATACCCAACAATGCACTCACCATGCCGGCTACATACATAAGAGCCAGTCCGGGCTTTGTCCCGGTTACCTTGTATGATATCTCTCTCTGCTCTGCTTCATCATAGTAGGAACCATGAAGATTGAGGCGATTTGCAATCCTGTCAGTAGAGACCGCCAGCAGCCTATCCTGGTGGCGTTTTGCATACATGGCGACACCTGAATAAGCAAGCACAACACCGAAAAGTATAAATAGGAATCTGGCTGGCAGAATAGTAGTTAGAAAGGCTCCGGTAATGGCTCCAGTGGTAGTGGCTATCTCCAGAAACATTCCTGTACGCAAGTTGGTCATACGCTCTCTCACATACGCAGCTGCGGCTCCGCTCGATGTAGCTATGACTGAAACAATCGACGCCCCTATAGCAAGGCGAATATCTACGTGGAAGATCAGCGTTAGCACCGGTACCACCACGACTCCCCCACCCAACCCAATCAGCGAGCCAAGAACACCGGCCACAATGGAAATCAAGAACATTAAGATGACGAAGTCTAATGGGTTCATGATTATATCATACAGTATTGTACGGACAACCGTGCAAATCCATATTAATAATATTAGCCTAAGATGCCATACATAGACCAAAGAAATCAGTATAATAAACAATAGCTATGCCCCCTGGTCGCATAAAACTACTTGCTATGTACCTTGCTGTTCCCATAATAATGGCCGCATGCACACCAGCAACTATGAGTGGATCATTATCACACAGGATGGAAGCGTGGAATAGCGGATCACTCCTGGAGGAGACTGTTAGCACGCTGACCACCGACAATCAGCACATTCACACACTCCAAGAAGGTCATGACCCCGCAGCGGTAAAGACTGCATGCGAGGCCATGGGCGTTGATGCCAGGCGGGCAAACAGCTATCTGCCCACTCCGGACCAGCAGATTACAAATGTGCTCAACGCTGCTTATACGGATGAATACACAGCATCTATAGAGTGCTACAAATATGCATCCCAACCGCCAACCAGCAAATTACTGACCAAATACAACCAGTTGGCTGCCCAAGCTGACAGTCAACTCACACAAGCTACTAAGCTGTATAACCAGATCATGCACGGCCACAATTAATTAAAGACCTAGCGGCAAATATTTAATGCCCGAGCAGGTTGGCTATCAGCAATGATGCCAATTTGGGACGCTCCGCATAACAGGCATGTCCTGCCGACTGGACAAGTGATACCGTCGCATTTGCGCCGATCAACCGTGCCATGCGTAACGCGTAATATGAATATCTCCCATCCAGCATTCCAGCGATGCAGTGAACGGGCATTGCCAGCTCATGCAACCTGCCCCAAAGAGAATCACATGCGCCCGCACCACACAACCGTAAACTAGAGGATAAACCGGCTGGAGTGTTTGTCATACGCTCCGCTATCATCCTGGACTGTGCTGGAAGTGTGGAAAAAAGAGGCTGTTCTGTCCATCTTTCCAAAAACGTAGCAAGATCGGGTCTTCCCTCCTCAAGCGATATGGCCAGCGCATCGTCTGAAGATTTTCGAGCAATCCTCGCATCTTCATCCTCTATGCCGGCACTTCCTGATACAAGAATCAGAGCTTCAATCAGCTCTGGGGAAGATAGTGCCAAATAAAGGCAGATGCGGGCACCCATTGAATATCCTATATATACCCCACGGCCAAAGGTCTTACCAAGTGACCCAGCTGTCTCCCATGGCCCGGTTTGTACTGACGATGATAGACCATGGCCCGGCAGGTCTACACCATAGATAGAGGAGGACAGACGATGAAGTGCTAAGCGTGACGTGATGACAGCTTCGGACGACTCGAGTTCTGTCTTCAAGCCAACAGGAACATATCCATAAGGATCATTATCCGATGGGAATACTTTGGAAATGGGCTCCAATGCAGAGTCCAGTTCCTCTGCAAAGGGGATCATGCACTTTGCATTTTGAGTGAATCCATGTACCAGGAGTATCTTCAATATGCTGACTACACTACCACTGGCTGATTTGGCAGAAAAATATTTACCTGTATGGTAATTTGCACCAGGGTTTCTTGGCACTACACTTGGTTAATGATAATGAGTAATGTTCCCAAGCCAGAGGATGTGCAGGCAACCTTTTGCCTGACATTGGTAGATGAGTGGGTGCGCGGGGGGATAGAGCACGCCGTAGTCTGCCCAGGATCCAGGTCGACTCCACTGGCATTGGCACTTGAAGCAAATCCGCGTGTCAATATCCATGTGCATCTCGATGAACGTTCCGCCGGATTTGTGGGATTGGGAATTGCCTTGGCCACAGGGATTCCTGCAATTATATGCGTGACCAGTGGAACTGCTGCAGCGGAGCTTCACCCAAGTGTGGTCGAGGCGCATCATCAGGGAGTGCCATTGATTGTATGTACTGCAGATAGGCCATCAGAGCTAAGAAGTGTCGGAGCACCTCAGACCGTCGATCAGAACATAATATATACCACTTCAGCCAGATACTACCTTGATATACCTCCAGCTGGGTGGGAGATGAGAGCCATGTGGAGATCATTGGCTGCAAGAGCGTATAGCGAGGCACTATACAGTCCTTATGGCCCAGGACCCGTCCATCTAAATTGCCAGTTTCGTGAACCCCTGGTTGGCCAATATCTGGACATGCCCGCCGGTAGACCTGACGGCAGGATGTGGCATTCTATTGTCAGTCGACGCATGGATGGTGGTAGTGTTGCCTTTGAACATGTAACAGGCACTGACACTACCGGTAGCTCAGATGTACTGACTGGCAATGCCGACGAGGGTCTATCCACCGAGCTTTTAATTCACAATATTGTCAGCAAGGCTAAAGGGATCATTGTGGTTGGGCAGTTGCCTCCAGATGTACTCGACGAGAGAATGTCTATTATTAAGTTGGCCAGAGCGCTTGGTTGGCCGTTGCTTGCCGATCCATTATCCATGTGTAGGACTTCCGATCCTGAGGTAATTGCCGGAGCTGATGCTATATTGCAAGATGCTGATGTGCGTTCACGTCTACGTCCTGATGCAGTTATCAGATTCGGCAAACCCTGGGCATCAAAGACTCTGAATAACTGGCTGGCTGAATTGGGTGATAGCGGCGTAGAGCAATTGCTGGTAGATCCCTACTGGCAATGGAGTGACCCGGGACGGGTGTCGTCTTTCATCGCCGACCACAAACCAGTGTCGCTTCTCAGGGCAGTGGAAAATAACTCAGCCATTATCAGAGATAACCAAGATTGGCTGCAGCTTTGGCAAGTGGCCGATGCGGCCGTACAGGAGGGTATTGACAAGTGGTGTATGGATCATGATGAAATTACAGGTGTTGGATTGGCCAGGGAAGTATTTGCGCGCTGCGCCGGTAAGGCAACATTAGTAGTGTCTTCATCCATGCCCGTCCGCGACGCTGAGCGCTTCGCCCAAAAGCTTGAGAGTCCACCGAAGGTCTTCTCTAACCGAGGCGCCAACGGTATTGATGGTGTAGTTTCAACTGCCAGAGGAATTGCTGAATCCGGGAAGTGGCGCCAAACTGTTGTATGGGTAGGTGATCTTGCCTTCTTCCACGACTTGACTGCTCTACTGCGTACTGCCGGCCAATCGACACCCGACAACCGGCTAACCGTGATCGTTATGGACAATGGTGGCGGAGGAATATTCTCGTTCCTATCCCAAGCTGAAAAACTGGATAGCCACACTATGGAGAGATTGTTTACGACAAAACAGGAACAGAACGTTGTAGAGATCGCAAAGAGTCTTGGCGCAAAGGTAGTTAGCGTAGATACCATGGAGGGAGTACGAGCGGCGCTTCGAGATCATGTAGTTGGCCTGGAGGCAGATGGCCCTCTCCCCCTGGAGGATTCCACTGCCAGTACACCGGTTAATATATCTAGCCACGATATAAGCTTGATAACGGTGATTCACGCAAATGCCCCCAGCGTACTGGAGTCGGCGCAGATCCAGCTTGAATTACAACGGCAAATCTCTGGACACTCGCTACAAGCTGTTATCGCCGAAAGTTCTTAGCTGCCTATTGTCCTAAAATATACAAGTTAATCAGTAAATACACAGATTACTGCTGTATAATCTATTGCAATGAAACACTCGATCGGCATGGCATCAGCTACGTTATGTGCATTATCACTTATTGCGGTCACATTTACGCCAAGCTCAGCTTACGCTTATACGCCATCTCCAATAAACCAACTAGTTCCTATTGGTAGTACTGTCCCGGTCCCTCACAATGCATTATTCAAGGGATTGGTTCCATCAAATACCTCGTTACATATAGACATAGTGATGCATCCAAGAGATCCGAGCGCTCTTGCAAACTTTGTAAAAGAGGTCTCTACTCCAGGATCACCAGAATATCGCCATTTTCTTGCCAAAGGACAGTTTGCTTCTGTCTTTGGGCCGACCAAGAGCCAGATTACCCAGGTACGAACAACTCTTTCATCAGAGGGGTTGACACTGGGTCCAACAAGTAGTAATGGACTTGTAATCCCACTAACCACAACAGCTAGAAAGCTGTCTGAGAGTCTCCATACAAAGCTTGCCTATTATCGCCTACGTTCTGGCAGGATAGCTATGGCCAATACAACTGCTCCAATGCTACCAGCATCCATCGCAACGACAGTCCAAAACATAGTAGGACTGAACAACCTCTACCTGCCAAAACCGGCAGTAATGCTTGCACCCGGATCATCTGTCTCCACAGAAATAAATACCCACCCAACAGCTCTATCCAATCTGCACAAGCTCTTATCACACAAGCAATCTGAATCTCTATCTAATCCAGCCAATATTGCATCTACGCAATTGGCCACCGGAGACACCACGCCACACCAAGAATCATCGCCACTGACATCTGCCCTACAGGCACCTGCACCACAGACATCCAGTCCACCATCACCTTGTACAAGTGCAACAAGCACCGCTACAGCCTATAGTGCATATACCGCAAACCAGATTGCCTCTGCTTATGGCTTAACCAGCGCATACAACAAGGGTGATTTTGGAGCAGGTGAGACTATTGCCCTTTACGAACTTGCACCATTTACCTCATCCGATATAAGCGCTTACCAGAGTTGCTACGGAACGAATGCCACTGTAACCACATTACAGGTAGATGGTGGGGCGCCATCTGGAACAGGTGGATCTATAGAAGACACACTAGATATAGAAGATTTAATCGGATTAGTTCCACAGGCCACCATAGATGTCTACGAAGCTCCACAGACAGGTTCAGGCCCCTTTGACGGCTATAACCAGATAGCTACCAATGACAGTGCCCAGGTGGTATCCACAAGCTGGGCATTATGTGAGCCACTGACTGGCAAATCATATGCACAATCAGAAGAGACCATATTTGAGCAGATGGCGGCACAGGGACAGTCGGTACTTGCCGCATCCGGCGACACTGGATCGGCAGGATGCTACCCAAATGGTAGCTCACCTGGCTTTACAACTGTATCATGTGCATCGTCTTCTATATGTTGGGCAGGCGACGCAGGTGGGTACGCTAATGAGTGGACTGGCAGTTCGTGGGACTCATCTTTACAGTCTATTCCCAATATGTCGACTAACGGAGTAGGATCCATATCATGTCCAGAAACCGCCTTCTGTATAGCAACAGGTTACTATGGAAGCCACTATTCGACCTGGACTCCGAGTGGAGGGTGGACAAGTCCCACCTCCACTACCCCCCTGTCGGGTAATTACGATTCTGTCATGGCATGTGCCTCGTCGTCTATGTGCTGGCTGGTAGATACCAATGGGAACGGGACTGAATGGACCGGCAGCTCATGGTCGGCAAAGACGACAATAGACAGTTCGATAGGATCTGCTACTGTCAGCGCTACCGCAGTGATACCAAGTATATTCTGCCCTTCTGCAAGCCTATGTCTGGTTACATATGGCGTGCTTACATCCAATAGTACCTATCAAAATACAAGCGTCTACTGGAATGGCTCAACTTGGACATCTCCTGTAACCCTCAGCGATACGACTGGAGCTGTGACATCCCTGTCATGTGCGCCTGGAACATCTGGTCCATGTTGGGCAGTGGACTCTGCGGGTAATGGAATTAAATGGGCATCCTCCAGTTGGGCAACTTCCACTACTGCGGTAGATCCTGGAGAAGACCTGTCTGCAATATCGTGTGCGTCTTCCAGCTCATGTTTTGTCCTTGCTGGAAACAACAACCTCCATGCAATCGAGTGGAACGGATCATCGTGGCAATCCCCCACATCTACAGGAGCAGGGTTAGAGGGAGGGAGCATTTTCCCTACAGGCCTATCCTGCCCCACATCTAGTTTCTGCATGGGAGTGACCAGTGGCGGTAGCGCCATTGAATGGGATGGCACCTGGGGTAATTATCAGCAAGTAGATGGCATAAGCTCCCTATCTGTCAATGACCCGGCAAGTGATCCCTATGTTACAGGAGTAGGTGGCACCGACATGACATCTCCTACCACACCTCCAACAGAGACGGTATGGAACGAAAAAATGGCATCAGAAGGAGGGGGAGGGGGGGGTATATCTACCTTCTGGCAGATGCCCTCATGGCAACAGAATAACAGCTTACCTGGAGTTATAAACTCATACTCTACCGCTACGCTCTGCAGCGCACAGTCTGGCAGCTATTGCAGAGAGGTGCCGGACGTATCTGGATCAGCTGACCCGATGCATGGTTATGTAATCTACTACAAGGGCAACTGGACGGCAGAGGGAGGCACCAGCGCCGCTACTCCAACATGGGCGTCACTTGTAACGCTGACCGATGAAGAATACGGCTCGGTTGATAATTCCTCAGGAAAAGTGACTGGAGGATTGGGATTTTTGAACCCTGCTCTTTATTCCATAGATGCAAGCACACCCTCAGCATTTAACAACATTACTACCGGCAACAACAATGATTACACGGGAACCAACAAAGGCGACTACCCTGTCGCCACATCCAGCCAGCGATACTCAATGGCGGCTGGTCTCGGATCGCCCAATGGATCGGTATTGATCGGCGCTATCGTAAGCTACATGTCGATCACGCCTACTCCTTCTGTAACTGGGGTGAGTCCAACCAGTGGTTTCACATCTGGTGGCACAACTGTGACAATTACCGGTACAAACTTCACTTCCTCTGCGACAGTGAAGTTCGGCACTGTTACGGCAACTGCTGTAACAGTAAGCTCCGCTACGTCTATTACCGCAACCTCTCCTGCAGAGTCTGCAGGTACTGTCAATGTAACTGTCACTACTTCAGGTGGAACTAGCGCCATAAGCTCAGCTGATCAGTTCACCTATATAGCTGGATATACATATACACCGGTAACGCCATTTCGGATATGCGACACAAGGCCAAACAACCCCTCCAACCTCTCTGGAACGGCACTTAGCCAATGCGAAGGAAAGACCCTTAATGCCAATACGTCTATTACAATCCAGGTGTCGGGACTCGGATCTGTACCTATAAGTGCAACAGGTGCAGTATTGAACATAACGGCCATCATGCCCACACAGCCCACCTACCTTACTGTCTATCCCTCCAGCGATACCACAAGGCCAACCGCATCCAGTCTTAATGCAAATACCGATACTACAGTTGCCAACCTGGTAGAGGTTTCACTTCCAACAAACGGAAAGATCACCATATACAACTTCACCGGACAGCTAAATGTTGCTGTAGACGTAGAAGGATACACAACCACAACAACCGGAGCCAGCCTCTACCAGCCACTTACAAACCCACAACGCCTTGTAGATACCAGGTGCTCTGAGGCATCGTTCAAAGCGGCAAACTCCACCTATTGCAGTACAATTCCATCCAGTAACTCATCTTTGACTGCCCTTGCACCAGGTGATACAGAAAATATCCAGATATCAGGACTTGGGGGACTACCGTCAAATGGCATAACGGCGGTGGTTCTAAATGTTACCTCCACAGGCACAGAAAAAGGTGGCTATTTCACCCTGTATCCCGCTGGATCACAAAGACCAACCGCATCAAACTTGAACTGGGTGTCAGGAAAGGCGGTGGCAAATAGAGTAATAGTGCCGGTAGCAAACGGTAAGGTATCTCTCTATTCGTCTACCTATGCACAGGCAATAGTGGATGTATCTGGATACTTCTCGGATGCGACTACAGGTAACTATCTTATCCCCATATCACCAACAAGGATATGTGATACCAGACCAGGTAATCCCTCCGGGCTTACAGGTATAGATGCCCAGTGTAACGGAGACACTCTAAATCCCCTATCCAAGCTGGAGGTGAAGGTGGAAGGTGCTGGGGGACTACCATCTTCTGGCATAACGGCAGTCATAATAAACCTCACCGCAGCAGGAGCAAGCACAAGCGGCTACCTATCTGTAAATCCCGCCTCTATTCCACCTACCACCTCTGATCTTAACTGGACAGGAAAAGAGGATATAGCAGTTCCAAACCTGGTCGTAGCGACACTAAACTCAAGTGGGTATATCACCATCTACAATGGCTCTGGTATATCTACGGTAAATGTAATAGTGGACGTAACCGGGTACATGACCGAATAACTACACAGTCATACTCAAATCAGCAATCCGGCTACAAGAAGCAGCCCTGCGAGCATCTCCAAAAATGCGGTAGAGCCAAGTAGCGCCAAAAGGTCACGACCGGTCAACCGAGAAAGGGCAAGTGGTACACTACGTTTAGTCACCGCAAAAGCAACCAGTGCCAACAGCACCCAAGGACGATACACGCTTATAAGAACAATACCTATCGCGGCACATAAAAGCACTCCCACGTACATCATACCTGCCCTACTTCTTCCCAAGCGGACGGCAAGAGTCAATTTATTCTCCCTCCTGTCGCCCTCTATGTCCCTTAAATTATTTGCCTGTAAAATAGCCACTGCCAACATTCCCACGGGTATTGAAGCCAGTAGCCCCTCTATCCAGTAAAGATGACCATCACCCACTACATAAGCACTCCCTACCGTAGCAACTACGCCAAAGAAGATAAATACAAACAGCTCTCCAAATCCAAGACTGGCGTATGGTTTTGGCCCACTCGAATATCCTATCGCGGCGATGCCGGCAAGTGCCCCCACAATCAATATCCACCACTGATCGATCATTGCCGCCAATAAAAGGCCACAGATACCGGCTACAGTCATCGAAACCAACGCTGCAAATGCAACCTGTTTGGGAGGAACAGATCCAGAAGCGGTCAGCCGCGAGGGGCCTGTCCTCTCTCTATCCCTACCCGCCACCCCGTCAGAATAATCGTTTGCATAGTTCACACCTATCTGCAATGAGACAGAAACCAACAGAGCTAGAAACGCTCTTATCCACTGATCAGCACTCAGGCCATGAGCGAAGCCAACGGCACCGGAATGCCTACTTGCTACCAGAGCTACGCCTACTGCAACAGGTACTGCTGCAGCAACAAGAGTACGCGGCCTGGCTCCGGCAACCCACAGCTTAAAATAACTCATCCGACCTGCCTAATTTTACAATCATGGCCTGCGAGGAAACTTGGCAAAATCAGGTTTACGCTTTGCACGATATGCGTCCCTGCCCTCCTGCCCTTCTTCGGTCATGTAAAACAACATAGTGGCATCACCTGCCAATTGCTGTATACCCGCAAGGCCATCATCTGCCGCATTGAATCCGCCTTTCAGCATTCGTAGAGCTATTGGTGACAGCTGAAGGATGCGCCTGCACCATGCAACAGTCTCGGTCTCCAACGATGCAAGCGGAACCACAGCATTGACAAGTCCCCACTCAAGTGCCTGCTCGGCATCGTACTGTCTACAGAGAAACCATATCTCCTTTGCTCTCTTAAGTCCTATAGTTCTGGCAAGCAATCCAGCTCCGTAACCACCATCAAAGCTCCCTACCACAGGACCAGTCTGTCCAAAACGGGCATTATCGGCGGCAATAGTTAGATCACATACAAGGTGAAGGACATGCCCACCACCTATAGCATATCCAGCTACCATGGCTATCACGGGCTTGGGGGTTCTTCTTATCTGTATCTGCAGATCAAGTACATTCAATCTTCCTATGTGCCTTCCTCCCAACTCATCGTCACCTATGTAACCATCATCTCCCCTAATGCGCTGATCGCCGCCGGAGCAAAATGCCCTATCTCCCTGCCCGGTAAGGACGATGACACCGACCTCCGGATCATCCCTTGCCATATTCATTGCCTCGGTTAGCTCAAACAACGTCTGTGGCCGAAAGGCGTTATGTACCTCCGGACGGCAGATGGTCAGCTTGGCAATTCCATCTGCAGTTTCGTAGGTAATATCATGCCAGTTGCCTGCAGGCTTCCAATCCGGTGGAGGCAACAGCCTGAGTTCTTCAAGTGGATCAGTTCTTCTGGATGGTTGTTCTATTGGCATCATTACATTCTATGCTATCAGCCGACCCACTTGGCCAATGGCAGCATCCATTAGGCTATCCCGCAAGTACATCTTATGCTACCAGCCTGCCTGGCCAATTGCTGTCTCAAACTAACGATTACCCCGAAACTGCAACCATGAACTCACAGCATCAATGATGGCGTAGGCCGGCAATAGCGGTACTATCTAATAGTATGAACAGACTCATAGCACTTGATATACCCGCCAATATGTATCCTGACGCTCTATTAAGCATATGGGAAAATGAAGATGCGGTAACTCCAATAGATCGCCGCCTACCCAAAAATGCCCAACAGATACAGCTTGACGCAACCATGCCAACTCACGTCCTGAGAGATGATGGCGAAATATACAAAATAGATAGTGGTTCTCCTGTAAAGCCTGGAGATGCCCTGGTAATGGCCACTAGCGGCACAACCAGTGTACCAAAGGCCGTTGTGCTCACCATGGAAGCGCTTAAAGCTTCTGCTATTGCAGCAAGTACAAGGTTGCAAGTAGACCCAGTAACCGATAGGTGGCTTGCATGCTTGCCTCTCGCTCACATCGGAGGTTTTTCGGTTTTGACAAAAGCCATGTTCAACGATATTCCCCTGACGGTTGTAAACGAGTTCAATCCTGAATCAGTAGAGGCCGAAACAAAGAATGGATGCAACATTGTATCTCTGGTGGCAACAGCAATGAATCGGATCGATGCCAGTCTATTCAAAACCATCGTACTGGGTGGATCGGCACCACCTGAAATATTGCCCATTAATTGCGTCACAACCTACGGCATGACAGAATCAGGTAGTGGATGCATATATGACGGCTTTCCTCTGGATGGGGTAGAAATGTCAGTAAGATCAGCCACTGCCAGCGCTACTGGAGACATTTCTACGCACGGCACAGGTGAGATAATGCTGAGAGGAAAGCCACTGCTACGCTGCTACAGAGATGGAGAAGACCCGAAAGATCTCAACGGGTGGTTTGCCACAGGCGACATGGGCACAATGGATGCTGACGGTAGATTACAGGTCACAGGAAGAATTAGTGAGGTAATCATTACGGGAGGAGAGAAGGTCTCCCCAGAACAGGTAGAAAGAATACTGCAAAATCATAGTTTGGTCCATGAAGTAGCCGTAATCGGAGCACCAGATACGGAATGGGGAGAAAGGGTGGTAGCTTGTGTAGTGCCGGAATATCCAGACAATCCACCTTCACTACAACAACTAGCCGAACTGGTAAAAATAAGCCTTGCTCCCTGGTCGACTCCGAAGGAACTGAGAATAGTCAATAGCCTACCGAAGACATCCATATCAAAGATTGACCGAAAGGCGCTCAAAAATATATATCGTAATAAAATATAATAGCCAACGCACAGGCTCATGCTTGAATGACGTACTATTCACAGCCACGCACAATCCCTCGATACGACCAACATGTCACATCCTCCCCGCACTTACGGACGGGGCTTGCGCTCCCGCCTGGTCACATAGGCCGTCGTATCATAGGCCATACCGTCGGAGTACCCCTACCCACTGATAGCTCCCTGACGACCTCAAAACCATGTGAACGGTAGAATGGGATATTGCGCTCCTTGGAGGACTCCAGATACGCAGGCATCCCGGCACTGTCACATTTTTCCAATACCGGCCGGATAAGAGATGACCCAATACCGTGTCCCTGCAGGTCAGGTACTACTCCCAAGGTGGAAAGATACCAGTGTTCTTCGCGCGGCTTGGATGCCTCAATTTTTGCCAGCAGCCTGGACACCTTGATTGAGTCCCTACTCAAAGCATATGGTATGACCGGAAGAAGCTTAAAGAGATCCAACAGACCGGCTTGTGTCTTTCCGGGAGGAGGCAACCATATTGCAGCTCCCATGTGATCACCTGTAGTCCATACTTCACCATGATCTATATAGCCATAACCGGTAAGAAGGGCTGTAAAGAACTTGGCCAAGCCAACTCGTCTGTAGCGAGTGTAATGAAAAACAAACGCAGCGACAGGGTCATCGAAAAATGCCGAACATAGAGCATCAACTATCCCCTTCACGTCCGAACGACCCGCTTCACGCATACCGTAATCCACTAGTTCAACCTGGGGTGCAATGGATAGTTTGCAACCATAGCCAAGCTGCCTCCCTGCCTGAACAAAACATCATGCCATAGGTTATCCGGCTGTGACGTAAATACGTCACCAGTCAATGAATCTACAGCAAACCAAGCGCCGGCATCTATCTCCTCTTCGAGTTGGTTTGCATCCCAGCCCGCATAACCCATAAAAATACGCAATGACTCAATGCGGCTGTCGGTTAATTGGTCCATGTCTACTGCATATATATCATTGAATAGGTAATTCATCGGCTGTTTATAGATTCTATCGTCAAACTCACCTTCTACCGCATCTAAAAAATTCATAATATCAGGGCTCGCAGCACGACCAAGAGCTATTACGGACTGAGGAGAGACCGGACCACCGACAAAAACTACTGCCGGATTGCTGATTGCCGCAACTCCCTTCAAACTACGAAATGCTCCTGTCACTGAAGTCATCGTTGGTTGATTAAGAACCACTCCAATGGCTCCACTCTCTCCATGCTCCAGCATGAGCACTACGCTTCTGTTGAAGTTGGAATCAACCAACTTCGGCGAGGCTACAATGAGTGTTCCAGCCAGATATTTACTCCTCATTTCATGCTACCAGCAGACTTGATGTTCCTGGCAAGGTGCCTTGAAAGAATATCCAGCTCCCTGGCACATTGCGGAGTCATCGTCGTAGTACCATACTGGTCCTCTTCTAGTATACGGCAGAACAGCTCCAGGTCATCTGGTGATACGCGACCAGCCAACCTACCTGTATACTCCCTAAGTGACTCGTATGGATATCGACTTATGCCCGCTCTGGCCCCCTTACGCTCTATCCTGTAAAGCGCCCGAAGCGCAGGGGCGGTCTGGCGGCGCCTTTTGGTACCTACCAGCACCAAAGAGAATGCCACTAAGAGAAAAGGTATCCAAACAAGCGGATCTATAACAACATGCCCCGCGTCTACGGCGGCACCCTCCATGTACTTGCCTATACTGTGTACAATGACCGAACCGGGCGATGGATTTGCCAGCGGAACGTGAGCGGTTGGGTCAAAACTCTGCCATCCAATACCGGGAAACCATACCTGCACCCATGCATGTGCATCTTTAGCCTGCACCTCGTAAAGATCCGTTATAGGGTTATAAGGACCCGGTACATAACCGACTGCTTCACGTGCCGGGACTCCAAGCAATCTCAGCATAACCGCAAGAGACGTAGATATCTGCTCACAATACCCGGCGTGGGTATGAAAGATAAATTGATTTACGGCATCCTGACCGGGAAGTAGCGGTGGTATGTCGGTAGTGTACTTTACATGGTGAGCCATCCAATTCTCAAGATCTTTCACCTCAGCATAGACAGAGGTAGCCCCTCGCACAATCGAATGAGTCAGCCTGTCAAGCTCCAGATACCTGGAAGTCGGAGATGGTAACTGAGTATAGGTAGTGAGCTCACTGCCTGATAACCCAAAATTAGTGATTCCCGTAATAGATTGACCATTTACCTGAATCGTCACTTTGGCGGTCTTTGGATATGTAGTACGGCCATTACCAAGACGACTCGCAGCAGCCAATTCAGCCGGTGTAGCTCTGGTGGAATTCGATACCACAGTGTATATCGTACCATGTCCCATGGCGTAGCCGGTCCTAATAGAACGCCCCGGGCCAATATATAAGGCATTTCCGTTAAACCATATCTGAGACCTATGTTCGGCTCCAAAGATCAAGCTGGGTATCGATTGCTGTATGTAGAAGGTCTGGATCTGCGTAGACGAGGAAGGGTCAGCTGCCCCTGTTCCATTACCCTGCAATAAGAACGTCCCACCAGATGCAGAACCAGATACAGAGCCTGTTGATGGCGGACTGTTGTCTCTGCCCAGCGGTACAGACAGTCCCAATCCCTCTGCAGGTTGCGGTATAGTAAACTCCGGACCACCGCTAATCTTTGTAACCTTGCTGGTATCGCTTGTCCAGCTAACCCCATTCCAATGATCAAAGGTCTCTCCCAGCCAGTATCCAGGAGCAGTCGCTCTTACCCGCATAACGACAGTATTACCGAGGTTACCACGTACGGCCAGATTCAACGGTCCGTCAAAACCAAGGTAACCTCCCACACCAAGCCGGCCAGTTGGGCTTCCTGAACGAGCAGGTAACTGGCCGTTGGAACCTCCTGAAGATATCAGGTTTGGAGTAGGTAAGTGCAAATCATGCGCAATCGAATGAGGAAAGGCAATCGAATGTTCTGCCTGAGGGGAGGGTAGAAAAACCAGGATAATCAAAGCTACCAGCATGGCCACAGCCATTACTGCTGCTGTCATGGGTACCCCAAGCATCCTTAATCTTGCATCTGAATCATGTGACCAAGAAGTAACAAGACTATACCCGCAGAGAAAAACCCATACCACAACGAACACACCAAAATTGATACCGGTAGCCTGAGCCGCTCCCACCGCCATCAGGGTGGCTGAGCCGGCTATTGAAAACATAAGATCGCGACGTGCTCTAACGTCAAAAGAGTGTAATATCTGCATAAGTGTAAAGAGAACTGCAAGTGGAGCCTCGACTGAACCGATGGTCACAATGCCCTGTTCCGTGGAGACGGTATGAAAAAACGACAAAAACGCAAGTATCGCACCCAACGCAAGCAACAATTTCAGCCAGCCATAAGTTTTATTCCTGCCAAAATAGGAGTAAGCCATCCCGGCAGTTATTCCGATTGAAGCACCCAAAGTGAAGGGTAGCGTTAACTCCCCCTCGTACTGGCAGGCAAACAAACTTGTCAGCACCGCAGCCCAAACAGATACCCTGAGCATAACAGAGCGCTCTGGGATACCTGGATAATTTGCGCGTTTTACAAATTCAACAAATTTCATTTATAATCTTACCGCGATTCAGTATCGTAAGACGACTCGCAGACTGCCCTGGACAGCCTACGTCCTGCCGTCCTGGAGTCACGTATTATTCCCTGCACGCGACCGTGTGGCTCAAAGGTGTACATCACTACAGGCTTACCGGAACGTATAGCCGCCTCAGATAACCCCATACACTCCTGTGCAATACCATCCGCTTCAACCACATTATCCGGGAGCCGGACATCAAGCAATAGCGGGGAACTATGTTGCTTATCGCGCTCCTTTACCATCATCTTCCCCATGTGCGCAGTTGCCGGCCAATGTATATCTCTCGGAGTATCTCCGGGCACATATTCCCGGATACCTCTCTGGTCACCCCCATATGATGCGCCATTCCCGGCTCCATCCTCATTTGTAGCATTAAACAGCATAGCCGACCGTTTACTACGAGGCAATATGTATATAGGGCGTTCCAAGTTTATAGTGATATATTTATGCCACCAGAGAATACCAAATGGCCAAGAGGTAGAAACGTCCAAATGAAGATGATCTGTTACGCCGCGATAACGCGCAGATAAAAGATACTCACCTCGTTCAGTATTGAAGCTGGAGAGCGACAGGCCAACGTAATCATGCTCATCATGGCATAGACTTAATCGCGCTGAGTGGTTCATCCAGAATACAATCACACCACTACTCCCGGCTACAATATCTTCCGGCATGGCGACAACTCTCAATCTCAGCAACCAGCAGATCACTGCCGGAGCAAGGAGACCAATAACTGCAAACCCTCCAATCAACACCCCAAGGACCTGAACCCATCCAGATCCACTTTGATGAGCGACTCCCCCCCAGGACAGAAGAATGGTAGCTGCAATCACAAAGGGAAGGAAGCTGCGTGCTGGTCGTGGAAGCCCAGGGGAAGCCCACCCAGTCATGAATTGCACCTCGACATCTTCATGGAGGAGAGTGCTCTGAGTCTCTGTTTGGTCATGGGCGAGGCATCTCCAGGGTAGCCAGACATTCTGTCACCACATCCATACCTGACATGCCATCAGCAAGTATGCGATGATGCAACACCCCATGTGCCACTGCCTTGACATCATCAGGAGTTACATAAGTCCGGCCAGCTACAACGGCATATGCCTGAGCAACACGGGTGAGGTTCAAAGATGCCCTGGGACTGGCGCCCAACACTACACTCTTGTGCGAACGGGTTTTACGTATCAGCCGCACCACCATCTCGGCGACTTTATCCGATACCGTGACAGAAGCAACCGCATCTCTGGCAAACTGCCACCCATAAGTATCGCAGACTGCCACAATACTCTCGAGTGCCCTTTCTCCACCGCGGAGTTGAGAGACATCAATCTCGGTGGCTTCATCCGGATATCCTATGGTAGTGCATATGCCGAAGCGATCTAGCTGGCTCTCCACAAGAGGAAATGTCCCCAGTTCTGAGAGAGGATTCTGAGTTGCAACAACCAGGTGAGGCGAGGGAAGCGGAAGCGTCTGACCATCTATCGTCACATGCCTCTCCGCCATAGCTTCGAGTAACGCAGCCTGGGTTCTGGGTGGTGTCCTGTTCAGCTCATCGAAGAGAACAATATTTGCGAAAAGAGGACCTGTACGTATCTGCCACTGGCTCTTGTCTGGCATATAAACAGACACACCTGTAATGTCGGAAGGCAACAAATCTGGATGACCCTGCACCCTGCTATGAGTTGCCTGTACAGATAATGCCATCGCCTTTGCAAGCAATGTCTTACCCACACCGGGGATGTCTTCTATAAGCAGATTTGACCCGCTAAGCATAGCCAGTATGGCGGCAAGCACTGCATGATCAGAGCCAAGAAGCACTTTGGATATGGTAGTTTTCAACGATGCTGCTACTTCCATTGTAAAGGCATAAGGATCATTCCCAACAGTGCGGTCTTGGGTGCCGTTATCCGATGTATGATCCAATTCGCCACTCACCATGACAGTTGATACGCTTTTGCTCCATGCCTCCACAACTATATAGTAGTATATAAGTAGATAGGATAAAACATCATATCTCCATGGACAGCTCTTTGGGGGTTATTGCCGGACAAGAATCAGTAGAGAGAACGAAACACCATACCGGTTCGTGGCTTAGGCCAAAAATAGGTACTCTTTGGTGGCATGCGCTTTTTATCATGAGCATACGAGGCAATCTGCGATACCGTAACCGGTCTCATCAAAATTGCAAGGTCGGCCTTACCTGTATTGACACTTTCAATGGCCGTAGCAGGCTCACTGGTATATGACACGTCACTATCCGGGATGCCCAGAGTAGACAACACCTGCCTGATAATTGACGACTCCACTACCGACTCGTCACGCGGGTTCTTCCGGGTAAGTTCAAACATTTTACCATTCAGCACCAAAACCATACGACACTGACCGGCCAGAGATATGGCCGACTCACTACCGGCAGGATCAAATGGAACAACTTCATACAAAGCTTTGAACCCTTCAATGATGTCTACCTGCGAAACGGTATCCGCTGAGGACAATTTGACAAGTCTATGTATGGGCATCACTGTCATCTCCTCTTCGGATAGTTCCACGATATAAGCCATGACCAGCCCAGAACCGTCACCCATGCCCCCAGAAGGTGGATCTGGTGCTTCCCTGCTATATGCAAGTGCTGTCTCGAAACGATGATGCCCATCAGCAATCACAACGACGCTGGACTCGATCAGATCACGTATTTTGGATATGGTGCCGGCATCCGAGATAGTCCATATCTCGTGGACAACAGCATCAGAATCTACACCAACCCCTGCCGGAGCGGTCGACAGGAGATCACCGCAAAGAGGGGCAAGCCCAGTTGCCAGCGAAAGTCCCCATATAGGCGAGATATTGGCCTGGCAATGTCTTAGCAGTTCAAGACGATCGGTCTTATCCTTGGAAATTGTTTCTTCATGCGGCAGGATACCTTCGCCGGGTTCTTCCAGCCCCAGCGCCCCCATTATACCTGTGGTAGCCTGTCCATCCGGAGATGTCATCCTGTATACGTACAGGCATGGAGTGGGATCGCGTATAACTACTTTGTCCTCGATCCAGCCGCGCCACACAGACGCAGCGTGTTCATAGCGATTTGGATAGCTGGCATCCTCTGATGGCAACTCGACATGAATGGCATTTGCTCTGCTTCGATTGGCATATATTTGGCGTTGGTCGGGGCCGATGATGTCATATGGAGGACATATGACATCATTTAATGATATGGAGGGTGCATAACGCAACCCGCTGAAAGGTTCAAAAGAAGGCATAGTTACATAGTTACCACATACTGAGCTCCATAACCAATTGCACAGCCACACTTCGTTCTGTCCTAGCATTTCTACCATGCGTTCCTTCCCTCGTCCGGCAACCCTCAATCGTTTCATCTTCCTATCCCTTCCTGATGACAACCCCACCAAACCTATCGCCGGCAGCTCTCGCAGACCCTACCGTCCCTTCCTCCCGGGGATTTGACTGGCGGCATAATACTCACATTGATATAGTTATAGAGAGAGTCAGTAAGCAATAATCTGACCGGAAAACCTCGGGGCTGCAGGACAACCTTGCAGCCAACGAGCCAACAAGAACAAAAGTAAAAGGAGACAAGTGGCAAAGACTATATGTGAACTGCTGGGAATAGAGTATCCGTTACTTGCTTTCAGCCACTGCAGAGACGTTGTGGCAGCCGTATCGAAAGCAGGAGGCATGGGCGTGCTGGGGGCTGTAAGCTACACCCCGGATGAACTCGAGATAGAGCTAAAATGGATTGAAGGTCAGATTGGTAATCTACCATATGGCGTAGATGTTCTAATCCCGGCCAGCCTGAAGGGACTCGAGAACCTTAAGCCTGAGGACCTACAGGGAATAGACATAAAATCGCTTCTCCCCGCCGAACAGGTAAAATTCCTTGACAATCTACTCTCCCAGTACGGTATCCCGGAGTTGACAGAGGAGCAAGAAGCATCTGGCGAATTGGGGAGGCTCTCACTGCCGACAACGCTGGCAGACATTGGGCTCAGGCATCCAATAAAGCTCATAGCCAGCGCGCTGGGACCGCCGCCAGCCAAACTCGTGGAAGACGCACACAATGCTGGAGTGCTAGTGGTCGCGTTGGCTGGCACCAAGGAGCATGCCGTGAGGCAGAAGGAGGCAGGCGTAGATATTATCGTTGCGCAAGGTACTGAGGCAGGAGGCCACACTGGGCAAATCGGGACTATGGTACTGGTTCCTGAGGTAGTGGATGCGGTATATCCTACTCCGGTACTTGCTGCCGGTGGAATAGCTACCGGTCGCCAAATGGCAGCCGCAATGGCTTTGGGTGCGCAAGGTGTCTGGACTGGCTCGGTATGGCTAACCACCGAAGAGGCGGAGACCAATCCTGTAGTGAAGCAGAAGTTCCTAGAAGCATCATCCAGCGATACAATAAGGTCACGCTCCAGGACGGGAAAGCCGGCGCGCCAATTGAAGAGCGCATGGACAAACGCATGGGAGTCACCCGATAGTCCAGGTACATTACCCATGCCGATGCAGCCGCTACTGGTACAAGAAGCCATTGAGAGGATCGACAAGGCAGCTATCTCAGGAAATGAGGGAGCTAAAGAACTGGCCAATTATTTCGTCGGGCAGGTAGTCGGTATGCTCAATTCCGTCAAACCTACCAGGCAGGTAGTACTGGACATCATCCATGAATATGTCGATACTATCCAGGAATTACATGAACTACTACAATAGTTATGGCACATAGAGATGTAAGAATGCAAGTGTCGAGTAGGCTACAAGGCTCGCGGCCAGTCCAGCCAGTACGAGCCTCTCTACCCTGGGTCCTGCTGTCAGGCAAGCTCCGGCAATAACCAGAGGAAAGGCTGACATTGCATAGCGCTCGAATGAGTCTATATTATGACCGGATAATGCCACTAATATCACCGCAAGCGCAAATGCCCCATAAGACGCCGGCAGCTTCCAGAAGGCCACTACAATCAGGGCCACAGAAAGAAGAGCCCACGGCAAGTGTAGCGCCTCCTCTAAATGATGGCCTGATATGAGCATTGATGCTTCATGGTATAGGGTTACAAGGGGATCAGTAAATCCACCTCTATGTCGTTGCTCTATGTGTATAGGAGCCAGCAGATGATGGTAGTACAGCCCCAGAAATGAAAGATACCCCACAACGCCCATAGGCCCACCCGCAACAGCAGCTGCCCGGGCAATGCGGTCACGAATACCCACCTCCCATAAACCGCTTAAAGCCTCTACAATGGCAGGAATGGCAAACAGTATCCCAATAGGTCTGGTAAGGCCGGCGAGAATACCGAATACCATGGCCCACCACCATCTATGGCCTCTCAATGCAATAAAACCAGCTACCGTAAAGACGAGTAACGTCGCCTCTGCATAACCCATGACATAAGTAAATGCAGCGGGAGCAAGAGACATCAGCCAGGCGGAGCGAGTAGCAAGCTCATCATCACCGGTCTCTCGCGCCACCAGAACTACCAGTAATACGAGCCCACACAGATCCGATAGATTAGCCACGACCAGTAGTGATAGGCGCACATTCCCCAGCAAAACAAAACTGACGGCCTTGACAATAAGGGGAAAAAGTGGGAAAAACCTCAGGGAAGAGTAGCCGAGAAAGCCATAACCATGAGCTGCTATGCTCCCGTACCATCCCGCATCCCAACTAAATAATCCTTGTCTGGCAACATTGGCCATAGATGCTGGCAAGTGCCCCTTGGTCGCAATTCCACGAGCCATATAAACCATGGGAATGACCACTAATCTAGTGACCAACCATGGGAAGAATGCGGCGCTTACACCAAGCCGTAGACTGTCTCGATCCAGCCATCCGCGACAATTGCTGGATCGATTGACATATTGGCTAATTGGCACCAAAGCAAGTATAGCTCATAGCGATCATGGAAGCCAGGATTTTCGGCAACATCGCTTACGACAACAGAGGCATGCCATAGCACAAACATGCAATGACGCAGGAAAACCATTGATAATTACCATGCAACCAAGAACCTGAACCATCCGAGACAATACGAAACATAAAATGCTACACTTACGGTATGGGCTTGATGCGATCGTTGCTAAGACACGAAGAAAAAGTGCAACAACGGAAAGCGGCTGCAAACGGTTGCATGATACTAATCATCCTGCTAATAATAATCGTTATAGCAGTAGTGATACTGGCCACTCACGGTGCAGCTATACATCATTTCCTATCGCACCTGCCCAATAAAACTACCCCCACCCCGCCAAACACATAACCGGCTGGCCGCGAGCATAATCCCCCGGTTAACCATGAGAAGTTATGCCTGGTCAGGCATTGCAGAAGCCGTTTAGTACTTCTCGATTTGTTGCGGCCGGTAATGGCTGTAAGCAACGCGCTTAATCAGGTATCCAGAAAACGCCTTACAGCAAACGCAGAGCCAAGAGCGCCAATCACAACCCCAATTAAAAGAATAGCAACAAGAATAAACGCCAACTCCCCCCCTGCCAACCTCATCTTGTATAACGTACTCAGAGTATTCCCGGCACTGGCACTGTCCAACTGCCAATTCAAAATTGATACGACCGCCACCGCGACCAGCGCACCAATCAGCCCCTGAACCAGACCTTCAAGCATAAATGGAACTCTTATAAACCAATTCGTTGCACCTACCAACTTCATAACCGATACCTCTTTACGCCGGGAAAAAATGGCAAGCCTGATGGTATTGATAATCAGCGCCAGAGCAGAGATAAGCAATATGAGCGCTACGATCAAGAACGACAATTGGGCAATGTGTGTAACGTTTTCCATATTATGAATTGCCTTGCTTGGATAACTGACGTTAAGTACGCCGGGCATATTGGTAAACCTGGCAGCTATAGCGGCAGCCTCATTGGGGTTCTTCAGAACGCACTGGTCCGATGCAGGAGTATCGGATGGCGTCATAGCACCTGATGCCGAGCCAAGCAAACTCTGAAAGAACTGCTTTCCCTGGTCATAGTTGTATGTCTGCGTCCTGTACGCACAGGACTTTACATAAGTTAACTGGGTCAGTTCATCGCCGACAGCACCCTGCTCGGTTACCGATGAACTCGGATGGAACCACACAATTACGTTTACACCGTGGCGCCACTCGGTAGTCGCATTGGAAACTCCCTGGCGTAAAAAGAGGGCAGCACCTACCAGCGACAGTGAAATGGCTACAGTCAAGACAGCGGCAATCGTCATCAGGCGGTTACGCCATAAATTACTCCCTGCTTCTTTGGTGGCAAAACTCACCGGAAGGCTCAATGAAACTAACCCTTTCGCCCTCTGGAGTGGGCTACCAAATCTCTGGCCGATACACCGGAAGAATTGCCGATATCCACATCATATACGCCCCTATTCTGATCACGAACTATCTCGCCATTATCAAGCTCTATCACACGCTTTCGCATGGTGTCCACTATATTTGCATCATGAGTTGCTACGACTACAGTAGTGCCCGATTTGTTTATCCGGTCAAGCAGCTGGACAATGTCCTTACTGGTAGAGGGATCCAGATTTCCAGTGGGCTCGTCGGCAATGAGGATCAACGGCCTATTTACAAAGGCACGGGCTATGGCAACTCTTTGCTGCTCCCCGCCCGACAGCTCGTCCGGCATATTATTAGTCTTGTCGGCCAATCCCACCAAATCAAGCACCTGAGTAACCTGCCTCTCTATCTGGTGGCGCGGCCTCCCTATCACCTGCAGGGCAAATGCAACATTCTCAAATACGGTCTTGGTCGGTAGCAACCTGAAATCCTGGAATACACAACCAATATTGCGACGAAGATATGGAACTCTCCAACGCGGAAGATTGGCCAGGTTCCTGCCCGCTACCCATATACGACCCTCATCAGGAAGCTCCTCGCGCAGGATCAAAGCCATAAGGGTGCTCTTTCCGGCTCCGGAGGCACCTACAAGAAAAATGAACTCCCCCTTGCTCACCTCCATAGACACATCTTTGAGGGCTACTGTTCCCGTCTTGTATGTCTTTGTGACACTTTCAAGCGTGATCATTACTCTGACATTATACCATCAATTGCACCGTCGATGCATGGATATCCGTCATCTTTTGCTATGCCAATAATCTCAGAATCATTGGCCCCCTCCCCTAACAAGTGTCGCATCGCCACGCAAGCACGGCGCCACTCACAACAACCGTCTTCTTCGTAGCTCTGCCTCCATAAAGTTTGAAATATCGCCATCAAGAACTGCCGCCACGTTGCCGGTCTCTTCCTGAGTCCTATGGTCTTTCACAAGCTGGAATGGAGCAAGAGTATAAGAGCGAATCTGATTTCCCCATGCCACCTCTTCTTTTGGACCACCAATTCTGTCCAGCTCCTTACGGCGTTCTTCTCGATGCAGTTCCGCCAGACGTGCGGCGAGAATCTGCATGGCGCGAGCCTTGTTCTGATGCTGGCTGCGCTGATTTTGACATGTCACGACAAGACCGGTAGGAAGATGCGTCAGCCTCACGGCAGAATCGGTCTTGTTCACATGCTGGCCACCGGCGCCGGCAGAACGGTAGGTATCTACCCTTATGTCCTTCTCGTCTATCTCCACCTCGGGGATGTTCTCCATAAACGGGATTACGTCCAGAGAGGCAAAACTGGTATGCCTACGATGCTGGGAGTCGAATGGAGAAATCCGCACCAGACGATGTACCCCCTTTTCTGCCGATAGCATACCATAAGCGTACCTGCCCTTCACTATAAAAGTTGCCGACAGCAGGCCAGCCTCCTGGCCATCTACCACTTCGTCCATCTCTGTATCGAAACCCTGTCGCTCAGCCCATCGTAGATACATTCTCATCAGCATCTCGCACCAGTCCTGAGCGTCAGTACCGCCGGCGCCGGCATGTACCTCCACTACAGCATCCTGAGAATCATACTCACCTGAGAGCAACGACCTGATCTCCAGTTCAAGCAACTTGTGATCTATACTATCAAGCAACTCAATGAGCTCATGGTCCATATCCCCGTCTCCCGCTTCCCGGATCAATGTCAGCAATGCTTCAGCGTCGTCCAATTTGATACGCAAATCTCTCAATATCCCTATATCGTTCTCGACTGATGCCAGTTCGCTGGTTGCAGCTTTGGCGTGCTCCTGGTCATCCCAAAGATGCACATCGCCCACCTCTTGATTCAATTCGGCATGTCTGGCCTGTAGCTTGTCCAATCCCATGTATACATTGGCCTCGTTAAGGCGAGCTACCAGGCTTTCAAGCATACTGGCTGCCTCTATGGGATTTTCAGGTCGCGCCATGGCAGAACTTGTACTTTTTGCCACTACCGCACCAGCACGGATCGTTCCTACCCACCTTTGCATGCTCCTCGTGGCCGTGGCTGGGTTGACGGCCTGATCTTGCAGCACTCACCGTATCAGTTACTACCGGAACGTAACCAGAATCAATATCGCCATCGAGAACAGCCGTACCGGCACGTGCTGGCTGTTGGTCCAGAGCCCCAGCAAACGGAGCAGTAAGATTCGCTGCAAGGAACTCCTGGTTCTGCTGCACCAGAGACTGTGAAATGGTTTCAAAATCCTGGGCCGGATCATCGGCTGCCTGATAGGCTACCTGCGCAAGATCCGGCTCTTTCTCCACCCTCTCCAGCGTCTCTACGTGCAGCACGTAACGAAGGTAATCATCGTTTACTCTGGCAATCATCTTTCCAAACATGTCGTATCCATCTGCCTGCCAGGCTACGAGAGGATCCAGCTGCCCCATAGCACGCAGATTTATTCCCTCACGCAGATAGTCCATCTCCATCAAGTGATCCTTCCAGTGCTGGTCGATCATCTGGAGCATGATCTCCCTCTCTATCTCTCTGGCCTCCTCGGCGCCACCCGGAAATAGATCATCGCGTGATTCATAATACCTGGTTGCATCAGCAATTATGCTCTCAGTAAGATGTGTCCTGTCAGTGGCCTCCGCAAGGTCGTCCTCGTGAAACTCGGTCGGATAGTACTGGCTTATGTCCACAAGGAGGCCATCCAGATCCCATTCCTCGGGAAAATTGCCCGGACAGTACTGCTCTATCAAGCTTGCAATAGTCTCCTCGATCAATCCCCTGGTGAATTCCTGGAGGTCTTCGTTGTCTATTACTTGGAGTCGCCGAGCGTAAATGACCTTACGCTGCTCATTTAGGACTTCATCGTATTTCAGCACGTCTTTTCGCGTCTCCGCATTGCGCTGTTCTACTGTATGCTGAGCCTTTTCTATTGCCTTGGTGACCATACGCGCCTCTATGGGGACATCATCAGGAAGCGCTCTCTCCATAACCCATTGCATGGCTCCGGTGGCAAAAAGACGCATAATATCATCTTCCAACGATAGAAAGAAACGGCTTTCACCGGGGTCTCCCTGCCTGCCGGATCTTCCGCGTAACTGATCATCAATACGACGGCTTTCATGCCTCTCGCTGCCCAGTACGTAGAGTCCGCCAAGCTCCCTCACCTTTCCAGCCTCAGATTCACATATATCTCTGTACTTGCTTAAGATAGAATCATAGTCTTCGTCGCTATCTTTTTCTCCTCCTCTTGCCACTAGCTCGTGTGACGCCAATCCTTCCGGGTTGCCTCCCAAAAGTATGTCCACACCTCGACCTGCCATATTGGTAGCAACCGTTACACTTCCCATGCGTCCTGCCTGGGCAACTACCTCGGCCTCTCTGGCGTGCTGCTTGGCATTGAGAACCTGGTGAGGAACCCCTCGCTGTTCAAGTACCCTGGACAGTTTTTCAGACTTGGCAACTGATGCAGTACCCACCAGGATAGGCTGGCCCTTGCTGTGACGATCTACTATGTCATCTGCGATTGCCTTGAACTTTGCATCTTCGGTCTTGTAAATTACGTCCGAATAATCAGTTCTCACCATAGGCTTATTGGTGGGTATAGTAACTACCTGCATTCCGTAGGTATTTGCGAACTCTGCGGCTTCCGTGGAAGCAGTACCTGTCATGCCTGACAATTTCTCATACATGCGAAAGTAATTCTGCAACGTGACAGTCGCCCATGTGTGGTTTTCCTCTTTGATCCTTACTCTCTCCTGCGCCTCGACTGCCTGGTGAAGACCGTCGGACCAACGCCTACCCTCCAGAACCCTGCCTGTGAACTCATCCACTATCTTTACTTCACCGTCTACCACCAGGTAGTCCCGATCTCTCTTGTAGAGTTCCTTTGCTCGTAGCGCCTGGGTCAGATGATGGACATAGTTGACAGCCAGAGAATCGTACATATTATCGATACCAAGCTGTTTCTCTACCTTTTCTATGCCCGATTCAGTAGGTACTACGATACGCTTCTCCTCGTCAACTTCGTAATCCACCTCAGGTTTAAGGGTACGTACAATCGAAGCAAACTGGTAATAAAGATTTGCCGACTCCATGGACGGTCCCGATATGATAAGAGGAGTCCTGGCCTCATCTATAAGTATAGAATCGACCTCGTCCACGATCGCATAGGTGAACCCACGCTGTACCATAGCATCTCGAGATCTGGCCATATTGTCCCTTAGATAATCAAAGCCAAACTCTGTGTTGGTTCCATAAGTAATGTCGCAATCGTACGCCGACTTCTTGGAACTAAAATCTTCCACATCCGGGGTTACCCTGCCCACCGTAAGGCCAAGGAAATTGTAGAGTTTGCCCATCCATTCAGAGTCACGCTTGGCAAGATAGTCATTTACCGTAACTACGTGTACCCCCTTACCAGCCAACCCGTTAAGGTATGCCGGCAGGGTAGATGCAAGCGTCTTCCCCTCTCCTGTTTTCATCTCTGCAATCCATCCAAAGTGAAGCGCTATACCGCCCATTACCTGCACATCGAAATGCCGTTGACCGAGAACGCGCCAAGCTGCCTCACGCACTACCGCATAAGCGTCAATGAGTATCTCGTCCAGCGAGCCACCATTGGCCAGGCGCTCCCGGAACTCCGCACTCTTGGAGATCAACTCCTCATCTGACAATGCCTCGATCTCCGGTTCGACGGCATTGATATAACCAACCAGCTCTGCCAACCGCTTGACCTTCTTGCCCTCACCTGCTCGGAGAACCCGATCCAGAATGTTCAAATGCAAGGCTCCACACCACCGGCCGGTCGTACAAACAACCCTGGCTCCAAATCACCGCATGAAGGAGTATCGAGCAAAACCACGCTTATCAAGTACCTATCTCCCATGAGCTCAGATACTCTATCTGCTCCTCGGTAAGGATATCTATCTGCACACCAAGCGACTCAAGTTTTAATTTTGCAACCTGCTCATCAATGTGATTGGGTACTCTGTGAACGCTGCGCGTCAGTCCGGACGCAGACTGTACCGCCCACTCGCTGCAAAGTGCCTGGTTTGCAAAGCTCATATCCATGACCGCCGCAGGGTGCCCTTCAGCGGCACCAAGATTCACCAATCTACCCTCGGCAATAACGTAGATCCTTTTTTTGCCACCGGTACCGGCATCACCACTCACAGCAGAGCCACTGCCAGCAAACTGTGAATCGTTTACCTGGAATTCCTCGACTCCCGGTCGCACTTCACGCCTGTTCCCTTCAGCCATCTTAGCAAGTGCATTCAAATCTATCTCTATATCGAAATGCCCCGAATTGGCTAGTATGGCGCCGTCCTGCATCAGGGCAAAGTGCTCGGATCGCAACACATCACGATCTCCTGTAACCGTGATAAAAATATCACCCTCCTTGGCGGCGGCTTCCATCGGCTCTACCCTGAAACCGTCCATGACCGCCTCCAACGAACGCAGCGGATCCACTTCGCATACTATCACCTGAGCCCCCATACCTCTGGAACGGCTGGCAACTCCCCTGCCACAATTACCGTAGCCCGCAACTACTATCTTCTTACCCGCCAAAAGAACATTGGTGGCACGAATAATGCCATCCAGAGTCGATTGCCCCGTTCCGTAACGATTATCGAATAGGTGCTTTGTATAGGCATCATTCACGGCAATAATAGGATACCGGAGAGCTCCGGCAGACTCCATTGCCCTTAGCCTGATGACTCCGGTAGTAGTCTCTTCAGTGCCTGCAATCACGTTTTCAGCCTGCTCGGGTCTTTCGCGATGAAGCCTGGTCACCAAATCGCAACCATCATCCATGGTCATAGTTGGGTGAGCATCCAAACATGCATCTATGTGGGAATAATATTTTTCCTCTCCTTCACCTCTCACGGCAAATACCTCAATACCGTAATCGTGCACCAAAGAAGCGGCAACATCGTCTTGGGTAGAGAGAGGGTTTGATGCACACGCCACTACTCTTGCGCCACCGGCTGAAAGGGTTCTAAGCAAATTGGCTGTCTCTGTAGTAACGTGCAGGCATGCGGCAATTACCATGCCATCCAAGGGGCGTTGTGCCATAAAACGCTCCCGTATCGAACTAAGCACTGGCATATTTGCATCTGCCCACTCTATGCGTTGTTTACCTAACCCTGCCAAGCTGGGGTCTTTGATATCATATTCCATAATTATTTATGCTCCTCGCTCTCTCTCAAGTATCTCTTCATTTTGTCAAGAACCGGTATAGGACCCGGATCAATCTGTTCAATGCGTGCTATCTCCAACGAAATTAGGTCACCCAAAAAAATAAGATCAAACATTCTCGCAGTCGCGGTATTACCTTCCGCATACAATTCGATAATACCGCTAACAGACTCTGACACAACCTCACGGAGAAAATCGTAACGTCTCATTATAGCCCTGCTCTCACAGGTATCTCTCATTACTACGACGGATACCAGCTGGCGAGTAATATCACCAAGCTGACCCCATCCCGCCAGTTCGTTGTGGCACAACTCAGGAACCGCTGAGCTCATGGCTATAGCTTTTGCATTCTCGTTTATCTGGGTACGCAATCTGTAGGCGGCTACTGCCCCAATACCATCAGAGCCCCATATAAGCGGAATATGCCCTGCAACGAGTTTAGCAGCTGAGTTCGCCATAGTTATACCACCTGGTTCGTTGGCCTGAGTTACCCGGCGCTTTAACTGATCGATAGCATCATTGAGTGAGGATAACGCATCTGGCACCAAGCCAACAGCTCCCATCGCTACAGAGGGAGGGACAAATAGTGCCCCTATAGCAGCTCTGGGTTGAGGTATGGCAGCATCTACACTAAACCATGGTACACCCCAATTGGCAGCCATCTCTGCGACTGCACCGCCACTGGAGATTGCCATCATTTTTGCACCTCGCTGATGGGCGATTTTCATCGTCTCTATAGTCTCCTCGGTATTACCTGAAAATGAGATCGCGATAAAAAAAGTACGGTCATCTACATACGCAGGTAGGTTGTAGGACTTACATACCGATACTGGTATTGGACAATTACCGGATACAACAGCACTGAGAAGATCTCCTATTATCCCGCTTCCACCCATGCCCGCCACCACAACATTTGATACCTCATGGTAAGAGCTAAATATACTCATATCGTGTTGAGTGATGGCATTCAATGCGGCTTCCATCTGCGATGGCAGTCCCATAACTGCCTCCCGCATGGAGAGAGAATCCAACGTCATGGACTTTTAATGGCCACTCAGAGTCTCTACTGCCTTCCCGGCGGCAGCCTTCTCTGTGAGACGCTTATGCTCTTCGTCGTCCACTTGGCGAGATTCATCGACCAACATAATCGGTATGCCCTCACGCACCTCGTAGGCTCTCTTCAGCCGAGGATTGTAAAGAATGCTCTCATCTTCAAAGTAGAGCAAAGATCCTTTATCTTCCGGGCATGCCAGCACTTCAATAAGCAATTTATCAAGCATAATTAACCTCTTCAATCAAATCTTTAACTTCATGTATGCAAGCTTCCAAGTCTATCTCAGGAGATGCCTCCACGTTAAGCCGAAGCAGTGGCTCAGTGTTGGAAGGTCTCAAGTTGAACCACCAGGTAGCGTAGTCTACAGTCAATCCATCTGTCATGTCGCAATCCATCCCCTTGCCCACAAGCAGGTTGGCCACCTCGGTTACTACTTGTGCAGGGTTGTCTACAACAGTATTTATTTCTCCAGATGCATTATAGCGTTGCAACGGTTTCACCAACTCGGATAAGGGCTGCCCTGATACGGACATCAGCTCCAATACAATTAAGGCTGCTATCAGACCCGAATCGGCTCTGTAATTGTCTCGAAAGTAGTAATGTCCTGAATGTTCACCTCCGAATACAGCCCCCGTATCAGCCATTATCTTCTTTATGAAAGAATGCCCCACCCGAGTACGTACCGGTTTGCCACCCATCAAAGAAATGGTCTCCGGAACTACCTTGGAACATATAATGTTGTAGAGGATGGTAGCCCCAGGGAACTTCGTAAGCATACTCTTCGCCACCAAGGCTGTAGTCAGCGAACCGGATATGGACTGAGCCTTCTCGTCTACAAGAAACACCCTGTCGGCATCGCCATCGAATGCCAGTCCTATATCTGCGCCTCTATCTAGTACCGCGCGCTTCAAATCAGACAGGTTCTTCTCCTGGATGGGATCAGCCGGATGATTTGGAAAGCTGCCGTCCAGTTCGGGATAGAGGATATGATATTCAAACGGTAATCTGGAAAATACCTCCGGAGCCACCAATCCTCCCATTCCATTTGCAGTGTCGGCGACAACAACCATACTGCGCAATACATTTATATCCACAAACGATAAAATATGATCTGCATAACTATCCAGCATATCTATCGAATCACGAGTGGTACCGCCAGTAGGCCCTGCCAGGTCGTCACCGGTTTCCATCACATGAACTGCCATTTCCTTCAATTGAAGAAGGCCGGTATCCTGCCCTACTGGCCTTGCGCCGTTGTAGCAGAGCTTTATGCCATTATAGGCGGCAGGGTTGTGGGATGCGGTAAACATGGCTGCGGGCAGATCGAGGTATCCAGAGATAAAATACGCCATGTCAGTAGAGGTCATACCGGCATCCCTGATAGACATTCCCGCCGCCATCGCTCCCTCGGCAAACTGCTTCGAAAGCTCCCTGCCCGATTCTCGCATATCACGACAGACCACGATTGAATCCCCAGAACGGCTCGGCGCTTCCAACATGCACAGGCGCGCAAATGCCCATCCGATGGCCCTTGCTTTACGTACATCCAGTTCTTCGGGTACCAGTCCCCTGATGTCATAAGCCTTGAATATAGCTGATATGTCACTCATTCCCTATGATCATATCATCATAGGGATAGTAGACTAAACTTGTGGGAGACTAAACTCGCTCAGTAGACGATCAGTGGGCATAGGCTTGGAGAACAAAAACCCTTGCACAAAGTCGCAGTTCATCTTCTGCAACATCTCTAATTGCATCTCAGTCTCTACCCCTTCAGCTATAACTTCCAGTTTGAGCGCATGAGCCAGATCGATAATGGCCTTTACAAGGTACCCTGCCTGATCGTCGGCGCCCAAATCATCAATAAAAGATTTATCTATCTTCAAAACATCCAGCGGGAACTTCTGTAGATAACTCAGTGAAGAATACCCAGTTCCAAAATCATCCACTGACAGCACAACTCCCAATGATTTCAATGAGTTCATCACATCCAGTGCTGCTGCTGCATCTTTCATGAGCGCGCTCTCGGTAATTTCAAGAGTAAGCCTATGAGGATCGACACCGGAATCTGAAATTACCTTTTCTACGATATCTACCAGACCAGGGTGATCTATCTGGCGTGCCGACAGATTAACACCTACCGTATGATCTCCGTTACTCCATTGCCAACTTGGGCTGTCCCAAAAACTAAAACTGCTGCATGCACTCTCGAGCACCCACTCGCCAATTGGAATTATGAGCCCGCTGTCCTCTGCGACCGGAATGAACCTGTCTGGAGGGACCAACCCTTTCTCTGGGTTCTCCCATCTGATCAATGCCTCTACTCCAACTGTGCTCTGTCCATGTACATCCACTACCGGCTGGTAAAAAAGACGCAACTCATTCAACTCCATAGCACGATGAAGCCCCATCTTCGTGTCGACTCGATCTATTATCTCTTGACGCATGTTCTCGCCAAAGACGACATGCGAATTAATGCCGGAAACCTTTGCGTTCTGCATTGCCATATCAGCAGAGGAAAAAAGAAGGCTGGCATCTATTGTGATTTGGACATTCTCAGCAATACTTCGAGAGGCATTATCGACAGTACTCTGGGCAACGCTTTGAACGGCATCCATGGCAGCATCCGAAATACCATACTCAACGATGCCCAGGACAGAGCCAGAATGATCTTTCCCGTTCTCGGATATGCCTGGCGACGGGCTGGAACGCTGGGTACTTCCAAACAGATTCCCCACTCCGGCACTACCTACACCCACGCTCACATCTACATAGAGATACCCCTTGGATGTAGAGATCGGATCTTTGAATGACTCCAGCAAACTTCTGGCAAACTCCTCTGCACGCTCGGTTGCGCCTGCGGCATCAAAACATACAAAAAATTCATCAGCACCAAATCTACCTATTAGAGCATCGTTTCCCGCTAAAGCAGAAAGCCTGGAAGATGTCTCAATCAAAACCTCATCTCCCACCTCCTGCCCGTAGGCATCATTGATGGCAGTAAATCTGTCTATGTCGACTGCCGCTATGGCCACCTCGGCTGGATTGGACGGATCGGTACTGTCCTTTGCCAGTAGGTAGTTCACCTGATAGGTCAGATAAGCGCGATTGGGTAAGCCGGTAAGCTGGTCACGCAGGTAGGCAGAGGCAAGTCTCTCCTCCATGGCACGCAGCGTGGAGGTGTCTCTTACTGACCCGCCTATACGTATCATATCGCCGTCCCTGTAGGCATATGCTCTCGACAGAACCGGTATCTCGGTACCGTCACGTTTTTTAAGTATGATATTGCGCTCCGCTACCTGCTTGGTATCCTGACTGGCCATCTTGACGGCCTCAATGAGGACCTGATTGTTGTACAGCTCCCTGTACCTTTCCGGTACGATGATATCTTGGACATAGCGCCCAATAGCCTCGCTCTGGCTCCAGCCAAACATCTCCTCAGCTTTGTCGTTCCATAGAAGAATAACACCATGACTGTCAACTTCGATAAAGGCATCCAGCATGGAATCCAACAGGTACCCGGTATTCGGAGCTTTCTGGTGGCTCAAAACGCCTACCTCAGAATTAACAGAGTCACCGTTACTATTACCATGACCGTTTGGCATGCCTCTATGAGCGACGCCGCTCCTATTGGTTACGCTGCTCCCGGTGGAATAACCAGGTGTGACATTGGAACCTGGCCATTCGATCACTTCTTTTCCATCTCCCATATAGTCAAAACTTTCAATAACTCTTACCAGCCAATTTACTGCCGACAATGAATAGAACAATGCATCATACCCTGCGCTACACTGAACACTTATTTTTAAGTATACATCACGACACTTCTTTTTTAGCATTAAACGCGTTGAAATACAACCAAGATTGATACAACTTAATAAATCGTGTAGAGTTTATTACTCTATAGTAAGTAGTTGTTCTTTGTATGATAATACAGGTGTTTGGTCAGCTGAAACCAATGGCTATCTACGCGGCAAACTACCGGTGCCTGCCCCGGGCAATGTCCAGCCTTACCGGAGCACCTGTGCACCAAGCACCAAGAAGTCGATGGTTATTTGCGGTAACGGACTACCACCGTCTATTATGGGCAACCGGATGATAGAAATAACCGGCACGTTACAGAAAGAGGCATGGGATGCCGATCGCCTACCCCCTATAGAAGACCTTGGGTCAGGACTTTGGTCGATACCCGTACCCATACCAAACAACCCCTTACGTTACGTATTGGTATATGCGCTGGAGTTGCAAGACGGTATTGCAATAGTAGATGCAGGATGGAACACCGAAGATGCGTGGTCTGCCCTTACGGCAGGACTGGATAGCATAGGAGCTTCGATAACCGATGTAAGAGCAGCACTCATAACCCATATCCATCCGGACCATTATGGGTTAGCGGGTAGGGTAAAAGAGCATTCAGGCGCGCAGATAGCACTGCATCGGGCAGATGCCGCTCTTATACCGAATAGATACGACGACCCAAAGGACTTACTCTCTACAATGCAGGTTATGCTTAAAGCGGCTGGCATACCGGATGACTCGATCGAAGAGCTGAGCATGGCATCGATGGCTATTCGTCAATTCGTCTCCACGGTAGATCCTGACCTGCTTCTTGACGATGGCGATAAAGTAGACCTGCCCGGAATAGACTTACGCGCAATATGGACTCCCGGGCATTCTCCAGGACATATCTGTTTCTACAGCGAAAAAAGGAGGATACTGCTTGCCGGCGACCATGTACTACCAAGAATCACTCCCATAGTAACGGTGCATACACAACAAGCATTAAATCCACTGGGCGATTACATGAAATCACTGAGACGTATCCGCGACCTTGATGTAGATGAGGTTATGCCCGCCCATGAATATCGGTTCAGGCCATTGTCTGCACGTATAGACGAACTGATAGATCATCACGAAACCAGGCTAAAAGAGGTCAATGAGGTCATTGCAACATTGCCGGGATCGACCGCATGGGAGATTACCAATAACCTGCACTGGGCGCATCCACTGGATGAACTACCTCTCTACATGAGAAGAGCAGCAGTCGGAGAAGCAATGGCCCATATAGTCGTGCTGGAAGAGCGCGGGCAGATCACTCGTCACGATGGACCGCCAATGAAATTCTACCCCAGTGTAGTGTCCCGCACTGACAAAAGTGACCTCCGCTGAAACAATTGGGCGTGTAAGATAACACCCTATGTCTGACAATAATAATTCCAATCGAACTTATAGAGACAATTCTCGTCGGACTGCTAAGTCCTCGCTTGGTTTCCGAAGAGCGCGAGCTACCGCAATCGTGATTATTCTGGCGATTGGCGCCTGGGGACTCACCCAAGCAATCACGGGGGGTACTTCATCTCATACGCACCATACATCTGTCACAACGGCTACCGATCATACACATACAACATCGCTAATACCGGCGATAGAGGCAGGCCAACTACCATGGAATGTGCCGCTACCCATCCAACGAGAGTTGTCTATTCCGGCGCCATCTTCACTGGGAACCGGTAAAATCTTGATAGCAGGGGGATTGTCAGGGTCTTCTATTACTACGCTGTCTCTTATGTCGGTGCCGACAGGAACCTACCAGAATGTAGGCAACCTGCCAGTTGCATTACACGATGCGGCAGGCGCTACCCTGGGGAACCAGTCATTTATATTCGGTGGCGGCACCGGCAGTGGATTCACATCAGATGTAATAACTATAAGCCCCGGCACGACATCCTCAGGTAGCAATGGAAGCACTGCATCTGGGCCATCATCAAGTGCTACTCTGACAGCAGCAATAACCGGCCATCTACCACAGCCAAGAGCCGATGCCGTTGCCACAATAGTGAACGGGCATATTTATATCATTGGCGGATATGATAACGGACAGCCGACAAGTACCGTACTCTCCACTGCAAATGGTATCAACTTTACCTCTGCGGGCAAACTATCGATTCCAGTAAGGTATCCTGCCGTTGCAGCACTTGGTCATACGATCTACGTATTTGGCGGCATCTATGTTAGTGGACCACAAACAGGCAAACCAACCAGTGACATCCAGGCCATAGATCTGAATACAAGCAAAGTATCGTTGGTGGGGCACATGCCCATACCCATTGAAGGCGCCTCTGCGTCAGTACTGAATGGACATATATACCTGTCAGGCGGTGTCACGGATAATCCGTCTGCAGCTATTAGTATAGCAGGCCCCTATAGCCCCGTTGACAATCCAGAGGTATATACTTCGCCATCACGATCAGTTCTCACCACGATATGGGCGTTCCAGCCTTCACCCCTCAAGCTCCTTCCTGCAGGGCAATTGCGTGCTCCTACCGCACACAGTGGCGTAACCGTCTTGGACAATACCGCATGGATTACAGGCGGAGAGTCTGCTGCATCTTCATATACGAATACCGAACAGATGATGACACCCAAGCCATCGTTTGGTTATGCAGGACAACCGGGAGCGGGCTCTCCGTACTACGGAGAAAAGTTGCTGGTTGCCGACGAGGGGAACAATCGGTTGATCGTATTAAATACACGATCCAAAATCACCTGGCAGTACCCATCTGCAACTGCACCGGCGCCACCGGGTGGTTTCTCGGCAGATGATGCATTCTTTGCTCGCCATGGAAGCGTCATAGTCACCAATGAAGAAAATGAAAACGTGGTTGCAGAGATTGGTTATCCGTCAGGCAAAGTACTCTGGACTTACGGACACTTCGGTGTAACCGGTACGGCACCTGGATTTCTGAACACACCAGATGATGCTTACATGCTAAAAAACGGCAACATAGTCACTGCCGATATAGCGAATTGTAGAGTAATAGTAATAGACCCGCAGACCAGCCAGATAGTTCATCAGATCGGAACTACCGGAAGGTGCATACACGATCAGGATACTCCTGTCGCCCTGGGTTCGCCAAATGGCGACACTCCCCTCTCCAATGGGAATCTTCTGATCTCCGAGATAAACGGACATTGGGTAGATGAATACACCATGCAGGGCAAGTTGGTATGGTCAGCCCAGATCCCAATATCCTACCCATCCGACCCTCAGCAACTGGGTACAAACAGATACCTCATAGCCGATTATACAAAACCTGGAGCTATACTAATTTTCAACCGCAGCGGCCAGAGCCTCTATCGCTACCAGCCAAAAAGCGGACCGGATATGCTGGACCACCCATCGCTTGTCGAAATGCTGCCGAGTGGAGTCTTCATGCTCAATGACGACCACAACGACAGGATGATAGCTATCGATCCGGCTACGGGAGCGCTGGTATGGCAATATGGCATCACGCATACTCAGGGAAGTCAGGTGGGATACCTGAACGTGCCGGACGGCTTTGACATCTTAGGTCCCAATGGAACGACACCGACCCACCCAGCTACCGGCTAAACGAGGAAACGCCGGAGCTCAGCCCCTGCAAAAAACAACGTCTGGATGGGATTTCAAGACGGCGCTTGAACAATGCTCGCACCCGCTGAAGGTTTGACCACCCAGGCACCATTTTTAAATGTAGATATATCTATACTACCGGGGTCACAAATTGCCACTACACACCCGCCAAATCCTGCGCCGGTCAGTCTTGCCCCGTATACTCCATCGAGAGAGGTCAGTTCATCCACCAGTCTGTCCAATACGGGCGTAGAAACCTCAAAATCGCCGGCCAGACTACGATGGCTCTCCACCATTAGCTGCCCGGCTGTACGTAGATCACCTTTTTCCATACACCGTGCAAAACGCTTAACCCGCTCACACTCACTCACTACATGCCTTGCCCTCCGCCTCATAGTATCATCGGGAAGAGCATTGGCCACATCGTACGATATCTCGCCCAGGCTACCCAGATGAAGCGCTGCCGCCTCGCACTCTGCCCTCCTGGCCGCATAAGCGCTACCAGCCAAAATACGCTGCTGGCCGGAGTGAACAACCACTACCTCCATAGATTCAGGCAATTTAATGTACTTGTAGAGCAGGGTAGAAAAGTCGATCAACAAAGCAGAGCCCTGCCTTGCAGCCAAAACGGTCAGCTGATCCATTATCCCAGCCGGCACTCCGGTCGCAACTTCCCCTGCATGTCTGCATTGCTCGGCTACCACAGTAGGGTCCCCTTCTATGCCAAGAGCCAACGCAGTTCCTACCTCGAATGCCGCCGAAGACGACAGCCCGGCACCAACCGGCAGGTTGCCGGAATAAGACAGCCTCCCCCCTTCAAATGGCCTTGTCAATGCGACAATACCTGCGGCAGCACGCGACCACGGAGGCTCCACCTCACGTATGGCTTCGGAAGTTAAGGGAATGTCTATATCCACCTTGGCTACACCCTGTTGTGTATCAGAGTAAATTTCTATTACCTGGCTGCCGGAGATAGGATCGTAAGTAACTTCCGTATAGAGATCTATGGCCATAGGAAGAGCTACTCCATTGTTGTAATCCGTATGATCCCCTATCAGATTTACCCTCCCCGGACATCTGGCTACTGTAACGTTATTCGTATGGCCCGCTTCCGGGACTTGTTCACTTGCATGGCTCAAATCAGTTACCTCCATTCATCCGGCTGTATCCACTTGCAGTACTGGCTGGCTGAGATATACCAACCGGACGTACATTTATTCCTCTGGATATCAAATACTCTTTGATGCTTTCTATACTCAATTCCCTGCGATGAAAGACAGATGCAGCCAGAAGGCCATCGGCTCCACCTTCCAGCGCTCCTTCGGCGAAATGCTCCAAGGTACCCGCACCACCTGAAGCAATAACGGGTACCGGCACCCTGGATGTGATCTCTTCAATCAACTCCAGGTCGAATCCATCCTTTGTTCCGTCTCTGTCCATAGAGGTGATAAGCAATTCACCTGCCCCCAGCTGCACGGCTTGATCTACCCATTGCAATACGTCTATGCCTGTATCCGTCCTGCCACCATGAGTATAGACTTCCCAGGCTCTCCCCTGCCCATTGACATCTATCCTCTTAGCATCTACCGCCACTACGACACATTGTGAACCAAGCTCATCTGCAATCTCACCAATAAGCCTTGGCCTTGCAATAGCAGCAGTGTTTACCGCTACTTTGTCCGCTCCTGCACGCAACAGAGCCTTTGCACTGTCAAGCGTTCTTACTCCCCCTCCAACGGTCAACGGAATAAAGAGCTGATCAGCCGCACGTGCAACAACATCCACCATAGTAGAGCGATTATCCGATGAGGCAGTGATATCCAAGAATACCAGTTCATCTGCTCCTTCTGTATCGTAGCGCAGAGACAGCTCTATCGGGTCTCCCTCATCGACCAGATCTACGAAACGCACCCCCTTCTTCACCCTCCCGGCATCTACATCCAAGCATGGGATGATCCGGACTGATTTCATGCTTCCGCTCCCTGTTGGCTAGCACCCTGCACATCTCCGCATAACTGAAGCGCCTCCTGCAGGGATAGCACCCCCTCCGCTACTGCACGTCCGGAAATCACTCCCCTTACCATTTTGCCGTCTTTGGATATATCTTTTACCGCCTTCAAATCCTCCAGGTTTCTCACTCCACCGGCTACTATAATCGGATGAGTAGATGCCCCAAGTATACTATAGAGTCCATCTATATCGGGACCCTGCATAGTGCCGTCCCTCTCTATTGCAGTTACTACCAGCGCGGCAAGCGGCATAGCAGCATACATATCAATTGCCTCCATCAACCTTACTCCCGCCTGATCCTCCCAGCCTGATATACCCAGGTCGATGCTGCTTGCAGTGCCGTCACCGTCAATACCGTCATCACCTCCATCGCTTCCAGCGCCGGGAAACCCATTGGGGACAGCACTACTCTTGTAATCCAAACTTACGACTACACTACCTGGATGATCGCGAGCAATAGCAGCTACCAACTCCCTATCCATCAGTGCGGCCGTACCAAGAATGACACGGGCAACTCCACCAACCAACATATGTTCCACATCTTCAGCGGTCCGTATGCCCCCACCGACCTGTACCGGCACACCGCTTTTACGCACGATCTCAAAGACCAACTCACTATTTACAGGCATACCGCTGCGTGCACCGTCCAGATCCACCACGTGCAGCCTGCGTGCACCCAACTCTACATATTTGAGCGCAAGCTCTACCGGATCACCAAACTCGGTCACTCTCCCGTATTCACCCTTAAACAGGCGAACCGCTGAACCACCATGTATATCTACTGCCGGATAAAACTCCATCGAATACCTCAACTACCTAACGACAATGGTGACGCCACCATGACCATATCTAACGTGCCGGATAAAACTCCATCGAATACCTCAACTACCCGAACAGGACATAAACCACGCTGTAACGGCAAGCACATCACCCGCCTCCTGCGCGTTGGCATTTTCTCACAAATCTGGAAAGTACTGCCAATCCAAATGCACCAGACTTCTCGGGGTGAAATTGAGTAGCCCAAATGTTATCCACTTCAACTGCCGCAACCACAGTACCTCCGTAATCGCATGTGGCTACAACGTTTTCGAGATGAGGAACCGGTACGGGAGCGTAAGAATGCACAAAATACGCCCACATGCCCTCACCGCTGCCGGTAGCCCGCAACTCCAGCATCTCTGAGTTCCTGCCGTCGACTGCATTCAGCTCGTTCCACTGCATCTGGGGCAGCTTCATCCTCTCGTTCAATTTGGACACTCTGCCACTCAACACTCCAAGCCCCCAAACTCCCTCGTCCTCGTCCGATCTCTCATACAACAACTGAAAACCGATGCAAATACCCAGAAACGGCACCCCGGTATCGATAGCTTCCAGAACAGCACCCTCCATTCCGCTATTACGTAACGCCCTTGCACAACCACCAAATGAACCTACCCCCGGAAGGACTACCCCGCTTGCAAGCCCTATCTCTTTCGGGTCGGTCACAAGACGCGCATCCCCCCCCGCCCTTATAAGGGCTTTCTCGGCGGATCTCAAATTCCCGATTCCATAGTCGACTACTGCTATCATCTACCTTTTAGCCCACTTGGCCACACTATGTACGCACGCCAACTATCAATAGATTGACCGCAGCTGTACGGAAAGTTGTACAAACATTACAGCTCATAACTTTCCCTTGGTGGAGGGAAGCGTGTTGCTATCTATCCTGGTTGCATCATGCAAACATCTGGCAAGTGCCTTGAAAGCCGCCTCCAGCGCATGATGCGGATTTGTCCATTGAGGCGATCTCACGTGTAATGTAACCTTGGCAGAGGTGACAAACGCACGGAAAAATTCTTCGGCAAGCTGTGGATTAAAGGGAGGCTCTCCGATACCGGGAGTATTCAATGGAAACGAAATGCTCCACAGATACGAAGACTGTATAGAGTCATTACCGTTTGGGGTTGCCGACGATGCAATATCCACCGGTGATGAGATACCCCATGCCAGATACGGTCTCCCTGAAATATCAAGGGCAATCTCCACCAAGGCTTCATCCAGGGGTAACGACAGCGAAGCATACCTTCTAATGCCCACTTTATCTCCGAGTGCTTCAGCAAAGGCCTCACCCAATGAAATCCCAACATCTTCCACGGTGTGATGTGCATCTACATCCAAGTCTCCCGATGCCTTAATGGTGAGGTCGAATTCCCCGTGCCTACCCAACTGCTCAAGCATGTGATTAAAGAATGGTAGTCCTGTGGAAATCACCGATATACCGGTACCATCCAAGTCTATAGTGACCTCGACATTGGTCTCAGCTGTACCTCTTGTGACTACTGCCTTTCTCTCAGCCATCTACGCAACCTCCATAATCTCTGCCAACGCTTCGAGAAACCTATCATTCTCTTCCACTGTGCCAATAGTAACCCTAAAGCAACCCTCCAGTAATGGCTGTCGCGAGAAGTCTCGCACAAGTATAGACCTTGCAACCATCTCATCCATGAACTTATTCGGTGGAATATTCAGCGGACGGAAGAGTATAAAGTTGGCCTCACTTGGCCACAACTGAACGTTGCATTTACTCATTGCATCAAATACCCTTTCACGTTCATGAACGATCATCTTCACACGGTCTTGCAGCTCATCTACGTGACTCAGCGCTATATGGCCAATCTCCTGGGCGATACTATCCAGATTATAGGGAAGAGCAACCATACTGCATGCATTGATGATACTCGGATGAGCCACCATAAAACCTATACGCAACGAAGCCATTGCCCACACCTTCGAGAATGTCCGTACAATGACCAGTCTATCCCTGTACTCGACATCAAGATCGTCGATCCAGCCTGCTGAGGCAGTCGCAAATTCAGCATATGCAGCGTCCAGAATGACAAGCCCGGAGGATGAGCGCAATGCAGTCTCGACGACATCACGTGATTCCAGCGTTCCCGTAGGATTATTCGGAGAGCATAAAAAAATCAAGTGTGGATCGTAACGTTCTATATTGCTAACCATACTATTTATATCTACAGTGAAGTCGTCACGCCTGGGCACGGAGACCACAGATGTCTGAGCTATCCTGGCAATCCTCGCATGCATCTGGTAGGTAGGTTCGAATACAAGCGCACGGCGACCATAGCCACCATAGGCGAGCGCAAGGCATTGGAGTACTTCATTTGAGCCTCTTCCTACAAAAACGTTCTGCTGTTCAACCCCCAACCATCCGGCCAAGTCCTGGCGAAGGCCAACCGAACGTATCTCCGGATACCTGTTAAATTCAAGTTTGCCCATACGTTCAGAAATCTCATCCCTCCAGTTTGCAGGCAGGCTGTAGGGATACTCGTTGGCATTTAACTTGACCTGTGCATCGAAGTGACGTGAGGAGTACGGAGAAAATTGCGCCAAGTCGTCCCTTATGGGCACCACCGAGTGAGCGTGGTCAAGTCGATTGGAGATGGCGGCGGAGGGTGTGTCTTCACCAACTCCCGCCCTCATGCGTGCAGCCATACTATGAGTAGGAAGTTGTTCTGCTTCCGCTATAATAGCTACAGACTCAGCAAACTCCCTTGCAGCGCTGGGAGTTACTTTGATGGCGTGCATTACCTTAACAAAGTCTCGTGCCCCCAAAGCTGATGCAAACCGCGCCGTTCTGGCGGTCGGTAAAACATGGTTAGGCCCAGCCAGGTAATCACCAAACGCCGCCGTAGAGTAAGAGCCTACAAAGACGGCGCCAGCCGACTGGAATAGTCCGACCATGTTATCGGCATCACCGCACATTAGCTCCAAATGCTCCGGGGCAACGAAATTCGATACAGCGGCTGCTCCCTTAGCGTTCCTTACCAGCACCGAATATCCATTGTTTAATAAGGTTGCTTTTATGTCGTCTATACGTGCCGACGACTCTACGATCCTGGACAGCTCCTGCTCGACTCTGTCCAGAACCGCTGGGTCCCACGCGATCAACCACGACAATCCATCCGGACCATGTTCAGCCTGTACGGCAAGATCAGCTGCCACCCATTCCGGGGGAGCCAGGTCATCGGCTACAATAACCACCTCCGATGGCCCTGCATATGCAGAGGGTACGCCTACCACTCCGGAAAGTTGCCTCTTTGCTTCGGCTACGTATCTGTTTCCCGGACCGGTAATTATCTCTACCGGGAATATGGTCTCTGTACCGTACGCCATTGCGGCAATAGCCTGAGCTCCACCTACGCTGTACACTTCATCCACACCCGCAATGGCGGCGGCAGCCAGTGTTTCTACTGCGGGTAATCCGTCTGGGGTGGGAGGAGTGCATAAAACTATCTCCCTTACCCCGGCACTTCGTGCAGCAGCTGCACACATAAGTACGCTCGAAGGATACCTGGCCTTTCCTCCCGGAGAATAAATGCCGGCTCTCTGCACTGGTTTACGCCACGTTCTCACCTCTATGCCATTATTTGCATATACGTCACCGGGTTCAGGCATATCACCAGGGATACCGGAAGAGTCTGTTCCCGCTCCAAGAGCAAAGATTGACTCAACCGATGCTTCGTAACGATGGTAATCGAGTAAGCGCTCATAGGCCAGGTTGAGTGCCCTGCTCAACTCCACCGGCAACGATGCCAGGGCATCCTTAATCTTATTCTGAGGCACCCTCAGAGCTCTAGGGATTATCCCGTCAAATTGCAGCGAAAACTCCCGAAGAGCTGAATCACCTCGTTTTTGTACTTCAAGCACTATGGAGGTCACGGCATTGTACAGGCCACTCACATCTCCCATACCGGCATGTACCCCGGACAACATGCTGTAAGAGGCCAGGGCCGCGGGAATATCCGCAATATCCACAGCGGACAGATCTATGCGAGTAAGTAATTCTGCCATAAATCAATCTTAGCCGAAAGGGAGTGAATGGCAAAAAGGTCAGAGTACGGATCTCGGGAGGTGCTCCGGTTGCTAAACAAAATCCGGCAAACGCGTGGAAGTGCCCCGAAGGGCACTTCCACTAAAGCGTCAACGGGCGGCGGTTCCCGTATGACGCCAACTATGGAACCCGGTGGCGGGGACCGGTTCCATGTCTTCATTATATCAGCTAAACATGACACCGTAAAGCGATATTGGATGGGATTACCAAAATATTGACCAAAAGGTCAGTTTTTTAGGAATATTTTAGCTCATCGCGGCGTTTAATATGGTATGCAGGAACGATCCTTTTCTATAACTTATGACTATCTATGCCCATTTGCGCGCAACGCGAACGAACACGTAGTATCTGCATTAAAAGCCGGGGCTCCCTGGGATATTCATTTCGTGCCGTTTTCACTGCATCAAGCCCACATTGAGAATGGTGAACAGGATATTTGGGACAATCCTTCCCGTTCAAATGACATTTTAGCCCTGGAAACCGGATTGCTGATTCGCGAAGGGTATCCAGATAAGTTTGTGGATGCTCACATATCGCTCTTTGCGGCACGACACGATAAGGGTGGAGACATCACAGATGAGAACGTGATACGCGATGCACTTACCGGATTGGGCATAGACACCAACAAGGTGATTCAGGCAGCAAAAGATGGAGCTGGACACGAAATCCTGAAAAAGGAGCATGAAGATGCCGTAGATAACTATGCCGTCTTCGGCGTGCCCACCTTTATAGTCGGAGATGTGGCTGCATTTATCAGGATAATGACCAGGCCAAACAAGGATGGTCAGGTTTCCATAAACACTGTAGAGCGCGTCTTGAATCTACTGGCCAACCACCCCGAATTGAACGAGATCAAACAGACGAAAGTTCCGTTCTGATCCTTCGCTACACTAGAGATACTGGCCGGTGCCAACTCTCTCTATAGACCTTCCCCCCTTGGTCTCATTGTGCTCGGAAACCAATGTTCTCACATAAACTATTCTCTCACCCTTCTTCCCTGATATCTTGGCCCAATCGTCTGGGTTGGTAGTATTGGGCAGATCCTCATTCTCTTTGTACTCCTGATGAATAGAAGATATGAGATCATCAAGCCTTATACCCGTACCCTCATCTGCAATCTGACGCTTTATGGCGGATTTTTTAGCTCTTCTGACGACGTTCTCTATCATAGCACCAGAGGCAAAGTCCTTGAAATAAAGCACTTCCTTGTCACCATTTTGATAGGTCACCTCAAGGAATCGGTTGTCATCTGCTGAGGAAAACATCTCTGCTATTGCCGAATCTATCATGGCTTTTACGGCCTTGGCCGGATCTCCTCCTCCCAAAGAATCTACTTCTTTCTCGTCTATCGGCAATTCGTGGGTGAGGTACTTAGAGAATATCTGGGCAGACGCCACCTCGTCGGGACGTTCGATCTTTATCTTCACGTCCAGGCGTCCGGGACGGAGAATAGCAGGATCTATCAAATCCTCACGATTAGATGCACCTATGACTATGACGTCCTTTAATGCCTCTACACCGTCTATCTCCGCCAGC
>JAJZWU010000028.1 GCA_021846515.1 Actinomycetes bacterium
AAGACCAATGCAAACTGGCAACTGGTAGAAGGTACCGCCAAGAGAGACTTCGTTTCCCCAGATGACCCAAGACACCCCGGATATGGTGCTGGGCGTGCTGGCGGGGGTTAACGGAGGCGGGAATGGCGGGTGGGCTAATCACCGGCCAATCATGCCTGGGACTGGATATTGAGACGAAATAGCGCTATCCTGCTAATATGCGATGCCCTTGGTGCCAGAGTACGGAAGACAAAGTAGTCGACTCGCGTGTAGCCGACGAAGGGGAGTCGATAAGGCGCCGTAGGGAATGCATGAATTGCCATCGCCGCTTTACCACATACGAAAGACTTGAGGATGCACCCCTGTGGGTGATAAAGCGCTCCGGAGCAAAAGAGCCTTTCGACACAGCCAAACTGACACGAGGCATCATGGCGGCTACCAAGAATAGCTCTGTCAGCGATGAGCAGGTAGACCGTATCGTTCAAGAGATAAAGGGAGCCCTCAAGTCGGCAGGCAAGGAGGTCAACTACAGCCAGATCGGTATTGAGGTACTGGAGCGCCTGAAAGAGACAGATGAAGTTGCTTACTTAAGATTTGCATCGGTATACAAGAACTTCCGCGACAGAAAAGACTTCGAGCACGAGGTCGGGCTACTGTTGAAGGGCGCGCCACACGATGGCAAGCAGTGATGCCCCTCAAAACACTGTACCGGCTCATGCGCTGGCTATCTATGCCCATCCCGATGACCCCTTCATATCCTGCGGAGGAACATTAAAATTATGGGCAGAGCAGGGAAGTAATATAGATATAATCATCTGTACTCAGGGAGAGAAGGGATCACACAACCCGGATCAATCTACCCGGGAATTGGCAGAGATACGAAAATTTGAAGCCGATGAAGCCGCCAAAACAATACAGTGCAATGCACCTATATCACTTGGCTATCCAGATGGAGAACTCGGCAATGAGCTGGAGCTAATCGAGATACTGGTGGAACATATACGCACGATAAGACCTGAAGTTGTATTCTGTCCTGACCCTACTGCAATAGTATTTGGAGAAGAGTATGTAAATCATCGGGATCATCGAGTCGTTGGTATGGCCGTCCTGGACGCGCTGTCTCCTGCCGCCGGTCTGCCACTCTACTTCCCCAACAGGGGAGCCCCACACAGTGTCAAATGCGCATATATGACCGGCACACTGGAACCAACCATACGTATAGACATAACCGATACAATCGACGCAAAAATAGCTGCGGTCAAATGCCACCAGAGTCAGCTAAAGGACTATAACAATATAAATGAGCTCATTCGTGCAAGGGCGCAGGAGGAGGGAAGCGTGGCCGGAATGTATTATGCTGAGGGCTTTAGGCGGGTAAACATAACCACCTAGCTTGCAAACATACAAAACCCACCTGAACGAGACACCCGTAATGGCCATTTCGGTACGGCTACCACCAAACGGAAGCCATTAAATCAGGAGTGCTTTGCGGCAGCCCATGAATCACCCTTCCCCATGCTGACAGTAAGGGGAACAGTCAATCCTACGTAATCTCCGACCGACACGAGCACGTCTTCCACCAGTGAAATTATATCTCCATCAGATGGGTTTGCCTCTACCAGCACCTCATCGTGGACCTGCAGAACCACCCTGGAAGATGCTTTCATATCGCTCAATGCCTTATCAAGCCTGACAAGCGCCAGTTTGAACAGATCGGCAGCCAACCCCTGTGCTCCGGCATTTATGGCCTGGCGCTCCGCTGCCTGGCGTACGACCCTATTGCTATTAGCCAGTTCCGGTAATGGCCTGCGGCGACCGGTCAACGTACGGGTATATCCCGATCTACGCGCTTCAGCAACTACCTCGTCCATATAGTGGCGCAGCCCGGGAAAAGCTGCAAAATAGGCATCCAGGATACTCTTGGCCTCAGCATTGGTAATCGCCAACCTGTCCGCCAACCCAAAGGTCTCCATACCATAGGCAAGGCCGTAAGAGACCATTTTGGCATGATTGCGCAACTCCGGGGTAACATCGTCAGCGGCTATCCCATATACCCGTGCAGCAATTTCCGTATGTACATCACGGCCCTCCTGGAAGGCAGCGAGCAGGCCGGGGTCACCGGCAAGGTGCGCAAGAATCCTGAGTTCTATCTGATCGTAATCTGCCACGACAAAGTAGTACCCATTCCCGGGCTTGAAAGCTTCTCTTATCCTCCTGCCTACATCAGATCTGGCCGGTATGTTGTGTAAGTTTGGTTTGTCCGAAGACAGCCTGCCGGTACGGGTAGCCGTCTGATGAAACGTAGCATGTATGCGCCCATCGGCTGATATCTCCTGAATCAACCGTTCACCGTAGGTAGATCTGAGCTTCTCTATTTCACGGTATTCCAGCAATACATCTATTACCGGATGTTGATCGCGTAACTTTTCAAGTGCACGAGCATCGGTAGAGTACCCGGTCTTGGTCTTTCTACCCGGTTGGAGGGCAAGATGCTCTGGGTCGTAAAGAACACGCCGTAACTCTTTGGTGGAATTAACATTAAATTGCACGCCAACAAGCTTCTGCACTTGCTCCGCCAAATCTTTTGCCCTTCTGGTCAGATCCATACTAATTTCCCCCAATAACCCCCTGTCTACAGCTATACCCACATGCTCCATACGTGCAAGCACTCCTACCAGCGGTAGCTCTACATGCCTGCACAAATCCATCATTCCCTCCTCTGCCAGCAGCCTCTCCAGATGCCCGGTAAGTACAAAAGTGGACAACATACCATCTACGGCCATACGGATGGAATCACTCAGATAAGCCGGCATCTCCGCAGTAGCAGCCTGCGAATCCACAGACTCTACATCAGGCTTTCCGCCCAGATACCTATGACACAGGCTGTCAAGCAGGTAATCTCCGGAACCCGGGTCGATAAGATAGGCGCCTACCTTCGTATCCATCCTCAGTGCGCCAAGACTCAGCCCACGATACAGGAGCTCCCGTGCAAGAGGTTTACCGTCATGGGTGACCAGGGCATCGGCAAGCGCCCTATGGCCTATTACATGAGAAAGCAGTTCACTACCTATATAATATATATCGTTGACTGATTTATTCCCGGCGATGTATCCAACGACTACACCCAACAGCCCGGTATCCAATGCTGAATACTCTGCCCACACTCCCGAGACGACCATAGCTCCATCAGCATTACCCAGCAAAACGATATTATCAAGTGCTTCCTCTAAAAAGGGTAATTTTGTGGGACTGTCTATCACATGAAGCAGGTAACGGAGGGATGGCAGGTCAAATCCGGTTGGCAGGCCGCCTGCCGGACTGCCCGTGGATGCACTGGAAATATCAGCTCTGCCGGATGATCCAGATATGGCACTAGTCCCTGAGGCAGTTGTCTCAAGTGCCCCAAGCCCACGTAGGACACTGCTGAGCCTCTCCCACAGAGATCGCATCTCCAATCGGCCCTGCACCAGCTCTCTCAAGCCGTCGTAGTCATAACGGCCCGGGGACATTTCTTCGAAAGGTGCTTCTACATCAAGATCACGTACAAGCATAGTTGCCTCCAGATTCTTGAGCACCCGCTCCCTCGATTCAGCCAGAGAGTTGCTCAACTTTGGGGTCAGATCATCCAAGTGCAAAAAAAGTGTTTCAGGATCTTTGTAGGTCATCGCCAGGCGAGCTGCCGTCTTGTCGCCTACGCCGTTAACGCCCACAAGGTTGTCAGACGGGTCTCCCCTGAGCGATGCCATAAACGGATAAAGGGATGGGCTCACGCCGACTCTTTCCATAATACCCTGTTCATCGTATACGACCACATCAGATATACCCTTACGTGTATACATCACCTTTATGTAGGGATCCTCAACCAATTGAAATGCATCTCTGTCGCCCGTTACCACAACGGACTCTCGAGCTGAATCGCGGCATCTGGATGCCAGGGTAGCCAAAATGTCATCCGCCTCGAATCCGGCCATGTCGAGTGAAGGTAAGCCCAACAACTCGACAAACTCTCTTACCAGACCGAACTGGGGAAGGAGGGTCTCCGGGGTCTCCGCTCTGTTTGCCTTATATTCAGATACTATCGCACTGCGAAATGTAGGTTCAGGCCTGTCAAAGGCAACTGCCATGCCACCCGGTTGGCGGTCCCTGAGTATGGATATAAGCATGGAAATAAAGCCATATAGGGCATTGGTAAACATTCCACTTGATGTAGCCATCTCCTGAGGCAGTGCATAAAATGCCCTGAAAACCAGCGAACTGCCATCAAGCAGATAGATTGGGCGGCTTTCCATCTTACGGCCGTTGCCGCTACTCCCCGCTTCCGTCCGGATGCAATTCACCACTTACTACACGCTTGGCAACCTCGCTCATGCGCGTTCTCGAGTTCATGGCAGCCTGCTGTATAAAACGAAACGCTTCCGGCTCGCTAAGTTTGTACTGGATCTCAAGTACTTCCTTGGCTTCGTCTACCAATTTCCTGGTCTGCAGCTTATCCTCAGCCACACCATCTGCCGGTAAATTATCTTCAGCCTCCAGTGCTTTTTCTTCTTCGAAACGCGATACTGCCAGTGCTATGGCAGCAGTCAGCTCACGACGCTGGAAGGGCTTCACCAGATAGGCAAGCACGCCGGCATCCCTGGCCTGTTCAATCAGATCCCGCTGGCTGAAGGCAGTTAAAACTACCGCAGGCACGTCATAACGCTCTCTAATCTGGCGAGCCACCTCTATACCATCCATCCCCGGCATTTTTATATCCAAAATTGCCAGATCAGGATGGGTATCTCGAACTATACTGTCCACCTCTTCTCCCCTGCCGGTCTCGCCTACAACAGTAAACCCATCTTCTTCCAGTATCTCACGCAAATCCAGCCTTATAATGGCTTCATCCTCAGCAATAACTACTCGTTGCGCATTACTCACTATTCATACCTCCATCATCAATCAACCTACACTTGCTCAAGCAATTCATTCTGGCGTGCTTCCAATTCCTCTATATTACGCAATAGTGCGGACCGGGCACTGCTTATCGCGTCCGCATGCCTGCGTGCTTCTGTAGCCTCACGCCCGGCTTCCGGTGTCTCCGATACCAATGAACGCAAGCGAGTCTCGTCGGCAGTTTCCTGAAAGACCTGAATCTGCTCTTCCAGTATGGAAAGTTCCTCTCGGGCTCTTTTAAGTCTCCTGCTTACGTCCTTTAGCGAACGCTCAACCATAAAGCGCAACATGACATTCCAATTATACTGCAGGATAAGCTCTCCACTTTCATCAGAACCAAAATATACGCGTAAATGCCAGGATCGTGCTAGTGTCAGATAGATAATAGCGACCACGTATCAGAGAATTAAATGGACAGCATAGCAAACATCCTTAATAAGAAAACTATATTCATAACCGGCGCAACCGGCTTTCTGGGCACCGCACTGGTAGAGCGACTGTTACGCTGTGTAGATGAATGCCGTATAGTCCTACTCATCAGATCGTCCTCCCGTACATCAGCACTAAAGAGATTAGAAAAGGACCTGCTGAACAATGACTGTTTCGACCCACTCAAGAAACAGTTGGGCGAGAGATTCCACGATGTCATATCTTCAAGGGTAACCGTAGTAGAAGGAGACGTTACCCGTCCAAGCCTGGGCCTCGATCAGCAGGGTATGGAGCAACTGGCCAAATGCGATATAGTGATCCACTCTGCCGCCACGGTAGCCTTTGACTCTCCTCTCGACAGCGCAATAGAGATCAATCTTCTTGGTCCATCCAGAGTAGCTCAGGCGATCCGCGATGCATCCGAATTGCGATCACATTACATAGCCCAGCAGGAAGATGCCCATGATAATGCCAGGAACGAATACTCAGCTACACATCTCATCTCCATATCTACCGCCTATGTTGCCGGAACGCATCAGGGTAGCGCCGAAGAGATGTTGGCTGCGCAGGCTACAGCACGCAACCGTTCATCGAGGACAACGGCAACTGTCACTACGGACGTAGACATAGATGCAGAGATTGATTTTGCACGCAGGCTCAGGTCCGACCTGCAGGCCGAATCACGCCGACCGGGACAACTCAGGGAGTTCGTATCGGCAGCACGTAAGGAAATTGGCTCTGCGGGACCTCATCTGCTGGCCGAACGCTCTGAACGCCTAAGACAAGACTGGGTAAAAGAGTCAATGGTGGAAGCCGGTAAGTTGCGGTCTCAATCAATGGGGTGGCCCGATGCCTATGCGTTCACCAAGGCCCTTGGTGAAAGGGTACTCACCGAACAATACCGCGATATACCTATATCCATAGTAAGACCATCAATAATAGAATCGGCAATAAGCCAACCATATCCGGGGTGGATAAGAGGTTTTCGTATGGCGGAACCGATTATCGTATCGTACGCGAAGGGATTACTAAAGGAGTTCCCGGGTACGCCGGAAGGTATAATAGATGTAATCCCGGTAGATATGGTAGTCTCCGCCATAATAGCGGTAGCGGCACATGGCCCATCGTTTCCCGAAACAGTTCAACATCCAGATCCACCTGTGGCCGTCTATCACGTGGCGACAGGCTCACGTAATCCACTCCGTTACGGGACATTGGTAGACCTGGTAAAGGAGTGGTTCTCGGCCAACCCCCTATATGATGCCGATGGCCAGCCGATTGATGTTCCTGAGTGGTCATTCCCGGGAAGAGGCCGAGTGCAGGCACAGTTGAAACGATCAATCAAGATGCTTGCCATGCTGGAACGCATAAACGGCGCCGTACCCATACATTCGTTCGGGCAGGACATCTCCGCCAAGCTGGAAGAGTCACGTACAAAGGCAGAAAGAGCCTTGACTTACGCTGAGTTGTACGGCGCCTACACAGAGACGGATGCTGTGTTCATGGTCGATCGTCTTCTTACCCTGTACTCCCTGTTAGACGAGAACGACAGGAAAGAGTACTGTTTCGATCCGGCTACCATTGACTGGACTGGTTATGTAAGGGAAACTCACCTACCGTCGGTCATAAGCCATGCACGGGTCAGAACCTCCCCTACTTCTGCACGAAGCGTATCCAGATCCACCAGGACATTAAAAGCGATACTCTCTCCAGATCGGGAGATGGCCGTATTCGACCTGGAAAATACACTGATCTCAGCAAACGTAGTGGACTCCTATCTCTGGCTGGCCAACAGGCATCTAAGCAGCTCGGACCGCTTGTCTGTAATATCCAGGCTGGCCGTCCAACTACCCAGGCTGGTCATGATGGACAGGAAGGATAGGGGTGATTTTCTCCGCACTTTTTACAGACTCTACGAAGATGCAGACATTGACGAGTTACAGAAAGATGCCTTGGAGTTCTTCCATTCCTATATTATGAACAGATCATACCCTGCTGGTTTCGCCAGACTTAAAAAACACCGCAACCTGGGGCATCGTACCGTACTAATCACCGGTTCACTCGACTTTCTGGTTGCTCCGCTCCAGCCACTGTTTGACGAGATAATCTGCGCCAAGTTGGACGTGAAGGATTCGAGGGCAACCGGCAGGCTTGCTTCGCCTCCTCCTACGGGAGAGGCACGAGCGCTGTTGCTGTCCAGATATGCAGAGACAAACGGTATTGACCTGTCGCAATCTGTTGCATACGGAGACTCGGTATCTGATCTTCCGCTCTTGGAATCAGTTGGTTTTCCTGTGGTGGTCAATGCAGACCAGAAACTATCCGCTATGGCCAAGAAACGCGGGTGGCATAGCGAGACATGGAAGACTGCCTCACCGCAGGCTAAGCAGTTGGTGGCAGTTCCGCCGCAGGCAGATGGACGGAGATTGACAGATCTCCTTCTCTCCAAAGCATTCGACATGATGTCGCATAATCGGCAAACCAGCCACGGACGTATGACAGAGGTATCAGGCACAAGAAGACATAGTGCATCGGGCGGTAAGCAGGACAAGATAGCACCCAAACTTGCCTCGGCGGAAGTGAGAGACAATAAGGATGGATAGATGAAGGGCTTACTTTTCGAACGCAATATACCCCGCATTGCGGCTTCACGCATCATTTCCAGATTAGCCAGTACCGAAAGAGCTGTGAATGCCTCTCCACTCAGACTACTGGACATAGACCGGCCTGAATTGCCCGGCCCTCAGTGGCGACACATAAAACCCATCCTGGCCGGCATATGTGGTTCAGATATATCTCTGCTAGAAGGAAAGGGCTCACGCTACTATGAACAGCTGGTGAGTTTTCCGTTTGTCCCGGGGCATGAAGTAGTGGGAGTAGCAGAAGGATCACCTGAAAAACAGCGCGTTGTAGTAGAACCTGTACTCTCCTGTATTACCAGGGGAATTGACCCACCCTGCCGCTACTGCGCTACCGGTAATACCGGGCAGTGTATAAACATCACTACCGGGCACCTACATCCGGGTCTTATGATCGGATACTGCTCCGACACGGGTGGAGGGTGGTCCACTTCAGGCATGGTAGCCCATGAAAGCCAGATCCACCCTATTCCGGCTGAAATGTCCAGCGCAGACGCGGTAATGGTGGAGCCGACAGCATGCGCAATCCATGCCGCTCTATCCGTACCGCTACACCCAGGTTCACTTGTGGGAGTAATCGGCAGTGGAACTCTGGGGTTGACGGTCATAGCTGCACTAAAAAAATACACGGAGGTGGGCAGGATTGTGGCATCTGCAAAATACCCACACCAGCATGACCTGGCCATTAGCCTGGGCGCCGATCAAGTCCCTGAAGCAAATGGCATGTCAAGAGCTATAAGACGTTCCAGGCACTCGATTTTAGCCGGTACTACCGTGCAGGATGGTGCAGATGTTGTGTTTGACTGTGTCGGCAGCCGCCAGTCAATAGAACAAGCGCTTGAAATACTGAAACCGGGTGGACATGTCGTATTGGTGGGAATGGGATATAAGACATCAATAGATCTCTCCCCCCTATGGCATAGAGAGCTGTCTATCACCGGTAGCTATACTTATGGAGTGGAACTGGTAGACGGGAACATGCGCAGAACATTCGATATGGCCATAGAGCTTTCAAATGAGGCTAATCTGGGTAAACTTGTCAGTGCAGCCTACCCATTGGAAAGATACGAGGAAGCCATAGAACATGCTGCTACGGCAGGCTCCAAAGGTGCAGTAAAGGTAGTATTTGATTTGGAGCGGAAACCGCATAGATCATTTACCTCAACACAAAAAAACAACCCGCAAATGTACAGAGATAGCATACATACAAGTCACGTACAAGGTGCATAGTGGTATGCATATTAGTAAAGGAGTAACTACTTGAGTCCAAGACCCGGCTACGTTCTGGAAGCAGATCGCACCACACCCCCAGTTCTTTTCTGGAATGGGGAAGGATACCTGCTTGAAAAACTGCCGCCTGAGCGCAGTAGAATTATATATCCTCCCGACCCATTGAAGCCACTTGAGGATCCTGTGGCGCAAATACGTTATGCACTGTCTCACCCAATAGGAGATTCGCAACCACTCGAATCCCTACTTCATCCCAGCATGCGGCTTACTATAGCATTTGACGATGTGTCGCTTCCATTACCTCCCATGCAGCAACCTGACGCACGCCAACTCGTCATAGAGGAAGTTCTCGAACTTGCAGCAAATGCGGGGATAGAGGACGTAGCACTGATAGCTGCGCTCAGTTTACATCGTAGAATGACAGAACCAGAGCTTCGCCATGCCTTGGGAGACAGGATATACGATGCATTCGCACCCTACGGACTCCTGATGCAACACGACGCAGAGGACCCTGATGGGCTGGTCTTCCTGGGTACTACCGATCTGGGCGAGGAGGTGGAAATAAACAAACGAGCAGCTACGTCCGACCTCCTTGTCTATGTCAATATAAACCTCGTTCCAATGGATGGTGGTCATAAAAGCGTCGCTACCGGGCTTGCAAGCTACCGAAGCGTCCGTCACCACCATAATGTCAGTACAATGATAAACAGCAAGTCATTCATGGACATGCACCACTCCGAGTTGCACAGCGCAAACTGGAGAATGGGTAGGCATATAAAGCAGCAGGGTGTCAAGGTATTCCAGATAGAGACAACCCTGAATACCAACACATTCCCCTCTCAATTCTCCTTCCTGCAACGCAGGGAGTGGGAATGGGGGCCTAAAGATAGAGCTTCGTTCATAGCATCCTCCAAAGCTCTATCTATCATGGGCGACAGGGCAAGACGAACGCTTTTCCACTCAATAAAGGCTCCGCTGCAATTGACTTCTGTACAAGCCGGTGAAGTGGAAGCGGTTCATAAGGTAACTATAGACAATGTGCTCAAGCAGCAACTGGTAAACGTAGAAGGCCAGACGGATATACTTACCATGGGTCTTCCGTACATATCGCCATATAATGTTAATTCGATCATGAATCCGATCCTTGTGGCCTGCCTTGGACTTGGCTATCTGTTCAACATGTATATAGGCAAACCCCTTGTCCGGGAAGGTGGCGTCGTCATAATGAGACACCCCACTCCATTGGCTTTCAATACCGCCCATCATCCCAGTTATATCGATTTCTTTGAGGAAGTATTGGCTGATACTACAGACCCTGCTGAAATAGCCAAATACGAAGAGTCGTACGCCACCGACCCCTGGTATCGTGAGCTCTACCGTACCGGCCATGCTTACCACGGAGTACATCCATTCTACATGTGGTACTGGACTGCACACGCACTCGATCATCTCTCCAGCGTAATAGTAGTGGGCGGTAATGCCAAAGCGGTAAAACGGATGGGGTTCAGGCCGGCTTCTACGCTGGCTGACGCGCTGGAAATGGCTGAGGATAGCGTCGGTAGCTCTCCTACTATCACTCACATACGAGTCCCTCCACTGATGATGGCTGAAGTGAGCTAAGATTTACCATGCCGTTTGAGTTCCCCATGAAGAGACCGACATGGCCGGTAAAAGTACCGGCGCCTCTTCCGGTGCGCTCCACTGGAGTAGAATACAATACTTCATGGTCAAGGTCTCCTATTGCCCGCAAGCTCAGGTCGGCGTTTATAGATACCCTGTTACGCCCTGGCATGTATGCCATAGCTAAACCGGTCGTCAGAGGAGGCAGCGAATTGGAATTGGTGGAGCCTCCGGTCATCTTTGTCGCCAATCACAGCAGCCATCTGGATACTCCACTCATACTGTCGATACTGTCAGGGAAATTTGGCGATAAAACAGCAGTAGCTGCGGCTGCAGACTATTTCTTTGACAGGACATGGAAAGCCCACCTCTTCTCCCTGACGCTGGGTGCAATCCCCGTTGAGCGCAAACGGCCTGACCGCACCTCTGCAAAATTGGCGATCTCACTTATCGAAGATGGCTGGAACCTGGTCATATTCCCAGAAGGTGGGCGCTCCCCTGATGGATGGTTGCAAGAGATCCGCGGCGGCGCTGCATATATTGCCCAGCATACCAAGCGGCCAATAATTCCCATCCATATAAGCGGCACCTATCAAATCCTGTCAAAAGGTCATTCTAAAATATCGCCCAACTCTACAAAGGTAACTTTTGGACATCCAATCATGCACTCTGACGATAAAGATGTCCATCAGGTCAATAATGACATATACCAGTCGCTGGCGCGCTTGGCGGATGAATCTGCCACCGACTGGTGGGATGCCACAAAGAGAAGCGCCAGGGGTGAGTCGCCGTCATTGAGTGGGCCTGACTCTGCAGCCTGGTTGCGGGCGTGGAAACTGCCCAACAGCAAGCCCCGACGCTGAGAATCCCTCAGGTCACCGATACTGCAGCTGTCTTAACAGTGGCCAAAAGATCAGTGGCATCAATAATCAGGTAATCTTCACCGGATATTTTTAGTTCAGTGCCACTGTATCTCGGATAGAGGACGTCATCGCCTACGGACACCTTTATCACTTCCTCGTCGTCACCCACAGCAACCACTCTGCCTCGCTGAGGCTTCTCTTTTGCGGTATCCGGTAGCACCAATCCGCTGGGAGTGACGCTTTCCTCTTCCAGTATACGTAACAGCACCCTGCTACCCAGTGGCTGTACTCCCACATTCTCTTCAGTCATTGAATCCTCCTATCGCAATCCAAGTAAGCTGTCTATACGTGCCTTGTCAAATCCCACCACCGGCTTACCATCTATCTCCACGACCGGTACTCCCATCTGCCCAGATCGGCGTATAAGATCACGGGCGGCCGCTGGATCTCTACTGACATCCACCTCACGGAATGGGATGCTCTTGTCACGTAAATACGATTTGGCCTTCTTGCACCAAGGACAACTCGGTGTAGTAAAAACAAGTACCTTATGCTGTCTCTCCTGCTTGATAGCTGTCGGTGTTGTCATTGTCTTATCATCTCCTTTTAGGTTGTTACTGTCTCTATTACCATTATTTTTTCTATTGAACATACTGACTTATCAGCCTTTCTCTCACCTCGGCGCCTGCTTGGGTTTCACTTGGCAGTTACACCCAGTGACGATCCAATAGTTGCCGACCTACCTATTTGATGTGAGGCTATAACCTCAAATATAATATCGCATGCATCCAGGATTCTGGGATTGGAAAGTGAATAATAGGCTACGTTGCCCTCACGCCTCACAAGAACCAACCCCACGGAACGCAACACTGCAAGATGTTGGCTGGTATTTGGCATATGGCAACCTATAGCCCCGGCCAACTCTCCTACAGATAATTCAGATTCACGAAGTGCATGCAGTATAGCCAGCCTCTTGGGGTCACTAAGTGCCTTGCATACATCCGACTGAACCTGCATAACCGGATCAAGAACATACTCCATAGCATTCATTATACAGTATATGCGCACATGCGCAATCACTTATCTATGATTTGATGTATTTTTGTCCTACGACATGTTCAAAAAATTAATCTGCGACAAAGATACATCTAAGCAAATTCACAGAATTGTATGTAATACTTTATATTAGTCAGCAGATGGTGTTTAATAGTGTAAATGGGTTTAATTTGGAAAAAGTTGCTGGCTGGCAGTACGGCTGACCAACAATGCCTAATTTATAATTGAAAGGAAGTGGTAAGAATGAGAATACTGGTTCTTGGAGGCGATGGTTATCTTGGATGGCCAACGGCATTATACCTGTCGCAGCAGGGACACGATGTCGGAGTAGTGGACAACTTCGTCAGGCGTCAGTATGACCTGGAGATGGGTGTCGACAGCCTCGTACCCATCCTGCAGGCACAAACAAGGATACGCCGCTGGAACGAGCTGACCGGCAAGGACATTGAACTATACATCGGCGACCTGACCGATGCTCCATTCGTTGAACGGACATTCAGCGACTTTGAACCGGCTGCAGTGGTTCACTTTGGTGAGCAGCGTTCGGCGCCATATTCAATGATAGACCGCCAGCATGCCGTCTACACCCAACACAACAACGTAATCGGCAACTTGAATGTGCTATACACCATTGCCGAGCAGGATCCAACGATCCATCTGGTCAAACTGGGATCAATGGGAGAGTACGGATCACCCAATATCGCCATTGAAGAGGGATTTATCGAGATAGAGCACAAGGGAAGGAAGGATCTGTTGCCGTATCCAAAGCAGCCCGGTTCTTTCTACCATCTATCCAAGGTGCATGACAGCCATAATATAATGTTTGCATGTAGGATATGGGGGCTCAGATCGACCGATCTCAACCAAGGTATTGTGTACGGACAATATACCGAGGAGACCGCACTACACGATGATCTGGCTACACGGCTCGATTATGACGCCGTATTCGGCACAGTACTGAACAGGTTCTGCGTACAGGCTGTTGTAGGCAGGCCACTGACTGTTTACGGTAAGGGCGGCCAGACCAGAGGAATGCTCGACATACGAGACACGCTGGCTTGCATAGAGCTTGCTATAATGAACCCGCCATCAAAGGGAGAGTACAGAGTGTTCAATCAATTCACTGAATCATTCTCGGTACTCAATTTGGCAGAGAAGGTTGCAGCTGTATACGGCAACGGAGTAAAAATACAACACGTAGAGGACCCCCGTGTAGAGGCAGACGAACACTTCTATGAAGCCACTCATACCAAACTGATGGATCTGGGTCTGGTACCACATTTGCTCACCGAAGAATCTATAGAGCGGCTTTTATCTTTGGCAGAAAGGTACAAGGACCGTGTAGATCTCAGGGCAATTTCCCCGACGGTAAGTTGGAGGCGCACTGCCAGCAAACTTCCTACCAGCAATAGTACAACACACTAGCGGTCAGTATTCACAAACAGCATTGCGGTAATGGCATAGCTGTTTGTAGGGCAGACCGTACTTGGAATGCATTTCCCCGATGTGCATTGCAGAGAAATAACGGCTATCTTTAATAGACATGTCTAGTAATACCAATTCAAAAGCGCTCAAGAGAGCTCGGCAAAAAGAAGCTCGCAATAGGAAACGCCAGGCTGAGGCCAAGGCACAAAAAAGGCGTGCCACCATACGAAGGTTTGGCATTATCGGTGCAATTATAGTAATAGGCTTCGGTGTGTACGCCGCCTCCGGAGGATTTAGCTCATCACCTACGAAGCACAGTACGAAACCTGTCAAAAAGACGACATCGACTACAGCCCCATCATCAACTGCAAAAGCCCAACAAGCTGCTGACATCGTAGCGCAAAAAGCAGGGTGCCCATTGAGCCCCACTACCCCACTAAAGCCGATGAGCTTTTCAAGCCCCCCACCGATGACAATCAACACTTCATTAAACTACACTGCAATCGTAAAGACCGATGTGGGCACATTCGATATATCCCTCAATGCAAAGAGTGATCCGAAGACCGTCAACAATTTCGTATTCCTTGCAAACAAGGGCTACTACAACTGCAACGCATTCATGCGGGTAATCCCCGGCTTCATGGCCCAGACCGGTAGCCGTAGCCAGAGCAATGGAGGCTCAGGATCTGGTCCGGGTTATTCATACACGGGTAGTGCACCTCCAAAGGCACCTGCCGGTCAACCACAATATCCAAATGGCTCTATAGCCATGGCAAATTCTGGATCTCTAAGCACAAACGGCAGCCAGTTCTTTATAGTAGACGGCTCGTCCGGGGAGAGCCTGCCTCCTCAATACACCCTATTCGGCCATGTGACATCCGGTATGAGCGTAGTCAACAAGATAGTTGCCGACGGTAGTTCCAGCGGCGTTCCACCAACCGTGACACACCGTATACTCTCGATTACGATACAACCTTAATCAGGCCAACTCTACCTGGTTAAGCTCATCCATATCAACATCTTCGCCGTGTTTGAATACCCTTACGCGGCCATCCCCATACACAGACCACTGGCCTGCTCTGTCTCTTACCAGCATGGTTGCATTCTCCACCCCTACTACACAATGATCTGGAGCAGCCAAGGCTATCGACCTGTGGACCTTTTCGGTCGACTCATGGCCAAACCCGGTTAGCACAACGATTCCCCTCACTAACCCCAAGCCGACTGTCAATGCGCCCCCTCTCGTATCAATCATTGGATTGCAAAGCGCCATTGCACCTGCTCCCTCCCCCACTATCACAGCTCCAGAATGCCAAGCTACAACTATTGAATCCCACGCGGCTGAACGATGCAGCACTGAACGCAAATGAGGCAGTGATCCTTCACCAACAACTATCAACCGTGATTCCCTTAACATTTGAGCATTGGAGCTGTCTTCGGCATCTCGCCTCGAAAGTATAGGAACGCTATCCAGAGACGCACCGGCATCTGCCCATCTCTTACGTGCGGATTCAACTGCATGTTCGACACTTTGATATGCAGCTGCAGTGGGCAAGAATGCTACTCTGGTTGCCTTCGACTCCCTCAGAAGCTCGGAATCTATCTCTGAGCGCCCGCTAAAGTCTCCCTCGCTACAAAATGCTACAGAGCCACAACCAGCAACTGCGCTGCCTTCACTACCTGGCTCACCCGGCATCAGCATGCGCAGTGCCCTCAATATCTGTGGAGCCACCCTCGTTATTGTCCTCTGGGACCATATCTCCATCTACAGCAGCACTGTCCTCATTGGCTCCATAATGGGAGTCATCTTCTCCTGCGTCACTGCTGTACTCTTCACTGGGATGATCTCCCAGTCCCCTTAGCCACGCAGCCAGGTTCCCTGCCTGTTCGGCACCCACAGCAGATTCAAGCCTGACCCCACCCATCATACTTGCATTTGGAAGATATGGCTCACGCTCCTGGTAGATATCCATCCCTGTACCCGCAGGTACAAGCTTCCCTATTATGACATTCTCTTTCAGGCCATAGAGTTTGTCGCTCTTGCCCTCAATGGCAGCCTCTGTCAGAACGCGGGTAGTCTCTTGGAATGAAGCTGCCGACAACCACGAGTCCGTAGCCAGAGAAGCTTTGGTAATACCCATAAGCTCTGGCCTCCCTTCAGCCACTCTCTTGCCCTCAAGGGCAAGGGCTTTATTGGCATTCTGGAAGTCATGTGAATCTACACGCTCACCAGGTAAGAATGTTGACTCCCCGGGATCGACTACGAGCACCCTTTTTAGCATCTGGCGCACGATTAACTCTATATGCTTATCATGGATAGACACCCCTTGGTCCCTGTAGACATTCTGCACTTCATCCACAAGATACTGCTCGGTCTGCCTGATACCCATCACCTCAAGCAGCTCCTTGGGATCTTTCGGGCCGTCTACCAGAGCATCGCCCGGTTGAACCTCTTGAGCATCAGATACAAGTAAATGAGTACGCGGAGGCATCAAGACAGATTCCTCTACTCCGTCATCACTAATCATAGTCACCAAGCGACCATTCTCGGTATCTTCTACACGTACCAATCCAGCTCTGTGTACCAGATTGGCAGCACCCTTCGGAGTACGAGCCTCAAACAATTCAACCACTCTGGGTAGGCCGTGGGTAATATCTTCACCGGCAATCCCCCCGGTATGGAACGTCCTCATCGTCAGCTGAGTTCCTGGTTCACCGATAGACTGCGCTGCTACTACGCCTACCGCCTCCCCTATCTCTACCGGGCGGCTGGTGGCAAGCGACATACCATAGCAACGAATACATATACCATTTCTGGAATCACATGTCAACGGCGAACGTACCCTTATCCTGGTAACCTGCTCGTCATTACGCATCTTTTCCAGCAATGGTAGATCTATCATCTCTCCTTTGCTGGCTATAGTGCCATCTGAAAAGCTAACATCCTCCGCAAGATATCTGGAATATATCCTTGTCTCCAAGTATGCCCTCTGGTGGGCTTCATCAGCAGTAATGCCATCCACCCATATTCCCCGGGCGGTTTCACAGTCCTCTTCCCGTATGATCAACTCTTGAGATACATCCACCAACCTCCTGGTCAGATACCCGGAGTCTGCAGTACGCAAGGCAGTATCAGCCAGACCTTTTCTCGCCCCATGGGTAGATATGAAGTACTCCAAAACGGATAATCCCTCCCGAAAAGATGACTTTATAGGACGTGGAATCATCTCACCGCGTGGATTAGAGACCAACCCCTTCATCCCGGCAATCTGTCTTATCTGCTGAGGATTACCACGTGCACCAGAAACAACCATCATATCAAGTGGGTTAAATGTCATACTGGCAAGTGTCTTCTCCATTGCCTTACCTACTTCGGAGGTTGCTGATGTCCAGATCTCCACCTCCTTTTGGCGTCGTTCATCATCGGTAATAATTCCTCTATCGAATTGACTCTCAGCCTTACTGGCCTCGCGCTCATAATTGTCCAGTATCACCTGCTTCTCAGGCGGAATAGGTATATCGTTAATAGATATAGTCAATCCAGACTGAGTTGCGTACCTGAAACCCAATGACTTCAACTTGTCCAGGCTCTCAGCAACAACGTGCTTTGGATACTGATTGACAAGTTGCTCCACAATTGTTCCTATTGGAATATTCTGCTTGCCTACTACAGTATTCACAAACGGAAAACCACTGGGCAATGCTTCGTTAAAGAGCACTCTACCTGGTGTAGTATCCAATATCAAGCGTTCACCAGAGGATGGATCTACCCCCTGAGAAAGTGCAACAGACTCGTAAAGTTCCGTACCGGCCATAGGCAGCATCCGGATCTTGGAGTGTAAATCAACTATAGCGTCATCAAGAGCCATTACAACATCAAATATGTGGCGGAATACTCTACCTTCTCCCTGACCACCTTCCTTCTCAATAGTAAGGTAGTAGATACCAAAGACCATATCCTGAGTAGGTACCGTAATTGGCCTTCCCGTAGCGGGTGACATGATGTTGTTAACTGACAACATGAGCACCCTGGCTTCTGCCTGAGCCTCGGATGACAGTGGAAGGTGAACGGCCATCTGATCACCATCAAAATCTGCATTGAATGCAGTACATACCAATGGGTGTATCTGTATAGCCTTACCTTCGACCAACACCGGCTCGAATGCCTGTATACCCAACCTGTGGAGCGTAGGTGCCCTATTCAAAAGAACGGGGTGCCCTTTAATCACCTCCTCAAGTACATCCCAAACCTGCGGACGGCGTCTCTCCACCATTCTCTTGGCGGATTTGATGTTTTGAGCCAATTCAAGCTGGACCATACGCTTCATCACAAACGGTTTGAACAATTCGAGAGCCATGAGTTTCGGTAGTCCACACTGGTGAAGTTTCAACGTCGGCCCCACCACGATAACCGAACGGCCTGAATAGTCTACCCTTTTGCCAAGTAGATTCTGACGGAATCGTCCCTGCTTGCCCTTGAGTATTTCGGAGAGGCTCTTTAACGGGCGGTTACCTGAACCCATCACCGGACGCCCACGACGTCCATTATCAAATAATGCGTCCACAGCCTCCTGTAGCATTCTCTTTTCATTATTTATTATGATCTCTGGTGCACCAAGATCAAGCAGTCGCTTCAACCTATTGTTTCGGTTTATGACTCTCCTGTAAAGATCGTTCAAATCAGACGTAGCAAACCGACCGCCGTCAAGCTGTACCATTGGGCGCAGATCAGGCGGAATAACTGGAACAACATCAAGCACCATCGCCCTAGGATCACTTTCCCTGTTTCCATTTTCGTCCCTACGATTAAACGCTGAAATGATTCTAAGCCTTTTAATCGCTTTTTGCTTCTTCTGCACTGACAGCGCACGACTGTCGTCTATACTTGCAATCATTTCGCGTAATTTGCGTTCCTCTTCGTCAAGGTCAATATTCTCCAAAAGCTTTACAACAGCTTCAGCCCCCATGCCGCCATCAAAATAATCACCAAAACGAAACTTTAATTCGCGCCAGAGTAGATCATCTTCTACGATCTTGCGCGGATAGAGATTACGCACCTCTTCAAGTGCACGTCGTGCCATATCTATTTCAGCTTCTGTACGTTCCCTGATCGATGCTACCTCACGCTCGAATGAGCGTAGCTTTGCACGTATCTCACCCTCCTTTGCATCACGACCCTCCAGGTCAGCAACCTCTTTTTCATAAGCGGCTGTATATTTTTCCGCACGGCTTTCTAGTGATTGCTTCAACTCCTCTATCTCGGCAAGGATGTCTGCTTCAAGCTCCGGTAAATCGTTATGAAGACGTTCTGAATCTACTGAAGTAACCATGTTGGCGGCAAAATAAACAACCTTTTCGAGTTGTTTGGTCTTGAGTTCCTCCTTGGTATCGGTACCCATAAGAAGGTAGGCAAGCCAGCTCCTGGTGCCTCGCAGATACCAAATATGTACTACCGGAGCAGCCAGTACGATATGCCCCATTCTTTCGCGTCTCACCTTGGAACGAGTCACTTCAACGCCACAGCGTTCGCAAGTTATCCCCTTAAACCTAACACGCCTATATTTTCCGCAATAACATTCCCAATCCTTTGTAGGCCCAAATATCTTTTCACAAAAGAGTCCATCTTTTTCTGGCCTCAATGTCCTATAATTGATAGTCTCAGGCTTCTTCACCTCACCACTGGACCACTCGCTTATATCGCTGGTGGTCGCAATACCTATAGAGAGCTGATCAAATTCATTCACATCAAGCATTACAAGTTCCTCTCAATCGCTCTTTCGTCATCATCAAATCCGCGTTCGGGGTGGCTTATACTGATTCCAAGGCCTTCACTAATCTGATAAACCTCCTCGTCCATCTCCCTCATCTCTACCTTCTGCCCAGTATCTGTCATAACACTTACATTCAAGCAGAGAGACTGCATTTCTTTTATAAGCACCTTGAAACTCTCAGGAATGCCAGGCTCTGGAATGTTGTCACCCTTGACGATTGCCTCGTAGACCTTTACCCTGCCGGATACGTCATCAGACTTGATGGTCAATATCTCCTGCAATGTATGGGCAGAACCGTATGCTTCCAACGCCCATACTTCCATCTCACCAAACCTCTGACCACCAAATTGAGCCTTACCACCCAAGGGTTGCTGGTTGATCATGGAGTACGGTCCAGTAGAGCGAGCATGTATTTTATCGTCGACCAAATGAGCCAGCTTCATGATGTATACGTATCCGACACTGATTGGGTTATCGTAATTCAGCCCAGTTCTCCCATTATAGAGAGTTGCCTTGCCATCTTCTCCTATCAGCTTTGACCCATTGGCACCGTCGTTATCAATATCTTTCAATAGTTGCTGAATGGCTGGCTGGCGACTATTGCCTACCCTGGCATCCCAACGTGCTCCATCAAAGGCCGGAGTGGCGACCCACGCCTTAGGATAAGTCCTGGGTCGTGTCTTACGTTCCAGCTCATCAACGCTTCCCCTATTGAACTCGGTGCTCTCATTGCCCAGGCCACCACTGGCTTTTTTATATGATCCACCCGGCACGCCTCCGCCCAAAGAATCCACCAACTGAAAGTTCTTGGCGACATAACCAAGATGAGACTCCAACACCTGACCTACATTCATCCGGCTTGGCACACCAAGTGGGGAAAGAATGATATCTACAGGCGTTCCGTCGGCAAGATAAGGCATATCCTCAATTGGCAGAATTTTTGAAATCACACCTTTGTTCCCATGTCTTCCTGCTAATTTATCACCCTCAGATATCTTACGACGCTGGGCTACATACACCCTAACAATCTGGTTAACCCCAGGAGGTAATTCATGTGCATCCTCACGAGAAAAGACCTTAACGTCTATTACTTTACCCCACTCCCCATGGGGAACCTTGAGAGATGTATCCCTTACTTCCCTGGCCTTTTCACCAAAAATGGCACGTAAAAGTCTCTCCTCTGCAGTCTGCTCGGTCTCCCCCTTTGGCGTAACCTTGCCTACCAATACATCCCCCGGGCCTACCTCGGCCCCAACTCTTATAATTCCCCTATCGTCCAGATTGCCAATGACCTCCTCTGACAGGTTGGGTATGTCACGAGTAATCTCTTCTGCTCCCAGCTTGGTATCACGGGCATCTACCTCATGCTCTTGAATATGGACAGACGTCAACACGTCATCTTTCACCAGTCGTTCGGATATGATTATGGCATCTTCATAGTTGTACCCTTCCCACGGCATGAACGCAACCAGCAAATTCTTCCCCAAAGCCAGTTCTCCCCTATCGGTAGCATGCCCGTCAGCTATCAAGTCTCCCTTTGTCAGCCGATCGCCCTCATCCACCAGTACCTTCTGATTAATGCAGGTGTTCTGATTTGAACGCTGGAACTTGGCAATTCGGTATTCCTTTGACCAGAGCGGGAATCCAAGACGGTCGACATTTCCTTCATCGTACTGAACAACAACTCTATCGCCGGAAGCCTCCGTCACTACACCATCACCCTCCGCAAAGATAGTGTCACCCGAATACCTGGCAACCTTTGACTCCATGCCTGTACCTACATACGGAGCTTCGGGTATCAATAACGGCACAGCCTGCTTCTGCATATTTGCACCCATAAGGGCTCGGTTGGCATCATCGTGCTCTATAAATGGGATTAATGCAGTCGATACAGATACTATCTGAGCAGGAGATACATCCATAAGATCTACCTCCGATGGAGGCACATAATCAATTTCGCTGGTAGTACCATAGGTAGTCTGGACGGTGCCTACTCTGATTTCCGCAGCCTTGGGTCCTCGGCGAACCAGAACCCTGTCATCAATAAGATTGCCGTTACTGTCTAAAGTAGCATTTGCCTGCGCTATAACGTACTTTTCCTCTTCCGAGGCATCCATGTAAATAATCTCATCGGTTACCCGACCATTTACGACCCTTCGGTAGGGAGTCTCTATAAAACCAAACTCATTAACTTTAGCGTAACTGGCCAATGCTCCAATCAGGCCTATATTGGGACCTTCGGGAGTTTCTATAGGGCACATCCTGCCATAATGAGAGCTATGCACGTCTCTCACCTCAAAACCGGCCCTCTCTCTCGACAGGCCACCAGGCCCCAACGCAGACAACCTGCGCTTGTGAGCAAGGCCGGACACAGGATTGATCTGATCCATAAATTGCGAAAGCTGGCTTGTACCGAAGAACTCTTTGAGAGAAGTAACCAGAGGCCTGATGTTTATAAGAGATTGAGGGGTAATTGTCTCCTTGTCCTGAGTAGTCATTCGCTCCCTCACTACTCGCTCTATACGGGACAACCCTATCTTCACCTGATTCTGGATAAGCTCCCCAACCGAACGTACTCGCCGATTGGCAAAGTGGTCCTGATCGTCCAAACGATACCCCTGTTTCCCGTCGGCTAAGTGAAGCATAAAGCTGGCGGTAGCCAGTATCTCGGAAGGAGCTAACACTGTTTGCTCTGGATCAGGGCGCTCCAATTCCGTGCCCAGCACCTCTGACATGACATCAATTTCATCACTTAATTTACGGTTCAGCTTGTAACGGCCTACTTTCGTCAGATCATAACGTTTGGAATTGAAGAATGCACCTTCAAAGTACATCCTTGCTGACTCGACATTAAGAGGCTCACCCGGCCTGGCACGCTTGTATATCTCCAGCAATGCCTCTTCGCGAGAGGGAGCTGTGTCGCGCTCCTTCTCCCACTGAGGTTCGAGAAAATCGAAATGCGAGACAAAGCGATTAAGTAATGTTTCATCGTCATAACCCAGTGCCCTTATCAAGGTAAAAAGTGACATTCTCCTCTTGCGGGCAACGCGAGCTCCAGCATTTACATCGCGAGCTGCTCTGGATTCGAGATCTACTTCTATCCATTCTCCACGATAGGGATGTATTGTTCCGGTAACTATAGTTTTCTGGTCTTTGCCGGGCTGAAAGAGGACACCCGGTGACCTGACCAGCTGAGAAACCACCACTCTCTCTGTTCCATTTATAATGAAAGTGCCCTTGTCGCTCATGGCCGGGAAATCTCCCATAAAGATGGTCTGCTCTTTGATTTCACCGGTCTCGGCGTTGTAGAACCTTGCACGCACAAAGACAGGGACAGCGTACGTCATGTCCTTTTCTCTGCATTCCTCCACAGTAAATTTCGGAGGCTGCTTCATGTCCATGTCGGTCGGATCGTACTCTATCTCCAAGCTGAGCTGCCCTGTATAGTCTTCAATGGGGCTGATACTTGAAAATGCTTCCGCCAATCCCTTTTCCATAAACCACTCAAATGAATCGCGCTGAACAGCTATCAGGTTGGGTACTGGCAGTACTTCATCAAGATTTGAAAAAGTGATACGATGATTCATTCTGCTATGGGTTCTTAACGGCAAGTAATGCTCCTCTCTTATTTGGATCGATCAGTCAAGTATATGGGTAGTTGGCAACGAATTCATTAGGGTAAGCGACATTAAACTGCTACAGGCACACCAGCACTGTGGACTTTATGCTTTGCATAATAACCAGATAAGGTATATCTTAATATACCAATCTTTGTTATGGCACCTTTTATCAAGTCGCGCGCGCGGCCACTGACAGCATATATAAGAAAAAGATACCAGCAACTAGTCAAATCAGCATCATTTTAGTAGTTCTGTTAAAACAATGCAAGTCAGCTCGTTAACTGTACAGATTACCCCTGGCCGCAAAGGACTACTTAAGTTCTACCGAAGCTCCAGCCTCTTCCAGCTGTGCCTTTGCCTTTTCTGCATCAGCTTTAGACACTTTTTCCAGTACCGCCTTAGGAGCAGCCTCCACCAGATCCTTTGCCTCTTTTAACCCTAAGCTGGTCAGCGCCCTGACCTCTTTAATGACCTGGATCTTCTTATCACCGGCAGAGGTTAAAATCACGTCAAGTTCATCCACCTCTGATTCCGATTCACCGCCAGAACTAGCAGCATCGCCACCACCTGCGGGAGCAACCTGGGCAACAGCCACCGGCGCGGCAGCAGTTACACCGAATTTCTCCTCAAATCCCTTTAGCATCTCGGACAACTCAAGAACGCTCAAGTTTGCTATACCTTCAAGTATTTCTTCTTTGGTCAAGGTCTTCCCGGCCATCATATTCTCCTATTTCTCATTTAACTAATTACTTTCTATCTTACTATATATGTACTATACCCAAAAAAATCGTACTTTTCTGCCCTAGAATGGACAGCACTACGATAGCGCTATGATACCAGATGCTGATAAGCAGTGCATATCCGTCGCCATTGGATGGTTTGCCTCTCTATTCGGTCACTGGAACATCACCCGTTTCCATGTCTTCATCTATGGCAGCATTGTCTACCACTGCATCTCCTTCTGTCTCGGCATTATCGGCTTCGCTACTTTCCACGGAATTACTATTTTCTGTTGTCTGTGGCCTGCTGTCCATCAGAGCTTTAAGTCCATATGCAAAGTTCCTCGGTATAGTGGCGAGTAAATTGGCCATACGATACAACGGGGCAGCCATAGTAGATGCCAACTGCGCTAATAATACCTCACGCGATGGCAATTCGGCTATATCCATTAGTTGTTCCCCTGTCACTATTTCGCCAGCATAGTAACCACCTTTAATAACCAGATTTGGATTGTTGTTTGCAAATGTCTTCAGAATCTTCGCTACATTAGATATATCGCTCTGATCACTATTGCAAAAAGCTAAGGCATTAGGGCCTCCCAACATTGAACTTATCGGTTCACTTGACATTCCGTCAATAGCTCGCTTGACGAGTGTATTCTTATATACCTTATAGGTGGCTCCAGCCGATATAAGCTCCTTACGTAGTTGCTCAAGTTCTGCAACTGTAAGCCCTCTATACTCAGTCAACACCGCCGCTGACGATGACAAAAACATATCTTTTACTTCATCTACGACTGCAACTTTTTCTGGTCTAACCATTATTCTCCTAGCACTATATATCCCTTTATGCGATACTACCGTCTCTGTATGAAGCTACCTTACCTTATACCGCCATGGCTGTATCGCCGACGACACGGGCCTTAAGAGGGTCGACCTTCACCCCTGGTCCCATGGTGGTCGACAGCGTAATCGACCTAATATACTTACCTTTGGCAGATGCCGGCTTGACTCTAACCAGTTCGTCCAAAACTACTCTATAGTTTTCCAGAAGATCTGCTTCGCTGAATGACAACTTACCCAAAGGAAGATGGACATTGCCAACCCTATCTGTCCTGTACTCAACTCTGCCGCTCTTGAACTCCGCAACCGCACGACTTACATCATCTGTAACTGTCCCAGACTTCGGGTTCGGCATAACTCCCCTTGGTCCCAGTACCCTACCCAACTTTCCGACCTGGGCCATCATATCAGGAGTGGCAATTACCACATCAAAATCCATCAACCCTTCATCTGTAATCCTTGCAGCCAGGTCATCTGCGCCGACATAATCGGCCCCTGCGTCACGTGCAGACTGAGCCTGCTCTCCTGCAGCAAATACTGCAACCTTGACACTACGGCCAGTTCCAGCCGGTAATGTCAAACTACCCCTCACAATCTGGTCAGCCTTACGGGGATCTACTCCCAGGCGTACTGCCAAATCAATAGTTTCATCAAATTTTATGACATCAAAAGACTTTATAACAGCAATAGCCTCGATAGGCGTATACAGCCTGTCTTTATCGTACTTGCTAATCGCGTCTCTGTACCTCTTACCTCTATGCACACATGCTCCTTTTTTTCAAATGGACTATTTAGTTTACCAGGCAAACTATCAATATGTAAAATTGCACTATCGGATCGACTACCTTATAGCAGTTTCTCTCCTTTGGGCAACCGTATTGACAGCAGTACTATCTCCCTAAACGTTCAAGGTTATCAGGCCGTAACTGCTATGCCCATAGATCTGGCAGTTCCTGCAACTTGTTGCTCGGCAGCATGCAAATCATAGGCATTCAGATCTGAGAGTTTTACCTTGGCAATCGCAGTAACCTGCTCTGGGGTTAATCGCGCCACTATATCACGACCAGGTGTCTGTGAGGCTTTTTGCAAACCCACTGCCTCCTTGATAAGAGCTGTAGTTGGAGGAGTTTTAAGTATAAAGCTAAAGCTACGGTCCTCATATATAGATATTTCCACTGGAATAATCGAGCCTTTTTTGTCATCGGTGGCAGCATTGTATTGCTTACAAAACTCCATAGTTTGTATCCCGTGAGGCCCTAAGGCCGTTCCTACCGGGGGAGCAGGGGTTGCACCACCTGCCGGAAGCTGTATCTTTACAATAGCTATAACCTTTTTTTTGCGAGGTGCCATTATATATTGTCTCCTTTTTTCTAAAGCTTTACAACCTGATCCAAATCAAGTTCAACGGGAGTTTCACGACCAAAGATATTAACCAGCACCTTAAGCTTTAACTGATCTTCGTTTATCTCAGCAACCTGACCTGAAAAGTCGGCAAATGACCCATCCTTTACCCTTACCGTATCTCCCAACTCATACTCCAGTTGTGCCTTGTTCCTTGCGCTACGACTACCCTTACGAGCATTTGGTTTCAAAATAGCCTCTATCTCGCTACGAGAAAGAGGCGTCGGCCTTGTTCCCGATCCAACGAAACCGGTAACTGCCGGTGTATTTCGAATCATCGACCAAGTATCATCATCCATCTCACATCGGCAGAGTAGGTACCCAGGAAATACCTTTTTCTGTACAATAACCTTCTTTGAGTTCTTGTATTCTACGACATCCTCAAGCGGAATAACGATATCATAGATCCTGTCTTCCATGTTCATCGTTCCTGCCATTTTAACGAGATTAGCCTTCACGATATTCTCATACCCGGCATAGGTATGCACCACATACCAAGCTCCAGGTAAATCATAAGGGCTCTCTTGAACTATATCTTCGTCGTCTTCCCAATCATCTACACCATCTGTATCGTAGGAGTCTTGACTGGTAGCTCTATCCACACCACTATATCCAACCTCATTCGTGCTATTTGTATTGTTTACATCACCCGACGTGACTGCACTGTCAATATATCCCGTGTCAGATCTTTCGGGCCCAAAACTGGTTATGTCTTCCTCGCCGTTAGCGAGTACAGCCTCATCAGCATCATTACTGTTCTCCTCTAGGAAAATACCTGTTGGACCCAGAAGATCGGTTTCGATATTGTTGTCAACACTCATTTATAAATATTATCCTACTCAAATTATACCTAAAACTGCATCGTACTATACTGTACCACTTCATCACACTTCTATATATTATCTATATTCATTCTAAAATCAAATAATTACCAAGATCCCATAACCAGACCAGATAATTTCGTAGTTCAATGTATTGCCTTAATGCTACACCTAAACATGACGATAGTATCATGGCCTAAATAAGTAGGTCACTCCTTTGGCAAACAAAAAATCCAGCAAAAATATCATACCCACCATCAACACAAGCATTATTATCACCACCGTCGACGAGTTAAACACTTCATTTCTGGTAGGCCATGCCACCTGCCTTAATTCTTCTCTAACCTCTCTTAAAAACTGTGATACGGTCGTCCTCTGCTTCGTGGGCGGCTTGCTACGCAATGATTTCGGGGGCTCTTTTTTCGTAGCTACCGATCCATCCGCATCGACCTGTCCCTGACGCTGCATGAGGCGCCTCATCTCTCTATTCACTTAGCATGCTGCCTTTACTAACATCTCAATGACTCCTTCTACAACACTTCCATCGTTGTATAAATGACATATACCCCATATAATCTGCATGTCACTCTATAGCATACACCAAACCGTAGCATACCAACTGCACGCTCGCGACATCCTCACTGTCCATGATGACCGGAATCGTGCTGTTTTTGGTCAGGATGCTTCAGCACTCTGGATGATCCATTTGCTGGGTACTGTCACCAACACCCCACCAGCATCAGCTGTACTCCGCACACTATCTGCAATAGATGCACCGGCTACGCAGGCAACGACCTCGCTACCGGTAGCTTCTCGTATAATATACGCTCGACGCTGTACTCCTGTCACGTCATCCAAATGGATACGGCTGGCAACCTCCTTTACCACATATACCTGTAAGCCATCAGACCTGCGAACAGCCGTATACACAACGTCCACGTTAAGTGCATCTACCCTAAGAGTATCTTCCATATCCTCTACCAGGTCAGCTATATCGTTCCTGGACAGCAAATGTATATTACGGTAGCCGTGACCTGCCAGGTAACTAGTAGCGTTCTTTTCCCACTGGCTCTCATAGTACCCACCCTTCAGGAATACCACGTCATTCTCAAGCCTAGTTACTCTTATCTCAGTACGTTTTTGTGCCTCTATCAGTTCTTCTATTGCCTTGGTGTTAGCAGCAACAATCTTTTCCAGTCTAGTAATGGCCTCGGTATGGCTGGCAACAATCTTTTCCAGACGACCTATGGCCTCAGTGTTAGCCCTCACCTCGGCAGGAAGATTAAGAAACTCCTCTCCCAACAAGACCGCCCTAAGGGAAGCCCGCAAGGCTGGATCCTGCTCCATCTCTCTTATTATCTCCATGGTGTTCATAATAAAATTATACACCTACCCTGTATCACTTATGGACATCTCTCTATCAGTTGCTGCTCCTATTACATGATCAAAAGAGCGCAAGCCACACAACCAGGGTCGAGAAATATATAACCCGACAAGCATATAAGGCCATTTACAAAAAAACTAATCAAATTTAGCAGGGCAGGAGGGACTCGAACCCGCAACCGCCGGTTTTGGAGTCCGTCAAGACCGCTTTTTCTACCTGCACCAATGTTCTCATACCTATATCTAACTGGGCATTTAGGAGCACCTAGGTGTAACTACATGCAAGTAAGTACATCTTGTTTCTACACGTTCACGGCACGTTTCTACATATGATTTTTATATGCTCTACACCCGGTAAAAGGTTCTACCCCTTTGTACCCCATTGCGATAGTGCTTCCTGCCATCTATCTGTTACATCCCACACTTCTGCATAATGGGCAATATAGTCAATATCCAATTCACGACCGGATGCAAGAATAGATTTAATATCGTCAC
>JAJZWU010000029.1 GCA_021846515.1 Actinomycetes bacterium
TTGGGTATATGTTACGGAGCGCAACTGATAGCAAGAGACCTTGGAGGCAGGGTAGAACGTACCTCCAGAGGCGAATACGGCAGGACTGTGTTGGACATACCGGGTACCGGGGACATATCGGGTACCGGGGGCAGATTGATCGATTCTATGCTTGCAGAAGTTGGTGATTCTCATCTGGACGTGTGGATGAGCCATTCAGATGCGATTGTCGAAACTCCACCGAAGTCTATCCAGTTTGCCTGGAGTGCAAATGGAGCTGTTGCAGCATTCGAGGACTCAGATAGGGGGATCTACGGTGTGCAGTTTCATCCGGAGGTGTCCCATACAGCGGGAGGCAATGCTCTGATAGAGACATTTCTGTTCGATATATGTGGCGCATCGCCCACCTGGACCCATACAAACATTATTGAGCAGTCTGTGGAGAACATCATTGTTCAAACCGGAGAAGAGAAGGTTCTGTGTGCGCTGTCAGGAGGGGTCGACTCGGCGGTAGCCGCCGCGCTGGTCGGCAGAGCTGTGGGAGATCGGTTGATATGTGTGTTTGTAGATACTGGATTGCTCCGTATGGACGAGGGTGACCAGGTGGAGGACATTTTCGCGGGCAGGATGGGAATGAACTTTGTCCGTTACGATGCGGAAGATATATTCTACGAGAAACTGGCAGGGTTGACCGACCCCGAGGAAAAGCGCAAGATAATTGGTGAGACGTTTATAAGGATATTTGAAGAGGTGGCTGGTTCAGTCGGGAAACCTCGATTTTTGGTACAGGGCACACTTTACCCGGATGTGATTGAATCCGGAGGCAGCAATGGTGGTGGCGCATCGATTATCAAGTCACATCACAATGTAGGTGGTTTGCCTGACAGCATGTCCTTTGAGTTGGTGGAACCCCTGAGGATGCTTTTCAAGGATGAGGTAAGGGCGGTAGGCGCTGAGTTGGGATTACCCGATGAGATACTCTGGCGACAACCATTTCCAGGACCTGGGCTGGCCGTAAGAATAATAGGTGAGGTCACCAGAGAGCGCACAGAGATATTGCGTGCAGCTGAGGCGATACTGGACCAGGAGATCAAAAAGGCCGGTCTCTATAGAGAGCTCTGGCAGAGCTTTGCCGTATTGCCTGCAGTGCGTACAGTTGGGGTCATGGGCGACCAGCGTACCTACGCCTATCCTGTAGTGATAAGGGCAGTTACCTCCGATGATGCGATGACGGCAGACTGGGCCAGGTTACCCTATGATCTCGTGGAAAAAATATCTGCAAGGATGATTGGTGAGGTGGATGGGGTGAACAGGGTGGTATTGGATGTTACCTCCAAGCCACCTGGTACGATAGAATGGGAGTAATTGGTACGCCCGGAAGCGACATACGCAGATCTTTCCGAGCAGAGCGGCCGGAACGTGGAGTTACGCTCGGAATTTGTGTATGTTGGGTTTTCCAGCCCAGTTGGCCAGAGCGTGGAATTGCGCTCCGAAGTGGTGCAGGGTGATAGATGAAGAGGAGTTGCTGGAGGGGCTGAACCCCGCTCAGCGTGAGGCAGTGTTGCACAGAGGGAGCCCTCTGCTTGTAATTGCCGGTGCAGGATCGGGGAAGACGAGAGTCCTGACCAGGAGGATTGCTCATCTTGTATATAAGGGGGAAGTGCGATCCTCATCCATACTTGCAATTACCTTTACCAATAAAGCAGCTGACGAGATGCGCAGCAGGCTTGTGGAAATGCTTGGCGACGAGGCGAAGTACATGTGGATGTCCACTTTCCATTCCGCCTGTGTGCGCATATTGCGTTCTCATGCGGACAGATTCGGGTACAGCAGGTCATTTACCATATACGACACTCAGGATTCCAGGCGCCTTGTCGAGCAAATCGAAAAGGAACTCAATATAGATCCAAAGAAAATTCGTCCCCAAGCTATCATGCGGGAGATAGGGGCAGCCAAGTCTGAGATGGTGGACTTTGAATCTTACCGTGAACATGCCAGTGGCCCTTTCGAGACGAAAGTATCTGAGGTGTATTCCCTCTACCAGCAACGCCTTAAGCAATTTTCCGCCATGGACTTCGACGACCTGCTCATGGTAACGGTGAACCTTTTTGAGGCATGCCCCGATGTACTGGATATGTATCGTGACAGGTTCAAGCATATTCTGGTAGACGAGTACCAGGATACCAATCAGGTGCAGAACAGGCTCGTACTCATGCTTGGCGAGGTGCATCGTAACGTGTGTGTCGTCGGAGATGCAGATCAGTCAATTTATATGTTTCGAGGTGCCGATGTGCGTAACATATTGGAGTTTGAAAAAGCCTTTCCTGATGTGAAGGTCATTGCTCTCGAGCAAAACTATCGCTCTACCAAGACCATATTGGATACGGCGAACGCAGTCATATCGAACAACCGCTCCCGTATTCCGAAGAATCTCTGGACAAGCTCTGATGCGGGGCCGCCGATATTCCGGTATCGGGCAAGCGATGAGAACGACGAGGCTCGCTTTGTCGGCAGAGAGATAAAGCGCCTTGCGGATCAGGAGGCTCTATTTTATAGTGATATGGCGGTATTCTACCGGACAAACGCACAAAGCCGTGCATTGGAAGAGGCGCTCGTTATCGAGGGTATTCCCTATAAGGTCATTGGTAGTACTCGTTTCTATGATCGCAGAGAGGTGAAAGACCTATTGGCTTATCTAATGGTAGTAGCCAACCCAGCCGACGAAATATCTGCCAGGAGGATTATCAATTCTCCAAAAAGGGGTGTCGGCGATGTCACTTTGGCAAAATTGGCCGAATACGCCAGAGCCAGCGGGATCAGCCTGGTGGACAGTTTTCCTTATGCCACTGAAGCCGGAGCTCCGAAGAAGGCCGCTATAGCGTTGGCAGAGTTGTCTTCCATAGTATCCGAGCTGGCGCAGATGAACGATAGTGGCGTAGGGCCGGCTCAGTTGCTCTCTGCCGTTCTTGATCGAACCGGCTATCGTGAAAGCATAAAAGCGCTTGAAGCCCGTGAGGCGCAGTCACGCATGGAGAATATAGCGGAGCTGGTCTCGATGGCAGGACGCTTTGGAGAGTTGCAGGACATGCTCGAGACGGTAGCGCTGGTCTCAGATGCAGATGATCTCTATGGCATTGAGGGGAAGGTATCTCTTATGACAATACATATAGCCAAGGGTCTGGAGTTTGAAGTGGTGTTTATGGTGGGGATGGATGATGGGGTATTCCCGCATATGAGGTCTATCGATGATCCCGTACAGTTGGAAGAAGAGAGGCGACTCTGTTATGTCGGCATTACCAGGTCAAAGAGGTGGCTGTATCTGACTCACGCCTGGGAGAGAATGCTTTGGGGTGCCTACAACAACTCTATTCCCAGTAGGTTTATCTCCGAGATCCCCGATGAGTTGGTTCGTGACCTGTGAGATCTGGCGGTTACGATCTACGCGTGTAGGCGGCGAGGAAGTCTATGCGCGGATAGAACGTGATACAATGTGAGGCAATGATACGTAACTACAGAGTTGTTATAGCCAAACCGGGACTTGATGGGCATGATCGCGGTGCCAAGGTAATTGCCAGGGCACTTAGGGATTCAGGTTTTGAGGTTATCTATACAGGGCTGCACCAGACACCCGATCAGGTGGTCGAGGCCGTGTTGCAGGAGGATGCCGATGCACTTGGCTTGTCGTTATTGTCGGGAGCCCACATGACCATAGTTCCGAAGATACTGAATGGCCTTGCGGCCAGTGGCCTTGATGATGTCGTGGTGATGGTGGGAGGGATTATACCTGAGTCGGATATACCGCAGTTGACGGAGATAGGCGTGGCGCAGGTGTTTACCCCCGGAGCAACCCTTCAGGGGGTGGCATCCTGGCTGGAGGGTGCGCTGGATGCCCGTGAAGAGTCCAGTGTAGCGTCTCGCAGATAATCATGTAGTACTACTTGTATCGCGTTGATCGTGTGGCGCTAATCGTATAGTACTATAGTGGTATCTATGGAAACAGAGGGAGTGCCCATCGTGGACTCTGCTGAAGACCGGAGCGTTGCTGATTTGCAGCGCGCTACTGACAGGATACTCTGTGGGGCATGTGGCAATACGACCAATGTGACGACCGGCGCAGAAGCAAACTGTGTCTGGTGTGGTTTTCCCATTGCAGGCGAGGGAGCCGACCGCCTTCGGGAAATACTTTTTCAGGTGGGCAGGATCGACTCGGAAAGAGAGGCGTTACTTGACGAGTACTGGTCGATAGTTACTCCGTTCCGTGTTGCCCAGAGACAGGAGCAGGCTGTAAAGGCATCTGCTTTTTCTGCATCTCAAGGAGGAACCCCTTATTACCCTCCGCCAGGGAATGGAGCACCCCACTCTGGGCCGGGCATCCGGGGTGCCTGGAGCGATCCACAATTTCAACACGGATGGGCAGAGTGGAAGCCTGAACACATTCGTGACATATTCCTTTGGCTGGGAGGGATCCTTCTGGCGCTGGCTGCTGTGGTATTCGCCGGCTACGCGTTTACCAGGATGGGCATCGTCGGGAAGGCTGCAATTCTGGGCGCTACTGTGCTTGTCTCTTATGCGGTCTCTCTGGCATCGAGGAAACGGCTACCGGTCACGGCGGAGGTGTTTGGAGCCCTTACCCAAGTTCTCGTGCTCATAGATTGGGGCATTATCAGGCGGGGAGGGATTGGGCATGTTGTTTCTGCACCGCTATGGTGGGGGATTGGGCTGGCTATAGCCTGCATACTGGGGCTCTCTTTGGGAATAGCCAACATTTCCGCCGGTAAATACGGCGGTGTCACCCTTGGAGAGGCGAGCATACCGTTTCTGGTGCAACCATTGGCCGGCCACTATTCCACAGCGGTAATATCCTCCTTTGCCTTTACCGGTATGGCTACCGTCTATACCGTTATTGCAATATACCTGTTACGTTCCGGCGAGTGGAGATCGGAAGGGATAATTTCTTCAGCTGGAGCACGGGTGGCCGGAATAGTTGCCGCCCTGGCAGCAGTCGAAGGCGTGATCCATGCCACATCCACGGGAACGCTTATGGTTGCTTCGCTGGCCATCCTTGCTACTGCGTTGCCCGTGGCACTCGCTGTCGTGTTTTTCGGTAATTTACCGGGTGGCAGGTCTGCCGGATATGTTTCGAAGGATCTCATGCTAGGCTACGTCGTAGCCACCGTAATAGGCGCAATTCTGGCCGCAGGTGCCAGGTCGTTCAGTATCGAGGTGATTGGGCTGGAAGCGTTGGCATTTGGATCCATCTACGTGATCTCTGCCATATATCTGCCGTCGTGGCTACGGAGGCCGGTTGCTCTGGTTGGTGTTCTTGGGATGCTGTCCGGCTTCATCGGGTCACTCAGGGTCATCTTTTTTGCTACTGCGCTGCCCTTTGCATGGTGGGGGAAGGCATGGCAGGGGAATCTTTCGCTTGTGGCAACTACTCACTTGGGTCCTTCGCATCAGCTACCCAGGTACGGAACTATAGCGATAGTCTCTATCGTTATGGTTGCCCTTTGCGTGGTGGCCCACACTTACCTGCCAGGCGATGCCAAGAGGATTATCAAGATAGCCCAGGGTGAGGTTGTCCTTGGCATATTGGTCTTATTGCTGATGTTTGTAGCTCCAATGCAGGCAGGCGCCACTATTGGAGAGGTATGTATTGCAGACGGAGTGCTCGCTTCAATGCTTTCAGCGGCCGCAATATGGGTGTGGTGGATTTTGCATGAAACTACTATTCCTGTACGTGATGAAACGTCGCAAGACGGAATGTCGCAAGACGTATATAGTTACCGCGACGGGCGGACGTTGGATGAAACGGCTCTTCCCAGACAGGGCAGAATAGCTCGCCGACGCTACCTGCCAACTCTCCTGGCCATTATGGGCACGAGCATCTTTCTTAATGCAATCGCGTGGGGTTCTGTCACGAGGCTGGCTACACTTGCACTGTTGAGTCTTGGCCTGTTCTGGCTGGTAGCCGGTTTCATGGCAATAAGCCCGAAGAACGATATTTTGGGTTCCGCAATCGCCCTGGTAGCCATGGCCGAGGCGGGGCTTGCTTCGGCAGCAGCGGGAGGGACTATCCACGAAGATGCATTCAGTGTGATCGCGGCTGGTGTACTGGTTCTCGGGGGGTCAGTCCTGATTAATCCTCCCACCCTTCCTTGCAGGATTACTCTGGAATCTGTGGCTATCGCCGGCATTGCAGTAGGTTCAATGATAGCGTTTTTTCATCCAAATACGATATTGCTTGGAGCGGGGTTTGCTCTATGCGTGCCTGGTTTCGTGGTGGCCTCTATACGGGGAGACCGTATACAGTACTATTTCCTGGCTGTGTTGGCTGTCATATTCGCCATGTGGTCGTGGCTTGCTTATGGCGGTATTCACCTTCTGGAGGCGTACAGCGACTCATTCGTGCTTGCTTCCTTGCCCATGGGTTGGTTGTCGAGGAACGTACTATTCAAGCCGGCTGGAGCTGGCGGGGTACCGGCGGGAGCCGATGGAGTGCCTGAACGGAGAGATGGAGTGCCGGCGGGTCTTCCTGATTCCAGCCAGCCTGTTTACATGTGGCCGCAGGTGATCACCAGTTGGCTTGCATATACTCCAGGGATTTTAGCCATGCTGGGGCCGACACTCTTCCTCGGGATGCGTTACCATGAGCCGGTGCGCTTGGGCGTAGCGGCTTCCCTCGCCCTTGTAATCCTTCTTGCCGGTGCATGGTTCCGGCTTCAGGCGCCAGTGGTTTTTGGCGCTATAGCACTGCTTATGGTTGGCATTGATGCGTCTGCTCCCTCACTCAGGCACATACCTGGATGGATCCCGCTTGCAGTAGCAGGAGCGTTGCTGGTGTGGATCGGGATTACCGCTGAAAAACGTCTTGCACAGATTCGAAGTATCAGCGCTGTTTTTCGTACCTGGGGTTAGGAGCGTGCGCCATAACCCTATTACGATATAATCTTATCACAATCAGCAGGGTTGCCGGTTTACCGTGGAAGGTGCAACAGAGGCAGCCGATGGCGAGATGGAGGCGGTAAGAATTCCCGAGACCAAGTAGCTCCGTTGTTGTAGGTTGCAAGCATGATTACATTGGGCATGTCGAAGCCTCCCACCACGCAGACCCCTCTTTCAGGGCAGCTCAGAAGTCTCCAGGCGACGGAAGGATTGCTGAAGGTAAGATGAGGTTGCATGCTGCGGGGTGACCGTTGCTTTGGCAATGTAATGAGTGTCCACTTCGTACCAGATTTATCCAAAAGAGCGACGGCACTATCTTGATGCACGGCCGCGGTCTTTTTCGCGGATGTACTTTGCCGGACTGTTCCCAGTGCTGCACAACCGCCGTAGTGGTAGCAGGTGATTGAACTGGGAACTAAGCCAGACAGAAGCACGGATGGTCTCCATACGACTCCTCCGTCTTGGCTGGAGAGAACTATGGTATCCGCGTTTGGGCTACCGCAGAGGCAGAGTGTCGGGCTCCGATTCGGCGGATTTTGTCCCCATGCCCAGCAGAGCTTGGCTCCGGAGCAGGCGAAGCCGCTGGGATGAAACAATAGTTTGGGGAGAACTGCCTGCTTCCAGCTTCTGCCCGAATTGGCGGTGATTAGTAGGGTGCCGAGCGAGGTAGGTGGCATGGGGCGCTTGTGGGTACTTCTACTGCCGGTATCACCTGAGCGGCCAAAGGGAGAGATGGCCTCATCAAACCATAACCAACACTTCTGCATGCTCGCACACCACAAGCTTGGCGTAACTTCGGCGGTCAGCGATTCCGGCAGCGGCAGGGTTCGCTTTGCCCAGCTCTGTCCGTTGTTTGCTGTGGAAAGCAGCATTGCCGTGCGTCCCTTATTGGGGATTGTTGGAGCATTTAATGTTTTCGTGGGTGACTTCTGCATGATGACCACCAGGCATGTGGATATTGCCGGACACGAGAGCGGATGGGTGAATGATAATGCTCCGTTGAGTGGTAATTGGTGCGACACTATTTGCACTGCATGTGCCGTATCTGTTGCATGTGCCGTGCCGTTGCCTGTAATTTTGTCACTTGTGCCACCTCTTTTACTCGCGTCCCCGCCATCGGCGGAAATAGTTACCAGTTCCGGCACCTTGCTAAATGCGTTTGTATCGTGGAGGTAGTGGCATACTCCTCCAGAGCACTGCGACATCAATGCGGATGCACCGCCGTCTACGGTCGTTTGCAACTCCACCTCGTGCCAGTCATGCGTGTAGTTGTTACTGGTAGCTATTATTGTGCTGGGGCCGCCGGGAGTTCCACCTATTCCCAAGGCCAGGCAATTACCATTGGCTGCACAGGTCAACCGATCCACCAGAGCCATCCCCCATCTTGGCTGGAGAGATTGTGCCCAGAAGCCATCAAGTGCAGGATAGGTGCTTGGTATAAAATAAGCTGACGAGTATGTCGGGAGCATTTGGTTTGGATGTGCTTTTACGGTTGCCGTAATGTTGGTCACTATTAAGGTAGATACTATGGCAACGGTGAAAATGCCCATTTTGAACGCGTATTTTTTATTTTTCCTGATGCGTCTGGAAAGCAGGATAATGCTTGATACTACAAAGATAACGAGTATGGTTGCCAGGATAGGAGCGGCTGGTGGCCTGAATAGACTGGGTACGGGGGATATTAAGTTGTTGGGTGCTCCGTGGAGAAACGGTGACAGTGGAGCGCACAAGCGACCTCCATCGCATCTCCAAGTATCGACGCCGATTATTGACGAGAGCAGGATTCCCAGAGTTACAGCCAGGAAGAGGGCGGCATCCGTGAACAGATCGATTGTTCCTCCCGCCCTCCGGCTGGCTGCCTGCATCCTCATGGGCAATGCCAGACCGGCAACAACGGCAAGAAATATGGTGGCACCAAGGGCAAAGAAAAAAGCGAGTGCATGCACGATCTGGAGATGGTCTGAGTATACATAGCCAGATTGTTGGGGGTACCCCAAAAGCCTGCTCATGTAGGTCTCCGGCAGGTTTGTTATAAGCGTAGTGAGCGATAGTTTCCAGACAAACATGGAAGAAAGTGCCAATGCCCATATGAGCAATACCGGCATGACCAAGATGATCCGGCGGAGTATTGCCGCAATCTTGCTGTGCCCGGTGGATACTGCTTTGGACGTGACCCACTGGTAGTACTGAAGATCGCCGTTGCCGTTGTATCCTGATGGTTCGTCCTTTTCAGTGGAGCCACTCCCTTCCATCGTCGGTGGTGTCAAAGATCAACCATCCTGTACATGCCGGGCATCGTCCTTGTGCTTGTTGGCCACCGAGAGGGTTGTGCCCTAATAGGTTGGCTCGTATCCGTGGCAGCAGGTGTGTGATTGCTGTAACGTTTACTATATGGAATCCGGACGGCAGCGGAAGAAGTTCCTGTTGATTGAACTATTGATAGTAATGGCGATATTTCCCCTTCCGGAAGCGGTCTCTGCCGTGATCTCGGCTGTCCGGCACTTGACCTTGGGCGGAACACAAACATCATTTCTTATTCTTACAGTTCCTCATCATTATGCAGCTTCATTGATTCTAGGGTTGATATCCACATTACTACCTTTTGGCGCGGTGTTTCTGGTATTTTACCTTCTGTATATGGAAGGCCCGGGTGTTTCAGGCATTGGCCTGGATATACACCGGCTCAGGCATGATCTATCACGCCTCCTTCCCATATTTCTTGTGGCGTACATACTACCGCTTATAGGTACGACCCTGCTGCTCCCAGGCAATATGTTTGCTGGATTCCCTGTAAAAAGCATGCATGGTGATGCCCTCTACCTGCCCATTTTGATTACCGCCAGCGTAGTCACTGCCGTGGCGGAAGAGGTGATCGTACTCGGGTACCTCATTCGCAGGCTTGAACAACTCGGACTCGGTGCAGGGTGGGTAATAGCTATTGATACGCTGGTGCGTGTTTCGTATCACCTTTACTACGGTCCTGGAGCGATAGAGATTGCAGTGTGGGGAGCAGCTTCGGCGGCGCTTTACATGCGTTATAGGCGCCTGGGTCCTTTTATAGTTGTCCATGCTCTGTGGGATGCCACGCTTTTTGTCATTGATGTGAGAGCTGGAGCGGTGATACCTATTGAATTGGTGGTGCTTAGTGTGCTTGCAGCCGCATTTTGGGCTAAATGGCATCGCTTGGCAGAGCCTCTTCACTCAGGATCTGTAGGATAATTACTGATACGATGGTCGACTAGGTGTTTGATGTTTTTTGTGAGATACCACGGAGAGAAGCGGCTCCACAAGTTTCCTGTGTACCGGTGTCATGGCGTAGCTTGTATACTGCTGGCAACCACAAAAACAACACCGGTTCCGGTTTGCACTGGAGCTTGGTCCGCATAGCCTCTATCTGCGAGTTGTATATGAGTTTGCATATCCAGGTGCTCTCCTGTAAATATGTATGAGGTGAGCATAAGCTGAGTGAGAACGTAAGGAGTAGCAGTGGATCTCTTCGAGTACCAGGGTAAGCAATATTTTGAACGCTACGGCATTCCAGTGTCAAAAGGAGGCGTAGCGGTTAGCGTCGATGAGGCAGTCAGGATTGCGGAGTCAGTTGGTTACCCTGTTGTGGTAAAGGCGCAGGTCAAGGTAGGAGGCAGGGGTAAGGCCGGTGGCGTGAAGCTGGCATCTACGCTCGAAGAGGCGAGAGAGCATGCCGGCAACATATTGGGCATGGATATAAAGGGGCATACCGTCGAAAGGCTTTGGGTAGAGCATGCCACGGATATAGCCAAAGAATGGTATGCGAGTTTTACCCTGGACAGGACAGCTCAGTTGCACCTTCTCATGCTCTCCGTGAAGGGTGGGATAGAGATAGAGGAGGTTGCACGGACAGATCCTGAGGCAATCGTCAAAGTGCATGTAGATCCTTCCGAGGGGTATTCGTTGCCACAAGCGCTGGATGCAGTGGCCAGGGCCGGTATAGACGCAGAGGTTCGCGACGAGACAGCAGAGCTGCTGGTCGGCTTGTACAGGTGCTTTGTAGAGGGTGATTGCGATTTGGTCGAGATCAATCCGTTGGTACTTAACACGGCCGGTAAAGTGCATGCACTCGATGCCAAAGTTACCCTGGACGACAATGCCATGTTCCGGCATCCCGAGTGGGAGGAGTTTGCAGCTACGGACACTACCGATGAAAGAGAGAAGAGCGCCAAGCAGCGTGGGCTCAACTATGTAGGACTTGATGGGGATGTAGGCATCATAGCAAACGGTGCAGGACTGGCAATGAGTACCCTTGACGTGGTGAGCCAAGCAGGAGGGTCTGCCGCGAATTTCCTGGACATAGGAGGAGGGGCCGATGCTGCATTGATGACATCCGCACTTGATTTAATCAATTCTGATTCCAACGTAAAGTCGATCCTTGTTAATATATTTGGTGGCATTACCAGATGTGACGAGGTGGCAACGGGTATAGTACAAGCCCTGGCAGGTGTCGACATGAAGTCACCTATTGTACTGAGGCTGGACGGTACAAACGCCGATCAGGGAAGAGAGATACTGGCTGATCATGTATCGGATCGGCTGGTGGTGGAGAAGACGATGCTTGATGCGGCATTCAGAGCAGTGGCCATGGCGGCAGGGGACAGTCATGGCGGTGACCAAGGAGAGAGAAATTGAGTATATTTGTAGATGAGAATACTACTGTTATTGTACAGGGACTGACCGGCAGCCAGGGCAAGTTTCATGGTCTTCGGAATCGTGACTACGGAACAAAGGTGTTGGCTGGGGTCACTCCCGGCAAGGGTGGAACCGACGTGGACGGCACACCTGTCTATGATTCGGTAAAAGAGGCCGTCGAAGAAACCGGTGCAGTGGCTTCGTTTGTGGTAGTACCTCCTCGCGGTGCGGCGGAAGCCATATTGGAGGCTGCCGGCGCCGGTATATCGTTGATTGTCTGTATTACTGAAGGTATACCAGCTCAAGATGAGGCACGCACAGTAAACATCCTTAAAAGAGATTTTCCATCTACCAGGCTTATAGGCCCCAATTGCCCTGGAATCATCTCTCCCGGAAAATGCAATATAGGCATTACTCCAGGTGATATCGCCCTTCCAGGAGGCCCGGTTGGGGTGGTAAGCCGCTCGGGAACTCTTACCTACCAGGCCCTACATGAGCTCTCTCAGCAGAAAGTCGGCCAGACTACCTGTGTCGGCATGGGTGGTGATCCAGTTCCCGGGACCAGTTTTGTAGATTGCCTGGCTGCTTTCGAGCAGGACCCGGAGACTCGTGCTGTGATGATGATAGGCGAGATTGGGGGATCGGCGGAAGAGAGCGCGGCGGAATTCATCTCGTCGTCCATGACAAAGCCGGTAGTGGCTTATATAGCCGGCCAGACTGCTCCTCCCGGCAGGAGGATGGGTCATGCCGGCGCCATAGTTTCCGGCAATTCCGGTACGGCAAAGGGAAAGATGGATGCATTGAGTGCAGCTGGTGTACGGGTGGCCAAGAATCCAACTGAAGCCGGTGAAATAATGGTTGATATAGTCCACTCTCTGTAATGCGGGCACTTATATCTGTATACGACAAGGCTGGGTTGGTAGAGTTTTCCCGTGAGCTCAGGGGATTGGGTTGGGAGATCCTGGCAAGTGGCGGTACTTCCAAAGCATTGGATGATGCTGGCATAGGACATGTAGAAGTAGCCTCCCTTACCGGTTTCGGATCATTGCTTTCCGGAAGGGTGAAGACACTCCACCCTGCCATACATGCAGGGATACTCGCTGATAGAGACAACCCTGTTCATATGGAGGACCTTGCGGAGCAGGATATAGAGCCTATAGACCTTGTGGTATGCAACCTGTATCCCTTTGAGAGCCAGCCGTCCATAGAGATGATCGATGTTGGGGGTCCTACTATGGTGAGAGCGGCTGCGAAGAACTTTGCACATGTAGGGGTGATCGTCAATCCTGATGACTACAAACCCGTACTGGATGAATTGAAGGCGCTTGGCAAACTCTCTGTAGAGACCCGCAGAAGGTTGGCCCGTCAAGCCTTTTCCCATACAGCCGTTTATGATGCTGCAATTGTTTCCTGGATAGACAGTGGAGGCTTGGGCGGTGATGAGCTTGCAGGTGAAGTATTTGCTGAAGCCGCTGGCGAGGTACCTGGCGTTGGCGCTGGCGAGGGAGAGGCTCCTCCACTCCCATCTGTATTGCACCTGGATCTGGAGCTTGCGGATAGCTTGAAGTATGGCGAGAATCCGCACCAGAGAGGCGCCAGATATCGCGTACATGGCCAGGCAGGCTGGCTGGATTCGATGGTACAGCACGCAGGGCGGGAGTTGTCTTACATCAACTTGTTTGACATGGAGTCGGCCTGGTGGCTGGCTTACGAGCTGAAGGGTGTCAGTGACCAGGCATCACCAGAGAGCGGTAGTGGCGGTGGATCCGTCTTCAGCTCGGTAATAGTAAAGCATGCCAACCCGTGTGGGGCAGCACTGGGTGGAACAATGGCCGAAGCTTATAAGCTGGCGCTGGAATGTGATCCAGTATCGGCGTTTGGAGGCGTGGTAGCCATTTCGGATCATTGCAGTGTTGAGGTAGCTGAAGCTATGGTGGACGGACCCCAGGCAGATGTAATTATCGCGCCATCGTACGATCCTCAGGCAATTGAGATGCTCGTAGCCAGACGTAAGGCCACAAGGCTTCTTGAGTCGCCGCCGCCCTACCGGTCTCCGTTGTCTGTAAGGAGCCTTGGAGACGGCTTTTTGGTACAGGATAACGACCTTGTTTCTATGGATGTCGATCGTTTCGAGGTAGTCAGCGAGGTGCAATTGCCTGCCGGTATTATGGATGACGTAATGATGGCCTGGCTGGTATGCGCCCGGACTACGTCCAATGCCATTGTAGTAGTCAATCACAGGCAGGCAGTGGGCGTGGGTGCAGGACAGCAGAGTAGGGTCGAAGCAGCAGAAATTGCTGTTACCAAGGCAGGAGACAGGGCTTCTGGAGGTGTAGCTGCCAGCGATGCATTTTTCCCATTCAGAGATGGACTTGATGTATTGGCCAGAGCGGGAATTAAGGTGGTCGTGCAACCGGGAGGATCGGTAAACGATAAGGCAGTCATAGATGCAGCAAATGAACACGGTATTGCAATGGTATTCACTGGCGAGCGTCATTTTCGTCACTGAAATAGATGGTTTTGTCTTATGAGAAGAATTAAACAGGCTACAGAGAATGCCATGGTCAATACTGTTATTGACTACGATAGAGTAAACTTGAATTGATGACCGCAAAGATACTGGATGGCGAGGCACTGGCACAGAGAATTCGGGGGATGGTAGCCGGTGAGGTAGCTAATTTACGGAGTAGAGGCGTTGTGCCCGGACTCGGTACTATCCTGGTAGGGGACGATCCACCTTCATCGCGATATGTGGCAATGAAACATGCAGACTGTGGAGAAGTGGGGATAGAGTCGGTACACGAGCATCTTCCAGCCAGCGTAACTCAGGAACAGCTTCTGGAGGTCATTTACCGGTTCAATCTCGACCCGAGGGTACATGCTTACCTAATACAGCTACCCTTGCCGAAGGGTCTTGACGAGGAAGAAGCTCTTTTAGCGGTTGATCCGGCAAAAGATGTCGATGGCCTTCATCCTGTGAACCTGGGGATGCTTGTAATGGGTAAGCCCAGGGTGTTGCCCTGCACCCCTGCAGGTATCTTGGAGTTGCTGACAGCAAATGGCATAGATTTGAATGGTAAGCATCTGGTCATAGTGGGCAGAGGGCTTACCATCGGTAGACCGCTGGCTCTGTTGGCTGCGTTGAAACGGCCTGGGTGCAATGCGGCCGTTACGGTTGTCCATACTGGGGTACGTGATATGGAAGAGTATCTGCGTAGCGCGGATGTAATTGTCGCTGCTGCCGGCCAGGGTGGCCTGGTAAAGCCCGGTATGGTTAAACCGGGCGCCGTGGTGGTCGGTGCCGGTACTTCCTGGGAGGGGCGTCGTTTGGTTTCCGATGTAGATGAGGAAGTGAGTGAGGTGGCTGGTTGGATTACCCCGAGGATTGGCGGCGTAGGTCCGATGACCAGGGCAATGCTGTTGCGAAACGCATTGGAAGCAGCCAAGCGCACCGTGAAATGAGATGCCATTAAATTGGGTGCGCTCAAGCCAAATGTTACGTCCTTGTCCTTATTGGCGCACCATGGGGTCAGTGGTGCCATTGACTTGTTTGAGTAGAAACTAACGTAGGGCATGATGGGAAGTCAACGTTTTCAGCTATGAAAGTACCATGAAGAAGATATCTGAAATTCTTGCCCAGGGAACTAGTCTGTCAGTGGAGCTATGGCCTCCCCGTAGTCCTGAAGCTCAAGAGCGCTTGGAAGAGGTGCTGAAAGAGCTTTATCCCCTACACCCGACCTTTACTTCGATTACCTACGGCGCCGGAGGATCCACTAGGGAACGCACTCATGATTTGGTGGTCAGAATCGCTCGCGAAGGATTGATTACACCCATGGCTCATCTGGTCTGTGCTGCACATTCACGAAGTGAGCTCACTGACATACTCGTGCGTTACAGGGATGAAGGTATAAACAATGTGCTTGCCCTTATGGGCGATCCTCCCCTGAACGCTGTCGGCCCACTGAAGCCTGGCGAGCTTGTACATGCTATAGAGTTGGCAGAACTGGCCAAGGAGGTAGGGGATTTTTGCGTGGCGGTTGCGGCTCATCCCGAAGGTCACCCACTCTCTGCCAGTATGGAAAGCGATCGCGACTATTTGGCCAGGAAGCTGGAGGTGTCTGACTTTGCCATCACCCAGTTCTTCTTTAACTCTGATGATTATTTTCGGTTGGTCGATGATCTTGTTGAGAGAGGAGTTGACAAACCCATATTGCCAGGGATAATGCCCATAACCAAGGTTCGTACCGTGTACAAGATGGCAGAGCTTTCCGGCGCTCAGGTTCCTCCTGATCTGGCCGAGAGGGTAGAGAAAGTGGCCGATAATCCTGATGATGTACGCAAGATCGGCGTAGAGGTAGCGATAGACTTGGCGAGACGGCTTCTGGCAGGCGGTGTACCCGGTTTGCATTTTTACACGATGAATGAATCGGTTGCAACCATAGAGATCGTCAATGCCCTGTCCTATGCCCATTAACGGCCTGCTTATTGGCCGACTGGTGCGTGGGCTAGAAACGGTTTCTGCGGGATAGGATGCCCCAGCCGGGTGGCAGTTTCTGCTATAATTACAAGGAGAGCCTGGTATCAGGCTACCCACGAATTAGCTTGGCAAAATATTGCAGATGATGGCACGAGACAAGAAAGGTGCATTAGTGATTCTAAGGTCAAACGGATTGGCAGATTGCATTCTGCATGTAATTAGTGAGATGCATACGGTATTCCGGAGTAACTCATAGTGGTAGATTTAGAGAGCGGTATCAGCTCAAACGGTTCATACGAAGCCAGCGACATCACAGTACTGGAAGGTCTTGATCCTGTAAGAGCCAGACCTGGCATGTACATAGGATCGACTGGATCCACCGGGTTACATCATCTTGTATGGGAAGTGGTAGACAACGCAGTAGACGAGGCAATGGCCGGTTTCTGCACCAGAATAGATGTGACAATCCTGGAGGATGGGGGATGCAGAGTCTCGGATAACGGTAGGGGGATTCCGGTAGATCCCCATCCCCAGTATCCCGATAAGTCGGCTGCCGAACTAGTATTGACCACCTTACATGCCGGTGGAAAGTTTGGTGGATCGGGCTACAAGGTTTCAGGCGGGTTGCATGGGGTCGGTGTATCGGTAGTCAATGCTCTCTCGACACGGTTGGTGCTCGAAGTGGATCGTGACTCCAAGCACTACATGGCTGAGTTCAAAGATGGTGGACAGATTACCCAACCTCTCCGCCAAAGCGGTGCGGCACCGCGAGGCAGAAGAGGCACAACAGTAACTTTCTGGCCGGATGGAACTATCTTTGAGGAAGTAGATTTCAGGTCACAGACTATTCTCGAGAGATTGCAGGTAATGGCCTTTTTGAACAAAGGCCTGGAGATAGCCTACAAAGATACCAGACCAGGTAGGGAGCAGTCTGTTACTTACAAGTACAATGGTGGTGTCGTCGACTTCGTGAAGTATCTCAATGCCTCAAAAGAGCCATTATTCAAAAAGGTGTGTACCCTCGTAGGGGCAGAAGAAGATCAAGAGGTAGAGGTTGCGCTCCAGTGGAATACCGGTTATCACGAGTCTCTTTATTCGTTTGCAAACGGCATTTCCACGGTAGAGGGAGGAATGCATGAAGAGGGTTTCAAAAAAGCGCTTACAAACGTTATAAACAAGTATGCGCGCTCAAGAGGGATACTCAAGGACAAGGATGATAACCTCACGGGTGAGGACATCAGAGAGGGATTGACTGCCATAGTATCGGTCAAGCTCAGGGATCCACAGTTCGAAGGACAGACAAAAGCCAAGCTGGGGAATGTATCCATACGCTCGCTGGTGGAGAAATCCACCAATGAGAAACTGGCTGAGTGGCTGGAGGAGAATCCACGTGAGGGCAATCAAATATGCCAGAAAGCGGTCTTGGCCTCAAGAGCCAGAGTAGCTGCCCGCCAGGCCCGGGAGCTGACCAGGAGAAAGTCCGCGCTGGACGGCGCCGGTCTGCCCGGTAAGTTGGTAGATTGTTCGTCACGAGATGCTCGTGAGACGGAGGTATTTATAGTTGAAGGAAACTCGGCAGGCGGTTCAGCCAAGGATGCAAGAGATCCTCGTACGCAGGCAATACTTCCTATTCGGGGGAAGATCCTCAATGTGGAGAAGGCGAGGGTGGATAAGATATTGAAAAATACCGAGATACAGGCGCTGGTCTCGGCCGTTGGCGCCGGAGTAGCGGATGACTTTGATCTGTCAAAGATACGCTACAACAAGGTTATTATTTTGGCCGATGCCGATGTGGACGGATCGCATATAAGGACGCTCCTGCTTACATTCTTCTTCCGCCAGATGAAAGAGATGGTGGAAGCTGGGCATGTCTATGCTGCACAACCACCGTTGTATTCCACAATGGTGGGTAAGAATAGGGTTTACTTCTTGGACGATGCCGCCAAAGACAGGTTTATGGCTGAGAACCCCACTCACAAGGGGGAGTTCCAGCGGCTGAAGGGATTGGGTGAAATGGATTTTGGAGAATTGAGAGAGACTACTATGGATCCGACGAAGAGATCGTTATTGCAGATTACGGTGGAGCAGGCTGCAATGGCTGATGAAGTATGTTCCATCCTGATGGGTGACGACGTAGAGCAGAGACGGCGCTTTATCCAGTCAAACGCCAAAGACGTTAGATTCCTGGATATATAATGAGCCCAGATACTACTGATGATGCTCAGATTGGTGTAGGTACCCTGGAAGGTCAATCAGGGAGCGGTATAGACGGGCTTGGCTCGGGGGGTGGTATAGAGCCTATAGATATCCAGGAGGAGATGGAGAAGTCCTTCCTTGACTACTCCATGTCTGTCATCGTATCACGAGCATTACCGGATGTGCGTGATGGCTTGAAGCCGGTCCACCGCCGGATACTCTTTTCCATGTTTTCTCAGGGTCTCAGGCCCGACCGGCCGTATACAAAATGCGCAAGAGTGGTGGGAGATGTCATGGGAATCTATCATCCTCATGGTGATTCGGCCATCTATGATGCGCTTGCCAGGATGGTACAGGATTTTAGCCTGCGTTACCCTCTCATAGACGGTCATGGCAACTTTGGTGGTACAGGTCCTGACGAAGGTCCTGCTGCGATGCGTTATACCGAGTCGAGATTGCATGCTTTGGCACTGGAGATGCTGGCAGGCATAGATGAAGACACGGTAGATTTTGCACCGAATTACGATGCGACCAGCCAGGAGCCGGTTGTCTTGCCGAGTAGATTTCCAAATCTTCTGGCGAACGGATCACAGGGCATCGCAGTGGGTATGGCGACAAACATCCCTCCCCACAATTTGAGTGAGATTATAGATGCGACCATAGAAGTGCTCAAGAATCCACAGGCGACCAATGAAGAGCTGATGTCATTCGTAAAGGGGCCGGACTTTCCTACGGGTGCGTTGATGCTTGGCAGATCGGGTATACGAGATGCTTACAGGACAGGTAAGGGCTCTATAAAGATACGAGCCAAGGCGGAGATAGAGACGGTGCGTTCTACGGAGAGGATAGTGGTAAGTGAGATGCCCTACCAGACATCTGTCGAATCCGTGGAGAAGAAGATGGCCGACCTAATCAAGTCCGGAGAGCTGGAAGGTATCGCAAGATGGCAGAACGCATCGGCAGGTAAACAGTCCCGCCTTATCATAGAGCTAAAGCGCGATGCAAACTCCAATGTGGTCCTGAATAACCTGTTTAAGCATACCCCCATGCAAGTCAGCTTTGGAATCAACGTGGTTGCCCTGGTAGATGGAGTTCCTCGTACATTGGACCTGGCGCACATGCTGTTTTACTATGCACAGCATCAGACAGAGGTCATGGAGCGCCGCTCTCGTTTCCGTCTTGGCAAAGCCAGAGACAGAGAACATATCGTGGAGGGACTTGTACGTGCTCTGGACATGCTGGACGAGGTAGTATCCACCATTCGGGCGTCGGACGATAGGGCATCCGCCAGAGAAGCCCTTATGGCAGAGCCGTTCTCGTTTACCGAGATACAGGCAAATCATATCCTTGACATGACGCTATCTCGCCTTACTCGACTGGGCAGGGCTGAGCTGGATGAGGAATTGGCCAAGCTGAGAGAGACGATAGCATATTTGGAGGCTTTGCTTGGCGATCCAGTCAAGTTACGCGATGAGATTATAAGTGATCTGGTTACGATAAAAGAGCGCTTTGGTGATGCCCGGCGTACCCGCATTATCAATGATCCCGGTGATCTTGCGGTAGAGGATCTTATAGATGATGAAGATCTCGTAGTCACCCTTACCAAGGCTGGGTATATAAAGGCCATGCCGGCTTCTACGTTCAAGAGCCAGGCCAGAGGAGGCAAAGGGGTGATGGGAACCCGCCTTAAAGAGGAGGACATAATTACCTCACTCGTCCACACCAGCTCGCACTCTTATCTACTGCTCTTTACCAATATGGGGCGCGTATACAGACTGCGCGGCCATGAAATACCGGTGAAGGATCGTACTGCAAGGGGCACAGCTATAGTCAATATAGTGTCCATGGAACCCGGCGAGAAGGTTGCCGAGATGGTGAGCGTCAAGGAGCAGACCGGGGACGGGCACCTGCTCTTTGTCACCAAGCATGGTTTGATCAAGAAGACTAGATCGGAAGAGTACGATAAGTCCAGGAGGGAGGGTCTCATAGCAATCAATCTGCGTCCCAATGATGAACTCGTGAAGGTCATGCCTACATCCGGAAACGATGAGGTTCTTATATTCTCGCGATCGGGTAAGTCGATACGTATATCGGAGAAAGATGTACGTCCAATGGGCAGAAATGCTGCCGGGGTAATTGGGATGCGCATCCATGCAGGAGATGCTGTAGTAGGAAGTGATATTATACGTGACGGCTGTGACGTGTTGCTGGTGACCGATGCCGGTTACGGAAAGCGTACAAGCGTGGATCACTTTAACGTGCAGTCACGCGGTGGGCAAGGGGTGAGGGCAATAAGGACTACACCTTCACGAGGTAATCTTGCCGGAGCGTTTCTCGTTGACTCGGACGATGAGATTATGGTTGTGTCAAGCGGCGGCACAGTCATACGGTTGCCGGTAGCGGACATTGCCCGCCAGGGTCGTGATGCTACTGGAGTGCGAATCATGAATTTGGATGCTGATCAGACTGTGGCTGCTATTGCTGTGGTTGCCCGCGAAGAGGTAGAGGAAGCCTGAGTCCATAGTGCCATGGCCTGGTGGGCAAGGTCTCTGTGCGCGTTTTGAGGTATATATCTGGGCATTCGGCTTAGTGAGGTGGTAGGACAAACGAGATGGACACCTCAGTGGGATCCAGGTAGCTGATGCCCACGATGATCCCGCCGTCACGACCCAGGCCGAGCATCCAGTTGATAAAAGTCTGGGTATCATCAAGCGCAAAGATGGCTGAGTGGATAGAGTTGCTGTCAAGGTTACCGGCGCCGTGCCTGTATTCATGTAGATGAGAGTACGCCTGATGAGCTTCGGTGAATAGGTTGCTTAGATAGGCGGAAGCATTTTGGGTCTCTCCAAGTTCATGGCCAATCTTCTCAATCTCTGCGCTAAATTGCCTGAATGATGCGGCCAGCATGTCTATATTTGCCTCACACATTTGGCTGGTAAGTTCCGGTGGGCTTCCGGCTACCCTTGTAATATCATCAAAGGATCCAGCTGCAAGTGATCTGTCTATAGCAGTCAACTCGTCATTTTGCAATAGGAGCGACATGATGGCAGCTATCACATGAGGCAAGTGGCTGACAAGTGCTACGGATCTGTCATGTGTAGCCGGGTCTGCAGGGACGACGACAGACCCTGTCGATAGTATAATGGATGACACCTTGAGCAGCGCCGCTATATCGATCGAATCGGTTATGGATACTGCCCATGAATGTACCTCGAAGAGGTCGGCCTGTGCGCTCGTAATACCGTTTGTATGCTTACCTGCCATTGGATGAGTACCTATGAACGGGATTCCTACGTTTGCCAGTTGCTCTGCCCATGCGTGTATGTATCTTTTTACCGAGCAGGTGTCAACTACTATGGGAGGGTTTGATTGCAGTTGTGCCGATAGTCTTTGCCAAGATGAAGAAATGAGCTGGACGATCTCCGGAAAGGATCCTATAGGGGTAGATATGATAATTACATCAGCATACGATACAATATCATCTATACTTGGCAAGGTTGCTATACCAAGTCTGTTTGCTGTGGTTGTATTATTTTGATCTATGTCGTAACCGACTACCTCCATTTGTGTTGACAGCCTGAGAGCCATCGAGCCCCCAATGAGTCCCAGGCCTATTATTCCAATGCGAGTTCTTGCTTGCTCCGGTGACCCCTGGCCTCCCGGTGACCCCTGGCCTAGGTATGAATTATTCTCGATTGGCTGTCCTGGAATGCTCATCATTTTTGACTATTTGCCTAGCTCCTGTCTTTCTGCTGTTTGGATATGTCCTTGATGCCGCTATCTACCTTTCCGCTCTTTCCTGGCGGGGTCTGGTTGGTAGTGGCATTGCTATTGCCAGCCATAGGTGGGTTCAGGGCATTGTCTATTTCATCTCTGGTGGATTTAGTGCCGACGGATCCCAGGGGAGTGCCCTCGAATGGGGAGTCTACCGGTGTCCCCGACCACTTGGGGTAGGATCCAAGTACCCTGATCCGTGATCCATTGCTCATTATATCTTTAAGGGCAGATTGGATGGTTGGATCGAATATGTGCCCGGTCAGTTCTATAAAGAAGCAGTGTATGTTATTTTTATTGGTTCGACCGGCTTGACCGGAATCCGGAGTGGTTTTTTTGGTGCTTGGAGTGGCTTTGTTGGGGTTGACTCCGTTTTGGTCCAGGTGGGTTTGGTCGGTGAGTATAGGTCTACTGCGTAGGGATGTAAGGTTTATGGAACGTGCTGCGAGTATGCTTAATATGTTAGCCAGCGATCCAGGTCTATCTGTTTCAGGAGTTACTACGATCAACGTCTGATCATTGCCAGTGATTGGCGCAACCTCTCTGCTGATTAGGGCGTAACGTGTCCTCACTTCCGGCAAACCAGCTCCCACTTCCGGACGCGTGTAGATGCCCATAGCCCTTCCAACCTCTGAAGGAGCTATAGCAACCAATCCATCATCCTTACTGCTTGCCACTGTCTTGCAGGCTTCAGTCGTCGATAATGAGGTTATGCTTGACAATCCAGCTCTCGATATGGACCTTGCGCAGAGTGCCAGGACAAATGGATGAGATACAGCAACTCTGGGATGTGCAGTCCTGGATGCGCTAAAAGCCTCCAACTGCTCTATGAGCACTACAGTCTCTCTTACGTAGATATTTGTCGTTTCAAAGGCAATCCTATCCATAACGGGCGCCAATTCACCCTCCAGTGGATTTTCTACCGGTAAAAGACCCATACATTCAGGGGTAAGGTCGACAGTGCGGAGTAACGTCTCTATTGACGGTACAGGGTGTACATCCGGGTCACTAACGGTTACCAAGAGGCGTGCCGCTCTCTCATCCGATGTGCCACGTAATCCCTGGAAGAGTACGATCGGTCCGCTGGGGATGTTTTTGGTATTTCTGCTCATCGTCTTATATCTTTACACTTATCCAGCCATCTTGTCATGTCCAGGCAGGGCTTTGCCTGTATTTTGTGTGTGCATGAGGATGCTGCGGCCATGATCACCCAGTAATCGTTACCCCGAGGTTGCCTATTTGTACCCTGCATGTACGTACTTACAGTTCTTCTTGCTCGGTTGCATTTTATTGGGTGGCATTTTGTTGGCTTTACTTCTACATGGTTGCTATCATATAGACATGACACTTAAAGGAGAGTACAAACCAAGTCCATCAGATTGGGTAAGAGAGCAGGTAGAGCAGTATGAGCTTTCGGGCGGGAAAGAGGCAAATACGCTCCGTGATACAGGATTACCAATTATCATTGTAACGACGCGAGGCAGAAAGTCCGGTAAATTGCGTAAGAACCCAGTCATGAAGGTAGAGCATGACGGTGAATATGCCATCATAGCCTCCAAGGGAGGAGCTCCATCGCATCCCGAGTGGTATTACAACATTGTTGCCGATCCCGAGGCCGTCATGATACAAGATGGCCCGGAACCTTTTGATGTCGTTGTACGGGAGGTATTTGGAGACGAGCGAGAGAACTGGTGGAAACGAGCGGTAGAAGCATTTCCTCCATATGCTGAGTACAGCGAAAAGACTTCCCGTACTATCCCTGTGCTTGTTGCGCGTCGTCGGTAGATTGCGCTTGTAGGGTAATCTCTGCAAAATTGCCGTCTATCGTGTAGCGCAGATTGCCATATATGCCTTCAAAACAGAGACCAGATTCATCAATCCGGGTTGAAGTCTATGTGCGACCTCGATCTTCCAAGACTGTCGTCGGCGGTAGCTACGACGGAGCCCTTCTGGTCCGAGTTGCAGAGCCTGCACACGAAGGCAGAGCGACAGAGGCTGCTCTGCGGGCAGTTGCTAGAGCACTTGGAGTGCCTCAAGGGTCTGTAGTGCTTGTCCGTGGTGCGACTGCGCAGCGTAAGTTAATTGAGATAACTGTTGCTCGCGATCGCTTACCTACCTTGCAGGGTGAGATTGATCGTTTTTATTCCATGTGACGCATCTTTCTGGAATCTTACGCCCTCTGTGTTAGGAAAGTTGTCGCATTATAATGTAACCAAAGAGGGAGAGGAAAGGATAGCTGTGAAATTTAGTTCCTGCAAATCTCATGCGGCCACGAGTTGCTTTAAGCTGGTCCAGAGCCCTAACTAGCAAGTCTGTGGTCATGTTCGTATCAATTGACCAGCCAAGAATTCTACGGCTGAAAACATCCATTATGGTGACTAAATACAGCCACCCCTCTTTGGTTGGAATGTAGGTTAAATCACTTACATAGATCTCATCTGGGCAACTTGCACTAAAGTCACGATTCACCAGGTCGGGACTTGGTGTAGCAGCTTTATCGCTTCTGGTTGTCTTGAACTTCTTCTTGGAGCAAGACCCCCTAATGCCCAGTTCAACCATAAGATTTGCCACTACTTTACGTGATACGTGCAATCCCTGAATCCTCAGGGCTGCCGTTATCTTAGGTGCTCCATACCGGCACTTGGAGTCACCGTGAACCAACTTTATCTCGTCTTTTAACTCTTGGCGATTGACCTGTCTTTTTTCAATAGATGGCCTTCTTCTAATCCAGTCGTAATAGCTTGACCGTGGGATCTGGCATACTCTGCATAACACCTTGATTGGGAAATTGGCCTTCTGGGAGTCGATGAAACGATAGGTCATTTCCCGCTCGTCTCCTTTACCCAGAAGGCCGAAAATCGTTTTAAGATTTCCTTCTCCATTCTGAGCTCGGCAATCTCTTTTTCTTGAGCTTTGATTTTCTCCTCAAGGCTCAAATTCTCACTCTGCTTAACTCTGCTCCCCCGTGTTCCACGAGAGTCATAAATCCAGTTTCTAAGGACTGCAACAGAGATGCCAAGCTCCCTTGCAACCTGGGTTGCAGGCTTAGAACTCGACTCAGCCAAGTTCACTGCATCTCTTTTGAATTCAGCCGTATAAACCGTTTTCTTCCGTTTTTCCATTGTCATATCTCCTTCATTCTACTTATTTTACTAAAGGTGATGTGTACGGAAAATGGAGCAGGTCCATTACTTAGATCTGATGTAACAGATAACGTATACAATTTGATTGATTGTGCACGTCAGGCACTTGAAGAAACTTGCGACGAGGTGAAATTGACAACCACCCACCCGATTGTTCGGGCTATATCCAAACAGCTGAACAGAAGCCAAACAAAACGACGCACACAACCATCCATCCAATTATCCGTTGTGCCGCCCAGTGTTCCGGCACGCTGCACTAAAATCGTATACAGCACCCAATTGCCGTGTATTTTGCGTGATAATCACTGTGGGCATTGCCGATCTCGTTAACCCAGATAAGAATCGTTCTAAACTACAAACAAGCCTTCGGGTCGATACCCCAGTGAACACGGCTATCGCCAAGTTCCCTAAAGCTCTCGGCTTCAGTCGCCGTTTCCCAATTCGGATAGGCAATCATTGCTTTTTCAGCTTTCAGCAAATGTGGCTTGTCGGCTTCGAGAACAAATGGGGGGATTTCAGGAATCCTCCACGCTGCCCACTCAAGCTGATCTACCGGCATACGTTTTGTGGCGGTGTCACAGACTCCTTCGCCTAGGAGCGTGTCCTAGAACAATATTACGATATAATCTTACTACAAGATATTGTGGGTGATTGGAGATGTGACCACAACATGTAGGGGTGTGGAATGGCATTTTGGGAGTTCTGGGACACGCTCCTAGATCGTTCTTTGCCCACTCAGGATGATCCAGCGGACGATAGCGAATGTAGATGGGAATGATCACAAGTGGGGCCAAATCAAGTGATCATTCTCACCCATCCACGGGCAATTATGGAACTACCCCGGCATTCCAGTATAAACGTTACGCTTGGCACCTATGGTCACCTATTCCCCGCGTTAGATAAGGAGCTTGTCCAAAAATTGGATGATACATGGAACACTTAAGGATGGTTTTAGGAACCTGTCTTTTCCCTTATATTGGGATAAGGACAAATTATATGGTCTGAACAGCACTTATGTGGTGGGCGCTAGAGGACTCGAACCTCTGACCTGCTGGTTGTAAGCCAGCTGCTCTAGCCAACTGAGCTAAGCGCCCTATGGTCGTGATCACCGTATGCTGATCGATATTAGAGATTATCAGCTTTCCGATACCTCTGAATCGTCCTGTGCTATTGCCACATACATAGTATGTCCGGTACATAAACATTATCAATTTTTTCACCTGGTTGGTAATCGACGATTGTTAGCCCAGCGTTTGGGCTATTTGATCATCTAAGCATATCCCTGGTATCGCAGTATGATTAATATAATGAGCTGGTAGATCTCAGTGGTAGCTGCTTATATAGACTTGGTATTGACAGGTAAGATGGTGTCATGGATATTGGTTACTTAGTTCGTCAAGTGCAGTGGGATATTTGTCGCACATCACCTCAATCTCCGTCCATTTCCTTAGAAGATGAGTCAAGCTGGACCTATGATGTTCTGTATAAAAAAGCCAATAGCTATTCCAATGCTCTGATCGCTCATGGCATCAAGAGGGGTGATCGTGTTGGGATATTATTGTATAACTCTCTGGAGTATTGGGCGGTATACCTTGCTGCTGTACAGATAGGAGCTATAGCAGTACGGCTAAATTTTAGGCTTGTCGTCGAAGAGCTCGAATATGCTATATCTGATTCAGGTATAAAAGTGCTTTGTGCTCATTGCTCGCTGCTACGGAAGATGGAAGAGATTTTTCATACTTTGCCGACACAAGCATATTTTGCGCTCAATGATTATGGAGAAGATTCGGACTGTCCCAAGTGGGCAATGTCGTGGGAAGTGCTAGAGGCAGGAGATCCTCGACCGCCCTCGGTAGCTCATCCGATGCCTGATGACGGTGCAATGATTATGTATACTTCCGGGACAACAGGACGCCCCAAGGGAGCCCTGTGGACACATGGGAATACTACATGGTTTGCAGCAATGCAGGCCATGCAGTGGCAAATGCACTCTGGTACTATCAGTATGGTTACTGGGCCAATGTATCATGTAGGTGCATTGGAAGATGTTGCATTGCCAACTATTGCAGCCGGTGGGCATGTGGTGATTTTAAAAAGTACTGGGTTTGATATACGAAGAGCACTGGAGTTGATTGGTCACCACCAGGTTACGGATGTAGTGCTCTTTCCATTCATGATATACAGCATGCTTCAGCTTAACGACATAGAATCCTACGACCTGTCGTCTCTTAAAAGGATATATTCAGGAGGTGATCCCGTGTTGCCGTGGGCAGTAGAAAGATTACGTGCACTGTATCCGGATGTTGAGTTTACTCAAGTATATGGACTCACTGAGGGAACACCGATAGCCAGTTGCAGTACATCAGAGGAATCGTGGGCACACCCGGATGCGGTCGGTCGCCCTATGCCTTTTACCGAAATTACCCTACGTGACGATAGCGGTAAAATCGTTCATTCTGGGGAAGTGGGTGAAATATGGATCCGCAGTCCAGTAGTGTCGTCGCAGTATTGGGATAAACCGGAGGCCACGGCATCGACCTTTACTGATGGGTGGTGCCACACTGGGGATCTGGGGGTGCAAGGTGAAGATGGGCTGCTTATGGTGGTGGGGCGCAAAAAAGACATGATCAGGACAGGGGGTGAAAACGTATATCCCGCAGAGGTGGAAGATGTATTGGCTAGGCATCCCCATGTACGCGAGGCAGCCGTGATTGGATTACCCGATTCTCGGTACGTGGAGGCAGTTTGCGCTGTTATTGTCCCAGACTCGCCCGGATCTATAGACGTTGAGGAAATAATAGGTTATGCAAGAGAGCACTTGGCTGGGTACAAGCGGCCACAAAAGGTATTTTTTACGGATTCTTTACCGAGAACTCCTTCCGGCAAGGTAATGAAGTATGAATTACGTGAGCACTATACCCAGACGGACGCCGTTACAACTAATACATAGATGGCCAATTTATGGCGGTAACGGCGGTGTCTGTCAATATGCAGCCGTAGAATAGCGTTAATACTTATTACCATGGATTTGCATTTGATGGAATCGTCGGCATCGGGTTGGCGTGTAGCCATGCACATGAACAGCGACCGTGACGATGCTCATGTATGATGTGTACTCCTAAGGCCAGAGATTGACCCTACTCATTGTAGCTAGATGCATAGTGGCTGGTAGCGAGGTTTTTTAGCGGCGAGTTGCATACTTGGTAAAGTGTGCTATAATAAAAAGTCCCAGCAGTAATGCTGGTAGAGAGTGATACCTACGCTAAAGGACATCCTTGTAAGATTACCTGAAGTGAGTATCAGATTCGCTCTTTGAAAACGGAACAGCTTATACAAAAAGCCAGTGCGAGTAGTCAATGGCTGTAGTATATAAAGCATGGGCGGCATCGTTTGATGTCGTCTGTCTACACTACGGTTCAATGGCTAAAAGGATTGTGTAGATAAGGGCTGAAAGGTCTCTACACATTTACGAAATCATGCAGTTAATGATGGTCGTTTAGACCAGTTGATTGGCAGCGTGATTAAACCAACAGATCTGGGTTACTCACTCAAAGGTGTATGCCTTACTGTAGTGGGTAGCTAAAGATCTTAACGGAGAGTTTGATCCTGGCTCAGGACGAACGCTGGCGGCGTGCTTAACACATGCAAGTCGAACGGAGTCCATCCGGTGGTAACACCGGTGAAGACTTAGTGGCGAACGGGTGAGTAACACGTGAGCAACCTGCCCCGAAGACTGGGATAACATCGGGAAACTGATGCTAATACCGGATACCCCCACTTGATCGCATGGTCTTGTGAGGAAATGGGTTTCTGCTTCGGGAGGGGCTCGCGGCCTATCAGCTTGTTGGTGAGGTAACGGCCCACCAAGGCAACGACGGGTAGCTGGTC
>JAJZWU010000070.1 GCA_021846515.1 Actinomycetes bacterium
ACGCCCACCTGGCGAGCGAGTAGAACGTGCTCTCTGGTCTGAGGCATGGGGCCGTCAGGAGCAGATACTACCAAAATGGCGCCATCCACCTGTGCGGCGCCGGTGATCATGTTCTTTATATAGTCGGCATGCCCAGGCATATCCACGTGAGCATAGTGCCTATTGGGAGTCTCGTACTCAACGTGCGCTATCTGGATTGTGATACCACGCGCCTTTTCTTCCGGAGCCTTATCGATATCCTCAAATGGTGTAAATGCCACACTCGGGTTCTGTTCAGACAGCACCTTGGTGATCGCAGCAGTCAACGTCGTCTTGCCGTGATCTATATGTCCCATAGTACCCACATTCAAGTGTGGCTTTGATCGCTCGAACTTCTTCTTTGCCATGAGCTCCTCTCTTCATTCCGGTAAGTCCAACCTCTGGACTACCTATATTCTTATTACTACCCGGATACCCGGTTATCCCGTGCCCATAAATGAGCAACGACATCTTAACAGCTTTTGCTGCGCTTATCCACCCACTCCCATGTATAGGAATCGGCGGTTAAACACCCTGGCCGAACAGCTCTATAATACTCCTACGAGTACGACCGGCTCAACCATAGGCATTGTATCATACTAGTGTAGCGTCCCGCAAATAATCATGCGGTCTCACCGGCCAGATGACGCCCCCGGCTGCGTTCTCATCCTCAACGTAGTCCCTGCTACGCCTACGTCTTCGGCCTTGCCGGCTGACGCCCCTGACCAGGTGAATACCATCACACTATTTGCGAGACACTACACTGGCATTCCACTGTAAAAATCAAGTCTAAAAGTTTACTCACCATTCACTCTGGCGATAATTTCTTTCGCTATCGAATCAGGCACTTCATTGTAAGCACTGAACTGCATAGTGTAGCTTGCTCTTCCCTGGGTCTTGGAGCGCAGGTCGGTAGCATACCCAAACATGTTCGCAAGTGGAACCTGCGCATGCACTACCTGGTTCTGCCCGCGTTGATCAATCCCCTCTATGCGCCCTCTCCTTGAGGATAGATCGCCAAGCACCTCTCCAATATTCTCCTCGGGAGTTACTACTTCTACATCCATGACAGGCTCCAGCAGGACAGGATCTGCCTTCCTGACGGCAGCTTTTAACGCCATTGATCCCGCTATCTTAAAAGCGAGCTCCGATGAATCTACCTCGTGGTAAGAGCCATCTACCAGAATGACTCTCATGTCCACCATGGGATAACCAGCCAGGACACCACTTGTCAGCGCATCCTGGATACCGGCATCCACGGCAGAAATATACTCCTTGGGTATTACTCCACCCGATATTTTATCTACGAACTGGTATCCTCCCGCCGGCCCTGTGGGCTCAAGATCTATTACAACATGGCCATACTGCCCACGACCACCGGTTTGACGGATGTACTTCCCCTCTACTCCGCTTGCTGTTTTGCGAATAGTCTCTCTGTAGGCAACCTGCGGCTTACCTACATTCGCATCTACGCTGAACTCTCTCAGCATCCTGTCTACCAGTACTTCAAGATGTAGTTCTCCCATCCCGGAGATAACCGTCTGAGATGTCTCCTCGTCACTATGAACCCTGAAGGTAGGATCCTCCTCAGATAAAGCACCAAGCGCCTTGGAGAGCTTGTCCTGATCGGCTTTGGTCTTTGGCTCAACAGCAACATGCATAACAGGTTCCGGAAACTCCAAAGACTCCAGGATGATCGGTTTTGCAGGATCGCACAGAGTATCACCCGTCGTGGTGTTGCGTAGCCCTACAACGGCGATGATATCGCCGGAGAATGCTGCATCCTTGTCCTCTCTATGGTTTGCATGCATTTGGAGAATACGGCCTATGCGCTCCTTCTTGCCTTTGGTGGAGTTGATTACCGTAGCCCCCTTGGTAAGCGTTCCCGAGTATACGCGTAAATAAGTTAGTTTTCCGACATAGGGATCGCTCATTATCTTGAATGCAAGAGCTGAAAATGGCTCCTGGTCGGAAGCAATACGCTCAAGCGGCTCTCCCTTGGTGGATGCTCCGTGAGCAGCCTCTATGTCAAGAGGGCTGGGCAGGAAATCCACTATCGCGTCGAGAAGCGGCTGAACAGCTTTGTTGTGAAAGGCCGATCCGCACAGCACGGGAACCACCTTGGCCTCAATGGTACCGTGCCTGATTGCCTTACGCAGGTCGTCGGCGGTGATATCTTCCTCGGCAACATACTTTTCCATGATGTCGTCATCAAACTCCGACAGTATATCCACAAGGGCATGACGGGCTTCCTCGGCAGCATCACGCATACCATCCTGAATCTCTCCTACCGTCCACTTCTCCCCCAGTCCATCCTCCCAACGCAGTTCCTTCATATTGAGAAGATCAATCACTCCGGCAAAATTGGCCTCTGCTCCAATGGGCAACTGCAATACCGCCGGCACCGCTGCAAGACGGTCCTTTATCATATCGACTGTGCGCTCAAAGGACACCCCCACTCTATCCATCTTGTTTATAAAGCAGATGCGAGGTACATGGTATTTATCAGCCTGACGCCACACAGTCTCAGTCTGAGGCTCCACGCCAGCAACACCGTCAAAAACTGCTATGGCTCCATCCAGCACTCGTAACGACCTCTCTACCTCCACTGTAAAATCGACGTGACCGGGAGTGTCAATGATGTTTATCCAGGTATTATTCCATTTACAGGTAGTGGCAGCAGAGGTAATGGTGATACCACGTTCCTGTTCCTGCACCATCCAGTCCATAGTGGCGGCGCCCTCATGGACTTCCCCTATTTTGTAGTTTTTCCCCGTGTAATAGAGTATGCGCTCTGTAATGGTAGTTTTACCGGCATCGATGTGAGCCATAATACCGATATTTCTGGTCCTGGAGAGTGGAAACTCTCTAATTGGAATAGGGTCAGCCATAAGCTATCACCAACGATAGTGAGCAAAAGCTCTGTTTGATTCCGCCATCTTATGCATGTCTTCTCTTCTCTTGACCGATGATCCGGTTGAGTTGTAAGCATCCATAATCTCTCCGGCCAACTTAAGATGCATAGACTTCTCGTGCCTGGAGCGGGAATATCCAACAATCCACCGGATGGACAGAGTTGTAGCACGCCTTGGGCGTACTTCTACCGGCACCTGATATGTAGCGCCCCCCACCCTGCGGCTCCTGACCTCCAGCTCCGGTCGCGCATTGTCGACCGCCTTCTTGAGGACATTCAATGGGTCAGTTCCTGTCCTTTCCTTTATATGGTCCATAGCATCGTATACAATTTTCTCGGCAAGCGTTCTCTTGCCATCAAGAAGCACTTTATTCACAAGTTGTGTCACGAGTACAGAATTGTATACGGGATCAGAAGTAAGCTCTCTCTTTGCTGGTGGTCCTTTACGTGGCATTATGATTCCTTCTTTGCTCCGTAACGACTCCTGGCCTGGGCCCTGCTACGGACTCCCGCCGCATCAAGCGCTCCCCTGATAACCTTATAGCGCACACCCGGTAGATCCTTCACCCTGCCACCCCTTACCAGCACTATAGAGTGCTCCTGCAAATTATGTCCCACTCCGGGTATATATGCAGTCACCTCCACCCCACTTGTCAGCCGAACTCTGGCTACCTTGCGTAGGGCAGAGTTTGGTTTTTTGGGCGTATGGGTAAATACACGCACACAGACGCCTCGCCTTTGAGGCGCGCCTTTGAGCGCAGCGGTCTTGGCCTTGGACTGCTTGGTTCGCCGCCCTTTGCGGACGAGTTGTTCAATTGTCGGCACGCGTTAACTCCATCATTCTTGGGGATACTCCAACTATTCCAGAAAAATCTATACTAATCCTACAGGATCCACCTGCAAATCATACTTGCAACCTGATCCATCATTCTATGCACTGCCATAGCATCCAGCATACTATTCGCTATGCTATATGCTTACGCCGTACCACTCCGTGGCTACACGGTACAACCACGTGACGGCCAACAGGTGCGTGCATGAAATAATATACCACACTCTGACTGCGTGCAAGTCCACCCCAAAATCTCTGAAAACTGCTGTGTATATCGTGCTATCATGATTATCATCATATTTTGGGTTTGACTGTGCTGTTAATAGATGTATGCGGTCATCACCCGGCTGCTATAATGCTGCGACCGTGAACCAGCCGGATACATCAAACAGTGCATTCACTGTCGCACTGGCTGCAATATTCAGCTGACCGGAGGAGTTTAGCTGGGAGATGACCATATTTGCATCGGTTGTGCCGGATGCGAAGTTGACATCTGATGTAGTTGATGCAGTACTGCCGGAGTAGGCAGTAAGGTAGCCACTGCCTGTAGAATCAGTTGCAGTGAGGTTGCCCACAATTGCAGTTGCACCGGATGGAATGTTGACCTCACCTGCAACTTGGACAGTGATTGACTTACCATCTGCAATTGCACCAAGGTTGGCATTTGCAGGTGGAATGTTTTCACCGGAACAGTAACTGGGCTGTGGAGATTGGGTGCATCTGGTATCAAGTATCCTTGCCGGTGTCACGGGGTTAAACAGTGATCCGGTTTGAGATGGGCTTGAGCCATCTGTGTAGTAACCGGTTACATCTACAGTGAAGTTGGTAGTTCCAGAATTATTGTAGATGCTTATCTCACCGTCAGTGCCAACCTTTACTATGACACGGGTTGGTACAGTCTCGCCCTTATTGAAGTTCACTGTAGAGACAGAAGCTCTGGTCGTACCTGTTGGATAAGCAGTTAGATAGCCATTAGATGAGGGATCTATTGCAGTAATGTTCAAAACTACAGCCGATACTCCACTTGTGGGAATGCTGCCAACACTGCTGGCAGTAAAGAGAGCAGCACCAAGGCTACAGGGCGTACTAGCTGTACTTGTAGTTGAGGAACATGTAGGGCTGCCATTTGGGAACGCATAGAGATTTGTTGTCGAAGCAAAAGCCGGAGCTGCCGTTATTACCAGGGAGGCCAACCCTTCCGCCATGATTCCAACCACCATGAGAACAACAGATACTACAGAGCCTATAGAGCGCCTGTTGCCGTCCTCTCCGTCTGGCAGACTTGTTCTAAGCTAAAATGCCTTCATTTATGCACCTTCTTTATATCCGGATACACCAAGGTATCTTACCAATCCTAAAATCAGCCAACCTTGTGTCCGTTGCAAGATATCTTGATTGGTGAGTGAATGCGAATACCAGACATGAGAGCTTTGAGGCCTATGGGTTTGATGCGTTCATGGAGGTGGTTGGTGAAGGTGTTGGGGTTGGAGACGGGCATGGCGGGGGTTAACGAAGGAGGCGGGAACGGTGTAGTGTCAGCGGATGAGATCTGAGGGAACAATGGTAACAGGGAAGGGGCTGGTTGCCTGGAGGCTCTCGTCTCCGGTGGCTCTGCCCACCTCTACGTAGTGGCCATCTGTGAGATGCAGTGCAACGATGCTCGGAGCAGCGGGATCTACCATCCAGTAGTCGATTACTCCAAGTGATTCGTAACGGGAACGTTTTGTGGTTTCGTCATAGATTGCAGTAGAGGGTGAGCGT
>JAJZWU010000008.1 GCA_021846515.1 Actinomycetes bacterium
GATCTTGGCACACAGGAACCAAATGTTGCGGCCTTCCACAAGATACTTGAGCACCATGAAATATTGCTGAAAGGTATAAAAGACAAACTCAACGCCATAGGATCTGTCGTAAATGAGGAACAACCGCATGAAGCAGAGGTGGGCCAGTTCATAGGTTATTTTAAAAAAGAGATACTGCCCCATGCGCAAGCAGAAGAAAAAACCCTTTACCAAGCAGCATTATCCCAGTCCCAGCTGAAGAGCACAATTGAGTCCATGGAAGCTGAACATCGTGAATTAGAAAGGCTGGTTGAAAAGTTGTACCAATCAACTGCTCCTTTGACGGCTTTAAAAATTGCTAAAGATGTAACCGCTCTTTTCAAAGAGCATGTTAAAAAGGAAAATGAGCTTATCCTACCTGTGTTGTTAAAAAGCAAGGCACCGCCGTTGTCTGCGTTGCTGGTCAGTCTTCATGACCGATACAACCTATTGCGTGCTGGTGGAGACCAAGCTTTAGTTGATGAACTTGATGTACGCCAGATACCGCCGGCAATGAGACATGAGGCTATTTTTAGGATGTATCACAACTTAAATCCAGCTGCTAGCTTTATAATTACCGTTGATCATGATCCAAAGCCGTTGTATTACCAATTTTCAGCTGAATACGCCGGTAAATTCAATTGGGAGTATATAAAGTCTGGGCCAGAGATATGGCAGGTTCGTATTGGCAAACCAGCATAGTAAATATATCGTTAAAGCGTATGCAAATCTCAGAGTTGCAAAACCAGATTGTCAACTGCAGAGCCTTGCGCTGAATGAATCTAAATAAATAGAGTCACATTAGTCACCACAGTTGTATAATGATTACATGCCAGAAGAAACTTATTACGATTTGCTTGGTGTCGATAGATCGGCTGACGTTGGAGAGATTAAGGGTGCTTATCGCCGGATAAGCAAGCGGGTGCAGGAGGAGAATACACCATGGCTGTTTGGTTAGTCCGTGCAGGCTCCCACGGGGAGTACGAACAAAAGTTCCTTCAGGACGAGTGCATTTATTGCACCTGGGATAACCTAGATCTAAATCTGAGCAAGCTAAAAGAACCAGCAGAATTGAAGCAGGCCATGCAGGATCGGTACGCAGACGCTAAGCCCAAGACTATCCAGAACTGGGTCAGCCAAGTTTGGTACTTTGCGCATGATATCCAAGCGGGAGATCTGGTGGTGCTCCCATCGAAAACCCAGTCCGCTGTCTACATTGGAGAAGTACTCAGCGACTATCATTACGATCCATCTGCTTTAAGTCCCTTCTATCATTGGCGCAGGATGGCGTGGACTAAAGATGCCATTCCCAGAGCTTATTTTAGTCAGGATTTGCTGTATTCCTTTGGGGCATTCATGACTATCTGCCGCATCAAACGCAATAATGCGGAACAGCGGATTATTGCAATGAAATCTTCAGGCTGGAAACCGGAGACCATTGCTGCTACAATTGGGATTCTCAAGGATACAGACGACGAGGGTACCTCAGAGAGCGACTTGGAGGAATTGGCTCAAGATCAAATTGCCCGACTCATTGCTTCCCGCTTCAAGGGACATGGCTTGACCCGCCTTGTGGACGCCATACTTAGAGCTCAGGGCTATACCACATTTCGAAGTCCAGAAGGAGCAGACGGCGGTGTCGACATTTTGGCAGGCACTGGACTGTTGGGTTTTGGTCAACCTAAGCTTTGTGTGGAGGTTAAATCCGAGGATAACCCCATAGACAGGCCAACGGTAGATAAGTTACTGGGTGCAGTGAGTAAGTTCGGTGCAACGGAAGGGCTCTTTGTGGCTTGGAATGGCTTCAAGGGCAATGTGCAACGGGAATTAGCAGCTAGTTTCTTCCATGTCCGGTTATGGACACAGAAGGAGCTCTTGGAAAAGTTATTTGAGCAATATGACCGCCTAGACGAGGACATTAGGGCCGAACTGCCATTGAAAAAGGTATGGGTGGTGGCAGCGCAGGAGGGTTGACATGCTCTTCTGCACCAGTATCGTCATCAGGCGAGACTATCTCAATAGTACAGACCGGATTCGTAAGAAAAGGTAACCATTTAGCACCCCAGTCTATCGCTGGCTGAGAGGGCGCGCTGTAGTAAGGTCACGGAGATGGCTGGGGTGGTTGCAGTTCGGGTTGAAAACGCCTGAATTGGATCATGGTGGTGCAGGTATCATCCATGGATCGCCACAGAAGAGCTGCAGCAGAACGTCGAATGCGGAGAGACCATGTAATCTTTCGGTGTCGATGTAGGAACGAATCTGGGCGAAGTACCGGGCGTGATCATCGGCCTGGAAACAACCGCTTATTTTCCTGTGAAGTTTGGCCATCCGAGGGCGTCTCGGCAACGTTCTCTGTAAAGGGTACTTTGAGGTTCCTTGCGAATAGGGTTACCTCGTCTCTCAGGTCTCTAAGGGCTGCTACCAGGTTATAGGACTTACGCTCCACGTAATCTCTTTCACTGCCTCGGAGGGGGTTGGCCACAAGTCCCTTTTCCACTATGTCATCGTAGCGGGCGAGGAACCCCTTGAGTGTTGCACGGGAAAGCTGTGTCCTGCCGCTCTTGCGTGCCTGTTCACAACAGGTGTTCATCTCTTTGAGCAGTGTCGCCATCTCGGATGCCCACCCCTGGTCCCATACCGCAGATACAGCGTCAAGTTCTCTCAAGAGGTGAGCGCAGCACACTGCATGGGCTGCATTCTGGTAGGAAAAGTACATCTATCCGGTCGTGTACCATTACACCGGGATACGAGGGGAGCAACCCTGTCCTCAGGTGCAATCCTTCCCCTCGTAGGGCTTGCAAACAGGTAGGTGTACAGATCGCTTGCAGCTACGTGGAACCACCACTTCTTCCTCCGTACCTGGACTTATACCCAACCGTCCACTAGAAGCTTGCGCTAAACGAATTGGGCCACTTCATTGTATTGAAAAATATACGAGGGAAAATGTAGCAGGGCTCTGGTACTATTTAGCATGATGCATAGGCAAGCACTTGCGTTCGAAATTGATGTGAAGGGTGTAGTGGGGTGAGTGTAGCCCTGGAAGATCTGGCATCTGGCGATATTATTATTGGTGTCCTTCCCAGCAAGAAAGTAACCGTTGTTGCGTTGGCATGGCATGGTGAGTCGGCAGTCACCATTACTTACCGCGACTCTGACGGTCGGGTCGGTGAACGCCTGCTTTATCGCTCCGATGAGCAGGCACTTTCTATGGTCAGATCTGCTACACGATGGAGTTTTGATGCCGATGGCGAGCTGTTCACACTCGTGTCCGAGGCCAGGAGGATACACTTGGCGCATCTTTTCGATCCGATGCTCGCAGTGCATCTGTCGCTTGTCGAGCCATTGCCGCACCAGATCCGTGCTGTCTACGGTGAGATGCTCCCTCGCCAACCCCTTCGCTTCCTACTTGCCGACGATCCAGGTGCCGGCAAGACAATTATGGCTGGTCTCTACATCAAGGAATTACTGCTTCGCTCCGATGTCGTTCGCTGCCTAGTGGTTGTACCCGGCGGTCTGGTGACCCAGTGGCAGGACGAATTGGCAGAGAAATTCGCACTTGAGTTCAAGATCCTGACTCGTGATGACATTGAGGCCAGCCGGACGGGCAATCCACTGGCTGAGGATAATCTGATGATCGCACGGATGGACCACTTAGCGAGAAATGAGGACATTCAGGGTCGCTTGGAGGCAACCGATTGGGACTTGGTGGTCGTAGACGAAGCACACCGTATGTCTGCACATTACGAAGGTGATGAGGTCCGTAAGACACACCGCTACCAGCTTGGTGAGCTATTGGCACGGACCACCCGACACCTCTTGCTTCTTACGGCTACGCCCCACACAGGAAAAGACGACGACTTTGGGCTATTTATGGAGCTACTGGACCGCGAACGTTTCGAGGGACGAAACCGTGGTACCGTACGCCGAATAGACACCTCTGGCTTAATGCGCCGTATGATGAAGGAGAAACTCCTGCGTTTTGATGGTCGGCGTCTGTTCCCGGAGCGTCTTGCTTATACTGTCGAGTTCAATCTCTCCGAAGAAGAGAAGGAACTCTACGAGGCCGTGACATCCTATGTGATCGAGGAGATGAACCGTGCTGAACGCCTGGCTGGAGGACGAGGAAATGTAGTTGGTTTCGCCCTTACGATTCTCCAGCGTCGGCTCGCATCTTCTCCTCAGGCTATTTACAGATCACTGACTAGACGGCGCGAACGATTGCAAAACCACCTTGAAGAACTACGCCAGGCTATGTACGGCACTTCCGAGAGAACATCTGGCGATATACTCCCCGGCCTTGCTTCAAGCGACGATCTCGATGTGGATGACTTGGATGCTGCAGAGATTGAGGAGGTTGAAGAATACCTGGTTGACGAGGCGTCAGCGTCGGTCAACTTGGCCGAGTTGGAAGCTGAGGTAACCACCCTTTCTCGGCTTGAGGAGTTAGCGCGAAAATTGTGCGCACTGAGAACAGATCACAAGTGGGCTGGACTCGCCGATCTTCTGTCCGACAAACCTGAAATGTTTGAACCGGGGGGTGCTCGGCGCAAGCTCATTATTTTTACAGAGCATAGGGACACGCTCGACTACCTTGTCACCCGGCTGCAGGTTTATCTTGGTAAGCCTGAGGCAGTGATTGCCATTCATGGTGGGATGCACCGCGAGCAACGCCGTCTTGCTCAGGAGATCTTTACTCAAGATCCCGATTGCATTGTTTTAGTTGCAACTGATGCTGCCGGCGAGGGTATCAACTTACAACGAGCTCACCTTGTTGTCAACTACGACCTGCCATGGAATCCAAACCGCCTTGAACAACGTTTCGGGAGGGTACACCGAATTGGTCAGGAGGAGGTTTGTCACATGTGGAATCTGGTGGCTACAGATACCAGAGAGGGGCAGGTGTACCAGTTGCTCTTACGCAAGCTTGACGAGCAACGTAGGGCACTCGGTGGTCAGGTCTTTGACGTAATGGGGCAAGTCATGTCCGGTCGTGCCTTGAGGGACCTCCTTATTGAGGCAATCCGCTATGGAGCTAGCAGCGAGGTACGGGCTAACTTTGAAAAAGTGATTGATGCCACCGTAGGGAAGGGGATACCAGAGCTAATCAATCAGGAAGCGCTGGCATCCGAGGTGCTTTCCGAAGCCGATATGGGCAGGCTTCGTCTACTCATGGCTGAAGCTGCTGCAAGGCGTCTTCAGCCCCACTATGTACACGCTTTTTTTGCTAAGGGGTTATCTTTGCTCGGTGGTCGTATGGTTGAACGTGAACCAGACCGTTTCGAAGTCACCCATGTGCCATCCGATATCCGTGCTCGTAATAGAAACGCAGGTAAACCTGTCCTACGTCGCTATGAGCGGATCTGCTTTGACAAGTCGCTTATCCATGTCCCCGACCATCCGAAAGCTGAACTGGTCGCTCCCGGCCATCCACTTCTGGATGCTGTCGTCCAACTTGTCATTGATCGCTACGGGCAATTACTTACTCAAGGTACAGTACTTATAGACGACTCTGATCCAGGGACGGACCCGAGGATACTTCTCTACCTCGACCACACGATCACCGATTCCAGACCTGGAATCGGTGGATCAAATCATATCGTGTCCCGCCGTTTCGAGTTTGTCACCGTAGATAAGAATGGACATGCATCGCCCGGCGGCATCGCGCCATACCTTGACTATCGTCCAGCTGGCGAGACCGATATGCGGTACTTGAATGACCTTATAGCAGAGGACTGGCTTTCTGCAAATGATCTGGAGAAACGGGGAATTAATTATGCCATTGAGAAAATCGTGCCTACACATTTAAGTGAAGTAACCGCCCGTGTTGAGGAGCGAGTTGCCCGCACCGAATCTGCTGTTAAGACACGCCTTACCACTGAGATCAATTATTGGGACTATCGTGCCGCGGTTCTACGCGAAGAGACCGCAGCGGGGCGCCAACCAAAGACGAACCCTGATCGCGCCCAAGCTAGAGCCGATGAGCTTGCATCCCGCCTAAAACGACGCATTGCTGAGCTCGATGAGGAGCGACAGCTCCAAGCCCTCCCCCCAATCATTGTGGGTGGCGCGCTGGTCGTCCCTGCAGGATTCCTTGCCTACTTGGGAGATGGCGAGGCGGCTAAAGCAACAGCGCATGCAGTAGAAACCCGGATTGTCGAAGAGCGGGCGATGCGCGCCGTTATGGCCATCGAAAAGCACTTGGGTCGCTCACCTGAGGCTATGGCGCACAACAACCCTGGATATGATATTCGTTCAATTGACGACGCAGGCCATTTGCTTCTTATCGAGGTAAAAGGGCGGATCGTAGGGGCAGAGACGGTAACTGTCACCCGTAACGAAATACTAACTGGCTTGAACGCAGCTGAGCGCTACGTACTGGCGTTGGTAGAAGTTGGTAATGACGACACAGAGAGCATTCGCTACCTGTACAATCCCTTCTATGGGAAGTCTCATAAACTGCACTTTGCAGAACGCTCTACCACTTTCGACTGGGCGATGCTCTGGGAAACAGCCGAGGACCCCGCGTGATTTACGAAGCTACGTGTTTGGAAACCTTACAACAGTCCCAATGTGGCCAGCAAGACCTGCCAGTATCGGCGACCAGATGGGTGCTCTTGAAAAGCCATAACGGCAATTGCCAGCACCGTCAATCCCATTATATATTTTATCAGGGCAACTTCACTTTTAGTCATTATACCACCTCCTTTCATGGTCGGTTTGTAACTTTTTCTATCATCTACTTGTTTTTCTTTTTCGGTGATGGCTTTGGTTGTCCCGCATCACTTCTTTTTTTTCTCCAAGCTCCATCCTTGTTGCGAGAACGAGGTTCCTTCTCTACATACGGACCCTGTTTCGGTCCTGCTCTACGATCTGTCATCTTGAACGTCTCCTTTTATATATTTTGGGATTGTGTAATAATTCCATTAATGTTATTATACCATGTTGGGGGAAGAGTGAACAGTGGTAGGAAAAAATTGATCAATATAATACATTGTCCCTCTATGTTGCCAACAAAGATGCCGCTGGAGTATCGTAATGATAAAACCACTGGAAGTTGAAGGACGACCTTCTAATGAGTAATATGCCACTACGTCGCAAGCTGATCGAAGTTGCCTTGCCGCTCGATATGATTAATAAGGAAGCCGCTCGAGAGAAGTCGATCCGCCACGGACATCCTTCGACCCTGCACCTCTGGTGGGCACGCCGTCCTCTCGCTGCCTGTCGTGCCATGCTCTTCGCTCAACTTGTCGATGACCCCTCTGCGCACCCCGATCAGTTCTCGACCGAAGAGGCCCAAGCCCAAGAGCGTCAGCGGCTCTTCCGCCTGATCGAACGCCTCGTCCCCTGGGAAGCCACCCAAAACGAGAGGATCATGAATGAGGCGCGAGAAGAGATTCGCCGTTCCTGCGGCGACAGCCTGCCCGAAGTGCTTGACCCATTCTGCGGCGGTGGGTCGATCCCCCTAGAGGCACAGCGCCTCGGCCTCGTCGCCCATGGGAGCGATCTCAACCCGGTCGCGGTGCTCATCACCAAGACACTCATTGATCTGCCGGCACGCTTTGCCAACCGGCCTCCCGTTCACCCCGCCGATGACGGGCGCATGTCTGGCGATGACAAGGATGGCTCTGGAGATTGGGAGAGAGCCAGCGGTCTTGCTGAAGATGTCCGCTACTATGGTACCTGGATGATCGAGGAAGCAAAACGGCGCATAGGTCACATCTATCCACCAGTCATACTGTCTGCAGATCCCCAAACAACCGTGATCGCCTGGATATGGGCACGCACCGTTACCTGCCCGAACCCGGCCTGCCGGGCAATTATGCCGCTGGCGCGTTCCTTTTGGCTCGCCAAGAATAAGGGCAAGGAGGCCTGGATTATGCCCGTCGTTGAGGATAGCTCGATCCGCTTCGAGATAGGCCACGGCCTGGCCGGGCCTCCCTTGGAGGGAACCGTGTCCCGCACGGGAGCAACTTGCCTGGTGTGCAACTCGCCGGTTCCGCTCGCTCATATCCGCGCCGAGGGCAAGGGCGGGCGGATGGGAGTACAGCTCATGGCTATTGTCGCCGAGGGCAGCCGGCAGCGCGTCTACCTGCCACCTGATCCCAGCCACGAGAAGGCAGCCGGGGTTCCCCGGCCCGACGATGTGCCAGAGACCGAGATCCCGTACAACCCTCAGCATCTCGCAACACCGAACTACGGCATGACGCATCACGCAGATCTATTCACCAACCGCCAGCTCACCGCGCTCTGTACGTTTTCAGATCTCGTAACTAAAGCCCGCCAGCGCATCATTGATGACGGTGCTGAGCCTGAGTACGCCGATGCGGTGGCAACGTATCTCGCGTTCGTCGTCAACAAGGTAGCTGATAGGAATTCTACATTGTGCTCTTGGGACAGCACTAGGGATTTGCGGAACACCTTCTCCCGCCAGGCGCTTCCGATGGTCTGGGACTATGCCGAGGTCAATCTCTTCAGTGGCTCGGCTGGGAGCGTTTCCGGTGCACTTAACTGGGTTACCAAGGTGATCGACCAGCTACCGGCTGTACCGATGGCGACAGCTGATCAAATGGATGCAACCACTGCACCGAATAACATATCGCATGTCCTGGTTGCTACAGATCCACCTTACTACGACAACATCGGTTATGCAGACCTTTCCGACTTCTTCTACGTATGGCTCCGACGTTCCCTAAGTTCCGTTTACCCAGACTTGTTGTCAACGGTGCTCACACCGAAAGCAACCGAGCTTGTAGCCAATCCTTACCGAGCGGGAGGAGACAGAACGAAAGCCAAGCAGCACTTTGAGAAGGGATTCGAGCAGACCTTTGCCAGCCTGCGAAAGGCGGTACACCCCAGCTACCCCATGGCTGTATTCTACGCGTTTAAGCAAGCCGATAACGACGATGAAGGCATAGCTTCCACGGGATGGGAGACTATGCTTGCAGGACTCCTCCGTGCTGGCTTTGCCGTGACCGCGACCTGGCCAATGCGGACCGAACTCGGTAACCGGATGTTGGCTTATAATACCAACGCGCTTGCTTCCTCTGTCGTGCTTGTATGCCGTCCTCGCAGCACGGATGCAGGTATCACCGACCGGCGGGGTTTCCTCGCCGCGCTACATGATGAGCTACCCGGAGCACTTCGGGAGTTGCAGCAGGGAAACATTGCTCCCGTAGATCTTGCTCAAGCGTCGATTGGTCCGGGAATGGCGATATTTTCCCGATACGCTAAGGTGGTTGAGTCAACCGGAGAGGCAATGCCAGTGCGAACAGCGCTGGTGCTTATAAACCAGGTACTTGACGAGGTACTCGCCGAGCAGGAAGGCGAGTTCGACTCGTACACGCGTTTTGCGATCAAGTGGTTCGAACAGTATGGTTTCGAAGAGGCGGGCTACGACTCGGCAGAAGGTCTGGCTCGGGCTGTAAATGTCTCGGTTAAGGGGCTTGAGGAATCTGGGATCCTCCTCGCCAAGGTCGGACGGGCTCATCTGCTGCGTCCAAGTGAACTTTCGGATACCTGGGATCCAGTTACTAATACCAGCATTTCGGTGTGGGAGGTAGTCTTACGACTTGTGAGGACTTTGTGGGAAGAAGGCAGTGAGGCGAGAGCCGGAGAGCTTATACGTCATCTGGGTGGTGTCGGCGAGATTGCCCGGGATCTTTCCTACCGGCTTTACTCGATCTGCGAACGGCGTGGCTGGAAAGAGGATGCCCTCAGATTCAATGCTCTGGTTACCTCGTGGTCAAAAATATCTGATATTGCGGCGATTACAGAACAGGAACAACAAGGGACTGTAGTATGGGAGTAGGTATGCTATGGCACTAAGTAATCGTGATCGTATTGGGCGGGCATTTGAACTGCTCGCGACTGGGTTGGAGCTGTTTGTGAATAGTCGGATGCGGGCGGTCCACGGTGGCGATTGGCTTGAGTCGTTTACCAAGCCGGATTTTCGGAGCGAAACGTCTGTAACCTTACGAGACCCAGCCGTTCAATTGCGTGTGATGGCCGAAATGTGGGACCCCGTGTTCCGAAAGGAATTGACACGGCCAGACAGGACGCTTATCTTTGAGCTTCGTGACGTGCGCAACCGCTGGGCACATAACGATGCATTCAATGCCGATGATACCTATAGGGCTCTCGATTCAATTGAACGACTCCTAGTGGCAGTCGATGCTAAAGAGTCAGCCGAGGTAGGTATGTCAAAGGCTGACTTCATGAGGCTCCGTTACGAGGCCGAAACCCGAAAAGCTGTCGAAACATCCACCGTAACAAGTGGTGTTACAGCGGGACTCCCGCCTTGGCGGGACGTGATAGTACCTCACGACGACGTCGCTCAAGGCCGTTACGAGCTGGCAGAGTTCGCTGCCGACCTGGACCAGGTAGCAAAAGGACATGGCGTCTTGGAATATGCTGATTCAATTGAATTCTTTCGCCGAACATATCTTACTGAGGGACTACGTCATCTACTCACTGAGGCTGTCCGGAGGCTGTCCAATGTAGGTGGCATGCCGGTAGTCGATCTTCAGACCACCTTTGGCGGCGGAAAGACCCACACACTCATTGCTTTATGGCATCTTTTCTCTGGCATTCCATTGAATGACTTTCCCCAAGAGATTCAGGACACAGTAAGGAAAACCGGTGTGGGCAAGTTGCCGGATGTTAAACGAGCCGCTATTGTCGGGACCCGCATACCAGCAGGTCAGGCAGTCGTAAAACCTGATGGGACTAAAGTGGCGACACTTTGGGGAGAGATTGCATGGCAGCTTGGTGGCGCTCAAGCATACGAAGCCGTTGCAAATTCCGACCGGAGTGGAACAAGTCCCGGCGATGCCCTGAGAGAGGTAATAGCAGCCAACACCCCGTGCCTTATACTTATAGATGAGTGGGTGGCTTACGCTCGCCAGCTCTACGGAGTGGAGGAGCGCCTTTCTGGTGGTAGCTTTGATGCCCACGTTTCATTTGCACAATCTCTCACTGAGGCGGTCCGAGTGACTGAGGGTGCGTTGTTGGTGGTAAGCCTGCCGGCTTCAGTCCCCGAAGGAATGACTGTCCTTGACCCGGAGTCACCTGGTTCGAATGTAGAACTTGGTGGTCCCGGTGGGTCGGAAGCACTCAGGAGATTGAGAAGCGTGCTTGGACGAATTGAATCTTCTTGGCGACCTGCGTCGGCAGAAGAGGGTTTTGAAATTGTACGTAGAAGACTTTTTAAACCAATCGAAGCCGGCAAAATCAAGGAAAGGGATAGCGTTGCTCGTGTTTTTGCCGATTACTACAGTCGCCAGGCTGCAGAGTTCCCCGTAGAGTGCCGCGATCCGGCTTACGAACAACGGATTCGTGCCGCTTATCCCATCCACCCGGAACTCTTTGACCGGCTGTATCAGGACTGGTCTACCCTTGAGCGCTTTCAGCGTACTCGGGGGGTTCTTCGTTTTATGGCTCAGGTAGTAGGTGTGCTTTGGAAAGAAGGTGATCAGTCTCCCCTGATACTGCCCGGTACCGTTCCTCTCAACGACGCGCCTGTCGCAACCGAACTCGCTCGAAACCTTGATGACCAATGGAAACCGGTAATGGATACAGATGTCGATAGTCCGGGGTCTCTTCCTCTCGCTCTTGATCGGGAGTTTACAAACATAGGTCGTTACAGTGCAGCCCGCAAGGTAGCTCGGACTGTCTTTCTTGGCTCGGCTCCGACGGTGCACTCTCCCCATCGCGGGATCGAGGCAAGTCGTGTACGATTGGGCTGTGCAGCTCCAAAAGAGCATGTTGCTATCTATGGAGATGCCCTTGCCCGCCTGTCTGACCGGGCAACCTACCTCTACGTAGACCATGACCGGTACTGGTATGGTCTCTCCCCGAGCGTATCACGCATGGCGCGCGATAGAGCCCAACGCTGGCTGGAAACCAGAGTAGCTGAGCTTGATGCAGAAATTTGTAAAGCTATTGGGCACATACAAGACAAAGAGCATCTGGCCGGAGTCCACGTTGCACCCTCCAGCTCTGCAGATATCGAAGATGACGATCAGGTTCGACTGGTGGTACTTCCCCCTGACAAGCCTCATGTTTCGAGAAGCAACGATTCCCCGGCGGTGGTATACGCCAAGGAACTTCTTGAGCATCGTGGGTCTTCTCCAAGATTATATCGTAATATGCTGATATTTCTTGCTTGCGACCAGCAACGTCTCGACGATCTGCGCCAAGGTATGGCTGAAAAGCTCGCATGGACTTCACTGTCCAATGATGTCGAGGAGCTGAACCTTGCTATGCAGCAGGCAAACCAAGCTCGCTCCAAAGCTGCCGAGGCCGACTACACGGTTCTTAGACGATTGGCTGAAGCATACAAGTGGGCGCTTGTTCCCGCGCAACCGGATCCCATCGGTTCCCTCCTGCTGGACCCTCAGAGAATCGAAGGGCAACGGGTGGAAAGACCGGATGATCTTGCTGCTCGTGTCAGTAAGCGCCTTGTGGATAAAGGGCTATTGTACCTGACATATGCACCATCACTGTTACGTAACCTTGTACTTGAAGGACATCTCCACTCGCTGTGGGAGCGTGGTCATGTATCGGTAAACGAATTATGGGATTGTCTTGCCCGCTACCCTTATCTTCCGCGACTACGCGATCGGGAAGTCCTCATTAACGCGGTACGCAGTGGCTCCACAGGTGATTGGCAAGGAGAAGGCTTTGCCTTGGCTGATGGCTATGATGAAACAAGCAATCGGTATTTGGGTCTTGCTGTCAATACGAGAAACTCTGTAGTATCCGGAACCACACTGCTTGTCAAACCGGACATGGCTATAAGCCAGTTCGAAAAGGATGGCAGGGAAGGTGGTTCTCCAGCTTTTACTCCCAAGCCCGCAGGTAAACTCCATTCCATATCTGAATTAGACACAGCGGACAATCAAGATTATCCAGCAACCGTAACTCCAAGAGTTCGTCCACGCCGTTTCCATGGTAGTGTCGTACTCAGGTCTGAGCGCTTGATTCCCGAATTTGGCAAGGTCGTGCAAGAAATTATACAGCGCATAGCCAATACGGACGGCACTGACGTAGATGTCACCGTCGAGATATCTGCAACTTCCACCGAAGGCTTTGACGATTCGATGATACGTACCATCACCGAAAATGCCCACACTCTCCACTTTAACAACCAGGGATTTGAAGAAGCATGATATTCGCGCGTAATAATTTATTCGCAACTATGCCATCCAAATTGGAAAACTCTTCAAGAGAGGTGGCCAGACATGGCAACCGCTGACCAGGTCAAAGCACTGGTTAGAAGCCATGCGGACGGCGATGACGGACACTTCTATGCAGTAGCAATGCAAGTTGCCGCACGTGCGGCAAGGGCAGGCCAGTCACGCTTTGCCCAAGAGCTACGCGAACTTGTGGACGCTGCCAAAGCAAACTCTCATCAGGCCGGTCGGCAGCTCAAGCCAGTCCCCGTTACTAAACCGCGAGGCGACTTAGCCGGGCTTCTCGCGGCATCTTACCCGGATCAGCGACTTGGCGACCTGGTCGTGGAAGAGAAAGTACGTTTATCACTGGAAAGAGTGTTAACTGAACAGCGCCAGCAAGATCGCCTAAGGGAGTATGGATTGGAGCCTGTTCACTCCCTCCTCTTGATCGGCCCACCTGGAACGGGCAAGACACTATCCGCAAGCGTGCTGGCGGGAGAGTTGCACCTTCCGCTGTTTCTCATCCGCCTGGAATCGCTCATCACAAAGTTCATGGGAGAAACATCGGCCAAACTGCGACTTATTTTCGATGCAGCCGATGATATCCGTGGTATTTACTTCTTTGATGAGGTGGACGCACTTGCCGGCGATCGTTCCAGTTCAAACGATGTAGGCGAAATTCGGCGAGTGCTCAACTCGTTCCTGCAATTTTTGGAGCAGCATCACTCGCCAAGCATTCTCATCGCTGCCACCAACCACCCACAGCTATTGGACAGAGCCATCTTTCGACGCTTTGGAGCTGTCGTTGAATACGTATTGCCGACCCCAGAGATGGCACGCCTCGTCATTCGCAATCGTCTTGCCATCGTCAACACCCGAGGGATTGCCTGGGAAAAGGTGGACGAAGCAGCTGATGGTCTTAGTCATTCTGAGCTGACCATTGCGTGCGAGCAAGCGGCGAAGCAGGCAATCCTATCCAAAGCCACGCGCGTCACTACCGAACTTCTTGTCTCCTGTCTCCGTGAACGATATCGTCCAAGTATCGCCTGACAGATAGCCGTGGCGCCCCGAGACCGTCAACACATTCTTGTCCTTCGCGATGCCGTTGCCGAGGCATACATGTCGTACGCGTCAGGACGTGGAAGCCCTAGACCGCCCGCTCCTATGCGGGATGAGCATGCGCAACGCTTGATCGCCGAGGTCCGGACAGCCGAGCAAGAGGCACTACGTCGTCGGGCAGTCGCAGCTGAACAAGCAAGTGTGACCGCGACAAGCGAAGGGATGCTCATTACCTTTCAGAGTTGGCCGGGTTTCGAATTAGACCTACAGTCCCTCGACCCACTTAGCCAAGGACCGGAGCTTGTCGCTGTGCGCGAGCAGGGGGAGGGCAGGGATAAAATACAGCTCGCAACTGTCCATGTGCTACAAGGTCAACTCGGTCTGTTTCTTCGTAAGATCGAGCAGTATGCTAACGAGGAGACTTCTAGCGGTAATCCAAAGAACGCCAATATGGTTGAACGAATAGCAGCTATACGGCTGGCGACCATCCGTGAGATTTGGACCGATGACAGCGCATCCTTTCCGGATCCTGATTCCACCGTATGGTGGGAAGCATGGCTGCGCAGAAGTGATGGCAACGAGATTGAGCGTTTGCAGTCCTTCGCTACGACTGCCAGGATCAAGGTGGACAGTCGTCATTTGCTCTTTGACAATCGCGCAATCGTCCTCGTCCGTGCTACAGCTACCCAGCTCGCGGCCGCGCTTGACCTGATCGACGACTTCGCCGAACTACGTAGCGCACATGTCAACTCAGGCTTCTTCACCGGACTGTCTCATGATGAGCAGAGGCAATGGGTCAATGACCTTCTCAGTCGCACTGATCCCCCAAGCACCGAAGCACCTGCTGTTTGTATCCTTGATACGGGCATCAACCGAGGGCATCCCTTACTGGAACATTCCCTGGCTGAGAATGATCTTCATACATGCGATCCGACATGGGGAGTGGCCGATCATGATGGCCACGGTACTGGGATGGCCGGTGTAGCTCTTTACGGTGATCTACTTCAAACTCTGCAGGGTTCGTATAAGGTACGCCTACGCCACCGGCTGGAGTCGGTAAAGATCTTGCCCCCGGCCAATGACACCGACCCGGAGTTGTACGGAGTAGTTACAGCGGAAGCAGTGTCTCGTGTCGAAATCACTGCGCCACAACGCCGTCGGGCATTCTCAATGGCGATTACCGCTCAACCTGACCGTATAGCCGGAACTCCGACGTCATGGTCTGCCACCATCGATGCGCTGGCAGCTGGTCGGCAGTTCGACATGACTCATGATGAACTCCGATTCATTGACGAGGCCAGCGCTGAGTCACATCGGCTGTTTATTGTATCCGCGGGCAACATCCGAGATTTTGGGGATATAACGATCTCCTACCTTGATCGTTGCGATACCTCCCCGATTGATGACCCGGCACAAGCTTGGAACGCACTTACCGTCGGCGCGTATACGGAGTTGGTTGATGTCGGCGGTCCAGGAACCTCTCACGAGGGCTGGACACCGATCGCCCAGCCAGGAGACCTTTCACCGTTCAGTCGTACAGGTGGCTTATTCGAACGCCAGTGGCCCACCAAGCCGGACATCGTCCTGGAAGGAGGCAACGCTGCGGTCTCGCCAGCTGGCATTGAAGTTGATTGGCCAGATTCCTTGCAGATCCTGACAACGCATTCCGATCCGGCAACACGCCAGTTGACGACCACCAATGCAACCAGTGCTGCGACAGCACGGGCCGCGTACATAGCTGCGACGATCGCTGCGGAATACCCAGCGTACTGGCCCGAAACCATACGCGGACTCCTTGTCCACTCGGCGGAATGGACTGCTCAGATGCGCTTGCAGATGTCGGCGACCAGCAATAACCGTCGACAAAGGGCAAAGTACATTCGCAGATACGGCTTTGGCGTGCCAACGTTGGAGCGTGCGATCCGTAGTGCTGCCAATGCTCTGACACTTGTCGTCCAAGATACTATACATCCATTTCGTCGTGGAGCATTGAGGGAGATGCATCTTCACGACCTACCCTGGCCACGAGATGTTCTCGCCGACCTGGCCGAAACTCCGGTAACCATGCGCGTCACTTTGTCCTACTTCATTGAACCGAGTCCAACGAGGCGAGGATGGCGGCGCCGATACCGCTATGCGTCGCACCAGTTGAGATTCGAGATCCGCGAACCGGATGAGACCAACGACGAATTCCGTAAGCGTATCAACAAGAGGGCTCTTGGTGAGGAAGAAGAACGACCAATCCGGAGTAGCGACGCTGACGGCTGGTATGTCGGTAGCGAGACCCGCAATCGCGGATCAGTGCATACCGACATATGGCAGGGAACAGCAGCTGATCTTGCCTCGAGAGGGATGGTGGCCATCTATCCCGTTAGCGGATGGTGGAAGGAGTTGCCAACACGGGATCAAAGTGAGCTTGGAGTACGCTATTCGCTCCTAATCTCAATAGAGACTCCCGGCGAAGATGTTGATATCTATACACCCGTAGCAACTGAGGCTGGGGTATCCACTGTCATTAAGACGTAGCTGGCTGCCTTTTCCCATCTTCCGCACTTTTTTCAAAATCCGACATTTTGACTAGGCCATAATTTATAAAGTCCCAGTTCATAGACTTTTCGCGATGATTAGCAGGTGTTGGCTTGCCCCATAATTCGGTCAACCCTCTATGGACTGCACCATAGAACGTGTCCAGAATTATATAAGCAAACTAATATTAGTAAGTAGCATCATATCAAGCAAAGCGTCCTTTCGTCTGGGGGCGCTAGCACTTTCTAAACGAAAGTAGCTAGGCTTTAGGCTCAATATCTATCATAAGGCCGAATTTAATATTATGCCAATAGAAGATGGGATATAGCTTTGATTTATTGTCGGCTAAAGATGTAAGTCCTAGAAGATCCACTAGCTATACAGAACTGCGTCGTCGGGCATGACACAGAAGTTAGATCGCTCCCAACCGACTGAGGTACAAGCCATTTCGATCCATTCCATGGAATGGCATAACCATTGTTGTCAACGGCCATACAGAATTGCGTTGTAGGACACGATATTTGTAAGGATGCTATGTAGCTATTATCATCAATCTGCTGTCTAGGCGACCATGCACCGTTACTGTAGGTAAATGCATAACCATTGTTGTCAACGGCCATACAGAATTGCGTTGTAGGACACGATATTTGTAAGGATGCTATGTAGCTATTATCATCAATCTGCTGTCCAGGCGACCATGCACCGTTACTGTAGGTAAATGCATAACCATTGTTGTCAACGGCCATACAGAATTGCGTTGTAGGACACGATACGCTTGTTAGACTACCGTTTGTATTAATCGGCTCTGGAGATATAGACCACCCAAGGATCGTATTAAGTGATGTTGTATCATTGGCCAGCGCACCGTTATAGAAGTAAGCGTTGCCGTCACTTACAGTAATGCAATAGTTATTTACCGGGCACGAGATAGCCTGTAAATTGTAGCGTGCCATACTGGCGCTCCAAGTACCATTCTGGTCAAGATAGGTAGCGCCATTGGTATCAATGGCCATACAAAAATTTGAAGATGGGCATGACACAGCTCTGAGGGAGTCAAACAAACCACCGTAGCGAACAACGCGTAGATAGCCTGACCATTTTCCGCTGGTATAGGTATAAGCATCCCAATTGTTAACACCCACGCAGAATGCGGTTGCAGGGCATACAATATAGCTTAAAGCAATGCTTTGTCCGGCAGTCCATGTGCCAAATGATGGTACATGATGTACGACGGTGCTCGGCGGAGAGGTGGTCACAACAGGAGGAGTCTTATGTACAGGTGCGGCTTGCTCATTCTGAGACGCCGAAGAAACTTGAGAAGATGTAGACCGTGACGGTGGTGTGGCGGCACCGATGATAGGTAGGACGGCAACGAGTAAACCGAACGCCCACCAATACCCACGTTGTGAGTAGCCTCGCTCTTTGGCCATCTTTGAATGTCGCAATGCCGGTATAAGTCCAAAAGCAGAAAAGAAAAGAGATATCAGTACAGTGGGTAAATAACTTGGTCGTTCCAGAGGGCGACTAGGCTGAATAGGCTGCCCTGAAGAATAATATTGTGGAGATCCTGGAATAGATGGTGCAGTGTTCACATTATAATTACCAGACCAAGCCGAGCCTACACTACCCCCACCTTGCTGTTGGGGATTGTCTATTGTATGATCAGTCCATGCCTGACCATCCCACCAACGCATTACCTGCGGTGTAGTGGGATCAGGGTACCAGCCTGCTGGATAATTGATCGTTTGGATACCGACCGCTGGTTGCGCAGTTGTGGCCTGAGCACCATAATGCAGGCTTAGTTGGTGGCCACACTGATGGCATTTCTTTCTTGCCGCAAAGCCAATCTCGCTTATACCCAAAGTTGTAACACCTGCTACTGTTCTGGCTGTATCTCTTCCGAGATTAGCAAGGTCACTGTTGGTACACTTCTTGCAGTCACGGCAAGCCGTGTATATACGAACGTGTTTACTCATAGTACCCTCCATTTTCTAAAAGCTTATTTATCATGGCTATATATATCCTATCCTTTTCAATCGTTGCAGATCCTCTGTCAATTGATGACTATACCATTTGGGTGTATTGCTAACCCCTAAAAGATTCGGACACTGCCATTATGGATATCTTCGCTGGCTGATTCTTTAAGTGTTATTTACCACCCATTACGAAGATTATTTACCATTCCCTATTGGATGGTTGTGTATAAGCGATACATCCCCCTGTTAATCTGGATATTGATGATATATACACCTACTCATCACAGAAGACGCTTTGGTTGGATACGAAAGCTGCCGTCTGGCAGATGGCAGGCACACTATAAGGGCGCTGATGGGAAACTGCGGCCAGCACCCAATACCTTTCGCACAAAGGGTATGGCGGAACAATGGCTTGCAGGTGTTGAAGCCGATCTTATGAGAAGAAACTGGTCTGCACCGCAGCGTTCATCTGAGACGGTCGCTCTATGGGCTGATAGATGGTTGGGATCCAAGCTGAACCTTAAAACCTAAGACCAAAGCCGATTATGAGATGCGATTGAGAGCATACGTACTGCCCAAATGGGGCAGCCCTCATGATTGCCGAGAACGCCCATCCAAGGGCAATAATGGAACGATTGGGACATTCCAGTATCAATGTCACACTTGGCACCTATGGACATCTCTTCCCTGCACTGGATGAGGAGCTTACACAAAAGCTGAATGCACGATGGGTGAGTTAATCAATTCTGCACGTTCACTGCACGCTGTCACATTCTCGGCAGCTCAGTGGTAATGTTTACCTACTCTGACCAGCACTTATACTAGCTGGCGGGGGAGGGCTCGAACCTCCAATCTCTTGATCCAAAGTCAAGCGTTCTGCCGATTGAACTACCCGCCACTGTAGGGCTACATTATAGGTTATCTTAACTCAACCTATATGGGCACATATTAACAATCACCGAATTGGCGCGGGCACCTCAGAGTACGCTAATGTAGCCGTAAATGGGATCATTGATAAAAAAGCGCCGTAAGCGCATGCGTAAAAAGAAGCATAAGAAGCTGCTAAAGGCTACCCGCTGGCAGAGGCGAGCGGCCGGGAAGTGACCATTTCCTGTCACCGACCGTAACGAAGCTACTGGTACAAGAAGGCTATTGGTCATGATAAAAACGACCAACGATCAGCTTCGTCTTTCTACCCTCCCATTACGATATACATCTCTTGCCGATCCTTGATCTCGTGGCATAAGCACGATCTCATCTATATTCACATGAGACGGTCTTGTCACTGCCCAGTACACTGCATCGGCTACGTCCTGAGCACTTAGAGCAACAATACCTTCATATACCTTGGATGCCCTTTCAGCATCTCCGCCGAAGCGCACCAACGAAAAATCAGTTTCCACCATTCCTGGGGCTATGTCTATTACACGCACAGGCCTTCCAAGCAATTCCAAGCGAAGAGTTCTGGCCAGTGCCCTTTCGGCATGTTTGGCAGCAATGTAGCCTCCTCCCCCTGGATATACCTGCCTTCCGGCAACGCTTGTAACAAACACGATACATCCATCACCCGATGCTTCCAGCTTGGGCAACAAAGACCTTGTCATATAGAGAGACCCCATTACGTTGGCGTTGTACATCCACTGCCAGTTCCCCTCGTCCGCATCGGCTACCGGCTCCATACCAAGTGCACCACCAGCATTATTCACCAGTACATCGACACGATCCAGCTTTGCTGAGAAATCGGCCACTGAATGCTCATCGGTCACATCCAGGTAATATGCAGTTGCTCCTATAGCATCGGCAACCTCATTCAGGCGATCAATGCGTCTGGCTCCAATATATACCTGATACCCATGCTGACATAGGGCTTGAGCTGTAGCTGCACCTATACCGCTGGAAGCTCCTGTGACTACTGCAACTTTTGAATCCATCTCTATTTCTGTACCTTTCCTGCATATTTTAGCTGGATCATATTACCCGAGTGCAACCCAGGCAATTGCACCGGGGATTTCGTACACGCTATCCCATGACAACAAGAGCATGTGTATACAGCATAAATCCAATACTCAATAACCAACTATATCGTACCAGCGTGCACTGCGGCAATGGGTATACAGTTTCCTGTCTGGCGTCTATCCAGAAATGGCAGGAACGGAGTTTACCTCCAGTATGGGTGCTCGCATGCCCTTAATGATAAACTCTGTTCTGCCCTCCAACCCAAGCTCTACCTTTGATCCTTCGATGAACCAAGCTGATCCACTGCCAGCCATATGGGGCTCAAGACCGGTTGCGTTACCAAACGCCTCTTTCCACAACTCAAGCTGAGGTTCCAACCGCAATGCAGCGGGTTCAAGATCGTTTACAAAAGCTACTTCTCCTCTCTCGATGCTGGGACTATGCTGATGCGACTCTGGCAATCTATCCCATTGTTCGTAAACCAGCCCGGTATCCAACCCGAAAGGGGGCAACATCAGCACAAAAGTCTTTCCCTGAAAAAGTAGCTGGCTTACCTGCTCTCCTACGCCACTGACATGCGCCATACCACCGGTAAGACAAAATGGTACATCCGCACCCAATCGGGCAGCCATCTTGTAAGAGTTGTATCCTGCCCATCTGAGTACCGCCGCTGCATCAGCTGAACCACCCCCTAATCCTGCACCTGAAGGTATGCGCTTTAGGAGTCTGATGGCCGCGGCTTCTCCAACTATTGCCATGGCTTTGTTTACCAGATTGGATCTTCCTGGGGAAATGTCTCTTAACCCAAGTTCACCCGGCACCTCATCTATTATCTGTAGTCCTGTGCCCCTCTCAAATATAAGAATATCCGCAAAGTCTACAGTAATAAGATCTGCCTCTATTGCATGGTAGCCATCGTCTCTCTTGCCTGTCACTCGAAGCGATAGGGTTAGCTTTGCATATGCATGCACTGTGGCAGGAACCTCACCCTTGGTCGGCAGGTCTGTTACAGCATGCTGAGAAGCTCTACTTATAGAGCTCAAGCTATTGGATTTTCCAGAAAATATCTCATTATGATTCATAGCACTAGTTAAGACTCCATTATATCGCTATACAGATCGCCGCGCTCATCCTCGCTAAAGAAGACCATAATACCAGTGAAGAAATCCCCATACCGTATTGCCCTAACAGGTAATGACCTTGTATTATAGTGTCAAGTTTCCTATGGCATAAAAGTACTAGTATAATAACCCATATGAATTATTTTTTAGCGGAACGTACCTGCAGTGGCATGCTATACGGCCAACGCAAACAGCAAATACGGTAACGAGATAATAGAGGAACGGAACGTGGAACGAACTCACTGGAACGGACTGAAGCACTTTAAGCGTGCCATTGGAGCGGGTGGACTTGTCGCACTTCTCGCCATAGTGCTTTCGGCATGTAACCTACCTGCATTTGGTGGCTACAAGGGAGCCACCACCCAGGGTCATGATACTCACATGCTCTATGCCTGGCTTGTCGTTGCTGCCATAGTGGTAGGAGGTATCACTCTCGCTCTCATACTATGGGCGGTCTTTCGCTACAGGAAAAAGTCTGATGCCATACCCAGGCAGTTCCAGTATCATATACCGCTTGAAATTACATACACAGTAATACCCATAATCATAGTACTCATCGTCTTCTTTTTCACGGTTAGCGTGGAAAACAAGGTTGATGCCGTCAGTTCGCACCCCTATGTGAAGATCAAAGTTACAGCATTTCAGTGGGGGTGGAACTTTGACTACCCCCAACTACACATAGATGTTCATGGAGTTACCCTACAGAACCCGGAAATGGTCCTTCCGACCGGCAAAACAGCACGTATCACGCTTGTATCTGCAGATGTGGTACATGGATTTTATGTACGCCAATTTAATTTCAGCAGATACGCCCAACCTGGAGTTACAAACGTTTTTGACCTGACTGTACGCCATTCAGGTACCTATCAGGGACAATGTACACAATTTTGCGGGCTATATCATGCTGAGATGCTGTTCAGAGTCAAATCAGTTCCGCCTGCACAATTCTGGGCATGGGTTCACCAGGAGCAGGCAGCCGGGCATTCCAAGGTGGTATCGCAGCTTCCCTCTCCGGTCGTAAAAGTTAGATCTACCAATTCAAGGACTAAAATATAATGTTACGATATGAAATAATGGGAGTATCCTGAAGATGACTCTTCTTGAAGAAAAACAACTGTCCTTTGCTGAAGAAACGAAGTACGCCACCACTGAGCATCATGAGCCAAGCGGGCTGGTAAAGTGGCTGACCAGCACCGACCACAAGGTGATAGGGAAGTCCTATATGTTCACTGCCCTTGTCTTGATGTTGATCGGTGGTGCTATGGCGCTCATTATGAGGATGCAGCTGACCAGTCAGCACAGCTCTCTGCTTTCTCTGCAACAATACAATGAGCTTTTCACCATGCATGGAAGTATTATGATCTATCTTTTCGTTGGCCCATTTGCATTTGGTGGACTGGCCAACTATGTAGTTCCACTTCAAATTGGCGCACCGGATATGGCCTTTCCCCGCCTCAATGCCCTCTCCTACTGGCTGTATCTTGGTGGTTCGATTATCATGCTGCTCGGTTTCTTTACCGCAAGTGGTGCAGCGGACTTCGGATGGGTTGCTTATGCTCCATTGTCCAGTGCAGTAAACTCTCCCGGAGCGGGACCAGATGCCTGGATTGCTGCGCTTATCCTGACTGGATTTTCTGCCATTTTCACCGGAGTAAACCTGGTTACTACCATCTTTTACCTCCGAGCACCCGGGATGACCATGTTCAGGATGCCAATATTCGTATGGAATATGCTGGTAACCGCAATTCTCATCCTGATAGCCTTCCCGGTATTGACAAGTGCGCTGATAATGCTTTATGCCGACAGGCATTTCGGGATGCATATCTTCTCCGTGAAAGGAGGTGGGGTTCCGGTGCTATGGCAAAATCTCTTCTGGTTCTGGGGACATCCAGAGGTTTATATACTCGCATTGCCTTTCTTTGGAGTAGTCACCGAAATTATACCGGCATTTTCCAAGAAACCGATTTTCGGTTATAAGGGTATGGTATTCGCCACTCTTGCCATCGCGGCATTGTCCACGGGGGTTTGGGGGCATCATATGTTCACCACAGGAGTAGTGTTACTGCCATTCTTCTCACTCATGTCTCTACTCATCGCAGTTCCTACTGGAATAAAGTTCTTTAATTGGATAGCTACAATGTGGGGCGGGCAGATAACCTTTACCACACCCATGCTTATGTGTATAGGCTTTCTGATTACTTTTCTGATGGGTGGTCTAACCGGTATGTTCCTTGCCTCTCCGCCGGTAGACTTTCAAATGCACGATACCTATTTCGTGGTAGCTCACTTCCACGATGTAATATTTGCCCTTGTGCTGGCTGCCATGGGAGCATTGTATTACTGGTGGCCAAAGATGTTCGGCTGGTACCTAAACGACAAGATAGGAAAAATACAGTTCTGGGTACTGTTTATAGGTGTGAACGCAACGGTTATTCCTTGGTATATTTTGGGTCTTCACGGCATGCCGAGGAGGGTAGCAGTTTACAAGGTTGGGATGGGATGGCATGCACTCAACATAGCGGCGACCGTGGGAGCAGATATCACCGGACTGTCTTTTCTGATCTTCCTGCTTAATATCTACCTGTCATGGGATAAAAAAGTCAAGGCTCCAAGCAATCCATGGGATGCCGGCACTCTTGAGTGGTTTACAAGCTCACCACCGCCAACCCACAACTTTACCAGGATACCGCCAATTCGCTCGGAACGGCCTGTATGGGACTTTAACCATCCCGATGCTATAGCGATAGCGGCACATGGTCAGGAATCTCCCTTAGCGAATGGTAGATCTCCAAGTGACGGTAGTAATGGTTATGCGCAAAAAGACACGGCTTTAGGCTCACCAAAAGCTGGAACAACCGGAATGGATAAATCCAGCTAGTCCTCTGTACCCAACAATAGACCTGATACGTAACAACGAAGAGAAGAAGGAGATCGTAAGCTATGAAAATTGAAGGAATCGTATTAATAGGCATCGGAGCATTCATGGCGGTGGTCTCTGTCGGCTACTGGTTCTGGTCGGGAGAGCCTTCAGGCACAGCAATGCTTATAGGTGCAGTACTTCTTGGGCTATTACCCGGTGGATATTATTACTGGTGGGCGAAGCGGATGAAGCCAAGACCGGAAGACCGCCCCGATGCAACTACAAGAGAGGGGGCCGGGGTCATAGGTTCCTTTCCACACGGTTCTATATGGCCATTGGTGTTTGGGGCGGGTGCATTTCTATTCGGATTGGCATTGGCGTTCGGATGGTGGTTCCTGCCTCCTGCGTTGGGATTGATGTTGGTAGCAGCTACCGGTGTGACTACTCAGTCACGCAGGGGCGGCGCTATATAATCATATCCGGACAGTCATGGGTCTTCCCGGCTGTTTGGACTACATGGTACTATCTAAGATATGCGTGGGTGGATAGATAGCCACTGTCATATACAAGGTGATTATGGTTCCCAGTGGAATATACCCATTGATCCAGTAATAGATGCTACTGGTAATAATGTTGCTGGTCTTGTATGCGTCGGCACTGATCTGGATACCTCTAGGGAAGGAATAGACCTAATCTCACAGTTGCGCAACCTATTGCCGGAATATCCACCTAAAATAATCAGAGAAGCGGACAACGCATCCAGCCAGTTAACCACCGATTTAAGTAAATTCGGTCTGTGGTGCACTGCCGGAATACATCCACATGATGCTGCAATCTGGAAAGACAGTCAGGGAGAACTGGAAAAGTTGCTTGTTGCGACGCTTAACGATTATCCAGGTATGCTGGTTGGGATAGGCGAGTGCGGACTTGACTATCACTATGACGACCCACCAAGGGATCAGCAAATGGCCGCGTTTGCAGGTCAGATCAGGTTGGCAAAAGAATACGATCTTACTCTTGTTATACATGCGCGAGAGGCATGGGAGGATCTTTTTACCCTGTTGGATACCGAGGGAGTACCGCAGCGCATTATAATGCACTGTTTTACCGGTGGCCCGTACGAACTCTCGACGGCATTGAACTTTGGGGCATATATATCATTCAGTGGAATAGTGACTTTTTCCAATGCTGAAAACGTTCGTGAAGCTGCCATGGTATGTCCACTTGATAGTATTCTTGTAGAAACTGATTCTCCTTTTTTGAGTCCGGCGCCCAATAGGGGTAAGCAAAACCGCCCTGCCTGGGTATCATTTGTGGGAGACGAGATAAGTACACTAAAAGAAATGGACAAGACTACAATGCAGGACATTACTCGCTCCAATACCCTGCGAGCTTTCAAAATAGCCGATTCCGGTAAGGCAGAGTAGCCAAACCATATGCAGGATACCGGCCGAATGGAGGAGAGAAAGCGAGCAGGAGGGGTTACAACGGCTACGGGGCAGGCACAGGCAACGGAAGCCGTCCAACACAATAAGGTATTTTATCCGAAGCGATCATTGGGACAGAACTTTGTAGTAGACCAGAACACATTAAGGAAAATGTGTCGACTCAGCAATATCTCACCTGGAGACAACGTACTAGAGATAGGCCCTGGCTTTGCTGCTCTTACCAGGGAACTTCTTAAATCTGGAGCAATAGTAACTGCAATCGAACTTGACAGGCGTCTGGTTCAGGAATTGCGCTTCATGGAACAATCCGAATGGCCGGGACGCTTGCGAATAATTGAAGGAAGTGCACTGACTGTTCCTATGGGTACCATATTTGACAATGAGTCGGTTCCTTCCGGCGCACCCACTTCTTCTGATAACATACTACAGCCAACCGGCACCCTTGATGCACCGGCCACACGCTGGAAAATGGTATCAAACTTACCTTACAATATTGCCACTCCGGTAGTAATGAGAGTGCTTGAAGAGGCAGACCAGGTCAACTATATCGTAGTAATGGTACAGCGCGAAGTCGCACTAAGATGGGCGGCCAAACCGGGTTCCAGCCTTTGCGGTGCAGTCTCTGTAAAAATGTCATACTTCTCGGAGGTAAAATTGGCTGGTTCGGTATCCAGAAATATATTTGTTCCCAAGCCGAATGTAGAGTCGTCAATTGTTGTGATTTCAAGACTTCCGCAAGCACCGGTAGCTGCCGATTACAGATCCATGGCAAAGCTCATAGACCTGGCATATCGCCACAGACGCAAGATGCTCAGGAACTCATTGGCGCCGCTATGCGATGATCATGCACTCGACCAAGCAGAAATCCCTCCTACATCGAGACCACAACAACTCAGCATAGAGGATTGGGGGCGGCTTGCGTTGGTAGTATCTTCCGGCAAATAAACCCAACTTGCTGGGTGGATTTTACGGCACCCCAGCCAATAGCTATATGTTAACCTTCACCGGATACTCTGCACAGAATATAAGTGCTGTGTAGCGCCTACTCTGCAGGTTTGTTGTTGGCTGTATCTGGTTTGTCCTGCTCGGCTTCGTTGCCCTTACTCCCCTCTTCTACTGCCTTTTTGAACTCATGAGAGGCAGAACCGAGTGATCGGGCGAGTTTGGGCAATTGGCTTCCTCCGAACAACAGTAGTACTGCAAGCAGTAGCACTACAATTATATCAGGACCAAATATATCAGCAATTAGTACTCCAAGCATACTTGACCTCCTTTGCTTGAACCTTCAAGCCACCAAGTACATATTATACACCATTATTACAGATATTGCAGAGCCAATGGTATCGGTGTTTTCCACTACGCAGTTATTTTTATTTCCCCTGCCAATTCGGCTTACGTTTCTCTGCAAATGCTGTAGGGCCTTCTATGGCATCTGCCGAGGTAAACACAACTCCTACGGCTTCACTATTAAGCTTCCAACCCTCTTCCTCTGTCATGTAGAGTGACTCTCTTATGACCTTCTTTGACCACCGTACCGCCAATGGTGCATTTTCTGCAATGGTATTTGCAAGCCCTATAGCTTCATCCATAAGGCGATCTGCCGGTACTACTCTATTTACCAAGCCGAGTTCCATTGCCCTGGATGCCGTTATCGGCTCTCCGGTCATCGACAACTCCAGCGCAAAAGCCAGAGGGATCCTTCGCTGAAGCCTGATTAGCCCACCGGCGCCAGCTATCAATCCGCGCTTTACTTCAGGAATACCGAAAGTAGCGTGCTCGGCCGCCACAACAAGATCACAGGCTAATGCTATCTCGCAGCCACCTCCAAGTGCTGAGCCGTTTACGGCTGCAATGATCGGTTTGGGGAAGTCTCTCTGAACTATACCGGCAAAGCCTCCCTTGGCCCCGACGATAGATGCTCCTTCCCCGGCTGCAAAAGCCTTTAGATCCATCCCAGCCGAGAATGATTTGTCCTCTGCGCCCGTCAGTATAACAACCCAGGCGTCATCAGAATCGGCGATCTCATCAAACGCCTCTGACAGGCTTGCTGTCACTTCACCATTGATCGCGTTCCTTGCCTCAGGGCGATTGATCGTAAGTATCTCTACATGACCCCTACGGTCTCGTTCTACTACCGGCACAGTCTTTACCTCCTATCGGGTTTCTCTCACATTAAATGGCATACAGGCGGCGTTCCCTGTACAGCTACTTTCTTACCAACGAGATTTACGCCACTCAATCCCGCTAATTCATCCGAAGACATGGTTCCAACGGCACGCATCCCGTTATCCAAAGTCACTATCACAGGTGCAGATTCCGGATTACCCGATGCATCGACAATAATAGTGGATGCTGCCACTGTACCGGTCTCTTGGGTGTCGATGCCCTCTACAACAGCTAGTTCACCCGCATCTATCTCAGCCTGGACATCCTTGGTATCGCCCCTGACCCACCCATTTACAGGCGGCGTATCGCTGTATATTCCTATTGAGTGCTTGGTGGCGTACCAGCCCAAGCCTGATACAAGTCCAACGCCCCCCGACTCCCTTAGCCTCTCTGCCACAGTAGCTATGGCGTGAAGCGTGTAATTGTTGCCCGGTCCTCCAAAATACGGTAAGCCCCCGGTTGCGGTAAGCCCCCTCGAATCACTGAGACTAATACCCAGCGCATCACAGGCCAATTCTACCGCGGAGGGAAAACAAGAGTACAGGTCAAACAACGATATATCATCTATAGAAATGCCTGCAGCACCCAGAGCAGCCTTACCAGCCTCTCTGATGCCCTGCGATACTCCGGGGTCGGGTCTGGACGATGGATACCATACGTCGTTCACATCTGCACCTGACCAGCAATAAATCGCTGAATCAGCCACGCCACATTCACGAGCTACCGCCAATGATGTCACCACTACACACGCCGCTTGGTTCACGTCAATAAAGGCAGCCATGAGCTTTGGGTACGGTTCTGCTATAAGGCGGTTTTGCGGTGTAACCGTGTACAGTTCCTGGGGAGAGCGCACTTGAGGGAACCAGGCGAATGGGTGCTTTGCTGCCACCTCACTAAAGGGAGACAGGAAGCCTGCAATAAATTCGCGTTGCTCCTGGTAACTTCGTTGCATCCTGCTTGCAATGACACTCTCGAACATGGGATAGATGTGCACTGGAGCTATAAGGCCGGCTGCCAACTCGCTGGATGATACCCCAGCCCTTGGGTCACCTACTACGGGGTCGGGTATTCTATCCTGACCTGTCGCGCCAGCATGAGTCGCAGGATCATTTGCAGGTAGCTCTATGCCCTGTTCGCGTAGCTTTCTTCGCATTTTCTGGGTATGTTGAGCCTCTACTCCAGCAATCATTACCGCACGGGCATCACCTGATGCTATTTCATCTGCTGCACGGCTCACCAGCCATTGCGGAAAGTTGCCTCCCACCTGAGTAATCTCAGTATGTTGTGGCGACATGTGAAACGACTTTGCCAGATCAGCTGCTGGTGAGGCTGAAATTTTTGACATTATCCCCACCACTGACACTCGATCTATACGATTCACCAACTGACCCGTGCCATCCAACGCTGACGAAACTGCCCGGCTCATCAACTCTGCAGCCCCCACCAGCTCTTCTCTCTCTATGGCCTGACCACAGGCGACTATAACGGGTAACCGATCTTCCTTAAATGCCATCTCCACTCACCTTTTGCCTATCGGGGAAGCAGTCCATTCAATACAAAAGAAACCACAAAATCAGCGACTACATCTGATGCCAGTCCATCGTCCGTGATTAGTCTTCTGTGTGCAATCTGGCCAACCAGAGATACGACACAGAATGCAACCATACGTGGAGGCGCACTAATAATCTTGCCGTTCTTCTGAGCTTCCTCAACCATTACCTCAATATCGCTTATAAATCCTTCATAGATATAAAAAAGATGCTTCTCGAAACGATCTCCCAGAGCATAGGAATCCCTGAAAAGTAGTTTCACTACAGCTTTATCTGATTCAAAGAACTCCAAAGTCGCCTTAACGGCTGCCTGCAGCGGTGCAAGTTCGGATCTACTCTTGGTGGATGCCCGTGCAAGCGCATTGGTCACATGATCACGTAACTGCTGTTCTTCGTTCTCCATAAGGGCATGGAATAGTGCCTCTTTTGAGTCAAAGTACCAGTAGATAGATCCATATGACAATTTGGCAGCTTTGGCAATATCTGCAATGGTAGTAGCCTGATACCCACTCCCTGCAAATACCTCTTTTGCTGCCGCTAAAATATCATTCCTGCGCCCCTCCTTCTCCTCGTCGCTGACAGCACGTTTTACTACCCTTGCGGGTCTTTCAGGTGCTGCAATTGGGGAAGTAGACATGCGAGCCAGTTTATCAGGTTTGCATCAGTAGTTCAACTTATTGACTGACTAATCGGTCAATCAGCTGTTGCGCAGGCCAGCTCTATTGGTTCGCATCCTGGCGCCAATCTTCCTTCCAAGTCGCAACCAGAGCGGATAGGTAGCAAATAGTGCAACTGCTATGGCATGCTTCGACGATGGCATACTGTCATCGCTAAGCGGCAACACTCCGGAATTGAACATGAAATCTCGGCCGGTCTTCTCTCCGAAAAACTCCCAGAATCTCCTGACCCATCCCAGATTGAGATAGAGAGATATGGATACCACTAAAAATACCAGTAGAATCCCCAGCTCCATTTTCTTGGCTGTATCTTCGTCTGACACAACAGAGTCTATTGCAACGCCCGAAGCTACCAGCATTGGCGGATCTGCCAAAAAACTCATCCTACTTCTACCTCCTTGCTATTTATATACATACGTATCGGTGTACCATTTCTATCAACACTATCCTGTCTGTCGCTACCAGGCCTGTAGAGTAAGTCTAACCCCGTTTTCACGGCCTTGGCAAGCCACGTTGGTACGGGCATCCATGAAGGTTCTCTGGAAAATCCAAAACGATCCTCTGCAACCGACTTTAGATGCGCCATCTCTCTTAGCCCTTCGGGGCCATGAGATCTGCCAAACCCAGAATCTCCTATACCCCCAAAAGGCAGCGCTGGTATACCGTATGAGATCATTACATCGTTTACACATACGTTTCCGGAATGTAATCCAGCTACGAGTTTATCAATTACACGACGATCCTTTGCAAATATCGACGCATTCAGCCCATATTGGCTGTCGTTTGCCAATCTCAACGCTTCATCCTCATCCTCTACCTTCATAATTGGCAACAGCGGGCCAAAGGTCTCTTCTCTCATGACTGCCATAGAATGGTCTACCTCAAGAAGGACAGTGGGCTCCATTGATGGCCTTCCTCCTACATCTACATGCTCCCCGCCGCAGACCACCTTGGCGCCGCGTTCTACGGCATCGGCCAGGTGCCTATCTATAATATCGAGTTGCCCTTTGTGTATCACGGCTCCCACATCGTCACTTGGAGCAGTTCCCTGATGCAGCTTTGCAGCAAGAGAGATGACTTTATCAACAAATACGTCATATACTTCCTTCACTACGTATACACGTTCAGTTGCCATGCACGTCTGTCCGCAGTTTGTAAAAGCTCCCCAGACGGCTGCACGGGCAGCCCTATCCAAATTGGCGTCCCTGCATACAATAAAAGGGTCTTTCCCTCCCAGTTCAAGCACAACCGGGGTAAGAGTATCGGACGCGGCACGCATCACAGCTTTACCGCTCCTAACAGACCCGGTAAAAGCTATTTTGTCCACCCCGGAACGCACCAACGCCTCGCCGGTAGGACCGTGACCGGTAATTACCTGCACCAGACCTTCGGGAGCGCCGGCTTTTGCTATCAGGCTTCCTATAAGCATTCCCGTCTTGGGAGTATATTCGGATGGCTTTAGTATGACTGCATTTCCCGCTGCCAGTGCAGTAGCCACAGGCCCCAATGCCAGCACCAGTGGATAGTTCCATGGGCTGATTACCCCTATTACGCCAAGCGGCTCGTATCGCTTGTAGCCACGCTTGTTTATCAGCAGGCCTGGATACACGGATCTGGTCTTCAGTATTGAAGCCGCATTTGATGCATAATAACTTAGCACTTCGCAACTGACCACTGCTTCACTGACCACTGCTTCAGTAACTACCTTGCCGGTCTCCTCGATCATGATATCCACGATTTCGTCCATATGCCGTAGAAGCTGAGAGCGGATTGCCCTGAGTAATTTTGAACGCTCTGTGATCGGTACGTCTTTCCAGTGTTCGTAGGCATTGCGTGCTACTTTTACAGCAGAAGCAACGGTATCCTCAGAAGAATCTTCTTTGGAGAATTCCTCCAGTATTTGTGGACTTAATAAGCTACTCATCATCTACCTGCCTTTCTTCATAATCATGGTCTGGCCCCTATCTCCGCATGTGCAGTACCTTGAAGCATCCATTGATGATAGGGTTCCCAACTAAAAAAGCTGGTCCTTCTTTCCAGTAGTACAAGCGCATCCGAGAGTTCGCAATTGGTACATGTTGCCGATGAACCATCAGGGTCTTTATAGGGAACTGCAATCGATTCCTTCTCAGGAATTGTAATCTCAGCTCTTATCCTCCAACGCCCCAGGGTGCCCTTCACTGACCAGGTAGGCAATCCCAGTGATGTTCTAAACATAGGCGCCGCTGCCATGGGATCCTTCGGCCAATCAATGCCACCCAGACGTAATTGTAAGAGGGTGAACGGAGGAAGTGATGACAGACCTGGCCGAGTCGGTGTTGCGGAGACCACCTCAAGCACGTCACCACCTCCCAACTCCGCATGAAGCCACCCCCATCTCTTTGAATTGCTGTGCGAGTATATGTGAGCTATGTTCCCTCTTGTGGCACCTGATAATTCAAACGGTTTTCCATCCAAATGTATCGTTCCACTAACTACTGTACTGGCTACCGGAACCACCTGTGCCCCGGGAAGGATCTCTTTTGACCATGCCCAGCTTGGAAATGTAAAAAGGGTCTTTGCCGATTTTCCATCTTTTAACGTAAGGTTCCACCCCAATCGTTCCAACTTGCCCTCAAGTCCATCCGAGGTAATTACCATACCGCCCATAACGGGAATACTATCTTGCTGCCCATCTGTTGCAGTAATCAACCCTGACCCTATCTGGATCGGACCAAAACGTTCCAATACTGCATCCATGCCCTTACGGAAAAAAACGACCCATCCATGGATATAGGGTGACTCGCTTGCTACCGTGGGTGACACAAGTTCATTATGGATCCACAGTCCAATACCGGTATCCGGATCAGATATAGTAGCGTACCATACCTCCAATCGTCCACGCTGGTGTCTCCAACGCATAGAGAGATTATTATAGGTCAAGTCAGTACTGTTCATATGTAATAAAAGTTTACCTTAGATGGACGAGACAAGCCAGTGAATCGATTCCTTGTTAGTGATCAGTGTCCGGTTAACGGAGGCAAGATGACCAATTGGTAGACACAAGCACTAAAAATGTGCCAAGCTAGAGGACATGACCGAAGAAAATACCACTCAAGATTCGATTCAAGACAAGCCTCAAAAGGGGACTGCTGGCGTTGCTGGCGCTAACAGCGCAACCGGCCAAGAGGCTAAAACGGCTATAGCACGATCCAATGTTGTAGAGCGACCAGATGCAGAGTCATCAAGCAAAAAAGATACTCCATCAACGAGAGAACCGGTCAGCCGGTCAGCCAGGAGGCGGTCAAGTGGGGCAAGTAAGGGCAGTACCACTTCTACAGAGCAGATCCTACCTGACGGATTCCACTTTGGGGTTGCCACGGCCGGCTTCCAGGTGGAGGGCGGCTTCAATGGGCCGGGAGAACCAGCAAACAACTGGCTCTGGTGGGAGATGGAAGGTAAGGTAGAGCCCTCCGGTGTTGCGGTTGACTTCTGGAACAGGTACGAAGAGATGCTTGACCTGGTAGCCGGGATGGGCTGTGATGCTTTTAGATTTGGAATAGAATGGGCCAGGGTAGAGCCACACCAGGGAGATATAGATACCGGTGCGCTCGACAGGTACGCAGATATTGCCAAAGCATGCAAAGATAGAGGGCTGGAACCGCTTGTCACTCTTCATCACTTTACTCATCCATCCTGGCTGGGAGAGGACTTCTGGCTTATGCCCGATGCACCAATCATGTTCTCCAAGTGGGTAGAACTTGCAGCCAGTCGTTTGAAAGATTATGTATCCAACTGGGTAACGATAAACGAAATGAATGTAATAGCCATGGGGTCGTATCTTTTTGGCATTATGCCTCCAGGGCGTACCGGATCAATTGCAGAGGTTGCCACTGCTACCGATCATCTGATGGCTGCCCATATAAAAGCATACGAAATAATTCATGAGATACAGCCCGAGGCAAACGTGACCACCAACAATACCTGCGTTAGCATATACGAACTGGATAAGATGCTCATAGATGTAATTGCTGCTAGAAGTTATGGCGTATCCCGGGACGATCTGGACGAATGGATATACGAACGACGCCAGATATGGTATAGCGAACTACCTCCACCCTCTGCACCTGAACAGTTACTTCGAAAGCTTTCCAGCAGGTACTCTCCGGTCGGAGCAACCGGGCGTACCAAAAGACGGAGCTATGTCAAGCGCTCTCGTGAAGAGACACTACCCGGACGCCTTGCCTACAGCCAGATGGCTATTGATGCCGTATATTCGTCTTCTTACGATATTGCACTGGACTTCGTAGGAATAGACTACTACGATCCGGTTGCCACTCATCATGTAGTACTTCCAGGCCATCGGACATCGGGTAGCAGGGTATGGTTGCCGGCAAAGCCATTATGGGAAGACCCCGAGAACCCGGAGGGCTTGATAACCTACTGCCGTGCCAACTTACTACCCGATAAACCATTGTGGATAGTTGAGAATGGGATGTGCTCCAGGGTACATAACGGCAGAGCTTACCCGCGCTTGGATTCCCTCAGACGTCCGGATTACATAAGAGACAATCTGGCAGCTATGGTAGACGCTATAGATGCCGGTATTCCCGTCGGCGGGTACTTTCACTGGACACTTGCCGACAACTACGAATGGGGTAGCTACCAGCCCAGATTCGGTATCTACGGAGTGGACAGGGAAAGGGGCACAAAGATACTGCCAACAGATGCAATGGGGTTGGATGCCGCCGGAACATATAGAGATGTTATTCGCGGATTGCGCCAGGGAGACAGGAGCGCACTGCAACCAAGGTAACACCGTGACAAACTAAGTATTGACGCGCTGTTCGTGCCAAGTAGCGCGTCGGTAGTCTATTTGTTGCTCTATGATATTGCCGGTCACCAAGTAGGGACGAGCAAGAGAAGCAGGGGTAGCCAGAGGCTTATTTTTGCTCTTTTATAATATTACCGGCCACGGCCAAAGCCAGTGCCATAATGGTTATTTGAGGATTCACCCCAGGGCAGGTCGGCATTAGGGAACCATCGGCCACCCAGGCTCCCCGGACACCACGAAGTGCTCCTGATGGCTCCACGGGAAATCGCTCGGGATCTGACCCCGCGGCTACAGTTCCTACGGGATGAAAAGCTGCAATATGCAATGTTCGCGGATCTGACCGTGAAATAACATCATCCAGCTCCTGATCGTTGTGGACTGGCGGCTGTCCTGGAATTCCAGTAAGCACCTCAGTTGCGCCTGCTGAGAACATAACCTTGGCCGATCCTCTTACAGCTTCCATCAGCCTCTTGCCGTCTCGCTTGGAGAGGTTGTATATAAGAGTGGCACGATTCCTGCCCATGACTCTGCCTACAGACAGATCGGCTACCATCCCCCCAAGTGTCGCAAGATGATCTGCATTTTCTATCTCAGCGACTAGCCTGCGCCCAAATCCTGGGAGTATCATTGAACCCATTCCCGGCGGTGTGGCGGTTGCTTCCATCAATATACCGTGCTCTTCGTGAAGCTGATCTACATACGCGCTTTGCAGCACCCCGTGCCATGCTGTCACGGGTTCCTCAAACCGGCCTGCTACGCCAATAGCAGGATGGATAGCCATATTTTTACCGACCATAGGATGGCTTCCAAGCCCACTCCTTCTCAATAGGAGGGGAGTTTCTGTTGTACCGGCTGCAATGACTACCCTGGGAGCAAGTACATTGAAAATGGAGCCATCCGTGCGAGTTGCCTCCACGCCAATTACCTCCCCACCTTCAATCAGCAGCTTTGACACCCTGGCTTCAGATATTATTCGCGCTCCTGAGGCGCAGGCTGCAGGTAGTGCGTTTAGATGAACCCCATACTTGGCGTTTTTGGGACACCCAATTGCACACTGGCAGGTTCCTCCGCATCCGGGAGCATTTCTATCGAGTGGACCGGTGGACCAATTGAGCTTTCCTGCGCCCTTTATAGCCGTTTTTCCGTTTTTGCCCATAACATTCAGGGGAACCGGGCCAACTTTGACTATTTCCCATACTCTATCTAGTAACGATATAAAATCATCGGGGTCAGCCAGTCCAAGACCAGCATCATCACGCCAGTGCAACAGCACATCTTTCGGGGTCTTGTAGCATGTTCCAGAGTTCACCACAGTGGTACCGCCGACAGCCCGGCCAATAGGTAATACTACGGGCGGCTGTCCAAGTGCAGCAGTAGATCCGCCATCTCTATACAACCCGGCAAAACGATCCAGCGGGTGAATGGTACGGAACTCCTCTACCGTCCAGCGCCTACCCTCTTCAATAATTGCCACGTTAAGACCCGCCTCTGCCAGCTCCATTGCTGCCATTGCACCCCCGGCCCCGGAACCAACTACGATAGCATCAAAACGCCTTCCGCTCGACCAGGAAATTGAGGGTGTTACATCCAGCTTGGCGTCCGGACGCTCTATTGTAGCGTTGCGCGATGTCTCCAGGATCTCATCGGTAGCCATTTCAGCCCCTGATGCGAGCAGTACAAGAGCCTTCAGGCCCTCCATGGCATTACTGCCAACTGTGGTTTTAGTGAATAATGCGATTACCCTTTCCCTCTCTTCAGCCGTAGCATCGTACAACGACCGTCCAATCAGAGCTCTTGATGCAAGATTCATTGCAACTGCTCCGGATCGAACAGCCATGTCAATATAGGAAGGCTGGTATGTAAGGTAACGTTTCAGTGCCTCCGTATTGGCTCTGACGTCTCCCATGGGGCTTTCTACCGGCAATATAGCCCTACAGACCGCTTCAAGCGGACGATCACTCAAACGCAGGCGAGCACTGTTTATGTTCTGAGATGAGCCTCTCCTGGCTGCGGGGTTTGTTTGGATACTTCTCTGGCGGCGAGCTAACCTGTTGAACTTCATGTCAATATAATAATGCAATGCTCGCACAAAAGTGTAATTGGTGGTGTAACATGTTAGATTAATTGGCAGTAATAACGTAATTATAAGGCCGAGTGATTGAGTAAAGACTATTGGGTAAAGGGGTAATGAGTAAGGAAAAGATACGCAATACAGCAGCAGGAGCAGTCGTTATCGTGATTGTACTGGTGGCAATGTTGATCGTTCCCAGACAACAGGTCGTTCAAACTACAGGTAACCAGAGTGCTCCCTCAAGTGTAGTCATTCCAAGTGGGGTTACACATCCTCCGGCGCCCGGTACAACCGGTGTTACGGTATCCGGGAGCAGGTGCGGACCGGGAATTCGCCAGATACCCGGCAATACCTACACCCCAGTATGCCTGCCCAAGTGGAGCGGCAACAATGGTGGAGATACCGCCCCTGGAGTAACTGCACACCATATAAATCTTACTTACCGGTACGCGACCTCCCAGATACTGCAATTACTCTATGGTTTTGTACCTCGTAGTGTCATCGGTACAAACACCAACACCTTCCATACCTTGGAAACCTATGTGAAGTATTTCAATTCCAGATTCGAGCTCTATGGACGGACCGTATCAGTAAAGAGTTTCGTAGGACAGGGGAACTTCATTACTGAAGATACAGGAGGAGGAATCCAGCAAGCCCAGCAGGATGCCCTGACAGCATCAACCACATTGCATGCATTTGCCGACATGTCACTTGTAGATTCAAGTGAAGTATACGAGAAAGCTCTACAGGATCACCATGTTGTCTCCTTCGGGCTCTACCTGGAGGCTCACAGCTGGTATCAGGAAAATGCTCCATATCAGTTTACCCCAGGACCAAATTGCACCAAAAGCGCTCTTGCCATAGGAGCCATGCTCGGAAAGCAACTTGCCGGCCTCCCCGCAATATATGCCGGCAACACATCCTTACGAAAAAAGATAAGAAAATATGGCATAGCCTATCCCAATGAGCCTACTGCTCAGACCTGTGCGCATGATATTGTAAAAGATATTGGCAGATACGGGGTGCCTGTAACTCAGCAGTACGCATTCACTTTCAATCCTGCAGATCTTCCAAGCCAGTCGACGGCGGCAATGGCGCAGATGAAGGCCAATGGGGTAACCACCGTTATACTGTCGTCTACCGATCCAGTCAGCCCAATTTACTTCATGGAGGCAGCAGCTCGAGCCAACTACTACCCTGAATGGGTACTCGAATCTTATTTTGGAGGTCCAAGTTCTGGGCTGGATGGGCCTATGCAAAACTACGGCATCCAAGCTGCCAAGGCAGTTCCCGGAGCAGATAGAGAATTAGCGGGTGTAATAGCTCCCGGCCAGCCTGCTTATCCGCTCAATCAGGAGCAGGCATACAGAGTATACGTAGCAGAGAATGGCTCACCAGCCGGAATAGCTCCGATGTACCAGATGGTTTACTCAACAGTACTGTTCTTCTTCGATGCATTGCAGGCAGCCGGTCCTTACCTCACCCCTCAGAACCTGGAAGCTGGACTAGCCAATACAGCGGAGTTGGCACCGTCCAAGCCCGTAGGGAGTTTGGGGGGGTGGTCATTTGGCCCCGGTACATTTGATCCAATGGCGACATTTCAGGTACTTAGATTCGACCTCAACAAGCTAAGTCCTGTAAATGGTAAGCCGGGAACTCTTGTAGCATGCGACCAGGGTAAGGTTTTCTACTATACCAAGGCTGGATCGGAGCTTCCCCGGCACAAGCAGCTTTCCTGTACGTTTTGACGACATCTGATATGATATTTGAAGCCGTAGTAGGAGTTCATAGTGGGTGTGGGAATAGTGACTGATAGGGTAGTGGCCATAGAAGGACATGTAGGAGACACTGATACGTTTGCTACGAAATGGGATGCAAGAAGTTAGAAAAGGGTGGCACAGGCAAGATGTGCCGATTTGTATTTATTAAGGAGTAAGTGATGGATTTTTCTGCACTGAGACTGCCGGGTTTGAAGCAATCACAACGTAGGGCAGTGTTCACTGCGATATGGGTAGTCGGTATTGTGCTGGCTTATGTAATACTGCGCCAAGTGCTGCCACAGGGACTTCCTCCAGGGGTGATATTCGAGGGAGTAGTGCTCGGCGGGCTAACCTCGCTCACAGCTATGGGTCTTATCCTGGTATACCGATCTGCCAGAATATTCAACTTTGCCCAAGCTGCTATGGGTGGTCTGGCCGCTTCTATCGCTGTTATCGCGGTTGTAGGTGAACATTGGAACTACTGGATTGCTATCGTACTTGGGCTCATTGCAGCAGCTATCACCGGTGTACTAATAGACCTGCTGGTCACCAAATGGTTCTCCAGGGCACCAAGACTCATATTCACAGTAGCCACTATCGGGATAGCTCAGATACTGGGCGCCGGAGAGGTAGCATTACCGGACATGTTTCACAACATATCAGCTACTACATCGTTTACAACTCCATTTTCAGCCTCTTTTACGATCGATCCGATCAAATTCAATGCTAATTACGTCGTGGCTCTGATTGTGGTTCCGCTGGTACTGTTGGGGCTCTATCTATTTTTCCAGAGGACAGATATAGGTGTAGCAATAAAGGCATCGGCCGACTCTGAAGAGAGAGCTACGTTGCTTGGTCTGCCAATAAAGAAGCTGTGGATGATAGTATGGGTGGTCACTGCTGTGCTCTCTGGAATAGCTGCAATACTCTCCGCTCCGATCCAGGGAATCAGTCTTGGCGTTGCCACAGGGCCTGATTCCTTGCTCATTCCGCTGGCTGCTGCCGTGCTGGCAGGAATGGACTCGCTTTTTATGGCCGTAGTTTGGTCAGTTGCCCTCGAAATTCTGGATCAGGCAGTATACTGGTCGTATCATCAGAGCACTTACGTTCAAGTGGCCGCTTTCTTCTTTATCCTGATTGCGCTTCTCTTCCAGCGACGTGAGCAAAAAAGGACAAGCGATTCAGGCCTCGGAGGTTACGTGGCATTTCGGGAAATACGTCCCATACCGGCTGTACTCTCGAGGATGAAGGAGATAAGAGCTTCCAGGCAAATTGGATACTTTATCCTTGCTGCAATTGTGTTGATCGTCCTGCCACTTGCATTCAACGCTACCTGGCTTACTACATTCACCTTTGTAGCCATCTACGGTCTGTTGGCTGTCTCTGTGGTAATTCTCACCGGTTGGGGTGGCCAGATAAGCCTTGGACAGTATGCCATAGCAGGTATTGGAGCAGCTACTACGGGAGCATTATTGGTACACTTCCATGTAGAGTTGCTTTTGGCTATGCTGGCTTCTGCGCTTGTAGGGGCACTCGCAGCAGCTATTATGGGTATACCTGCCCTACGCATTCCGGGACTTTACCTTGCAGTAATTACTCTTGCATTTGCAGTTATGACATCTACATGGCTGCTTTCGGCTTCATTCTTCCCGGCATTCAATCCTGCAAATGTTACAAGACCCATACTATTTGGCAGATTCGATCTGAACTCCCAGCGCTGGATGTTTATACTCTCTGCACTGACACTTATCGTAGGCATATACCTGGCAAATAATTTTCGTAATTCCAGGGCAGGAAGAGCAGTGGTAGCCATGCGAGACAATTCCAGAGCGGCATCCGCATATGGTATAAGCTCATTTCGCGCGAAGTTGCTGGCATTTGGCATATCAGGGGCAATTGCAGGATTAGCCGGTGCCCTACTCGTGCTTCAGAACCAGGGTATAGGCTATGCGGGATTCGATCCAAACCAATCCGTAACTATCTTTGCGGTTGTCGTAGTAGGAGGCTTGGGCTCTATAACTGGAGGGTTGTTGGGGGCAATCTTCTTCGAGCTAATGGGTCATATGCCCGGAGCATGGCAATATTTGGCTCAGGGAGCCGGATTGCTTTTAATTCTTATGATCGTGCCTGAGGGGCTTGGATGGGTTTATTTCTGGATCCGTGATCGTGTATTACAGGCATTTGTACAACGAAGAGGTATCATGGGTGACCTTCATGTGGTTCAAGAATCGGAAGAGGATGGTTTGGCGGGAATGCCACCTTCGCCAGCTATCCCATCTCTACTTGGAGACGGCAGTAGTATTGCCGGCATGCATGCAGGAGGCAATGGCTCTAATCTTTTTACTGAAGCCATTACTGCAACTGGTAATGGAGCTTTAGGCGAGAAAGGCTATGAATCATCGCTGGTACGCTCAGCGGCATTACGACTTGGAGCACTTGAAGATTTGGAGGTTGCCAAGGATGTAGAGTCACTGGCAGAAGGGAGGACGCATTCCAGTGCTCCCTATGCAGGACCTCCAAAAGGTAAAGCACCAATAATGCAGGTAAACAACATCGACGTATCTATAGGCAGCTCAAGTATCATATACAGCCTTAATATGGGCATTGCACAGGGTGAAGTGGTAGCGCTGCTGGGTACCAATGGCGCTGGAAAGACAACCGCACTGCGTACTCTTGCGGGATTGATCTCTCCGGAAAGTGGTGATATTTCATTTGTGGGTGACAAGATAAATCAAGAATCTGCTCCCGAGAGGGTAAGGTCCGGTCTGGTGACTGTCTTGGGCGGTAGAGGTATATTCCCCTCTCTGACGGTGGAGGAAAACCTGGTAATGGGTGCCTGGACAATGAAACATTATAATCACGATGAGGCATTCGTCAAAGCAGCTACCGAACGCGTATTGCAAATATTTCCCCCGTTGCGCAATAGATTGGATAACAAAGCTGAGTTACTCTCAGGTGGCGAACAACAGATGCTGGCGTTGGGACAGGCCTTGCTGTGTAAGCCAAAGTTGCTCATGATAGATGAACTCTCACTCGGTCTCGCTCCTACCGTCGTCAATGACCTGCTAAAGGTCGTATCTGATCTGGCAAAGAGCGGTGTAACTATCGTGGTAGTCGAGCAGTCAATAAATGTCGCTGCCGCAATTTCCAATCGGGCTATTTTCATGGAGAGAGGCCGTATACGCTTTAGTGGGCCAACTCCAGACCTATCCCAGCAGCCAAAATTACTGCGTTCGGTATTTCTCTCTGCTGCCAAAAAGGCACGTGCATCCGGTAAGACATCCACACAGGAAGCAGTATCGGGATCTCTTGGGAAGTCGTCACAGGCAAACGCCCCTTTCAGCGCTGCTCCACCGGCTGCAGGTACAACCATGCCTGCCGGACCACCGCCGTTACCGGGGCTGGTACCACCTCCTCCACCGGGTACGCCTTTTACAACTACAGAGACACAGTCTGCAAGCATGCACGATCAAGGTATGCCAGGATTGGGAAATCCACTTCTGGGCAACATCATAGTAAATGAGCAAGACGGAACATCTTCTCTGCGGACCGTACAGCCTGCGTTTAGCGCAGTCGGTATTTCTAAGCATTATGGTGGTATATCCGCACTGAAAGATGTGAGCATCCATGCCGCCCCTGGAGAGATCGTCGGCATTATCGGTACAAATGGTGCAGGCAAGACTACGTTATTTGATGTCTTTTCCGGATTTATAAAGCCCGATCAGGGACGGGTGTTTATGGATGGAAAGGATATAACAGAACTGAGCCCATCTCGAAGAGGAACTCAAGGACTTGGTAGGGTGTTCCAAGATGCAAGGTTATTTCCTGCTATGACTGTAGCCGATGCCGTAGCAACCGCCTGCGAACAGAACGTAGAGGTTAGAGATCCTATTGCATGCACTTTTGGGCTGGCTGCAGCGAAAGAATCAGAACGCAATATACAACTAAAGTCCAATTCTCTGCTCAGAGACATGGGGCTGGAGAGATTCCGTGATCATTTTGTCAACGAACTGTCGACAGGAACAAGGCGCCTCTTGGAGTTTACCTGCCTTCTTGCCCATGAGCCAAGGGTACTCCTGCTTGATGAGCCTACTTCCGGAATAGCTCAGCGGGAATCGGAGGCACTGGGAGAGCTCATACTGGGCTTGCGCGACGAGACCGGTGCGGCGTTTATAGTAATAGAGCATGATGTTCCACTAGTAGCCTCCATATCGGACCGTCTTGTCTGCATGCATGTAGGTGAGATAATTGCGGAAGGCGCTACGGCCGATGTGCTGGAAGACCCCAATGTCATGGCTTCCTATCTGGGGACAGAGGAGGAGTCCTTGCCCGATCAAAATGTGCACAAGGCAAACAAACTGGTTGCACCCACAGGTGTAACAGGGTTAAGTTAAGGAGATAATATGGCTGAAAGTATGAAAAGTGCCGTCCTTCGTTATAAGGGCATTTTGCTCGCAGTAATAGTATTTGCTGCAGTAATCACCTTTGTTCCGTCTTTGCATGACAAGTCAGTGAATCAACCGCTGCAGCCAACTGGGAAGTTTACTCCGTACAAGCCACCCGGAGAAGGCCTGAGCGGTACTACGGTGGGTGGATATACCTGTACGCCAGGCAGGCGGCAGGTGCCCTGGTCGTTGTACGCACCATACTGTGTTCCCAAATGGACGGGTAATAACGGCGGTCCCACTGCCCCAGGCGTGACTGCCACTACAGTGAATGTCTCTGTCAACTACGCAAGCAGCGGCGGACTCTGCTCAATCCTGGCAAGCACGGAAAGCAAGTCAATCGCCTCCGAGGCACTTTTCAAGAAGATGATCAATACTTATGTGGCGCTCTTTAACAAGGATTTCGAGCTTTGGGGCAGGAAAGTAGTGATCAAGTACTTCAATGGTCAGGGTTGTTACGTATCGGAATTGCTTGGCCAGGATCAGGCCCAGGCTGAGGCAGATGCACAGACTGCAGCATCGCTCAACGCCTTTGCCGATACATCCATGCTCTACTCAGCTCCACCCTACGATACCGCTCTGGCGCAAAAACACATAATAGCTATCGGTGGGGAGTTCATGCCTCATTCATGGTTTCAGCAGAATGCACCCTACGAGTACTCCACTATAGCAAGTTGCTCAAAGTTTATGACAAGCGTCGTCCAGATCGTCAAGAACTCTATAAATGGTCTGCCAGCTATCTATGCAGGGAATAAAAGCTATCATCACGAACTTGCAAAAATAGGTCTCATATATCCAAGTGCGGCATTCCTGGCTCCCTGTGCCCAGCAGGTTAAAAGCGAGCTGAAGGCAGACCATATTCCCATCACCGCTACATTCGTATATGACATAAGTAACTTTGGAAATATATCCAGTGAGGCAACTGCGGTAATGTCTGACTTTCACCAAAAGGGAGTTACCACGGTCATATGTGGATGTGATCCGGAAACTCCATCATTTATGGCAAATGCAGCAGCACAACAGGGCTACTACCCTGAATGGATACCAATGACTTTAGGTGACGGTGTGACCAGGGGCATAATGAACTCCACCACTGACAGGGCAGAGTGGGCAAATGCCATAACCAACTTCGTCCAAAGTACGCCTCCACAGGACCAGGAGTACACACTGGCTTACAAGATAGCCACAGGCCATCAGCTTCATGGTCTGATTAATGTTGTTACCGCAGGTGGGGTATATTCGGATATACTATTGCTTTTCAGTGCTCTGCAACAGGCAGGTCCTGACTTGACTGTCCAGAGCTTCCAGCGAGGTATGTGGTCCCTCCCGCCATCTGTACAGGATGCCTCCATGGGAGGATGGGCATTTCTGCCCGGTCACTACACCACACCTTCAAACTTCATGATTTCATACTGGGACAATAATGCCCGGGGTGCGGTAACCAATGGGCAGGGTGCCTTTATAGCCTGCAACCACGGAGAGCTCTATGCGTATCCGGGATACAAGGGAGCAAGCCTACCACCCGGCAAGCAGCTTTCGTGCTTCGGTGCCGGCGGCTCATCCAAACCGTGGGTACCCCCTCCATCGGCCATACCCAAATAGCAATTTCGATAAGTCCCCATGTGCTTGTCCAGATGCAGGGCAGAGCGTATGATGGATACATGAAAAATAAGAGCGGTGACAGATCATCAGAGAAGGCTCCCAAGGCAAGTGCCAGAGTAGGCAGCAACGTCCGGCCAATAGCAGAGGGAGTTCTGGAAATAGACACGCTGCTCGGAGGTTGGGAAAGAGTGACGGCAGGATACCTCATAGAGGGAAACGAGCCGGTATTGGTAGAAACTGGATCCCAAAGCTCTGTTGCAATACTGCTATCTGCATTGAGTGCCATTGGTGTCGGACCTAATGATCTGGCCGGAGTGGTAGTTACCCACATCCATCTTGATCATGCCGGAGGAGTCGGTGATGTTGCCAGAGCATTTCCCAATGCCGCTGTGTACGTACATGAAAAAGGTGCACGACACCTTGCAGATCCCGAAAGGCTGATCAACTCCGCATCTCAGGTATACGGGCCACTTTTGGACTCTCTGTATGGCAGGCTGGCTGCCACACCACAGGAACGAATACATGTGCTGCCTGATGGTGCAGAGATTAAAGTAGGACATAGTAGAACGCTGGTTGCCGTCGATTCTCCCGGTCACGCAAAGCATCATCTGGCCATACACGATTCGCTCAGCGGTATCCTGTTTGCCGGTGACGCTGTAGGTGTTCGTCTTCCAGACGCTGGCGTACTTAGGCCGGCAACTCCGCCACCGGATTTCGACATGGATCAGGCCATCCATTCCCTGCATCGCTTTGCAGAACGGCGGCCATCCCAGATTGCTCTGGCCCATTACGGTATAATACCCGGCAGTCCGGATGAAGTAGTGGAAGAGGCTATCCAAGTATTGAACAACTGGGTAGATGTGGCGGAAAGGGCGATGCACAATGGAGGGGACGTTATAGATGCCCTGGAAAAAGCCTTCAGTAAAGAGTTGTCCGGTGCAAGCGAGATAGAGCAAAAGAAGTTGGAGACCCTTAATGGAGTACATTCCAATGCAGCCGGAATACGTAGGTGGCTTGCAAAACGCGATGCCGGGCAGCTATAGTACATGGCAAGCCGGTAATCCTTACCGGTAAGAGCAGTATGAGTAGTAAGGGAATGCAAAGATGGCTATACGTACTATAGGAGTACTACTGGGGTTATGTGTACTGGGAGCTGCCTGTGGTGGTTTACCTGCCTCTCCGGCAGTACAACAGCATATATATCCCGGCTCCACGCCAGAGAGCAATGTTGCAGCCGTTATACAGACGCGATACGTTGCGTTTGAGCCATCTGTAGTTACAATACATGTAGGTCAGACTGTGGAATGGGTAATGGACGACGGGCAAATACCTGTTAACGTAGTCTTTCCCAAACTGCACATTAGCAGCCCTACCGTTATCAAAGGTAAATGGTATTACACCTTCAACGCACCGGGAACATATCGCTATATTTCCAGTATCCATTCGACTATGTTTGGAAGTGTAATCGTAAAGTCCTAAAAGATAGGAATTACGCCATTACGGATAATGATCCGGTAGATCATTTTCGTACAACACTACATCTTTGGCGCTAAGGTTGTTTCGCACCCAATTCACCGCTTGGTCGCGCTTGCCAAAGTAAAGTACCCTTGGGTGAATATTTGCCTGAGATATTCCATTGGACAAGTACCTACGATTTGTACGCCCCACTATTATCACTACATCTGCAACAGATGTGGATTCCCTTGCAAATGCCTCATTCTCCTGCCTACTACGAGAGCCCAACTCCACCATACCCGGGGTGACCAAGACCTTAGAACCCTCACACCCTTCTTCCCTCAGCAGTTTCAGCGCAGCCCTACATCCTGCCGGATTTGAATTATACGTATCGTCAAGTATGATGGGGTGTTCGTCCTCCTTGATCCTGGTAAGTCTGTGCGGGGAGATCGGTAGGGTCGGAAGTTGTTTGGCTATTACCTCATTGGGGCATCCAGCTGCAAACGCCAATCCGATAGCACAAGCTACATTTAGCGGATGGGCATCCAAGTGTATCTCGGAAACCACAGGTTGACCTAATAAATAAACGTTAATCATACCTGACGCACTGTCCCTTGTAACCCTTATGTCTACTTCGTTGCCGCTTGGCTCACTCTGCTCAGCTGAGCATCTTATAACTCTTTTCCCACTTCTCTCGAGGTGAGTAGCCAGTCCGGCCAGGCGAGGATCGTCTATAGGTATTACCACGATAGATGCAGTATCAGTAATCTCAGACTTGGCTTGCAGTATAAGTTCTTCGCTCTTCATGCGTTCAAGATGGACAGGGCCAATAGCTATAATTGCCGATATTTCCGGATTCATCCAGCTGCACATCTCCATTATCTCGCCTGGGCCGTACGTGCCCATTTCTGCTACAAATATTTCGGTGGAGTCGAGCAGTTGTTCATTGATGGCTCTGGACAGACCTGCACGGTTGTTGAAACTGGCTGGACTGGCCTGTGTTCTGAAATATCCAGACAGCAAATGGGCGGTGTAGAGCTTGGTGGACGTTTTGCCGTATGAACCGGTTATTGCAATTACTTTCGGAGATACCTTTACAAGACGATTCTGGGCATTTCTTATATATACCTTTGACAGCCTCTCTTCCAGGGGCGCCAAAATGTAACTACTCAGGTCTACAATGGCGCAGCTACCCAAATCTATTACTGCTCCGGCTGTACTACCGCGCCCAAGTAAGATACCGGCAACAATAATTATGGCCTCTATCAAGACGCTCACAGCAGCCAAAGTTTTCAACCGGCGCGTCCAGGCTAAAGGTGAGCTGCTGCCCTTGATGGATAATCCGATAGGAGCTACGATTGTCACTACCGCGCTGGCCAGGGCTGCTAAAGGGAACCGAGAAGATACCACTATGCCCGCACAACCAAACAAAGCCAGTAACGCATTGATAGGAGATGACACCCACCAACGGTAAGCAAAACGCGAAGTGGAGTCAGGTATATAATGTTCACGTTGGGCTACTCGTAGCCACCTGAGCAGCGCAGGTACGGACGCTACCAGGCAAATGACAGCTACAATTATCTGCAGCATTACGCGTGAACGATAGCTGATGGGGGCGGAATAACACCCGGTGAAGGACTACCCCCGGGGCCGGCAGTCAGGCAAGAGTCCAAATGAGCAGGGTTGGCGGGGGAGGGAAGCGTGGGCGGCGTAGCAAATACTGCATGAGAAAAGTCAAGAAAATCGAGCATGTTGTTTGCATTGGCATCACGGGCAGTCAGCGCCGGCAGATTCCACTTGGTCTCGACCAGCCGTAGTATAGATGTATGGTCGTATACTTGATGGGAAACAAAGTTTGCCTTTGAATAAGGACTGACCACTATTGCGGGAACACGAAAACCGTATCGTGCAAACCCGTCGTACTGCTCATCTGCCGGGGCATTCGGAGGTATGCCATCGGGGGGAACTGCATTCGGAGGAGGTACATGGTCGAAATAGCCACCGTGTTCATCGTAAGTAATCACCAGAACCGTCTTTGACCATTTTGGCCCTGACATCAAAGCATTAACTACCTTGGAAATAAATACATCGCCAAACTGAATGTCCTGCCCCTCGCCCTCAGAGTTTCCTTCCGTACTGCCACTTTGTGTGAACTGAGGATCTATGAGCGAGAATGCCGGCAGTGTTCCTGCCTGAGCATCTGCGTAAAATTGTGAAATGTGCACGACGCTGCCTGCAGGAGCTTTTTTAGCTCCGGAGCCAAGCAGGAACAAATCTACAGTAGCCAGGTCTGAATAGTAATCGCGCCATGATATATTGTAAGAATCGAGCATGTCCATTATCGTTCCATTGGCGGGATACGGAGCCGAAAAATCGTCTTTAACAAGTCCGGAAGAGGTAGCGGCAAGTAGGTAGCGACGGTTTGGAAAGGTAGGCCCCATTACTGAGCAAAAATAATTATCCCCAATTGGAAAGGTACGAGCCAGCCCATAGGTAAATGGTATAGTCGCTCCGGTATAATATCCCATCGCTGCAGGACCGCTGGCGCTCTTGGCAAAGCCCTGGTTGGTTCCATGATCATACTGAAAATGGCTATCGTACCAAGATTGAACCGGCTGCGCTTCCGTGCGGCAGGGATTAGGATCGGGAAATGCCCGCACAAGCTCGCCATTGCGATATGGATTGGCCTCAGTGGGCAAACCATTGGGTCCAAGCTTAAAACCATTACCTCTGCCAAGCATGCCCAGCAAATGGTCGAAGGAACGGTTTTCCTCCATCAAGACCACTATGTGATCTATCTCTGGAATGGTATCTGTTCCAGGTTTCAGCTTTGGGTAGGGGAGGCTACCTGCCTTCAATTGAGTACTGGTTGGCGGGAATATATGCTTGGGCGATCTGGTTGTACTACATCCGGCAAGCAACCCTCCCCCCACTGCTCCCATTGCACCATATGCGCCCATTAAGAGTAGGTCACGACGAGACATATTATATCTGGCGGCAATAGGACGAGCATTCACATCACTGACAGGTAGTACAACTCCATGTCCACCGACACCGCCCAGGGCATTAACTCTATTTACAGTGGAATTTTCATCAGTACGATCTTGCATAGATATATACTATACTAATTTGGCTTTTCATTGCTTAACTCTCCTGGAACCAGGGTCGAATACTCTCTTGCTCATACAACGCCACCGGTTCACGGCAAAAACTTAGGGCGATAGAACTGGAGTAGAGGGCATTCCGGCTGTACCCTCTACATTGTACGGTATTACCCTGTAATAAGAAGGAGAGGCCGGTGAGGTCTCATCTGTCCAGGGCGTCTGGTCGTCAGTTGCGCATTTAGAGCAGATGGTTGTCCATGGTCCCAGTTTACTGAATGATCGTTGTACGCTGTAATTAAGTGCGTCAGTCGTACCACGCCATGCTATTACGTTCAGGCCGTTTTTCTGCTGTATGCTGGTAATCAACGGCTGGCCAGGTGGAGGCTCCGGCGGCACCCCAAGCCCTCTAGCTTCTATAGCAGCTCTGTTCGGGATGGGCTGGTTCATGGCATAGTTAAAGTCCCTTATCGCATGGTCACGGCTTCGCATTGCAGAGGATACCCCAGGAAAGTGAAGGGTTTCGCCATCATTATGCTGATCGTATCCGTAGGTGTTGCGATGGGCAAACAGCGACCAGAACGCGGCACCTGAGACGTTCTTATCTGATACAAGCGGAGCCAATAGGGACTCCCTTGCCACTATGGATCCATATTCTCCCGCTACAAATACCTTGCCGGCCTTGGCAACCTGAGCAGCATTAGATTCAATAAATGAAGCTGTCTCCAACGGAGGATAATAGTGACAATCTACGATATTTACATCTGGTGAAGATAAGGTTGCCGGATCGACACCAAACTGCTGTCCTGCCGCTATAAGCTGATGAGGAGCCAAGTTATGGATAAATGAAGATATCTTGTTAATCCAACTGGGAGTCATGCCATTCAGCTCATTGCCCAATTCCCAAGTCATGATAGTCGGATCATTTTTATATGCAAGTCCAGTATAGGGATTGACATGATTAAGTAGGTGGCTGATGTACTGTTCAAAAGCAACTATTGCTTTTGGTGATGTATAAAAGGCGCTGGAGGGAAGCCCCAGCCACTGCGTAAAGGTATGATAGCTTCCTTCATAGTAATGCCAGTTGTCAGTCAGGGGAATAATTAGCCTAATACCTAATTTGTGTGCCTCATAAATTGAATAGTCTATGGTATTGAACGCTTTTTCGTTGAACTGCCCTAATTTTGGCTCAACACTTAGCGGATTGCCCACAGATATGCCCAGGGTATGTGACCTCACCACAGTGACCCCCATGTCGGCAGCAGTCTGCAACGCATCTTTGATTTGAAAGTCGGTGGCATAATGAACATTGCCGATATTGGAATACAGCCCCAGCCAATATATATTGGCGCCGCCAAAGCGAAACCGCCTACCGTTCAACATAAGTTTTGATCCTGATTGCGTTACAAAATTAGAGTCTGTATAGTGCGGGGCAGAATACGGGGAACACGCACTAAGCATGCCTACTGTAGACAGCAATACAACTATGACCTGTAACCGTGGCCATAATCGACACCCTTGCCACATCCTCTGTCTTTGCAAGGCACGTTTCATCAGTTATATTATAACCCTCCAATGTACATCATCGCGGAAGTCTGCAGGCAGCCATGGTGGTACAATAAAACTATGAAATGGCTTGTGTCGGTGCATGAAAGCATTTTTTGTTAAACTGTAGATTGCTGTAACTGTTGGAATCGCCTTAGAAAGGGGGCAAGTATGTCAAATATAGATGAACTACCTGAACTGCCACCAATGGTACGTGAGAGTCACCTTGTGCAGCCTCCCCGAAAACCAACAGGTCGATTGGGGATGTCAACGCTACAGGATTACAATGATCTGTACAAAAAGTCACTTGATGATCCGGGGGCATATTGGGTATCTGTAGGTGATGAACTCGAATGGATGTCAGGATGGCCTCCCGATCCGGCAATGACGGGGAATCTTGAAGAAGGTTTTCAATACTTTCCCGGCGCTTATGGAAACGCCAGCATAAATTGCGTAGATCGCCATGCTGCCAGGTCACCCGGACGTACCGCAATTCAATGGATCGGCGAAGATGGCTCAGAGCGCTTATGGACATATCCGGAGCTGCTTGAACAAACTGCCCGATTTGCTCAGGCACTTTCAGAGATGGGAATCAAGAAGGGAGATGTAGTAGCTATCTTCCTGCCCAACCTTCCGGAAACCTTTGCTGCCGTACAGGCATGTTACAGAATAGGTGCTATATACAATATAATCTTCTCGGGATTTTCTCCACAGGCCCTGGCGGATAGGATCGAAGATACTGGAGCAAAAGTAGTGGTGACCGCGGATGAGACCTACCGGCGAGGCAATGTAATCCCGCTAAAGAAAAACCTCGATTCCGTTCTTCCCAAATTGCCAACTATTGAGCATGTTGTCGTGGTCAGAAGAACTGGAAATACTGACGTGCCGATGTCGCCTCCTCGTGATATATACTGGGACGACCTACTTTCCAAGACTACATCCCTGGCAGATCCGGTTGCCATGGAAGCCAACGAACCGGCATTCATTATATATACCAGCGGTACCAGCGCAAAGCCAAAAGGACTGGTGCACAGTGGGCTTGGTTTTCTTGTGGGCGCTTACCACAATACCAAGATGGCGCTTGATCTATGTGATTCAGATATGTACTGGTGTACCGCAGATACAGGATGGCTTACCTTCCCTATATTTGAACTGGTGGGAGCCACTGCGATGGGAGCAACCATGCTGGCCTACGAAGGCGCTCTGGACTTTCCCTCCCCGGATCGATTCTATGAAATAGTGGAACGCTTCCAGGTAAACAAGGTATTTACCGCACCTACCCTTTTACGGATGTTGGCGCGATATGGAACACATTGGCTTGACAAACACGACGTGTCAAGACTTGAGTTGATCTCACTGGTGGGTGAACCGCTGGATGCAAAGACTTGGCACTGGACTCACGATAACATCGGCAACGGGCAATTGGAGATAAATAACACCTACGGCCAGAGCGAGACAGGTAGTGCATGGACATCATCAATAGTAGGAGTCACTCCGGCCAAGCCCGGCTCGTGTGGACAGGCCCTGCCGGGACATGGCTATGTTATCCTGGACAACGACAACAATCCGGCTCCACGGGGGCAGGTAGGCTTCTTGGCGCTGGATAAACCATTTCCAACTCTGTTCAGGGATATATGGCGTGACCATGATCGATACAGGACACAGTACTTTACACGTTTGGGGCCATCGCTATACGATACTGCAGATGCCGCACTTGAGGATAACGACGGACATGTATGGGTAGTGGGTAGAGTAGACGGAGTCATAAACGTAGCGGCGCACAGGTTGTCGACGATGGAGATGGAAAGCGCCCTGCTATCTGCTCCCGGTGTAGCAGAAGCTGCTGTGATAGGCGTGCCGGACGATACCAAGGGGCAGGTACCGGTTGGTTTTGTAACACTGGCATCCGGCAAGGATGGGACGATAAGCGAAGCTGATCTTGCTCAGCGCCTGGTTGATTCCATAGGTCCTATAGCCAGGCCAAAGCAGATATACCTGCTGTCTGTCATGCCAAAGACACGCAGTGGAAAGATTGTCCGCCGCCTATTGGCGGAGCTGGTAACAGACGGAAGGGCGACCGGAGATACCACCGGGCTTGAAGATCCGGAAGTTCTGGACAGGCTAAAAGCGGAGCTCACCGGCCAAAACTAATTCCCGTTGCATAGCATGCAAACAGTCTGTAACCACCTATAATTGTTTCAGGCCAACCTACCACCAAGGTAATCTTCGTAAGCACTCAAGTCGAGCAGTCCGTGACCGGAGTAATCAAAGAGTATGACACGCTCAGAACCCTCCTCCCTTGCAGCAATGGCTTCATCTATGACTGCCCTGATAGTATGGCTTGTTTCAGGTGCAGGTATGCTCCCCTGGATGCGGGCAAACTGCACCGCAGCTTCAAACGTCTTTCCCTGCGGGTAAGCGACGGCTTCCATGCGGCCACTGCGTACCAACTCGGAAATTATCGGCGCATCTCCATGATAACGTAGACCTCCTGCATGTATGGATGGAGGAACAAAATCGTGCCCAAGCGTGTACATGGACAGCAGCGGAGTCAGTCCGGCAGTATCTCCAAAATCGTACTCGTACCTGCCTTCGGTAAGCGTAGGGCATGACGATGGCTCCACTGCCACCAGCCGCCGAGTTCACTTGAATGAACTATACAAACAATTTATTATCAATATTTTAATATTCTCTTGACCTTCCACCATGCTGTAAGGTGCACAATATATATATATCGACAGCTTCTACCTGAGCTAGTACTCATTATTCGGTTGTATGCAATCTCAGGTTAGAGAGTGACACGATAGAACAGGTAGACGGTAATAACGGGCAGTGTAATCCGTAAAGACTGTAATTACCGATAGAGAACAAGACAGGAGATGCGAAATGACCGATTTACAGGAACTTTTCGGAAAAGGACAAAGAGCTCTAATAAAAATAGAAGGAATGAGCTGCAACGATTGCGAACACCATATCAAGGCTGCTCTTGCAGGGGCAGGTGCGGACAATGTAGAGGCAAGCTGGAAAAAGGGAGAGGCTCAATTCACCTGGACGGCCGGAGTAAGCGACTCCACTTTGAAGAGTGCCATACGGGCCGCCGGATACCGTCCCGGAGAAATCAGAGTACCGGATCAAGCATTACAAGAGAATACACCACCCAAACCGGAAAAGACTTATGGTGAATCGCCTGATCCAGATTACGATCTGATTATCATTGGCGCAGGTTCCGCTGCATTTGCCGGAGCAATAAAAGCCTCAGAAGCCGGTTACCGGGTTGGCATAGTGGAAAAGGGTACCATAGGTGGCACCTGCGTAAATATAGGCTGCGTCCCATCAAAAGCTCTATTGAAAGCAGGTGAGGCTTACTGGCAAGCTGGTCATCATCCGATAGAGGGTATCTCGACAAGCGCTGGGGCAATAGATCTTGGAGCTGTAGTTGCCCAGAAGGATGCCTTAGTGTCGGATCTAAGAAAGACAAAGTATACAGACTTGGTTGCCGCCTATGGTTTTGAGGTAATCCAGGGCTTTGCTCGGTTTACCAGTCCTGACACAATAGTGGTCGAGGGTAACTCCATCTCTGCTCGGATGTTTATAGTTGCCACCGGGGCATCACCGGCAATACCGCCTATCCCAGGTCTGGCAGATACAGGTTACCTCACCTCCACCACAGCCCTCGACCTCAAAGAGATCCCCGGTCGCCTGGCGGTAATAGGAGCAAACGCCATTGGGCTGGAATTGGGGCAGTTCTTCCAGCACGCAGGATCGTCTGTCACCTTTATCGATATAGCTGATCGGATTGCACCATTCGAGGAGCCGGAGGTATCGGATATTCTGTCCAAAGTCATTACCGGTCAGGGGGGCACCGTGTATACTGGCGCTCAAGTTCTAAAGGTGGAGCAGGCAGGAGAACATATAGACATCCACATCTCTGTTTCGGGCAGACAGCTTGTGATGCCTGCAGATAAGATCCTGGTGGCAACCGGCAGACGGCCAAACACGGATGGACTCGATTTGGAGATTGCCGGGATAGAGACCGGAAATACCGGAGCAATAACTGTAGACGGCTATCTACGCACCACAAACCCCAGGGTATTTGCAGCAGGTGACGTAACCGGATCACCGCAGTTCGTTTACGTATCTGCATACGAAGGTGCAATGGCCGTAGACAATGCATTGTTGGATGCCGGTAGAGAGGTGGACCTAAGAGGGCTTCCCTGGGTTACCTTTACGTTGCCACAAGTTGCCTCGGCCGGAATTACCGAAGCTCAGGCACATGCATCAGGAAGGAATGTAATAGTATCCATACTGCCACTTTCAGCCGTACCTAGAGCTTTGGTAAATCACGATACCGCCGGGCTCGTAAAACTTGTAGCTGATAGCGCTTCCCGTCAGCTCCTGGGTGCTTCAATAATTTCAGAAAACGCCGGTGAGGTTATCCAGAGTGCCGTATTGGCTATCCGGCACAATATCACAGTGGATGAACTGGCTGGCACCTTCCATCCCTACCTAACCATGGCAGAGAGCATAAAGCTCGCCGCACAGACCTTTGATCGTGATGTATCAAAGTTGTCATGTTGCGCTGCATGAGCCGGGAGGCTGCAGAGACGTATTAAATTATCATAGTGAGTTTAATCCAAGTCATCTTAATGGCTGCCAGCATTCTAGCTATCGTAATCGGCGCAGAGCTATTCACCAACGCAGTGGAGTGGGCAGGACACCTGCTGGGGTTGGGAACCGGCGCTACAGGAAGCCTGTTGGCGGCATTGGGTACCTCCCTACCGGAGACGATAGTACCTATAGTGGCGATCATTGTAGGCAAGCCACAATCGACGGCAATTGCCACCGGAGCAGTACTTGGTTCTTCTTTCATGCTTCTTGGCCTTGGAGTGGGGATCACCGGTATTGTGGTAACGCTGAGACACCACAAATCGCCCTCCGCGCCCAATCCCAGTCCCGGCCTGAAGATACCTGCATCTCAAGGGCGGCGGGATCTTGGAGTATTTCTGGCGGCATTTTCTGTGTCCCTTCTGATAGTGCCGTTTCCCTTTGCTGTTCATTTTGCCTGGGGAATCTGTTTGATCATCCTATACTCCGTATATGTAATTGCTACCTTGAAGGGCAGTACTCCGAGCGGTAAAGCCCCTGAGCCGCTCCATATCACGTTCCATAAAAAGCCTATACCACACTGGAGCCTGGTGACACTTCAACTGGTAGTTGCAACTGCCATGCTTATTGCTGGCTCCGATCTATTCGTTACCCAAATTGGCAGAGCCGCCACCGGTATCCACATAAATCCACTGTTGTTGGCTCTTGTGGTAATACCACTGGCAACAGAATTCCCAGAGACGCTAAACAGCGTCCTTTGGGTCCGCTCCGGGGCTGACAGCCTGGCTTTTGGTAATGTTGCCGGCTCTGCAACATTTCAAGGCTGCATTCTCGGGTTTATCGCCGTATCGTTTACTCCGTGGCGACTTCCTCCGGTGGCAGTCATCAGCGCTGGATTGACAATACTGACTGCTGCATACCTGCTGTTTATCCTGCGAAACGGTCACAGTAAGGGTATATACCTGCTGCTGGCTGCACTCCCGTGGACATTGTTCGTATCGTTGGAGATGAGCTTGGCTGCAATCGGCACTTCCCACTGAGTAGATGTAAGTCCCATAGCGTACCAATCGATCCTGAGCTACAGCGTCCACCCGGCAGCAAAAGGGCATCGTTCAGGAGTTTTTTATCCTGGGAAACAGAGGGGGTGGTTTGGGCAGATATATCCCTCCAGGATATATACCCCACTCCAGCGCATCGGGTAGACGCTCGTCTTCTGGGCTGCCGGATAAACCAATACCCCTCCATATTGCCGTAGCTGTATCCGGCATAGCGGGAGCAGCCAGCAGGGCAATGATCCTGAGCGCCTCTAGCGCTGACCCCATTATCTCATTTACCTCGCTTCCCGGCTCTTTCCGCCAGGGTTCAGTGCTTTCCAGATAACTGTTTACCTCTCTGACAAGTTGCAATGCCTCACGCAGAGCAATATGGGGAAGATGCTGTCTCCAGGCATTCATACTCTCCGAAGCTGCTTGCATTGCCCGCATTTTCAATTGCTGCACTATCTGTTCCGATGTCAATGCGATATTATCTTTCCCCGATATAGTAGAGGAAAGCGATGTACCGGCTTCAGGATGGCCGGGGGAGTGCTCTCCCGATACGGCAGGTGCCTTGGGGCTCACTGAATCACATTTTGAATTAACCACAGTAACCACCCTGGAAAGGAGATTGCCAAGGTTGTTTGCAAGGTCGGCATTATAACGTTCCGTCATCCCTTCGTAAGAGAAGTCTCCATCCGCACCAAGAGGTATCTCCCTGAGAAGGTGGTACCTCACGGCATCTACACCAAAATCATTCGATAGATCTCCTGGAGCAATTTGATTCAATTTGGACTTGGACATCTTCTCCCCGGAAACCAGCAACCAACCATGAACCAATATTTGGTGCGGCGGATCAATCCCCGCAGCCATACACATAGCCGGCCACCATACACAGTGGAATCGTAGTATGTCTTTGCCTATTACGTGATGCACTACCGGCCATAGGCTATCCATCCTCGAGTCATCCCTGCCATAACCCAGTGCAGTCAGATAGTTTACCAGCGCATCAGACCAGACATAAAAAACATGATCAGGGTCCCACGGAACAGGTACCCCCCAGGTAAGAGAAGTGCGCGTGATGGAGACCGGCTCCAGGCCGCCTCTTATAAAACCAACCGCTTCGTTACGCTTGGTAACGGGTACCACGGCCTCCGGGTTGCTCTCATACCAATCAAGCAGCCGATCTTCCAATGCAGGAAGATCGAAAAAATAGTTTTCCTCCTCCATCTCCTCGACAACACGGCCATGCTCACGGCACCTGCCATTGTCCAACTCGTTCTCCTTCTTGTAGCTCTCACAGCCTACGCAGTAGAGCCCCTTGAAAGTACCTTTAAAAATATAGCCATTCTCCTTTATCCTGGAAAAAAAGCTCTGCACCGTAGAATAATGCCTGGGCTCAGTAGTTCTAATAAACTCGTTGTTCGATATATTAAGTTCAGCCCATGCATTGCGGAAACGTGCCGACATTTGATCTGTCCACTCTAGGGTACTGACATCATGCGCACTTGCAGCCTCGGCAACTTTTTTCCCATGCTCGTCGGTTCCCGTAATAAAGTACACTTCATCACCCATCATCCTATGCAGCCTGGCCAACGAGTCAGCTATGACCATAGTGTAGGCGTGCCCTATGTGTGGGGCGTCATTTACATAATAAATCGGTGTAGTTATATAAAAAGATTCCACTGTAGTACAGTACAATACCACATGAATCAGGTGTATGAACCGGTGGTGGTGGCATCCCCGCCGTAACGTCAGGCTATGGCACTACGGTTCCGGCGCTATCCTGATCACATTTTCTTGCGTAAATCAAGCGCCAAAGCATAAGCCTGCCGCTTCGTAATGCCCATTTGCGCGGATACCTCGGCTGCCGCTACGTTTACGCTTACGCCATCTTGCAATAGCTGACTTAATGCCTCGACCAGCATACTTTCCTCGACCGGCTCATCATTAGCGGGGTTGCCGGCAAGTACTATGACTACCTCACCACGCAAATTATCCTCATCTTCCATCCACCTGCATGCATCACTTAGATTCCCGCGCCAAACCTCCTCATGCACCTTGGTGAGTTCACGCACTATAGCCACCTGTCTATTCCCACTACATACTCTTTCCAGGTCACCCAATGTGGAACCTACCCTTCTGGGAGATTCAAAGATTACTACAGTACATGGACTTGCTGCCATAGCATCCAGACGGCGCGCACGATCGGAGCCATGTCTGGGTAGGAAGCCCTCAAAACAATATCTACCGGCATCAATACCGCTGACAGCCAGTGCGCTTGTAACAGCATCCGGACCCGGAACTACCGATACTCGCACACCACTGGAATATGCAGCTTTGACCAGGTATCCTCCCGGATCAGATATTAGTGGCATACCGGCATCCGACACCACGGCAACCAGATCTCCCTCTAGGGCATAGCGGATTAAAGTACCTGCAACATCACGTTCGTTATGCCTCTCCATAGTCATAAGTTTCTTGCCCGTAATGCCTGCACTTGACAGTAGCTTGCGTGTCCTCCTAGTATCCTCACAACATATAATGTCGGCGGCTTCCAGAGTATCCAGCGCTCTTTTGGATATATCTCCCAGATTTCCTATAGGGGTACCGACCAGCACAATTACTCCGCCGGAAGATTCAGCTGCTCTCACGTACCTCCAAGGAGTCACCGCGACCAAGTTGCCAGCGCTCAAAAGCTCCGGCTTCGGCTTCCAGCACATAACGTCCTTTCCTGCGGGGAAGGCCAATTCTCCATGGACGCATACTTGTAATGTCAACTACTACCATGTCACGATCGAGAAAAGCTACATCGATTGCCATTTGCATTCCAAGGGTATGAACTGCCCTCGTATGTGGAAGCAACATCGCCCCGCTATAGGATTTCTTCCCCAGTAATCCAACAGATCGCTTCACAAGGGTACCTGCCATTTCAAGGGAGCATACGACACTGCCATTTCTAAGTAGCCAGTAATTTTTTGCTTTAGGGTTGGCAGCCATCTGAATATCTCCACTCAAACATTGAACCTGATCTCCAAGACGTCACCATCCTGGACCAAATAATCTTTACCCTCCAGCCTTATAAGACCGTTGTGACGGGCATTCGACCATGAACCTGCGTCCAGCAACGCTTTCCAGTTTATAACCTCTGCCCTAATAAACCCCCTCTGTAAATCAGAGTGTATAACCCCTGCACATTCAGGGGCAGTCGAACCGGCTCTAAACGACCATGCACGAGATTCTTTATCTCCCGTAGTAAGAAATGTCCACCTGTCTAACATTGCATAAGCCTGATGCGCCACCATAGACAAAGCACCCTCGCCCAAGCCAAGCCCTTCAAGCATCTCCGCTCTCTCGCCGGGTGGCAGCTGAGCAGCCTCCATCTCCAGCTGTACGCAGACCGCCACCACATTGCCGCTGCCACCCAAGTATGCCTGCACCTTGTTAACTATCTCCGATGAGTTCCCCATATCATCTTCACCTATGTTGATCACACAAAACATTGGCTTATCTGTAAGGAGGAACATCCCCTTTCTCGCTTCACGCGCCCTCAGGGCTCCCGTGGCTGCGCTTGGAGGAGACTGCCCTCCATGTCCTTCCCCGGCACCCTCCTCCAGGGGGCTGTGGTTGGGCATGCTACGATACATCGGCACCCCAGAAGAGAGCAGCTCATAAGCTTCTTCCATGGCTGCAATTTCTTCCTCGGTAGCGTTATCGGGTTTCTTGGATTTAAGAGACTTACGGCGCCTTTCCAGCTGTACTTCGAGTGAGGCAAGATCCGCCATGGCCAATTCAATCTCCAGTATCGACAATGCTTCTACCGGATCTGATTCACCCGGTATCTCGGGATCATCAAACGCTCTAAGTACCATACAAAGAGCATCCACCTCTCTAATCCCGGCAAGAAAGCGGTTACCCAATCCACTCCCTTCGGATGATCCTTTGACCAAACCTGCTATATCCACCAACTCCACACCGGTATATACAGTCTTTTTGCTGCTGCTCATAGATGCCAGTGCATTGAGTCTGCTGTCAGGCACATGAGCTATTCCCACTGACGACTCGGTAGTAGTAAAGGGGTGTTTACCCGTCAACGCATCCGATCCGGTAGCAGCGTTGAATAATGACGTCTTTCCTGAATTGGGTAGGCCAACTAAGCCAATATGCTCCATATATACAAAGATATACCGTATTGCAGAGGTGGATGTACACTATAGAGGTATTATTTCGTCACATCCTCCCCGCCCTTACGGACGGGAATTGCGCTCCCATTTGTTCAAGCAGCAGGGGTCGTCATGGGTCATTTTGGAGACATCCACGGCGTGAGTGCCTGTTCAAGAAGCAAAAACCCAGCTGTTACTGTGATATACGCCAGTCCATCTGCTCCCTGATCGTCCGCAATACATCCGAAGCCAGATCCACAATCATACGAGCCTGTTCGAGACTCCAATCCGGAAGTTCGCCCGGATACCTGATATCGTCTGTAAGCGGCGGGCGGATCGTATCGAGCATGGAGAGGTCGAGCCTCTCCTGCAATTCCCCCGGCAACCCGGCACGTAGCACGCCGAGATTATGTGTGCGGGGCGGAGATACGCCGATGTGCACAAGGAGCGCTTTCATGGCCTTTTCGACGGCCTGTTGAGCCATGTATACAGATTGGCGTCCATACCCCTCTCTAATGCCGACATAGGCATAGCTCAGATCACTTTCAGCAACCTCGAGCCACTCACTCACCTTCCTGTTGCGTTCATCGTCTATCTCTTTCACCGTGACATCCTTTCCGAACTGCTCTATGCTCCCTATGGCGTCTCTCCTGTATACCTCTTTTCCCTCCAATCCAACGACATAGGGAAAGCTTCCTGCCACATGGCAACCGATTGCAAATGTATGTGCACCTACTGTCCAGATATGGAGATCCGGGCAGCCCTTGACGACGAGTTCGTGTGGTGAGGGCAACCTCTTTGGTCTCCCGTCATAGCTGTCATCTACGACCATGAGATCTATATCTGAGTCTTCGTCCCAGTCGCCTCTTGCCACGGAACCATAGAGAAAAACGTAGAGTGGATCATAGGTGTCTACAATGTAGCGTACGATATCACCCACCCATTCAAGATGAGTTCTTCTGCGTCTATCGGCAGGAATGGACATGCTGGGTAGCACCATAACTCAATATTAGCTGCTTTAGCGGCGTTGTGAGGTACGTCAGCGGATGAGTTCTGCGGGAACGATGGTAACGGGGAAGGGAGTAGTTGCCTGGAAGCTCTCGTCTCCGCTTGGTTCACTCGGGTTGCTGTTGGCTATGAAGTGACACGTCGTCTCAGGTGGTCATAGGTCCGAACCAACCGAATATATCAAACAGTGCATTAACCGTTGCACTGGCTTCAATGTTTAGCTGACCGGAGAAGTTTAGCTCGGAGATGACCATATTTGCAACAGCAGTACCCGTTGCGAAGTTCACATCTGATGTAGTGGCTGCAGTACTTCCTGAATAGATGGTTAGATAACCACCTCCACTGCTACCGGTTGCAGTTAGGTTGCCAACAACTGCAGTTGCATCAGATGGGATATTGGCCTCTCCTGCAACCTGTATGGTAATGGACTTTCCTGCTTGGATTGCACTGAGGGTAGCATTTGATGATGGTAGGTTCTCAGATGCACAGTAGCTTGGCTGTGGTAACTCGCTGCATCTGGTGTCTAATATCCTGGCTGGGGTCACAGGGTTGAACAATGAGCCTGTTTGAGATGAGCTTGCGCCATCTGTATAGTAGCCGGTTACATCTACAGTAAAGTTTGTGTTGCCGGAGTTGTTGTAGATGCTTATCTCACCGTTGGCGCCGACCTTTACTATTACTCTGTTCGGTACTGTTTGAGCTTCGTTGAAATTGACTGTGGAGACAAGAGCCTTGGTTGTGCCTGTTGGATAAGCAGTTAGGTAGCCGCTCTTAGTGTGTCCAATTGCAGTAAGGTTCAAAACTACAGCCGATACTCCACTTGTTGGAATACCACCCACACCTATTACTGTAACGTTCTCTGTCTGTCCGGCTCCAATGGTTGAAAGTGGCGAGTTGGCAGATGGAAGAGATGCACAGTAGGAACTTGTTATGTTTGGCGGCAGGGGAGATTCTGAGCACCTTGTGTCTGCTATACGTGTTGGTGCTGCTGGGTTGTAGAGACCTGCCGGTGTACTTCCTGGTGGAGCATAGTAACCCTCAATGTCAACTACGAAGTACACAGTTCCTTCTTTTCCACCATTTTCTATAGTGATCTCTCCATTTGTTGTATTTACAGGTACTGTTACCAGGTTTGTAACCATAGCTGATGTAGCTGTCCAGTTCAGGCTGGATACAACCGGTGAAGTAGAGCCTTCCGGATAGATGCTCAGGTATCCATTTGCGGTCATGTTTACAGCTGTTACATTTATAACTACGGCTGTTGCAGTGATCGGAATGCTGTCCACACCTGTTACAGTAATGTTCTCAGTACCTCCAGCGGCGATGCTGGTTAGATTGGCGTTTGCACTTGGCAGGTTCTCAGCTGCACAGTAGCTGGGTGCAGGAGATTCAGAACATCTGGTATCTGCAAGCCTTGCAGGGTTGATGGCAGTATAGGCATCACCTGTAATGGTAGCCACAGGCTTTACGTAGGTGAACTGGTCGGCTGAACTTATGGTGCTCGTGCCACCTGGGGTAGTGACGGTTATATTGACAGTGCTGGCGGACTCTGCTGGAGAAGTTGCCATGATAGAAGTTGCAGAGTTCACTGTCACCGCTGTGGCTGGAACGCTACCAAACTTGACTGTTGCACCAGATACGAAGCCTGTACCTGTAATAGTCACAGAAGTACCTCCATTGGTAGACCCAGAAGTGGGAGTGATAGAGGTGACCGTAGGTGGCTGGGGTGTAGGTGTGGAAGATGTATAGGTGAACTGATCGGCTGATGTCACAGGTGAAGTACCACCTGGGGTAGTGACGGTTATATTGACAGTGCTGGCGGACTCTGCTGGGGAGACTGCCTGTATCTCTGCCGGGGATACTACATTGAAAGAGGTAGCTGCCACGCTTCCAAAGTATACATAGGCAACGCCTGAGAGATTGTCTCCGGTTATGGTTACGGTGGTACCTCCATTGGTAGATCCTGTAGATGGAGATATAGAGGTTATAGATGGTGCCGGAGGAGGAGGCGGGGGTGGATTGGTTACGTCCGTCAAGGTCACGTCATGGCCAGAGGAGCCTCCGGTGTAACTGATCTGGAACTTGCGGCCAGCAACTGAAAAGGTTTCTCCCTGGGTAAGCGATGAGCCACCGTAGGAGAGTTCACCAGAGAATGCGCTAGACGAAGTATCTTTCAATATAGTGTAGGTGGTGCCATAAGCAGCAGAAGCTGCAGAGGTAATGTCAAGATTTGCTCCTGATATGTTGCCTCCATTTGCCACCAACTCGCTGTAGGTACTTGGCGATGTACTGGAGAGATCTAATTCCAGGGTGGAGCCCGAGATGGAGAGGTTCACCACTCCGCTCGAGGTAAGCACCCCAGGTGCATCGCCCGGATAGATTGTACAGGGACTTGAAGTGCTACACCCACTCGTGGTTATGCCGGGAACGGTTCCTGTTCCCTCAAGGGTGGCACCACCTTCGACTGTGAGGCCACTGCTTGAGCCAATAGAGCCCGTTACATCGAGGGTGCCCTCGGCAACGGTGGCGGCACCGGTGTAGGAGTGGGTGTTGTCACCTGAGACTACCACATTGCCACTGGTCGTAAGGTTGTAGCTGCCAGATATGGTACCGGTTATAGCCAAGATGGCCGAGGTCACCGCAGAAACTGATGTGTTGTCCGTCAAAGTTACTGTGCCGCTTACTGTATCAGCCCCGCCGGGTACACTAGGGGTGAAGGATGATGAACCATCACAGAGAATACCCGAGCAGATGGAGCTAGTACCGGCTAGGTGGAAGGCGTTTGGCATGGTGATGGAGCCCTCCAGGATGATCGGAGCGCTGCCAGTGTCAGTGACCAGGCCCGTCCCCAGAGCGCCCGACGCCTCGACGACTAGGGTGCCGGAGCTCGCGACCGTGGTCCCGCCCGAGTAGCTGTTCGACGAGTTACTCAACCACGTCGTAAAAGGCCCGTCAGTGGTAATGCTCCCGGTACCAGTGACCTGGCCAGCAAGATAGAGGTTGGTATAGTATTGAGGATCAATTGTTACTATTCCATCCAAGGTAACGGTGCCATCAAGTGTAAAGCTCGTTGCAGGAGACGAGAGCGAAGGCGTGGCAAGCGTCGAGCCGCCTTCAAAAGTAATATCGTTCGATATGCTTACGGGGGTATTCATAACACCGACTTGGAGCGTTGCGCCGGAGTCAATCGTCACGAGTCCGCCTGATCCGGCTGTGGATGGGTTGCCGCCCAACGCGTAACCGTTGGCCACGGCGAGGGTGCCGGAGCTGACGGTGGTTGATCCGGTGTAGCTGTTCGTACCAGAAAGGGTGACCTCATTGGATGAGCCAGGACTGGAGAGAAGCGCGCCGGAGCCGGAGATGCTATTGGGTACGGCCATGCCTGTAGCAAACTCCAGAGTGGCGCCCGATCCTGTACTGATTTGCCCAGAGGGAAGACTTGATGCACAAGATAGCGTAAGATTCCCTGCATCTACGGCAGTCTGGCCAGCATTGGGTGTTGTCAATGGGGCGCTCAGGGTAGTTGTACCAGAGGATTGGTCAAGAATGGCTATTGTAGAAGTAGCGGCAGTTAGTGCGACAGTAGTACTGCCAGCTAGGTCATAGCTACCACCCTCAAAGGCAATAGAGGAAAAGGTTATATCACCACTGGTAGAGCTAGATGCACACGAAGAGCTACTGGTAGAACTGGTAGATACTGTTGTATTGGTTCCACTGGATAAAGATGGAAAGACGAGTTGCGAGCCGCTGGGTGGACCTCCGCTATTTCCTACACCCCCACAATCAGATGGTAAAGAGACCGGGGAGACGGTCATCCAGTTTGAAGGTGAACTGAGCACTTCATTAGAGGTTCCACCTCCACCATTCCAGCGGCAGACCGCACTTACAGTTGTGCCCGTACTCCCAGACGAGGGAGATTCCAGGAGAGGAGTAGCCGCAGGAGAAGAGACAAGTCCTCCCGAGATGACTGCAGACACCGAGAAGCGATATACATGTCCCGGCGTGAGAGAAGAGACCGTAGAAGGAGTAGAGGTGGTAGTGGTGATCGGCATCGTTGTTATTCCGGCAGTCTCATCGGTGACGGTGACGTCGTAGGTTGGCGACGAGGGAAGCCCTGTTGGTGCACTCCAGCTTATGGCGGCAGATGCTCCCGAAGAAGAAAAACTTGCCGAAACGTTGCTTGGGCTGGGTGGCGGCACAAAGGAGAGCGCATTGCCACTACCGTCCACCGCCATGCAGAAGGTGGTGGGACAGGAGACGGAAGTGAGGGTGTTGCTGTCGCCAGTGGGGGTGGCCTTCGACCAGGCTGAGCCATCCCAGGAGAGCGCATTGCCGCTGTAGTCCACCGCCATACAGAAGGTGGTGGTGGAACACGAGACCGAGTAAATGGGGATGCCGGAGCCAGAGGCAGTGTCAATGCCGAGGTAGGTCTTCCACGAGGACAACGAGCCGCCGGTCCAGGAGAGCGCATTGCCGGCATCATCCACAGCCATGCAGAACGTGGTGGTGGGACAGGAGACGGAGTAAAGGGAGTTGCTGTCGCCAGTGGAGGTGGAGCCAGACCAACCAGTAGAGCTGTTCCAAGAGAACGCATGTCCACTGCCGTCCACGGCCATACAGAATGTGGTGGTGGGGCAGGAGACAGATTCGAGGTAGTTGGTGCCGATGTTGCCTAAGGACGCCCAGTGGCTACCACTCCCACCACTCCCAGCATTCCAGTCAAGCGCATTGCCATTGCTGTCCACCGCCATACAGAATGATTTGGTGGGGCAGGAGACAGAAGTGAGGGGGATGGGGGTGCCAGAGGTATTAGTGTCGATACTAGACCAGGTCGTCCATGTGGATCCACCCCAGGAGAGCGCGTTGCCATAGCCGTCCACGGCCATGCAGAAGGTGGTGGAGGGGCAGGAGACAGAAGTGAGGTTGATGCCGGAGCCAGAGGGGGCAGTGTCGATACGAGTAGCACTCGTCCATGTGGATCCATCCCAGGAGAGCGCATTGCCGCTGTAGTCCACCGCCATGCAGAAGGTGGTGGAGGGGCAGGAGACCGAGTCGAGGGGGATGCTGTTGCCAGAGGTATTAGTGTCGATGATGGCCTTCGACCAGGTGGAGCCGGTCCAGGAGAGCGCATTTCCACTGATGTCCACCGCCATGCAGAACGAGGCAGTGGGACAGGAGACGGAGTTGAGGTGGTTAGTGCCGTCGATGGAGGTGGCGCTCGACCAAGAAAAGCCGTCCCAGGAGAGCGCGTTGCCATTGCCGTCCACGGCCATGCAGAACGTGGTGGTGGGACAGGAGACGGAAGTGAGGCCGTAAAGATCGACGCCGGAGTAGGTCGTCCATGTCGATCCGTTCCAGGAGAGCGCATTGTCGGCGTTGTCCACCGCCATGCAGAAGGTGGTGGTGGGACAGGAGACGGAGTTGAGGGTGTTGCTGTCGCCAGTGGGGGTGGCCTTCGACCAGGTGGAGCCCGTCCAGGAGAGCGCGTTGCCACTACCGTCCACCGCCATGCAGAAGGTGGTGGTGGGACACGAGACGGAAGTGAGGGGGATGGGGTTGCCAGAGGTATTAGTGTCGATGATGGCCTTCGACCAGGCTGAGCCCGTCCAAGAGAGCGCGTCGCCGAAGTTGTCCACCGCCATGCAGAATGTGATGGTGGGACACGAGACGGATTCAAGCACGTTGGTGCCGTCGATGGTGGAGCCCGTCCAGGTGGAGCCCGTCCAGGAATACGCGTTGCCATAGCCGTCCACGGCCATGCAGAACGTGGTGGTGGGACAGGAGACGGATGTGAGGCCGTAAGGACCAATGCCGGGGTAGGTCTTCCACGTAGAGCCGTTCCAGGAGAGCGCATTGTCGGCGTTGTCCACCGCCATGCAGAAGGTGGTGGTGGGACAAGAGACGGAGCTGAGGTGGTTAGTGCCATCGATGTTTACCGGAGCAGAAAATATCCCCGGCACCGGCGGTGAGGCAGCAAAGGCCGGAAGCACCGGGGAAGTGATGAGCGAAAGAGCTGTTATCAGTGGAACAAGCGCAGATACGATTCCAAGCGTGCAAAGCATTCTAAGAAAGGTAAATCTCCTACCGCCTGTCTCAGATGTGCGGACACCTCTACACTTCCGCCTGGCGCGAATAGCCAACCCTGTACTACTTTTCGTACCTCTCGCTCGCCCAGATATAAGAGCGCCTCCCCCAGGATCTGTATCTGTTGAGTTCCCTAAAGAGCCATTGTCGCCATTACCGCCATACATAGATAGCCGCTTGTTCGTTCCCATTTGTTTCCGTTCTTCTTATTGTTTGCTCCAAAACCTGCAGCCAATAACAGTTGTCTGTTTCTGGCAATGTTGCGAAGTAATCTGCTACATACAGTACAGCTAATTGCCTGGCTACACAATACCGTCACTATAGCGTAGTACAAGCAACACCGCTCAGCAAATCATTGACCCGATCAAGACACAAAATCTACCGCTCTACTGCACATCCGGCATCCGGTGCGCAGCATCAGTGGCAGTCCCAGCCCTCCTCCCACCACCCTGCAACAGGCACACCGACAGCAAAAAGGCCGTATAATGAACTATATGGACAGCAATCAATCTGCCGGCACAATAGCTAAACGGAGCAGTCCGTGCTGACACCCCAGGAAAAGGAGTCAAGAGAAGCCGAATTGGCTGAGCTCGTTGACATGATGAGCGTAGCCATCCAGCAGGACGGAGGAGATTTGGAACTCGTGTCAGCCGATGTAGAAAATGGTGTAGTTAACGTCCGGCTGACTGGAGCATGCAGCTCATGTGCAATTTCTTCCGTCACCCTCCAGGGCGGAGTGGAGAGAATACTGAACGAACGGCTGGATTGGGTAACCGAGGTAAAGAGCGGGATAGATGAAGACATTGATCCTCTTTTAAGTGCCTACCTGGGTAGAGGTAATTACGTGCCACAGTACTCGCCAGATTTACCACAAACTACACGGGCCCCAGCGGACTAACCTGCTGCCTCTTTGGAACGAAGGGCTCATGAACACTAATACAAACTTTATGACATCCTCCCCCGATTAAGGTAACTCTTGCGCTCGCGTCTCGGTCAATTTCGCTTCCAGCGCTTTCTTGGGGTAATATACATCCATTCCTGAAAAATCTCCAATACCCAATAGTTACTACTTAATAAGACCAGACAGATGAAAGAGCTACAGAGACAACCACTCCTGAACACAACCGAGGTACCGGCGATACCGCCTATAGAACTCGATACCACCGGCCACCTGAGAATTGCCCTGCTCGTATATAGAGGGAATCCACTCTGCGGTGGGCAGGGTGTGTATATAAGGCACCTATCCAGAGAATTGGTCAACCTGGGACATTCTGTAGAAGTATTTTCCGGACAGCCATGGCCTGTTCTGGACGATGGAGTCGGTTTCACTCCCGTACCCAGTCTCGATCTGTACCGTGAACCCGACCCCTTCAGGACACCCCATCCATCTGAAATTAAATCCTATCCGGATCTGCTGGAGGTACTGACCATGTGGACGGCCGGGTTCCCGGAGCCGCGCACTTTTACACTCAGAGCAAGAAAGATCCTACGAAAGCGAATCGGCATGTACGATGTGGTACATGACAACCAGAGCCTGGGGTCTGGTCTGCTGGGTATAGTCAATGATGGTTGGCCGTTGCTTACCACCTTTCACCACCCAATTACCGTAGATCGCGATCTGGCCATCAGCCACGCAGAGAGTAGATGGCAAAAAATATCCACACGACGATGGTACGGGTTTTTACAGATGCAAGCAAGAGTAGCCCGGCGGCTCCCCCGTATCATTACAGTATCAGAATCATCGAAACGTGATATTGCTGTGCAAATGGGAGTGCCGGCAGAGAAGATGAGAGTGGTTCCGGTAGGAGTGGACGATGAGGTATTCCATCCCATACCAAATGTAAGGCGTGCACCCGGCAGGATCATGGCTACATCATCCAGCGACGTTCCCATGAAAGGCATAGTACCGCTCCTTGAGGCTGTTGCAAAGATACTAACCGAACGTGATGTGGAGTTGGTACTGGTGGGCAAGCCAAAGGAGGGTGGCAGGGTAGCAAAGACAATAGAGAGGCTGAACTTGGGATCGGTAGTTCGGTGCGTCAGTGGCATCAGCGATCAGGAACTCGCCAAACTTTACTCGGAAGCAACAGTCGGCGTTGTGCCGTCTCTGTATGAAGGCTTTTCCCTGCCGGCCATCGAGGCAATGGCCTGTGGCGTGCCATTGGTTGCAACCACCGGTGGAGCCATACCGGAAGTAGTTGGCCGTGACGGTGAGACTGGGTTGCTGGTAAGGCCGGGCTCGCCGGATGAACTGGCCTCGGCAATAAACAAGATATTCGACAATCAGGAATTGGCAACCAGGCTGGGCGATGCCGGCCGTAAACGCGTACTGTCCAGATTTACCTGGCAAAAGACAGCACAGCTCACATCTGAACAGTACTATGAGCTGATTGAGGAGAAAAAACGAACCGGCAAAGGACGTACCGGCTACCTTGCTAACCGTTAATTACTCTATACTAAATCTCGCTCCGGGAAATGTCATTCTTGACCTGGGATGCGGTGGAGGGCGTCACACCTTTGAAGCACTTAAAAAAGGAGCATCGGTAATATCACTCGATGCAGACGAACAAGTTCTAAAACCGGTCGTAAACATGGTAAGAGCCATGCGCCACGAGGGAGAGATAGTTCAAGATACAGGCTACGGCGCCATCAATGGCAACGCATTGAGCCTCCCTTTCCGCGATGGGACCTTCAATCAAATCATAGCCTCAGAGGTACTGGAGCATATCTGGGATGATATGCAGGCCCTACATGAACTGCATAGAGTATTAAAGCCGGGTGGAATGCTGGCTGTAACCGTACCGCGTTTTGGTCCAGAGCTGATAAATTGGCGGCTTGCCAAGGCTTACCATCGCCAACCCGGCGGACATATTCGTATATATACCAAGTTGGTACTACGCGACAGATTGGAACGATCCGGTATGCACCAGGTCGCCCATCATTACGCTCACGGGCTACATTCTCCCTACTGGTGGCTACGCTGTATGGTAGGTCCTTCCGATGATAATCACAGCCTGGTCAGCGCCTACCATCGCCTGCTGGTATGGGATATCTATAAGCATCCGTGGCCTACTCGCCTGGCAGAAAAACTACTGGCTCCACTTATAGGTAAAAGTATGGTCGTCTACGCCGTTAAGGACCGCTAACGCCCCGCCCCGCTTCCACTGATAGCCAATCCTAAGCTTCGCTACCCTCAGGCAATACCTCAATTGTGACCTCGGCAGTAATTCCCGTATAGAGATCTACTGTTACGTTATGGACGCCCAGCGACCTAACGGGGGCGGCAATGGCAATCGTCTTACGATCTACTTCCGCCCCGATTTGAATACGAACGGCATCACTGACGTCTGCTGCAGTGACAGAGCCAAACAACCGCCCCTCCTTGCCCGACTTGGCATATACCTTTATAGGAGCCTCCTCAAGCAACTCTTTTACTCTTTGTGCAGCTTCTCTGTCCCTCCCCTCTTTCAGGTCTCTGGCACGCCTCATAACCGCTGCCTGCTCTCTCATCTTCTCGGTAGCAACCAACGCAGCTCCGCTCGGTACAAGCAGATTGCGGGCATAGCCATCGGCTACATCCACTATATCTCCCCTTTTCCCGAGACTGTTAACGTCATCCCTTAAAAGTACCTTCATTCTTCAACTACTCCCATATCTTGAACCAATATATCCTGAGTGGATCCCAAGTCACCACCAGATGTATCTTCTTCGGACTCTCTATCCTGACCGGCAATTACATCCCGGCTTTCCGCTTCATCCCGGATACCCATTGCGACCTCACCCATTTCTTCATACCGGACACCCTCCAAGACACTTGGATCTACGATACTTGGGTCCGCAAAATGCATATCCGCCATGTCATCCAAAAGGGCAGCCCCGGAAATATCTATCCCCTCCATAGCCGACATGTCCAGGTCGTCCGAACGATCCACCTGACGACGGGCTCCCATCCTTTCGGCAGATACCCTCTGGGTATAGGGCAAAAGAGCAAGCTCACGCGCTGTCTTGATGGCAACCGCCACATCGCGCTGATGCTGGGCGCAATTACCTGTAATCCTGCGTGCCTTTATCTTGCCTCGCTCGGTAACGTATCTCTTCAAAAAATCTATGTCCTTGTAATCCACCCAATCTATATCATCTATACAGAGAAGGCAGGGCTTTTTCCTGTATCTGTGCCCGAAGTCCCGTGCTGTTCTGCGGTTGCTTACTTTTGCTTTTGCTTTTCCCATGATTAAAAAGGCTCCTCATGATCGTCGTAGTGCATTGGCGCACCTTCATCTTCGTAATGATATCTATGCGATTGGGTTTCCTGGGGATTACGCCTCTGTTGAGTTCCTTCGGCCTGTCCTCTTTCTCTGCCGGATTCCGGCTCCCTCCGGTCGTTCTTGACGACCTGCATAGTTGCCCAGCGCAAACTGGGACCCAGCTCATCGGCAGTAATTTCTACCTTGTAACGATGCTCGCCATCGGGTGTCTCCCATGATCGCTGATCGAGACGTCCGGTAACAATGACACGCGTGCCCTTTGGTAGAGACTCGCTGGCGTTCTCAGCCAATTCCCTCCAGCACACTACATCAAAAAAAGATACGTTTTCTTCCCAATCCTGTGTCTGGCGATTTTGCCACCTTCTGTTTACCGCCAGGCCAAATGCTGCCTTGGCAATCCCGCTGGGGGTATAGCTGAGTTCCGGGTCTCTGGTTACATTGCCAACCAGCACCACAGTGTTACCGTTAGACACTTAGATCACCCCTCGTTGCGTGCATGCTTGCATGTATGTCATCAGTTGCATGAAGACTGTTTACGTTCGTAGAAGCTCCAGATGACAATAGCGTCGGCGGGCGTGAAATCCTGTTTTCAGGAACCTTAATTATCCTATGGCGCATTACGCCATCGATAAGAGAGAGCGCATTTTCCATCTGGGCTACCTGACTCTTATCTACCGTAAAATCAAAAATGACATACACACCTTCGTTATGATGATTTATGCTGTATGCCAGTGCCCTCTTGCCAAAATTGTCCTTCAACAAAACAGTGGCCTCAAAGGAATGTAAAATCTCATCTATTCTCTTTATAGTATTTTCCAGCGCGGCCGACTCCAATGACGAGTCTATTATCACCATTAACTCATATGATTGCTGCATAACCACTATTTCTCCTTAACCTATTCACGTAACATCAACATGCCCCGCCTTACTATAGCACATAGAAAGACTACTGTTATATTGTCGAATCTGCTCAGGCATCTTACGGCTGACCTAGACTATAAGTATGTCTGTTCAGTTATAAGACTCTTCGTCTGACGGAAAAACTCCCGCTCTGACGTCTGCCGCCCAATTTGATACTCCTTTTATAGCATCATCAGCCAGGTTGGCATACCTGCGAACAAATTTTGGCACTCTATCGCTCAATCCAAGCAGATCATGGAAGACGAGCACCTGACCATCACAGTGACTACCCGCACCAATCCCGATAGTGGGGATCGGGATAGCCCGAGTGACCTCTTCGGCAACCCTTTTCGGAACTGCTTCCAGTACGATCGCAAAACACCCTGCCGAAGAAAGGCTTTTGGCGTCATCAATAAGCAATTTTGCCGCATCATCATCTTTGGCTTGTACTTTGTATCCTCCAATGCGGTTTATAGACTGTGGGGTCAATCCAAGATGACCCATTACAGGTATCTCTGCAGACATGAGTGCATCAATGCATCTAAGCCTGGATTGTCCGCCCTCCAGCTTGACGGCTTCCGCCCCTGCTCTTATCAGTTTGGATGCGTTACGCACTGTATCGGCATCATCGAGATGGTACGAGAGCCATGGCATATCCGCGACAATAAGAGCGTTCGGCTTTGTACTGGCCACTGCCGCAACATGGGTGACCATCTGCTCCATGGTGACATGAATAGTATCTGGATGTCCCAGCACCACCATTGCCATACTGTCGCCTATCAAAATGATATCCACTCCGGCGGAATCTGCAATCCTGGCGCCGGGTGCGTCATAAGCGGTCAACATGACGACCGGGGAATCGCCCTGAGCCACCTTGCGTGATTTGATCTCTGGTACTGTGATACGGGCCATACTATGATTCTATCAGCCTTGGCAGGATCACTCCGCAACCTCCACACATAACCTTACTGGCCAATACTCGGTCCTTGTAGTGGTGCTACCGTTTGTTTCATTGCAAACCGGGATTGGGTTGCTTACCTGTTGCGTAGCCTCGGTCTGCATTGACTCGTTAGGCCATTCTATATCCAGAAAGTTTTTACAAGGTGATTCCAGCCACAGCTCGGACATACTTCTATCACATAGCACGCCAGGTTTCCATTACGCAGACGGGACTTAACTTTCAATATCTCCCTGGAGTCTACGACGCAGCGTCCCCCTGAAGGTAGCCCACTGCCAAATGCATAGGTTACATAAGATACTCTGGAAACCTCACATACCGGGCAATCTACTACGGAAGAGCCTCTGCCTACATTGCGTGCCGCTCTCAAAAGCTCCGGGTGGGCATCGCAAATATCTCTTCTCGATACACGACCCTTCCGGAATTGATCAATCAGAAAGTTGCGGGACAAGCCGTACTCTACGGCTGCCCCGGAAGCATTACTTTTACGCTTGGTTCGCCCATTTGCGGCCCTATTGGCTTTTATCCCGCTATCGGTTACAAAGCTGCCAGCATCTGTGAAACTGCCGCCGGTTATGGAACTGCCGCTCATCTGAATATCTCTCTGTGTAGCAGCTATATCGGATGACACTACATCCCGCATGTCATCCGTGCTCGCTTTGCGGCCTCTGCCCACGTCAGTAGTTTCCATATATAAATAGGTTAACCTCTTTCGAAGCGGTTGGCCAGGCATTGTAGTGCCCCGCGAATAATCATGCGTTCTCACCGGCCCGCAAGTGTCCGATGGATGGTTGCGTATAAATCTCGATGTAGTCCCCGTTACCGATGGCAAGGTGCTTCGCCACGCCTGTCCACCCAACAATCTCCACCGGACTGTTGCGTACCGGACTTCCAAGCAGCGTCGCCACTTCCACTTTATACTTGCACTACCACCACCAGTGCAGCCGGGTGATGACCGCTATGTCTGTGACAAGCACAGTCAAACCCAGAAGAATAAAGGAGGACTGCCGTAATCCCTGCCGTCCTCCTTGGTCGCTGTCATGACTATATCCTGACCATCCTCCCTCTCGACTTGCATTGTCGTCGATATATCGATACGATATGGGTAATGCTTGAAATTGCCATACTTGGAGTGCTCGCCGACCGAGACCTGCACGGATACGAAATCCGTAAACTACTGATAGAGGATGGCCTCTTGATGAGTCTCTCTTTCGGTACTCTCTATCCGGCGTTGGCGCGGTTGGAGAAGGCGGGGGCAATTAAATCATTCCTGCAGACCCCATCGGTAGCATCTACCCAGGCTGCCAGCGCTGCAAGCTCTGTTCGTACACCACTCACTGGATCGTTGACCGGCGAAAGGGCCGCTGCAGGAGTTTTCCTTCGTCCTCCGGCCAGATCCACTCGGAGTAAAAAAGTGTATAAGCTTACCGATTATGGTCGTGAACTCTTTGAGAAACTGCTCAACGACGACAGCGAGGTAGCCGACCGGCGTTCATTTGATATAAGACTGGCCTTTGCACGCCACCTATCTCCTGCGGCTCGCTTGAAGCTGCTCGAACTCAGAAAATCTCACGTAGCAAGTACCCTGGAGCGAATAGAGGCAATTTCCAAACAACCCAAAAGAAAACATTGGAAGCAGCGCTACGAGAACCTGGTTATCGAGCACGACATAGAATCCATGCAACAGGATCTCGCATGGTTGGATAATTTGATTAAAAAAGAGAAAGACGGCTCACAGGCAGCAACCGGCAACGGGCAGCAACCGGCGGAGCCAAGCAGACAGCAATAAGAATACATAAAGGAGAGTAATTATATGACTTCAAAAACACCTATCAAACTGGCGATTGCGGGAATAGGTAACTGCGCGAGTTCGTTGGTACAGGGTCTGGAGTATTACAGGGATACAGATCCGGAGGAAACCATACCGGGACTCATGCACAATGTTCTCGGTGGATACCATATATCGGATATCGAGATAGTTGCAGCTTTCGACATTGACAATACCAAAGTAGGATCAGACATCTCCAAAGCCATCTTCGCCGGGCAAAATAACACCATACGCTTTGCAAAGCCCGATTACCTTGATGTAACAGTAAAGCGTGCACCCACCCTCGATGGCTATGGTACGTATTACCAACAAATGGTTGAGGAGTCGCCTGCTTCCCCGGTAGATGTAGCGGAAGAACTTGCCAACAGCGGCGCAGAAGTAATGATAAGTTACCTCCCTGTAGGGTCAGAGGATGCCCAACGCTACTATGCAGAAGCCTGCCTTAAGGCTGGGGTAGCTTTTATAAATGCCATTCCCGTATTCATTGCAAGCGACCCGGAATGGGCATCAAGGTTCACGGAGGCAAATATTCCCATAATTGGAGACGATATTAAAAGCCAGGTTGGCTCGACTATTTTGCATAGAGTAATCACCCGGCTAATGGAGGATAGAGGGGTAAATATAGACCACACCTATCAGCTCAATTTCGGTGGAAATATGGACTTTATGAACATGCTTGAGCGTTCTCGCCTGGAATCGAAAAAGATCTCAAAAACACAGGCAGTAACGAGCCAGGTAGATATCTCACATCTGGATACCCCCGATGTACATATAGGGCCGTCTGATCACGTACCTTGGCTGCATGACCGGAAATGGGCATACATTCGTTTGGAGGGACGAAATTTTGGTGATGCACCTCTGTCGGTAGAATTAAAGCTTGAGGTATGGGACTCCCCAAATTCGGCAGGCGTGATGATAGATGCCATTCGCTGTGCTCGGCTTGCCCTGGATAGGAAGATCGGCGGACCGCTTATTGGCCCGAGCTCTTACTTTATGAAATCGCCTCCAAAACAATACCACGATGACGTTGCACGCGATCTGGTCGAGGAGTTCATAGCCGAGCAGTAACATCTTGTTCACAGCTAAAAGCCGTTACGGTCTCGCTGTTCCGTTATTAGCTGCGGTTTTGCCACCACTCATCGAGGCGCCGATAGGCTTCATCCTCCGAAAGGGGCCCCTGGTCCATTCTAAGCTCAAGCAAAAACGCCAACGCCTCTCCCACTTCACGCCCGGGAGCGATTCCAAGGTGCTCCATTACCTGCACACCATCCAGGTCGGGTCTGATGGATTCTATCTCTTCACGCTCCCTGAGCTCCGCAATACGACTTTCAAGTTCATCCATTCTGTCGTTCAGTTCCCTTGCCTTTACAGGATTTCTGGTAGTACAGTCGCACCTGGTAAGTTCATTTAGCCACTCCAGTAGTGGACCGGCATCGCGCACATATCGCCTCAGTGCACTGTCGGTCCAACCAAACCTGTAAGTGTGAAATCGAAGATGCAGCTCGACCAGGGTCGCCACAATCGATATATCCTCTGTAGAGTAACGCAGCTTTCTCATTCTTTCGCGAGCCATTCGAGCACCTACAACGTCATGGTGATAAAAAGATACACCCTGTGGCGTATATGTACGGGTCTTGGGCTTACCAACATCGTGAAAGAGCGCCGCCAGTCTGAGCAGGCGCTCCGGACTGGTCTTGTCCACTACGGACAACGTATGAGCCAGTACGTCTTTGTGGCGATGGATTGGATCCTGCTCCAGCGCCAGAGCCGGCAGCTCGGGTATAAACCTCTCTGCCAGGCCCGTATCTACAAGAAAAGCCAATCCCGGTGATGGCTTTTGGACCACAAGAAGTTTATCCAGTTCATCCCTTATTCGCTCGGGAGAAACCATCTCTATTCTGGCGGCCATCTCTGAGACGGCTGCGCTGAGCTCATCTACCGGCTGCAGACGATAACCCGCAATAAAACGAGCAGCCCTGAGCATACGCAAGGGATCCTCGTCAAACGACTTATTTGCCTCTCTCGGCGTACGCAGTGTTTTTGATGCAAGATCGGAAAGGCCATCAAATGGATCGATAAGCTCAAGGGAAGGCAATGCCAATGCCATAGAATTAACGGTAAAATCCCTGCGGATCAGATCGTCTTCAAGAGATTCACCGAATACAACAGCCGGTTTTCTTGTATCACTGCTATATACCTCAGCCCTATAAGTAGTAATTTCAAAACGTACATCACCCTTGAGACACGCTATGGTGCCAAACTTTTTCCCCTGCTGCCAGACACTGTCAGCCCAATCTTTCACCAGGGATAGAGTCTCATCGGGAAGAGCATTCGTAGCAAAATCGTAATCTTTTGTAGACTGGACGGCACCGGATTTATCCTCCTTCCCCTCAGCAAGTATCAGATCACGTACCGTTCCACCAACAATATACAGCTCCTTACCAGCATCTCTGAATATTCTGGCAATCTCTGAGGTTTTCCCCAACATTTCACTTGCACGTTCTGGAATCACTATGAACACCTCACCACCACGGTAGTACTATCATCGTTTCCGTGTGGAAAAACAGAGCGGTGATGCGGCAGGCAATGGGATGAGGTCGCTACGGGGTAGCTTATATCATCGTAGCTTATATCGCCACATGCACAGCGCTGGATATAAGCTGAATAGAGTGACCCGTTACTCATGGTCGTTCCGCAGAATACTATATTATTGTACCGCCCAAAAAAGTGGGCATGCTCATAGGCGTTCATTTGCAATACTATATATCATCATAGTTACAGCCATCTCAGTAGGTAGTCTGTTCGGACCGGCAAGTAAGCCGGGTACCCCACTCGGTCGACACAATACAATTGGAACACCGGGATCAAGTGTAAGCATAGTAAACACGAACGGTATTGCCGGTATAAATACAACTGCCGACAGTAAGTCTATTGCCAACACAACTACTTCCGGAACACCGAGGTTAAACTTGATTTCCCAGTCACCCTGGGTATCGACATCCCAGCAATTTCACCTGACATTTGGACTTTCTTATACCGGTAGATCGTCAAAAGCCGGGCAATCTCATGCTTCCGCGAGTACGTCCTCAAGCAACCCGCCGTCATCACACAACCCGCCGTCCCTGCCGCTCACAGCCATACAGGGATTGCAGGTATCGGTTTCTCTATACGACCGTTTGACCAGTCAATCAGACTTCCAGGCAACCCTTACAGACATATCCAACGATTCTGTACTTGCCACATCAACCGCCATTCAATTGAGTACGCTGTATCACGGTGGAAACAGCTTTGAGCTGAGCATCTCCCTGAATAGCGCAACTGTCACTACCGCACCGAACATCGTAGATTTCAGCCTGCCCTGCACCCCCGGCAGCTCTCCCTGTCATGGGGTCTATCCTCTGCAGGTTGCACTACAAAATAGTTCTTCTTCGTCGACCTCTCCTCTATCCACATTGAACACATACCTGACCTATGTTCACACCACCCCCGCTACTCAGCCATTGCGAGTTGGCTACATTGCTCCATTGGCAGTGCCGCCAAGCCTGCATACCTCTCCTACTTCTACAAACGTTTCCCTGCAATCGCTTAAATCAGATATTTCAGCCATTAAAAACAATTCCCCTGTACCGATTACACTTCAGCTGGAGCCATTTGCCCTCCAGCAATTGGCATGTGCATCAAATATAAACGCCGGTATATGCTACTCTTCCACCAATAGACATACTTCTACCCAAGCAAGCACTTTGGCTCGCAGTTCCCTGCACTCACTGGAAGCAATTTCCATGTCACCGCATAGTGAAATACTATCCGGACCATACGTACCGATCAATATTGATCGACTTACAGCAGCCTCTCTCGATAATCAAATCCACAACCAACTGGAGGAGGGTAGCCGTATATTGGCTGCTACCCATATACACTCGTATACGGACGTATGGTTGTCATCGTCGGCAATTACGAATGAGGCAGCAATAGCGTTGAGACAACAGGGTATTACCAATATAGTACTTGGCTCTTCAAACTTAAACTACCAATACACCAACCTCACACTTACCAACCCATTTACGTTGACACTGAACGACAACAGTAACGTACTGGGGTATCCAATAGACAGTAGCTCAAGCAAGATCCTCGACCAAATCAACTCAATCGGGCCAATACTATCTGCATATGACATAATTGCTAATTTTTCTATGGTGTATTTCGAGACTCCCTACCAATCCACTCCGCGTGGTGTCATAGCATACGACAGCCGCAACTCTCCCCTACCTTCGCAATTTATCAATACACTACTCCAACTACTAAACGGAAATCCCATATTGAGTCCGGTGACCCTTTCTCAATACATGACACAGGTCCCACCATCAACCGGACCGGCTGCTGACAGAAGTCTATTGCCAGGCTCCAACACAGCAGCCGCCAGGGGCATGCCTACTACCCTACGTAATGATATTATTGGTTCATACAACAACCTACAGGCGTTCAAGTCGTCTTTCAGAAACGGATCTATTTTTAATAAGTTCTATGACACATTTCTCTGCTCGATGAATGTCGGCCTCTCCACACACTCCTCTGAATTGGAACTGGACAATCTAAAACGGGATATAGCATCGTATGTCTCCAATTTGTCGCTTGTGTCCGACAAAACAATTACCATAACGTCATCGAAGGTAACCATTCCAATTACAATCGTCTCTCATCTGCACTACCCGGTAAATACACTGCTGGAACTCAGCAGCAGTGGAATTGACGCCGGAAGAACCCTCAAACAAAAAGTTATGGTCGACCATGCAACCACTGTTATATATGTACCGGTAACTATTAGAGCAACGGGGTATTTTCACATTGAAGTCAAACTACTGTCGATGAACGGCAGGATGTCCCTGGCCTCAGCCGATCTGCCCGTTAGGTCGGCTGCTATATCTATAGTAGCTATCATCCTTTCGGTCGGGGCCATTCTGATACTGTTGGGGTGGTGGTTACATACCCTACACCTCAAGCGCAAGCCCGATTTGAAACGTCCACAGCATCTACGTACCAACTGATCAGAACGATTTGGGAAGATGGGACAGGTGGCCGCAACAATAAGCAATAACGAAGATACGGAAAACACATCACGCAATACCATATATATGGCTGCCGGTACGGCGTTGTCCAGACTCACCGGATTGATGCGCATATTTGCTCTGGCATACGCACTGGGTTTTGGTACGTTGGCAGACTCTTACAACCTGTCCAATACGCTTCCAAACATAATACACGACTTGGTACTGGGAGGAGTGTTGAGCGCCACCTTCGTGCCGGTATTCGTAGAGTACATAAGTTCCAAGCGTGAAACAGCGGAGGACGATATTTCAGCAATAGTAACTACCTCTATAGTGCTGTTGGCAATAGCCTCGCTGCTCTTTCTTGTTTTGGCTCCTTATATAGTCAATTTTATAGACCTATACGCTACTTCGGGTGTACATAGCCATGAGCTGCCACTAACTGTAGACCTTCTGAGACTTTTCACACCTCAACTTGCCTGTTACGGATTGTTTGGTTTGATAACCTCGTTGCTCAATGCACATAGAAAATTTGCACTGCCGGCATTTGCCCCGATAGCAAACAATATTTCCACCATAGCGGTATTAGTTGCATTTGGCCTGCTTGCAAGGAACCCTAATGCCGTATGGCTCAGTCATCATACCAGTCTGCTCATGCTCTTGGGGCTGGGTACGACCTTTGGAATCTTTCTTCAACTAATAATACTTCTTCCCAGCATTCGTAGTCTCCACTTACGATTGCACTGGAATCCTTCTTTTTTTTCGCCCCCCGTAAAGAAAATCGCGCATTTGGGAGCATGGACATTGGGGTTCATAATAGCCAACCAGATCTCTCTGTTAATCGTCCTTATGATCGCACAACATTTAGAGGTGGGAGCCGTCTCTGCCTATACCTATGCATACTCATTCTTTCAGGTACCATTTGGAATTATTACGGTTTCAGTAATGGCCACAGCCGTACCTGCTCTTGCCGGTAGCTGGCTACGCAATGATGTCTCAGTATTCAATAAACTTTTTTCAGTGGGACTTCTGCGAATTATAGCCATAGTGATACCAGCCATGGCGGTAGAGGTCATCACAGCAAGACCTTTAATAGCTCTACTACTGGGTCATGGAGCTGGCAACTTTAACAATACTGCAGCCACCGGAGAGGCACTTGCGATGCTGGCACTTGGGCTTCCGGGGTTTTCCGTCTTTATGTACTGTATGGCCACATTCCAGTCAATCCAGCGTATGAAGACTGTATTTGTCTTGTACTTTATACAGAACTGTATAAACATCATACTTGCCTTTTTATTACCTACAGTAATAGGACTGAGAGGGCTTATGCTCTCGATCGCCCTATCTTACGATGTAATGGCCATAGTTGCCCTAATCCTCATCGCACGCAGGTTATTACCGGACAATTTTCGTTTTCCCTGGCGGATTGTGCTCAGAATATGCATAGCTACCCTGTTCATGTCATTGGCCATTGCAGCTGGATTAAGTATATCTGGATCGGATACGACTCAATGGCTGATTATCCGGGTGGGCACAGCGCTGGTGGGCGGGGGCATGCTTTACCTTTTGATCTCTATACTGCTCGGAGTAATTGACAGGGGAATACGTCATGTGTGACACGATATACTCACTGTGTCGCACTACTCAATAAAGATATAAGCTAATATACGCTAAGGAGGTTTTCCATCATGATAAAAATTATTACTGACAGCGCATGTGATATTCCAGATGAACTGCTGGGTTCCAATAATATAGATATGGTTCCCCTCACAATACGCTTCGGTAACCAGGAATTCAAGGACAGGGTAGAGCTGTCCACATCAAAATTTTGGGACATGCTTGACGATAAGGGAATCATGCCTCAGACCTCAGCACCATCACCGGGCGATTTTCAGCAGACATTCGATAAGGCTGTATCACAAGGGGCAACAGGCATCTTGTGCTTGACCATTTCTTCCGGCCTGTCCGCTACATACCAATCAGCTCTTACTGCTTCTCAGGGTTTCCAGGACTCTGTGCCGGTTATTGTAGTAGACACACAGAACGTTTCTATGGGTGAAGGTATTTTGGTGCTAAAAGCGGCAGAATTGGTGGCACAAAAGCTGGAAATTGAAGAGGTGCACAGACAGATACTGAACTCAAGGAACGATATCCATGTATTTGCGGTAATAGATGACCTGGAATTTCTAAGACGGGGTGGCCGTATTGGCGGGGCTTCTGCCTTTTTGGGTTCAGTACTCTCCATTAAGCCGGTAGTGGTAGTAAAAAATGGAAGAATAGAGCCGGAATCAAAGCAGCGTACAAGAACCAGAGCGGTAGACTACCTGGCAGGCAAGGCTGCTACGTGCAGTCCAATAAAAGTATATGTAGCAAACGGAAGGTCTGAGGATGCCGGGGTTCTTGTCAAGAAACTAAGTACGCTCGATTTGCCTATCAAACCTGAGCTGGTTGAGTTGAGCGCTGTTGTAGGAAGCCATGTGGGGCCTGGATCCCTTGGTTTGTGTATGGAAGCGCAAAAAAAGGAGGGTCATGTCGCCTGAACATTATGATTATTCGTCTCAGCATGACGATTGGGCTCACCGCGTTACAGCCAATCTGGAGTCTCTTGTTAATAAAGCATACAATCTCACTGTAAGACCTGCTTATTTTATAGGCAGAATGGTGACCTTTGGCATGATTATTGCGGTTCTTGTACTAATAAGTTCAATTACCCTATATATTGGTATAATAAGGCTGCTTAACGTATATGCATTTAATGGCAGAATCTGGATTTCAGATCTGTTGGTTGGCTTATTTATGACAGTTGTAGGATTTTTTCTGTGGTCTAAACGTAAACGCAGCTTGTGACAGAGTAATGGAGCTGATGTTATGACAGATTATTTTGATAAAATACATAATGTAGTTATATTAGGATCAGGGCCCGCTGGCTATACTGCTGCTATCTATACCTCCAGAGCTACCCTGGATCCTCTTTTGATAGAGGGAGAGGCTGACCCTACAGGTGATCAACCTGGTGGTCAATTAATGCTAACTACCGATATAGAAAACTATCCTGGATTTCCCGATGGAATAGAGGGGGCAGAATTGATGGCACACTTTCGTGCACAGGCGGAACGTTTTGGTACAACAATAATTTCCGGTAAGGCCACCGGCGTAGATCTGTCATCTTCTCCATTCTCAATATGGATAAGCGATTCCGACAATATTGATAAGCCTATTAGAAGTCACAGTCTTATTATAGCTACAGGTGCACACTCCCTTCGTCTGAACGTTCCCGGAGAAGAGCGTCTAATTGGTCATGGTGTCTCGACATGTGCTACCTGCGATGGCTTTTTCTTTCGTGATCAAAATATAGCAGTTGTGGGTGGTGGTGATTCCGCATTTGAAGAGGCAATATTTCTAACACATTTTGCACGCCACGTAACAATAATCCACAGACGTGATGAGTTCAGAGCATCTCACATAATGGTAGAACGAGCCAGGTCAAATGACAAGATATCTTTCCTCCTAAGTTCGCGGGTAGTAGAGATCTTAGGCTCGACTAAAGTAGAGGGGCTAAAGATCGAAGATGTACGCACAGGAGCCCATTCTACCCTGGGGGTAACTGGTTTATTCGTAGCAATAGGCCACGAACCCAATACCAGTGTATTCAAAGGACAGTTGAATCTCGATGGAAACGGTTATATAATTACTCAGCCCGACTCCACCAAGACCAACGTCCATGGAGTGTTTGCCTGTGGTGACGTACAAGATAGCATTTATCGCCAAGCCATTACAGCGGCAGGATCTGGTTGTATGGCAGCCTTGGATGCCGAACATTGGATTCGTGAAAACGTCTCATAAAAATGTGCCGTCATCGTTTCCCATCCAATACGGTAGTAGCGGTAACGTAGTAATAGATCTGCAACAACGTTTAATAAGCATAGGCCACGACATCTCTCCCGATGAACTTGGTGAGTATGGGCAGGGTACCAGAGCGGCAGTTGAATCATTTCAGTATCATAGGGGACTGGAGATAACAGGAACATGCACCCTCACAACCTGGAATACTCTGGTAGAAGCGTGCTACAGACTGGGGGATAGAATCCTGTACTATACCCGTCCCCTTATGCGAGGAGACGACGTTGCCGACCTGCAACGAAAACTGTCAGCCCTGGGATTCGATACGGGAAAGGTTGATGGAATACTCGGGAGGAACACTGCAAATGGAATTGCTGATTTCCAAGCCAATGCAGGACTACACCCCGATGCAATCTGTGGATACCGCACAGTAGCTGAGATTAACCGCGTATTTTTCAGTAGATCCAGTACTGAGTTGGTTGCAGGGATCAAGGACCGTGAGCGCCTACGTAACAGCCCAAAGACTCTCAGCAACAAGAAAATACTTATTGCCGATGGGGGTGGTTTGGGAGCATTGGTATATGCCGTCAAGCACCAGCTCGTCGAGGCAAACGCAACAATTTTAGATATTAGCCATCCCAACGGTGCTATTCACGCTTCCATTGCAAACTCTGCGAATGTAGACATGTGTCTATCCATTACGCTTGCTCTCGACACCGACACCTCCACTATAGCCTATTATGCCGGTCACTCTTACGAGTCACCTGGAGGAAAGAGGCTCGCTCAGTTGGTTGTACAGCATCTAAAAAAATACTTCGATTCGGCTCCAATCGATTGCAGGGGGATGTCATTGCCTATTTTACGAGAGACACAGATGACCGCTATACTCTGCCAGATTGGATCTTCCTGCAACATTGCAGAATCAATGCCGTCTTATGCAAATGCCATCTCTGCTGCCATAGCGGAATGGGTAGTATCTCCGATTGAATAGGATGGGGGCGCAATCCCCTTCCGTTTAGAGGGGTCAAGCAACCAAACCACGTTGCTGATACACCCATGATTTATAATATTGATATGAGCAAGAATAAAGAAAACAGGTGGCTGGTGCTAGGAAACTGTACCAAGCAAGCTGGTTAAAGCCAAATCATCTACCGGCTCGGAAGAGCTAGGCTCG
>JAJZWU010000071.1 GCA_021846515.1 Actinomycetes bacterium
CGCTTACGAATAGCACACCTATGAGGTTGTCGAGATCTCCGTCATAAACGGGGAACCTGCTGTGTCCAGTCTCCTTGACTGCCCTTGCGACATCTGATGAATTGACCGGTATGGCTAGAGCTATGACGTTCATTCGGGGGGTCATTACCTCGCGTATCTCCATATCTTTGAGATCGCTTAGTGCAGATAAGATATATTGTTCTTGCTGAACAGCCTGACCGGAGTCCTGCAGATTCAGACTTTCAGTATTTTTGTGTCTGTGGATCAGGATTAGTTATCCTCTGCCGGCTGCTAGGAACTCTCTGCGGCTACCAGAGAAGGGTATGCCGGAGTGAGTGTCGGGACAGGCGTGAACCTATGGTCGTAAAAAGTTCTGCCGTCAAGTACTGTTTCTGCGGCCTTTTTTATCCTTATAGGATCAAGAGGCTTTAGTATCCATCCTTCAGCGTGAACGCGTTTGGCCAAGAACACATCTGCCCTTCGGTCGAGTAGCATCAATACCGGAACATGAGGTAGGCGTCCATAGGATTCCTCCAACCTCATTTCTAGACAAATTGCGATTCCTCCCATACTGCCAATTTGCATGTCGAGAATGGCCAAATCTGGGGGATCGTCTGCAATCATAGCCAGCGCCCGGGGACCTGAACTGGCCTCTTTTACAGACAGGTTTGCCAGCTCAGTTGCTTCTCGAACAGCTTGCCTTATGGTGGGGATATCACTTACTACTATAATCTTGTCCATCTCCTAGATACTATAGCATCATCTTCGCCGACGAAAAATTATTAAAAAATTTGTCTCCTGCTTGCACAGCGCGGCTTATTATGTGGTAATATAAAAAGTGATATGAAAAAGAGCTCGGCGCGTATTCTTGTAGTAGTACTGACGACATAGCGTACGCTGCCGCCTAGACACGTACGCTGAACCTCCCGCAAGGGAGGTTTTTTAGTGCAATTTGAAGTTTCTACGCAATCAATTGTGTGCCGATTCCAGGAAAGGAGAGACAAAATGCAGATTACCGGGGCACAGGCCCTTGTTAAGAGTTTGGAGATGGAAGGAGTCGAGGTCGTATTCGGCATGCCTGGTGGTGCCATACTGCCCGTATACGATCCCATGCTGGATACCTCTATCCGCCATATACTTGTACGCCACGAGCAGGGTGCAGGTCATGCAGCAGAAGGATATGCACACGCTACAGGACGTCCGGGCGTTGCTATCGTGACCAGCGGTCCTGCCGCTACTAATATAGTTACAGCTCTGGCAGATGCCTATATGGATTCCATACCTCTGGTGGTAATCACCGGGCAGGTTGCCCGCCCCTATATCGGTACCGACGCGTTTCAGGAGAGCGATACAACTGGTATCACCATGGGGGTCACCAAACACAACTGGCTTGTCACTGACCCGAATGACATACCGGAAGTAGTAGCTGCTGCGTTTTATATTGCGACTACCGGTCGACCAGGACCTGTCCTCATTGATCTGCCAAAAGATGTGTCTAATGCAATGATGGAGTGGCATTGGCCAGAATCCGTGGACGAACTCGATCTTCCCGGATATCATCCGGCTACTACGGTCGATCAGGATATCATCGAGCAGGCTGTTGATTTGATCTGCAATTCTGAACGTCCGGTCATGTATGTGGGTGGAGGAGTAATCAAGTCCAATGCATCCGATGAGCTTCTCGAGCTGGCAGAGATGACTGGGATTCCAGTCGTTACTACCCTGATGGCCAGGAGTGCATTTCCGAGTGCACATCCGCTTAGTCTCGGTATGCCTGGTATGCATGGTAATTATACTGCAGTAACCGCTATGCAGAGGTCAGATCTTCTGATTAGCCTGGGTGCTAGATTCGACGACAGGGTTACAGGTAGAGTCGATGCATTTGCACCGGAAGCAAAAGTTATTCATGTGGACATCGATCCTGCTGAGCTTGGTAAGATTCGGCGACCAGATGTGGCCATATGTGGTGACTGTAAACCAGTTATAGAAGAGCTGATTCATGGACTTAAAAGGCGTGATGTTTCTGGTGGTATCGACGATGGCAACTACAGGGTAACATCCCGTAGAGATATTTCTCCATGGTTGAGTACCATTCATGGATGGCAGGAGAGATACCCATTGATCTATCATCAGTCCAAAGAGGGTGAACTTCTCAAGCCGCAGATGGTCATTGAAACATTGAGAGAATTGACTCCAGATGATACGATTCTGGTTACCGGTGTCGGCCAGCATCAAATGTGGGCTTCTATGTTCTGGAAATTCAAGATGCCAAGAACGTTTGTTACATCTGGAGGCTTGGGTACCATGGGCTTTGCAGTTCCTGCGGCGATTGGTGCAAAGGTGGGACATCCTGAAAGAATGGTCTGGGCAATCGACGGTGATGGATGCTTTCAGATGACTGCCCAGGAGCTGGTTACCGCTGCGGCTGAAGGTATCCCGGTCAAGATTGCTATATTGAACAATGCCTATCTTGGGATGGTGCGCCAATGGCAGGAGCTGTTCTATGACGAGCGATATTCAGAGGTGTACCTCTCGCCTGATCTTCCTGATTATGTGAAATGGGCAGAGGCGATGGGTTGCGTAGGAATGCGCGTGGATTCGCCGAATGATGTTGCGCCGGTCATAGAGAAGGCGAATTCCATTGATGACAGGCCTGTCGTCATAGACTTTCGCACTGATGCGTTTGAAAAGGTGTATCCCATGGTACCGGCAGGTGCGTCTAATGACGATATAATTCTATTTCCCGGCCAGGAGGAGTATGCTTCGGGCGTCAAAGAAGCTGGCAGCTCCGATAGTATGGCTGACAGCAAGGACGAGGCTGGAGCCAGTGGAGCAGGCATAACTGAGGCAGGCGAAGGAAAGGTCGAGAGCAGATGAAAGCGGCAACCGGTATGGAGCACCTACACATAATCTCTGTGCTTGTGGAGAACAAATCAGGCGTACTTGCCAGAGTTGCAGGTCTTTTTTCACGGCGGGGGTTCAATATCTACTCGCTCGCGGTGGCGCCTACTGACGATAAGAGGTTCAGCAGGATCACTGCAGTTGTCGATCTTGATTCTGCACCATTGGAGCAGATAATTATGCAGCTGGACAAATTGATTAACGTCGTATCTATAAACGAGTTGGCCCCCTCAGATGCCATAGAAGCAGAACTCCTATTAGCTACGGTTAAATCGGATAATGACATAAGAGGTCAGATCATCCAACTTGTCGGAGTGTTCGAGGGCAAGATAGTAGATGTAGGTATTGCCAGCTTGACTGTCATGCTTGCTGGGCACCCCAGTAAGCTCGATGACTTCGAGGAGTTGATCAGACCGTATGGAATAGTGGACATACAGAGGACGGGCAGGGTGGCACTATCCAGGCTATAGTTTTGATTAGGCTATAACGATGATGATTAGGCTATAGCAATTGATAATATAACGATTGATAATATCAAGGAGCGAAAGGAGTAATTAAATGGCTACGTTATACTACGACAAGGATGCCGATACAACTCTTATAAAAGGGAGAAAAGTGGCGATTCTTGGTTATGGGTCACAGGGACATGCTCATGCTTTGAACCTGGCCGATTCAGGGGTAGATGTAAGGGTGGGGTTGCGTGAGGGCTCCTCTTCCAAAGCAAAGGCTGAAAAGGCTGGCTTGAAAGTACTGAACCTGCGCGATGCTTCAGAAGAGGCTGATCTTATTATGATCCTTCTGCCCGATACTGAACAACCAGAAGCGTATGCACGCGATATAGAGCCGGCATTGAAAGAGGGAGATGCTCTTTTCTTCGCTCATGGATTCAATATTCATTTTGGACAGATCAAGCCGCCTGCATTCGTGGATGTAGCTATGGTGGCACCAAAGAGCCCCGGCCATCTTGTCCGGAGAACCTTTACTGAGGGGGGTGGAGTACCGTCGTTGGTAGCTGTGGCGCAGGATCATTCCGGCAAGGCGAGAGAGCTCGCTATCTCTTATGCATACGGTATAGGAGCTACCAGAGCAGGTGTGCTGGATACTACCTTTGCTGAAGAGACGGAGACCGATCTCTTTGGCGAGCAGGCCGTTCTATGCGGTGGGGTGACATCACTGATCCAAGCTGGATTCGATACATTGGTGGAGGCGGGATACCAGCCGGAGTCTGCCTATTTTGAGTGCCTGCACGAGATGAAGTTGATAGTGGATCTGATATACGAGGAAGGGATCAGCGGTATGCGCTATTCGGTATCCGATACGGCAGAATACGGAGATATGACCAGGGGACCGAGGGTCATCGATGAGCACGTACGTGAGACCATGCGTAGCATACTTGATGATATTCGCTCCGGTAAGTTTGCAGAAGAATGGGTTGCCGAGAACAAAGCCGGGCGGCCAAACTTCAATGAAATGAGGCGTAAAGCTGCTGAGGCACCGATAGAGAAGGTCGGTGCTGAGTTGAGAAAGATGATGCCTTTTATATCGACGGGTCGTCAGGGCGTTAGGGATGTGTCAGGCGGCTGACCGTTTGGTGCCTCCTGGGGTCGCCAGTAAAAATTTTTATTTGCCAGTTTGCATCATGTACTCGTAATGTGCTAAAAATATCATCTACTGAATTAGATTGACCGATAAAGGAGTATGATAAATGGCAGCAAGTACCAGCGCTACGGCTGACGCTATAAAGTTAGCTGGAGCAATGATTGGTGGCGGTATGGCCTTGGGGGGAGGTGCGGTTGGAGCATCGATAGGTGATGGGTTGGCCGGGAGTCAGACTATCGCGGGAGTTGCAAGGCAACCTGAAGCACAAGGTAGATTGTTCACTATTATGTTCTTGACGGTCGGTTTGGTGGAGGCAATGTACTTCATCAATCTTGCCTTTACTGCGCTGTTTGTATTCTCGCTGTACAAGAAGTAAGTAGTTTCATGTTGTCATTACCGATGGT
>JAJZWU010000030.1 GCA_021846515.1 Actinomycetes bacterium
AAGGACAGCGATTCCGATCGGCACGCCCCGCAACGGGGGGATACTCACTGAAAGTGTCACACCCCTATGCTATAATGGAACACAACGCCAAACGTGAAGAATAGATGCCTTCAAATGTGAAGACGTCGTGGTGGAGGTGGCGGGAATCGAACCCGCGTCCTTTGGCTTTCAGCCAGAGCTTCTCCGAGCGCAGCTGGTATAACGTATTCAGCCAACCAGTAAGTACCAGCAACTACCTGGTCGCCCAGCCGGTCAAAATTTCATGCACAAGATACCGGCAACCTCCTGCACTATCCCTATTTCACGACGCCCATCGGCAACCCTAAGGGCTCGGGCTACCGGGGACGGGTTGCTTATATCAAGCAGCCAGTGCCATTTCAGTGTTGGCGTTTATATTTTCATTCCCGACTCTTTAACGTGGCTCCGGGGACCACGGCTCGCTTCCTCTGTCCAATCCCCAAAGTCGAGGCCTATCACCCCCGTGATATTTTAACTCGGACTTGGCATGACAGTAACTATTTTCAAGGATCACTTACTAACTATCATTCATTATACATCATACATGACGGCTCGTGGCCTCCCGCGACTCAAACCATCCTGTATAGTTTGAACCAGTCGTCCATTCAGATGAATACCATCACACTATTTACGGGACACTACACTAGGTTGACCATAGATCGCCGGAAATTTAATTAGCACCCGCGCTGGATAGCCTTCTGGTATACATAGAACGCGGACTTGGGAGTGTAATTGGCGTGCATAATACCCATGTCTGTCATGTAATTTTGATGAGTATGCGATGCAGTATCCGAAAGGGTAAACCACTGGAAGAACGAAACATGGTCAGTGAAGCAGCGATACCAGCAACCCATGGTAGCTGATGCACCTAAACTAGTGTATCATCGGAAGCATGGATGATGAGCAGCGACCTGAGCGTATCGGCGGCGAAAATGTCTCAAGCAACGCCGATGAAGAATCGTTGGACTCAAAATTCGTTACCATGGACGAGGAACCCAACAAGTATGTGCCCAAACATGCGGTAAAGCGTAAGCGACGACGCTTGCGTATCGTGATTGCGCTAGCCTTCTTCGCGTTGCTGGCATTAGCGGGATCATCGTATGCGGCATGGATGTTGCAGCCGACAAGCATGCCGTGGAGCATACGCAGTGTCGAGTGGGTGAGACACAAAGTACCTTTCGGCAACTGGATTGCAGATGAGACCGAGCACATCTACTACAGCCTGAAAGCGCCCAGTAAGGGGGGTCCCCAGCTGAAGAAGTTGCCGAAGGTGGGACTCAGCACGACACCGACTACGGCCACGAGTACCTCAGTAAAGAGTACCCCTTGGCCTCCGCCGATCAAGCCGGTCTTCGCATCCCCGTTGCCTGGAGAAGGAGTTTGGGAGCCGACGGGACCACCGATCGACGGGGGTCCACCAGTCCTCCTCACGACTTATCGTCCCGACATCAACTATCCACAGACTGTTGCCTACGTAGCCTGGTTTGATCATACGCGTACCGAGATCGCTTATTACCCGGGCCGTTACGAGCCGCCGAAAGCAGCAGTGCGCGGTCCAATGATGGTCCCCTACGATCAACGCTCGAGGCTGCTTGCCACCTTTAACGGTGGCTTCACTTACGAAGACGGCAGTAATGGCTCGAGCGACAACGGGCTCATGAACGAGCCATTGAAAGATGGTAACGCAACGCTCATCGGCTACAGCAACGGTCATGTCGCGATCGTTGATTGGAATGGCGGTCCGAACGTCGGGCCAGGTGTCGCGTGGGCACGTCAGAGTCTCGCTCCGATCGTCTGGAATGGGCAGCTGAATCCCACATTGAACGACAACCCGAACAGTCCTCAGTGGGGCTACACACTCGGAGGACAAACCCGAGTCTGGCGCACCGGCGTCGGCATCGACGCACGCGGGAATCTCATTTATGTGGTGGCCAACAACCAGACTGTCATCTCCCTTGCGCAGATCCTCCAGCATGTGGGCGCCGTACGGGCTATGGAGTTCGACATCAACCCGGAGTGGCATACGCTGATCACCTACTCTCACAATAATGGCCTGGTCCCCACTATGGTCGAGCCCCAGCCCATGCAATCCCCCGATCGCTACCTAGTCCCCGATGATCGAGACTTCTTCGCCGTATACCGACCAGAACCCGGTCCCGTCACAGTGCCTTTTAATTAGGAGCTGTGATGAAATGCGGCTATGCTAAATGGCTCGGATCGAATGCGCTTGCGCAGAGGTAGAACGTGAATCCACGTTTGTATATGTCACCAGCTTCGCCTTAATGCGTAGAATACACCTACGAGATGCTCTGGCCTTTGATGGAGATTTCACAGCAGATGGATTCACCGAAGTTCGACCCTCACCCCGAACCTGACAACTCACTACTCGGTGGATTGAAGTTAAGATAGTTGGTAATGCTAATACCAGATTATCACGTCAATACTTCTACGGGTCCGACCATCGCAATCTATGACCTGGGTGGATCAGGGCCGCCACTCCTACTCGCTCATGCCACAGGCCTGTGCGGTGCGGTATTGTCGCCAATTGCGGCTCATTTACGTGACAACTTCTCGTGCGTGTTGATAGATGAGCGTGCACACGGTAATTCCACATCACCACCTGATGGAAATTTCGATTGGCACTTGTTTGCACAGGACATTCTGGACGTTATTGATTATCTTGACCTGTCTCAGGTATATGGGTTTGGGCACTCCTGCGGAGGGGCATCCCTCCTACTGGCTGAAGAGGCACGCCCACATACTTTTGCAGCCCTGTACTGCTACGAACCTGTCATCTTCCCATCAGATACCCCGATGCCTCCGGGGAAAGATGGCAACCACTTGGCGCAGGGAGCCTTACGTAGACGCACCAGCTTCCCCACCCGCCAAGAGGCTTACGACAACTTCTCGTCAAAAGAGCCGTTCAATAAATTCACAGATGAATGTCTCGATCTCTATATAGACAACGGATTCTGGAAAACACCAAAGGGAACTCTCCATCTAAAGTGTGACAGGAAAGATGAATCTGCAGTCTATTCTCTCGGCATGTCGCACGATGCGTATCGTCACCTCCATGAGGTAAGCTGCCCAGTAACTTTGGCTTGTGGAGCAGAAGATGTCTTCCTTGGCCCAGATGTCCAGAAGATTTTTTTGGACAGGTTGCCAGACGCGCAGCTGGAGGTATTTGACGGACTTGGCCACTTCGGCCCCGTGCAAGACCCTGAAAGAATAGCAATGTCAATCCTAAATGCTTTGGCCAAGTAGCAGGCTGCCAGGTAAATCTCCAGCCGTAAGTAATTGGGCTGACTAGACTAGACCAATTTATATGATATAATTAATTACGATGACGCTAGATACCACGGTAAACGTATATGAAGCCAAAACCCACCTATCCCAGCTACTTGATCGGGTCGCCAACGGGGAGGAGATAATAATTGCACGCGCGGGGCATCCGGTTGCCCAGCTAGTGCCACTACCCAAGGAGCGCCAGCCGCGAGTATTCGGTGCTTGGCGTGGGAAAGTGAAGATAGACGATGACTTTGATGCACTGCCACCCGAAATCATTGCTGCCTTTCAGGGCAAGTAACAATGCGCCTGCTGCTAGATACTCACGTGCTATTGTGGTGCCTCTCGGATCACGGTATCTCAAAGCATGCTCGCGACGCAATTGCCGATCCATATAATGAGGTTGCCGTTTCCGCTGCAAGTGCATGGGAAATATCGATTAAGAGAGCACTCAATAAACTAACTGCTCCTGATGACCTTGAGGTACAAATAATTGCGAGTGGATTTACGCCTCTGCCGATCCAGATTTCTCATGCTTGGACTGCCGGTGCATTGCCCCGGCATCACGACGATCCATTCGATCGAATTCTTATTGCCCAAGCTATAATTGAAGGATATACCATCGTTACTCATGATAATAATTTTAATAAATATGCAGTATCGCTTATGCCTGTGTAAACCGATAAATGCATCTTCAGGTAGGCAAACTAATGGCTCGGGCTACCGACGAGGACGGGTTGCTTAAATCAATTTTGTATGCATCACCATAAGTAAGGTAGCATGAGTAAAGATGGAAGCAAAAGATGCCTCAACGATTGTCCTGATAAGAGACGCCCAGAGAAGTGGGCTTAAGGTGCTCATGCTGGAGAGAAACACCAAGTCTGGATATGTACCGGGAGCGCACCTATTTCCAGGTGGCGAAGTAGATGAAGTAGACAAATCCAGTGACTACATAGATATATGCACGGGGATAAAAGGTGGGACTACAAATCGAAATACTGACCCGTACGAAGACGACCTGCCCTGGAGAGTGGCTGCTATAAGAGAGTGCTTTGAAGAGGTCGGCATGCTGCTTACAGATCCCGAACCAAACGACATAAATCAGTTTGTGCAATATAGGGCTATAGTTACCGAACATCCAGACAATTTGATAACCATGTGCAGGGAAGAAAATATAAAACTGGCAACCGATAGATTACATTATTTCAGCCATTGGATTACACCCCATGGAGCTCCAAGACGCTACGATACCCGCTTTTTTCTGGCCGTTGCCCCAGGCAACCAGCTACCCATTGAAGATAAAATCGAGATAGTAAAGACAATATGGATCACTCCCGAAGAAGCACTAAGGGCACACGAGGAGGGGTCTTTCGGTATGCTGCTACCCACTGTAAAAGTGCTGGAAACAATAGGAGAATTCAAAGATGCGAAATCGCTTATAGACTGGGCAGACGACTTGGAAGCAATACCATCAATTCAACCTCGCGTTAGGATGTATAATGGTGAGATGCAGGTTTTAATTCCAGGAGATGAAGGATACGATGACACCTCTGAATACCCTCCGGAAGACCTTAGCTTCTCACCAAGTAAGCAATTAAATACGGACCAAGGAGGAAATCAATGAGATTTGGACAAGAGACCGCTATAGTTACGGGCGGCGCAAGCGGTATCGGCAGGGCAGTAGCCACCACGCTTGCAAAAGAAGGTGCATCTGTAGCCATACTGGATATCAATCTTCAGGCAGCCCAAGGCGTTGCGGACGAGATATCCAGCCAAGAAGGAGCCGCCACTGCTATACATGCAGACGTCACCCAGCCAGATTCAATGAAAGAAGCTGTTTTGCAGGCAACAGCCCAATTGGGTCATATAGATATCTTAATTTCGAACGCAGGATGGGATGAGATGAAGCCGTTCAATGATACCGATCCATCCTTCTGGCATCGGGTGGTCGATATAAACTACCTGGGCCATCTGGCGGTCATCAAGGCAGTACTCCCTCACATGATCGAACGTAATACAGGGAGGATAGTAACCGTAGCTTCAGATGCAGGAAGAGTTGGCTCCAGTGGAGAGGTAGTATACTCCGGTGCCAAGGGAGGTGTAATTGCCTTTTCAAAGGCACTGGCCAGAGAGGTATCACGTAACGGTATAAGAATAAACTGCGTGTGTCCCGGGCTGGTGGACACTCCATTATTGGCATCTACCACATCAGATAACGATAAGATAATAAACGCCATCGTCAGAAGCATCCCGATGAAGCGAGTAGGACAGCCGCAGGAAGTAGCAGATGCTATATGTTTTTTGGCATCTCACCAGGCAGAATATATAACCGGGCAGACGCTCAGCGTAGACGGTGGCCTAACGATGCTGTAGGCTCAGGAGATTTGCCGCTACTCCCCTGCTCTCATCACCATATAAACCTGGCAGCATAAGTTAGAACTCAAGATTTTTACGCTTACGTACCGAGCCGACCAGAACAGGTTTTAGTACCTCACCGGTAGCACTCTCGGGATTACTGCATAGCTCCTCAGGAGTGCCCTCAGCCACCACATAGCCACCCTTATCCCCTCCCTCCGGCCCCAACTCCACCACCCAGTCGGCAGATTTTATTACATCCAGATTGTGCTCGATAACGACTACAGTGTTGCCCTGATCGACCAGGCGATTGAGCACAGCCAATAGTTTCTTCACATCATCAAAGTGAAGCCCAGTAGTTGGCTCGTCAAGCACATAAAGCGTATTGCCGGTCGACCTGCGCTGGAGTTCGGAGGCAAGCTTGACCCGTTGAGCTTCCCCTCCAGATAGAGTCGGTGCGGACTGACCCAGTTTGACGTATCCGAGCCCCACATCCACAAGCGTCGAGAGGTACCTATGTATCGAGGGTTGGCGAGCAAAGAACTCCATAGCCTCTTCACACGACATAGCTAGTACATCAGCTATGTTCTTGCCCTTCCAGGTGATCTCCAGTGTCTCCCTGTTGTACCTGGTTCCCTCGCATACTTCGCAAGGCACATAGACATCGGGAAGAAAATGCATCTCTATCTGGATAGTGCCGTCTCCCGAGCATGCCTCGCATCTCCCGCCGCGCAAGTTGAACGAGAACCTGCCAGGTTGGTAGCCCCTTACCTGTGCTTCGGGTAGTTGAGAGAAGAGGCGCCTTATGTGATCAAAGACTCCCGTATAGGTAGCAGGATTGGACCTTGGCGTACGCCCGATTGGTGACTGATCTATAGACACTACCTTATCCAGCATCTTCACGCCGTCAATTCTGCTATGTTCACCCGGTTGCACCTTCGCTCCATAAAGAGACTTGCGTAGGGAAGCAAGCATTATATCGTTTACCAGAGTAGACTTACCGGAACCGGATACACCTGCTACTGCAACCATGCAGCCCATAGGAATAGAGACATCTATATCTTTAAGATTATGCTCGCCAGCGCCTCTTATCCATAATTTCTTGCCATTCCCTTTTCGGCGTTTGGCGGGGACATCTATAGACATCCGTCCGGAGAGGTACGCTCCGGTCAACGATTCCGCCACCCTCTCTATCCCATCTATTTTGCCAGCGTATACCACCCTCCCTCCATGCTCACCTGCACCAGGTCCTATATCCACCACCGTATCGGCAGATCTGATTGTCTCCTCATCGTGCTCGACAACTATCACTGTGTTGCCCAGGTCTCTGAGGCGCTTCAGGGCTTCAATCAGTTTTATGTTGTCACGCTGGTGAAGTCCTATTGAAGGCTCATCCAGGACATACAAAACGCCCACCAACCCTGAACCTATCTGGCTGGCAAGCCGGATCCTCTGTGCTTCACCACCGGACAAAGTTGCAGTAGAGCGTGCCAGGGTAAGGTAACCCAAGCCAACATCTACCAGAAATTGCAGTCGCGATTTCACCTCTTTAAGCAATCTCTCAGCAACAAGCAATTCACGATCCGTAAGCTCGAGACCGTCAATGATCGCAGGCAACTCACTCACTTGATAAGAGCACAATTCGTATATAGATAGACCGTCTACCGTAACTGCCAGCGACTCATCATTGAGCCGCGCACCATGACATGAGTGACAGGGCACCTCTCTCATGTACTCCTCAATGGCTTCCCGGAAGCTGTCACTGTCGGCCTCAGTGTGCCTGCGTTCAAGCCAGGGAATTATACCTTCATAGCTGGTCGCAAAGGAGCGCCTCCTCCCATACCTATTGCGATACGATACTGATAATTTATCGCCCTTCATGCCATACAGTATCGCCTGCCGGTGGGCACTCTTCAGTTTCTTCCACGGGACATCCATCGAGAAACCCATCTCAGTACTGAGCGCTCCCAGGAGTTTCATAAAGTAACCGCTTCTGGCTTTTGCCCACGGAGCAACTGCACCGGCATTAAGCGAAAGTGAAGCGTCAGGAACCACCAGAGCGGGATCTACCTCGAATCTGGTACCAAGACCATTGCATCCCAGACATGCACCATAAGGGGAGTTGAAAGAGAAGTTGCGCGGCTCAGGCCTGCTGAACGATATACCGCAGATAGTACATGCCAGATCCTCAGAAAAAGTTATTGTATCGTCATCCTGATTGGTTGCTGGGCCGGTCTCGCTGTAATCGTCCTCGCTGCCATCTTGGCCATTACTACTGCTGCGGCTCCCAGCACTTTTGTCGCTGGCAGCACCTCTGTCACTGCCACCACTTTTGCCGCCAGCATGCAGATCATTCCCGAGTACCAGCACCTCGGCCGACCCTCCACCAAGTCTAAGTGCAGTCTCCATTGATTCGGTAAGCCTATGGCGTATATCACCTCGTGCAACGAGTCTATCCACAACCGCCTCAATCGTATGCTGCTCGTACCTCGCCAACTTTAGCCGATCCCCCTCTCCGAGTTCTACAATCGCTCCATCTACCCTCACCCTAGCAAATCCTTCCCGAGCCAGCTCATCCAAGACGGCTTCGTGCTCTCCCTTTCTTCCACGTATAATCGGCGCAAGTACCATAAACCTCGTACCTTCAGGCATGGCCATTATCCTGTCGACCATCTGCTGGGGGGTTTGTTGCGATACAAGATTGCCGCAATTCGGGCAGTGAGGACGACCTGCGCGTGCATAGAGCACTCTAAGGTAGTCGTATATCTCCGTAACAGTACCAACCGTCGATCGAGGGTTGTGACTCGCCGCTTTCTGGTCTATAGAGATCGCAGGCGACAATCCTTCTATGGAATCCACGTCCGGCTTTTCCATCTGACCTAGAAACTGTCTTGCGTATGCGGACAATGACTCCACATATCGACGCTGCCCTTCAGCATATATCGTGTCAAATGCTAACGACGATTTGCCGGAACCGGACAGGCCGGTAATCACCACCAAAATGTCTCGAGGTATCTCTAGGTCAATACCCTTCAGATTATGTTCCCGTGCACCTCTAATAACTATCGAATTGGCCACACTCACAGATTACCGCAACTCGGCCAATGCCGGATCATATGAAAGCAGCAACCGGAGTGCCTTGGCAGCTACTCACTACAGAGGCGGGTTTTCTCAATCAGCCATGGAGCGGCGTTCGGCAACGACCTCACGCAGGCGATGCGCCAGGAAGGCAACTATAGCCAACACTGCCAAAGCAACTACTACATAGCCGGCATCGGTAAACTTAGAGGCAATCTGTTGCCAATTCTTTCCCACCTCGTATCCTATTCCTGCAAGTACGCTATCCCACACCAGTGAGCCAATTACCGTGAAGACACCAAAACGCACCGGGCTCATCTCAGCTATACCGGCAGGCAGTGATACGAATGTTCTGATGACAGGCAATAACCTACCTACCAGAACTCCCCAATCACCATTCCGGCGGAACCAGTTTTCTGCACGATCAAGGTCCTTCTTGGTCAGCAGGATAAAACGTCCATAACGCTCCACGAGCACCCTACCACCGGTGACCCCAACCCCCCAGGCAATAAAGGCGCCGCCAAGTTCGCCAACTGTTCCCACCAATATCACTGCCGGTAAATTGAGCTTGCCTGAGGCTACCAGACCTCCTGCAAGTGCCCCTGCAAAGGTCATAGTCACCTCTGAAGGAATAGGTATACAGGCAGATTCACCGACTGCCAGTAAAAAGAGTGCAAGATACCCCCATGTAGTAAGAAAATGTTCCATGTAACATTTATAGCCTATTTCGCCTAGACCGGTAGGTCAGGTCAAGAAATTATCGACGCCAACAGATCAGACTTGGAATACGGCCCCGATCCAAGCTATCCAGGGCTGCTACCCAAATGCCAATACCCACAGATATCGCATTTATACACCTCCAGATCAAGATGCATCTCCATCCTCAGCCTGAATGCCGACCTATTGGCATCATCTTCACTGGCAAACTTGACTTTGGCTGAACCATCGGCTCGCCAGTGACCCATACGCGATAACTGTTTACGCGCACGGTGTTCCCTGAGTGCCCCGGTCTTCTGTTGCCTGCCTGCCGGCCTACGTCTACCCACCGTTAATCAGGCTCACTCCATGGAGGGAAATAGCCGCTCCACCAATGATTTAATATCTCCAGAGTCGCCAGACCCTATTACGCTGCCTCCTGAAAGCACTATCACGCCGTCGACCAACTCTACAATCCTATCAGGGTGCTGCTCTACAAGAAGAAGAGACCTGCCACTACTATTCAATCTGCTTAACGCTGCGTATATCTCATCTACCATGGCCGGCGACAGCCCCAATGACAACTCGTCGATCATAACCAGCTTGTATTGAGCCATTACCACCTTTGCCAGCGCCAGCATCCGCTGCTCGCCCCCTGACAGCGTCCCCGCCAGCTGATCGCTCCTCTCTTTCAGGCGAGGAAATAGCTCATAAGCCTCATCCATCCGGTCTGGATCGATAAAACGCCTTTTGCGGCTATGTAACAATCTACGCTGCCGGTTCTGTGAATCGGCCGGATCCGATGATTGTACCGCCGCCAATTCCAAATTCTCCCTGACGCTCAAGGTGGAAAAGATAGACCTTCCCTCCGCAACGTGTCCCAAGCCATAACGCGCGATACGCCAGGCGGGCCAGTTGGTAATTCGCTGCCCGTCAAAGACTATGGAGCCCAAAGTGATAGAGAGCAATCCTGAAATAGCTCTTACCAGGGTAGACTTACCAGCTCCATTTGTGCCAATTACGCCCAATGATTGGCCTTCCTCAATCGAAAACGACACTCCAAATAGTACTCTGTAGGGACCATAAGACACATAAATGTCTTGTACGTCGAGCAATGCCATCAGACGGTACCCAAATAGACTCTTCTGACCTCGGGGTCGGCCAATACCTCTCTGGCTGCACCCTGGGCAATCATTTTACCGGCGTTCAAAACTGCAATCTGGCTGGCAACTTTGGTCACCATATCAAGATCATGCTCTACGATTACCGCGCAACTGCGTCCACTTCCTCTCAAGTTGTTCAGCATATCGCTGATGCGGCCGGTCTCCGCAGCGTCCAATCCAGACGACGGCTCATCCATCATCAATACCGACGGCTCAAGTATGAAAGCTCTTGCCAACTCAACCAGCCTCCCATGACCAAGGCTGAGGACCTCTACCGGAGTGTCGGCAACATCTACCAATCCAAATAGTTCAAGTGCACTCTCCGCCCTTTCCTGCTCTTCACGTGTTGGAATACCATGACCTATCAAATCCCGGAAAATGCTACCGTTGCGCTTGTGGACACGGTAGGCAACAAGCAGGTGCTCTCTGGGAGTCATCCCACTGAAAAGTTCGAGACGCTGGAATGTACGTGCCATGCCGAGACTGGCTCTTTTCCATACGGGCATCCTGCTTACATCTTCCCCGTCCAGTATGATCCTGCCTGAATCAGCAGGAATGATGCCAAGTATGCAATTAAAAAGCGTAGTCTTTCCTGCACCATTAGGCCCTACCAGTCCAAATATCTCACCACGCTCTACCGAAAAGCTCACCCCACCAAGTATTTCAAGGCCACCAAAGCGCTTGTATACACTGTCGACCTCCAATAGGGTAGATGTTCCAGAGGTCACTGTTCGACCCCGATCATGCTGCTCCACGGCGCAGACGGGAGAGCGTTGACTCTGAAATATCAAGTACCGAACGCTTTACATAACCAACCACTCCTTCCGGGTGACGCACATAGGTCAACGCGGCAAGTCCGAACAGAAATGCAAGCAGGGAAGCGTATCTGGAGGGAAGGGTAGATATAAGCTGGCTCAGAACAGCATAGGCCAATCCGGCTTCTATGGCGCCAGAGATCGTTCTCACTCCTACGGTAGCAACGACTACCACAAAAATAAGCGATATTTCATAGTTGAAGTCATTGGAGGAGACAGAGCCTTCCAGCGATCCGTAAATAGCTCCACCAATACCGGCAATACCGGCGGCGAGTGCCATGGTAAGAAGGCGTAATCGCCTCGTGTTTATACCTATGGATTCCGCCCCTACCTCAGATCCCCGTATAGCGGCCAACTCCCTCCCAACCGTACCTGAACGTATAAGTGCCACCGCCACAGATATGACAACCAGGACAACAATGGCCAGTATCATGAAGGAACGGTTCCCCTCCAAGCTAATAGCACCAAGTTGTGGCCTGGGTATGGTAATACCACTGCCACCATTTCCTGCCCATGAAAGTGGAAATATGACATCAGATAGCACCAACGCAAAACCCAGAGTACTCAAAGCCAATGCAATGCCTCCCAGACGAAGTGTAGGGAAAGCAAGCAGAATACCGGCAACAGCAGCAATCAATCCTCCAACGATAGTACCGGCAATAACTGACAGGCCAAAATGGATTGCAAGCTGGCCGGCAGTAAAGGCACCTATGCCGGCAAAAGTAGCCTGCGCCAGAGATATCTGTCCTGACATGCCGGTCAGAAGCACTATCGACAGAAATATAATGGAATATGCGACACCGAGGCAGAGCGTAAACACCCAGTTGGATGGGATCCATGTAAGTACTGAGACTCCAAAGGCAAGTGCCAGAACAGCAGCTACAACCCTGCTCCCTACGAATACCAGCGTCGGACGCCTCGGGGACTCCATGCATGGCTGGGGCGGCTCACAATTTGCCATCGGATCACTCACCTCTCGCCTTATCCTGAACCTGGGCATTGCAATCAACAAACCAAACAGGATAATAAAGGGAAACGCTGATGGGATACCAGAGGATATCAAGCTTCCTGACGGCATATAACCTGAAATAAGCTCCTGGAATATACCCATGAGGACTCCACCAATTAGCGTCAACGGAAGACTCACGAATGATCCGAGCGCCCCGCATGCAATAGCCGCTATAAGCAGATCGGTAAAGTTCAGAGAACTTAGCTGGGCGTACAGCGGAGCAAGCAACACGCCGGCCAATCCGGCAAATAAGCTGGACAGTATCCAGGCATCAGCTCCCACCAGATCAGACCTGATTCCATGGAGTTGGGCTAGCTTGGGACTCTCCACAACTGAACGCATCTCCAGACCCAGGCGAGTAAATTTGAGAATTCCCCACAGAAATGCAACAGCAAGCACGGTTATGACGCTCGTGGACAATTCGGTGCCGTTCACTGCGAATCCTGCAACACGCAAGTAAACTCTACTTGGATCAAGTAGCAACGATGGTGGGCTCAGGCGTGTCTGGTCGCCAAAGATCATCTGCACTGCACTGGGCAATACTATGAGTAGCCCAAGAGCCGGAACCAACTTTACAAATTGATTTGCCGTACGAGTATACCTGAATATTACGCGATCCAAAAGCAGCCCCAATCCGGGAGATACCACTGCAATGGCCAGGATAGCTGCAGCCCATTTCGGCCAACCGTTGTTTATAGAGACATAAAATATGAGAGCTGACGCATAGGCTTGCGCTCCAAACGCAAGATTGAATACCCCAGATGCGCGATAGGTCAGAACCAGGCCAGCTCCCATAAGCGCAAATACACACCCCAGGGGGACTCCCGGTAAAGCGAATGCTACAAACTGGCTCATTGTCTGGCTGTCCCCCTACAGACTACCTCGTAGCAGATGCCGGATCATTGGCTGGCGATACATACGGTGGCACACCAAAAGGCAGAGGAACTACTCGATGGATAGGGCCGTGAGCTAGGGGATTAACTGGGAAACACGAGAATACGCTTGCTGGAGCCTTACCGCTTGGTGGAGTTGTAAACACAGGCACAAACTGAGTACCCTGCGCCTGCACGAACGAGGTGCAGTTGTATGGGCTGGTATTTGGACCGTGAGACACCTTCCAGTCCACGGGTGCCAGTATGCCACCGGCAGTAAAATCTGAAATGCTATTCAGCGCCGAGACCAGCCTGGTTCTGGTAACGTTTCTTCCCACCATTTGTAGACCCTTAACAAAGAGGTCCGCATTCACCCATCCAGCAAGAGCAGGCTGGCTAAGCGGCTTACCCGGCTCGTACTTGTCCATCATCTTTATAAAGGTGTCCAAACCGGGGTAGGTTCCCGGATACAACTTAGCTGCCTCAAACGGCAGGTTGAGAAGTAAGAAATATACTCCGTTCATCTGTGATGAGTATTTGTCAAGCAACTGCTGATCGTACCCGTTGTACCATAACTGCTTGACGTTTGAAAGCCCATCTTGCTGCAGGATACTGGATAGGCTTATATTGGCGCTTGAGTCCATGCATGACACCACCATATCCACATGATCAGCTTCCATCCTGGTAACTGCGGCGTGCAAGCCGGTACCCAGAAGAGGAATATCCAAGTTGGTATAGGCGAGGTTAATTCCATAGCGTTTGAATGCGTTAATGGCCCCTTGGCAGCCCTGTTGAGATTGGGTAACATCAAGCGCAAGTACAGCTACATTTTTTACATTGAGTTTTTCTGCGAGATACGCCGCTTGAAGCTGTGTACCCGTAAAGTCCTGGTAGGAACCGTCTTCACCGTATAGGCTTGGCCCGGCGGCCCACTGGCTGTTTGGATTGACATCAAGTCCAAATGTAGGCACATCATTGGAAGCCAGATATCCCGCACCGGTAAAAGACGGGGTAGCCACACCTACCACGGCAAATACATGATCCTGGTATACCAGAGTACGGGCAAGTTGGCTGTCAAGAGAAGGGTCTGACTGGTCATCCAGCTTATAGGCAAAGTCTATCCGCCTGCCATTGATGCCCCCCTGGGCGTTTACCATATCAAAATAAGCCTGTACTCCCTGGTAGATAGGCGCAAAATCACCCGTAACAGGTCCCGTCAGTGAAGCCAGACCTCCTACAACTATTTTGTTTGGAGTTACCCCATTAGTATTACCATTGGTGCTCGTTGAAGTTGTGGCGTTACCACAAGCTGCCAATAAAAGCACAAATACTGCAAGCAAAGAGCTCGCTACAATTGCTCCCCTGACCGATATGCGTGACTTCACTTTGCCAGCATATCTGCACGCTCTTCCATCATGCCCCAAAGGTATAGGCATTTCACTGTGAACCAACCTAACCAACCTCTCCTTTCAGGTTACTATGCATCAATCCATACTCACCAATAGGTTGATCAGACTCAATATCCGCCGACCAAACCCAGCTATCTTTATTCTAGCGCCTATACATGCAAAATCATGTGATCAGTGCAATGAGGCTGAGAATCAGAGCTGTAAATACCAGTGGACTCCTGCTGACAGCTCGTAGTGTGGCCGCCCGCTACCAATTAGGTTGTCGATACGGCTTAGTTCCTTGCAGGCAACTCGGCCTGAGCCTCTCCGATCACCTTGACATCACCGTCTGCATTGAGCAGCCTGCACTCCATATCCACCAAATGACGCTGCCCATCTACCGTCTTGCCCTTCACCGTTACTTCAGTACGCAGTTCCTCGTCTGGCCAGGTTTGGCTGGAAAACCTAACCTTATACTTTGTAAGAGAGGTCTTCCCCACCCAATCGGTAATTGCCGCCCCAAGTAAGCCCATAGAGTACATTCCATGGCCAAAGACGCTTGGCTGGCCTATGGACTTTGCAAACACCTCATCGTGGTGCATAGGCATGTAATCCCCTGAGGCGCCGGCATATCTGACCATATCAGTCCTGGTAATACGATGTTTTTTTACCGGAGCCTGATCGCCTTCCTCGATATCATCAAAATACAAAACCTGCTGCTCGTTATCTGCCATCTCCAACTATCTCCTTCCTTGTAAATATAAATCCTGTTAAAGCTGCCGCCTGGCAGCTATTCTTCTTCCTTCTGTCTCCGTTGAGTTGCTCAAAAACTGTTCTCTACAGCCTGTGGATGATATTTGAACGCGAGGTGACTACCGGATCACCAGTCTTGTCATCACACCAGATCATCTCTGTCACCACAAATGTCATCACATGACCTTTCGATTCCTTGCGATAGGCATCTACCACCTTCCCTTCACCGGAGAGCACGTCTCCCACATAAGCCGGCTTATGATATACAAACTCCTGTTCACCATGCAATATGGTTCCTCCCTTAGCCATAAGCGAACCAACCACTTCACCGACGGCGCTGCCTTGAGGCACATCGTCTTCCGGCTGTATCTCCGGGAACTTTCCCCACGTATCCCAAGCAAAAGCAAATGTAGGAGGCACAGGGATTGCCTGTAGTCCCGCAGCTTTTGCTGCCCTTGTGTCCTTATATATAGGGCTCTTATCTCCGACAGCCAATGCAAAATAGGCTACCGGGCCTCTCTCCAGCACTACCTTTGACTTGCCAGTTGGCTTACCGATTAAGTTTGCAAGATCAGGATCGACCTGAGACTCTTCGCTCATCTAATATCTCCTTTCCGGTGATTACTAATGCAAGAGCCAGTGTATAGTATATTGACCCGTACTGCAAAATGTAAGAAAAAATGTAACGAGGCTTACCTATGGTCAGCAAAGTGACTAAATACCCTATTATACGAAGTGGCCGATCCTTATACTATAGATGTATAGGGAATTCAGGGAATAAAAGAGGTTAACGAAGTTTCTAGGTGTCCGTCTGCTGCTCCGTTCCCCGGCAGACGGCTTTAATACCGGTCAGCGGCTTTACTTGATTGCTCTCACGAGCAATCGGGTAAAGCCCCGGTATATCGCCCCAGCGTGTCTATAACAGTAAATTGTTACCTCTGTGCAAAATATAACTAATGGTACATCACGAAGATAACATCATACCGTACTGCTCCGTACGTATTTATTATGACATAGTTCGGGACAAAATACTATAGCTATAGTGACTTTAGTCCCAAAATTGAGTTACAGTTGATATATCTACTAATTAGACCGACCTCTAATCATACCAGCCAGCTCCCTGAACGCCCTCCCCCTGTGCGATATTGCATTCTTCTCGCTGGAACTCATCTCGGCAAAGGTGCGGCCATCACCTTCCAGCGGAACAAATACTGGATCATATCCCCAGCCATCACCGGTAGCTTTTGCCGCTACATATCCCTCTACGGTGCCTCTGGCCAGAATGACTTCGTCCCCCGGTATCCACAGGCAGGCCACAGTTACAAAACGTGCCCCCCTATCGGCTACGTCAAGGGATCCCACCCTGGCAAGCTCTTCCAGTAGTGCGTTTACATTATCTGCATAGCTTGCATTCGGTCCGGCGTACCTGGAAGAATATACTCCCGGCCTCCCACCCAAAGAATCCACCTCCAATCCGGTATCATCCGCCACTGCGGGCAAACCAGAGTATCCTCCTACTGTCCTTGCCTTTAGTATGGCATTCTGCTCTATGGTCTCTCCGGTCTCATCAATGTCGCCAAGGCCGACAGGCCTATCCCGAAGATACAGCCCAGTATCCTGCAAAATCTCTTTTATTTCGGCGACTTTGTCAGGGTTGGCCGTAGCCAATACGGCCGTCAATGCATCACTCATCTCATACCACTTATTGCAATTATATCGCATGTAATGACCCCTCTGCAGCTGGCAATTGAGCTTGCGCTCATTAACGTGCAAACAAATCTCCTCGGAGCATGCGCCAAAACCATATTACGATATAATCTTACTACAATATATTGTGGGTGATTGGAGATGCGACCACAACATGTGGGGGCGTGGGATGGCATTTTTGGAGTTCTGGGACACGCTCCTCGTCCTCACGTACGAAACCTGCTGACACGCTCTAGTCAACTGCTTATCAATATCTTTCTAAACTCAGGCACAGAGGCTACATATTCCTTCTCTAAAAAGATAATCTCATCTATCCCTCCGGAAGCAAGAGCTAACAAGTCATCCAGTTCTCCACGCGTAAAAGGAGTACCCTCTGCCGTACCCTGTATCTCTACGTATCTTCCCTCTCCAGTCATCACCACATTCATGTCGACTTCGGCCCGGCTATCCTCCGAATAGGCAAGATCAAGCATAGGCAGCCCATCTACTATGCCTACCGAGACAGACCCCAGATAGGAGTCAATGGGATGCTTGTCCAAAATGCCATTACCCACCATTCTGGTAAAAGCATCGTGGAGTGCTAAAAACCCGCCACATACAGATGCGGTTCTAGTTCCTCCATCGGCTGACAGTACGTCACAGTCTACGGTAATCTGTACCTCACCCATCGCCACCAAATCAGTTACCGACCGCAGCGATCTTCCGATAAGGCGCTGTATCTCCTGGGTACGACCTGACTGCTTCCCTCTGGCAGCTTCTCGTGCTACGCGTTCTGGGCTGGATCCCGGTAGGAGGGAGTATTCAGCAGTGACCCAGCCTTTCCCGCTACCGCGGAGCCAGGGCGGAGTCCTATCTTCTATCGATGCAGTGCACAGGACCATTGTATCGCCCATAGATACGGTTACCGACCCCGCTGCAAAGTGGGTAAAGTCTCGTATATATTTAATCGGGCGTAATTCATCCAATCCGCGACCATCAGAACGTTCAGTTGTTATATCTGCCATACCGACAAGCTAGCACAAACAATCTCGCAGATTAAACCTGCCATTCCTGTCATGACAATGCCAGCAACCACAGTCACAATAATTCCTGCAATCATACCGGAAGTACAAAATTTCAGGATTTTACCAATACTCCCATACCCACACGAGCCTGGATAACTTCTTTGCCAAACCCCTCTGCGGCCTCATGCAAGATAGCCGATCTATCCAAATTCGACCAATGATGAGTAATCATCAATGCCCGTGCTCCTGCTTCGCGGGCAAACTCCCCTGCTTGCTTGCCGCTTAGGTGCTGCGACCTGCCTTCATACATAGATGTAAAGGTAGCTTCACTGATCAACATATCAAGTCCATATCCAAGCTCCGAGGGGTGCCAGCCGTCCCCGGTGTCGGCAGTATAACCAAGAGTAGCCACATTACCCGACGAGTCCGGGGCATCAATACGGATTGCCAACGTGGTAAGGACATGGTCAGTTTTATAAAATCTCAGGCTCATGTCTTGAATCGAGACAGTCGAACCGGCGCCCACCTCGCTCCACTCGAATAACGGACCGTAGGGATGTTGGGTCATCTTCATGATACCCTCCGGCGCAATGATACGTAAAGGTCTCCTCCGGCCGATTGTATAGCGCACAGCAACAGCCAGTGATTCTATGTCAGCCCAATGATCTGGATGGGAATGACTGAGTACAACCGCATCAAGCTCATCAAGCTGGAAAAATCTTTCATAGTTAGAGAAGCTACCGGATCCCATATCGAGTAAAACGGTAATTCCTGTTTCCCATTCTTTTACAAGATAACTACTACACGCCCCTCCCATTCCCTGGTGGCTACCATCGCAACCCAATACAGTAACGCTCAACATTTAACTGTCATCCAAACCTCTTGCAATAAAACCCTCGACCCGACAGCATACGACATAGCAATCCTCCTAATTACTCACCGCCGGATTACCATCCCAACAAATAGGAATTACCTCTCCCAAGTCTTCTCCAAACAACATGCTTCCCACATCATGAAACCACCTGGTATCTCCTGAAGAATAAAATGCCCTGGAACCAACTCCGTCTCTCCTCGTAGCCAACCCACTCTTGCCCAGCATCTCACGTACCTCGAAAGCCGTCTCATCGGCAGAAGACACCAGAACAACCTCCCTTCCCATCACATCCAGTATGGTACGCGACAGGAAAGGATAGTGCGTACAACCAAGTAAGAGCGAATCGATCTGGGCATCTTTCAGCGGAGCAAGAAGACGCTCTGCCAATACGGTAAGCTGCTCCGACTCTGTCTCACCCCTCTCCACAAACTCCACAAAACCTGGGCAGGCAGCACAGGAAAGGTGAGCTTCGGCACTCAAATCTGCAACCTTATTCTGATACGCACCCGAAGAAATCGTCCCTACGGTACCTATGACACCAACCCTACAAGACTTGGTTGCTTTTAACAGTGCCCTGGCGCCGGGTTCAATTACACCAATAACGGGTACATCTATCTTTGACTGCAGCAAATCGAGTGCGGCGGCAGAAGCAGTGTTACATGCTACGACAATCAGTTTGACACCTATCTCAGTTGTCAACCATTCGGCAATCTGGAGTGAATAGTCTCTTACTTCGGAGAGCGGTCTAGGTCCATAGGGGTAACGCCCCGTATCTCCTACGTACACAAGATCTTCGTTCGGAGCCAAGTCGATTAGAGCACGAGCAACAGACAAACCGCCGAAGCCGCTGTCAAACATGCCTATAGGACGGTCATCACCTGATTGTTGGGATAGCATATTTATCTATGGAATGGAAGACCGGCATAATAAATAGGATACACCGTAGGAACGATGCCGTCATATGCACAGTTCTCCACACATGTCATACAAGTCAGGAGAGGTATAGAGGCGACAGAAACAAAGGATATGGGAAGCGTGGAATATCCGTTATTGCATATCCAGCGCTCCTTATCGCGCTAATTCCCGTCATACTGGCGGGATGCGCCTCCTCAAGCACTCACCATCCGTCTGTAAGTACATCCACACCCATTTCCAGCAAGAACATAATACCCGGAGCGAGGTGCTGGCCATATTGCCCTGTCCATAGTAATAGTATGCTGTTTGGCATAACCCCAGGCAGCTTCAGTATGGGCCACTACATGGGGGTTCCTCCCGGTCCAGCAGTATCTCCGGATCTCTCTACCGATAGAATAATTCAGCTAAAAGGCAACCACCCCTTCTTTGTTCATCTTTACGTATCATGGCAGGATGGGATCACTCCATCGCTAATATCGTCTATAAATACATACCGGAAGGAAGGACTGTATATAAACCTCGCATTACGCTATGGTCCCCCTGCTGAAACGGGAAATGCAGCCGCTTACGCATCATGGGTACGGCAAGCCGTACTGTCACTTCCTCAAGTAACAGTTTTTCAGATAACCAATGAAGCAGATGTCGGTAGCTCGGTTGATTCTGATGGGTACTGGCCTGGAGCCAAACATGCGCTTGTCGCTGGGATGGAAGCTGCCGCTGGTGTAAAGAGACCTGACCAACTTATAGGATTCAACTGGACTCATAATATAGCAGCTGGAGCCAACCGCAGTTTTTTTGCTGATCTGAAGACTATAGGTGGTAAGACTTTTATCCACGATGTCAACTTCGTGGGGGCTGATCTTTATCCGGGTACCTACTATCCGATACCACAACTGCATACTCCAATAAGAGAGGCTATGGGTTCGCTGCTTTCCAGCCTGCGAAACGTATACATGCCGGCAGGCGGATTCAATAGGTCTGTACCCATCTTTATACAAGAAGCAGGATGGCCATCTATTGACCCGACCTTGACCACAGACCCCACTGCACTAAGCGTACGCAACAAAATAGAAATCTTGCTCGCAAATGCGCAATATCCCCGGACCGTAACTGCTCAAGCCTCCGTCTTAAAATCAATGCTTGGATCTCTGCGTGGATATGGCGTAAGGCTATTCCAGTGGTTTGACCTAACTGATGCCACCGGAGGGATAGGTGATGGTTGGGGCATTTTATACTCAAACTATAAACCCAAACCCGCATATTTCGTGCTCAAGGCAGCAGTTGACAATGGTGCTACCAGCAAGTAGGCTCAAATGCTCATATCATCATGGACGCGGTTGGATGGTATTCGTGGATAGTTCATCAGATTCTGCCGAAGATGCTTGCAGGATGGCCTCAGACTGAACTTGGCTGGTGCCTATGGAAGACGCTTGATCAGGATGGGGAGGAAGCACTCGACTGCTGTCTATAGCCGGCGGTTTATCGCTATCTGTAACGGGCATTTGATCGTTGTCTGTTGTGGTAGCCTTGCTTGAAACATTCGACGAAGTGTCAATTATTCCCTTCAATCCAGCCAACAACTCAATAGGCAGTGGCACAATAATAGTAGCTCGATTCTCGTTTGCAATCTCTGTCAGTGCATGCAGGGTTCTCAGGTGAAGTGCTCCCGGAGATTCTGCCAACTTTGCTGCGGCACGTGCCAGTCCTATACTCGACTCCTGCTCACCACTTGCAGATATAACCTTGGCGCGCCTAACCCTTTCAGCCTCCGCCTGGCGTGCCATTGCCGATACGAGCTCTGGCGGTAGTACGATATCTTTGATCTCTACCTGCCTTACCTCCACCCCCCAATGATGAGTAGACAGAGCTATTTGAGCTCTCAACTCGTTGTTTATATCGTCTCTGTGCGCAAGCAACTGGTCAAGCTCGTGTCTTCCAATAATCGAGCGAAGGGACGTCATGGCTATTCTCTGACAGGCAAATCTGAAATTGTCCACAGCAATAACCGCTTTCACTGGATCCATAACCTGAAAATAGACGACTGCATCCACCTGCACAGTCACGTTGTCAGCCGTAATCACAGACTGGGGAGGTATATCGACTACCTCAACACGCAATGTAACGCGCTGCAGCTTGTGTATTACGGGCAGCTTGATTATGATACCGGGACCTCTGGGTTTTGGAACTACCCTTCCAAATCGGAAAAATACCGCCCTTTCGTACTCTGGGATAACCTTGACAGTATTGGCTGCGGTTACTCCACCTGTAATCAAAAGTAAAATTATCAGTACAACAATCAGTGCTACCACGGTAGGCACCTCCCCGGCTAATCTATTCGGCCATACTTATTGGCACCTATTGCCAATAATGCCAGCATACTACCATTTTGACCGGCGTGGTGGCCAGAACAATGTTATGTGCCAACCCACCCACTCCTTTAGTAGCACAGCGCTGCCACCCATCCACTAAACTGGGATTCCGTGAAGAATAGCAGCCGGAAATCCTCTCAGCCAAACAACCAGGCCCAGTCAAACAATCGCACGGTTGCACGCAATAAAAAAGCTACTCACGAGTACGACATACTGGAGACATTCGAATGCGGCATAGTATTGCACGGCTCAGAGGTAAAGTCGCTAAGAAACAACCAGGTATCACTGGTGGATTCTTACGCCAGGGTACGATCCGGTGAGATATGGCTGTTGGGAATCCATATTGCACCATACACCCAGGCAGGAGCATACGGCCAGCATAACCCCGTACGTGATCGCAAATTACTTCTGCACAAAAAACAGATCGACCATATATCAACTGCCCTGGCGGAAAAATCGCTTACCCTGGTGCCACTCTCTATATATTTCAAGGACGGGAAGGCAAAAGTGTCGCTAGCTCTGGCAAAAGGCAGGCGCCTGTGGGACAAGAGAAGGGCAATACAGGAACGCGACGAGACAAGAGAGGCGGCAAGAGAAATAGCAAGAAGTTCTCGGCAAGCCTCTGGCAACTGATAGGTTATAGTGGACATGATAAAGATACCTGGCAATATATATACCCAAATCATTGCATGCTGCATACAGGGACTCCCCGATGAAGCCTGCGGGTTGCTCGGAGGAGCAGATAATGAAGTCACGATATTCTACCCCGCTCGCAACAGTGCAAAATCGGCACGGTTATACGTGCTCGATCCAAAGGATTATCTTAAGGCGGACCGCGATGCGGAGTCACGGGGAATTACAATTTTAGGTGTAGTGCATTCACATACCCACACTGAACCATACCCTTCACCAATAGACATAGAACAAGCTCCCGATCCAGCATGGCACTATGTCATCGTGGGATTGGGTAAACCGTTACCATCCCTCCGCTCCTATTCCATCTCTGCAGGTACCGCAGTAGAAGAAACAGTACAGGTCTCCATTGGAGCAATAGCTGATATAATAGATTAGAATAGTAAAGAATAAACTTCAGCTACTGAAGGTAGTGATGGAATAGACTGGCTCGCTATAGAGCTACTCCTATTCTACAGTACCGGCAGTACTAGATCGGTCAGGAGGAAGAATTGCCAGTCGATATTCGCATACCGAGTATTCTAAGAGTACACGTGGAAGGTAAATCCATAGTTGAGATGAAGGGGAATACTGTGGGAGAAGTGCTACAAGACCTGGTAAACACCCATCCTGGCATGGATGGACAGATCGTCACCTCAGATGGGGTGCTTCACAAGTTTGTGAATGTATATCTGAACGACGACGACATCCGCTACCTGCAAGTTCTCGATACCCCCGTATCGGAAGGCGATACGATCACAATACTTCCTGCCGTAGCCGGAGGTGCCTGCTCTTCAACGGTAGACGGATACAGGGCAGCAGATATCCTGCCGGTAGTGAGGGCAGAGAAATAGGTGACCAACCTATGGACATCCACCAATTATTTCACCACCATGAAAATGAAGGCAGAGCATCATGACGTATTGCCGTAACATACTCGATCTTATTGGCAATACGCCTCTCGTAGAGGTAAGCGAGTTCAGCCCCAACCCGGCAGTGAGGATTTTAATGAAACTAGAGGGGCAAAACCCAGGAGGATCGGTGAAGGACAGGGTGGCGTTGGCAATGGTAGAGGATGCCGAAAAGTCCGGAATGCTGCATGATGGAGCGACTCTGCTTGAACCCTCATCGGGTAACACCGGGATAGCTCTGGCAATGATATCGAGAGTAAAGGGATACCACCTAAAGGTAGTCATGCCTCAGAATGTCTCCGAGGAACGCCGCCAGATGTTGCTGGCCTTCGGTGTGGAGATTATAGAGTCGCCTGGCTCAGAGGGGTCCAACGGTGCCGTACGCATGGCAGAGAAGATCCATGCCGAACACCCCGACTGGGTCTTCCTCTATCAGTATGCCAACCACGCAAACCCTATGGCACACTATGAAGGTACAGGACCCGAAATATGGAAAGACTGTCCCGACATCACTCATTTCGTAGCGGGACTGGGCACATCCGGAACGCTTATAGGCGTCGGTAAATTCCTGAAGGAACGCAACCCTGATATACAGGTGTGGGCAGTGGAACCTCCGGCAGGGGAACTGGTGGACGGGCTGCGAAGCTTGGAGGATGGATATATACCACCAATATTCAATGACTTCAACGGACTGCAGCTACTGGATCGTAAAACAGTTATAGGTCCAAGGGAATCTATTGAATGGACAAAACGGTTGGCAGACTCAGGTATTCTAGCCGGAATATCGTCAGGTAGCGCCCTGGCGGGGGCTGTACGTTGTGCAAGTACAATAGAGAGTGGAGTAATAGTAATAGTAAGTGCCGACGGTGGCTGGAAGTATTTATCGACCGGTGTATGGACCGAAGATATAGACGTGGTCACAGAGCGGGCACGCACTATGGTGTACTTCTAACCCGGCCGCACCTCCAATATCGAATCAATATACAGAACCAATAGACATCTGCCACAATAATAGAAATGAGTATTCACAAATCAATCTAAGATTTCCGGAACCTCTATTTCTGCGATCTCCGGCACCTGCAGTCGACGTGCAGATACATCTATCTGGTCCAATTCGTCAAGGGAATTATCAGACTGATTGATGACACCAAGCTCCTCAAAACGACGAGCCTGAGGAAGTACGCTTCGTTCCAACGAACCAACAGCTTTATTGTAGGCATCTACAGCAGAGCTCAGGCTCTTTCCGGTACGCAACATGTGACTTGCGAAGGTAATAAGGCGCTTATACATCTCCCGTCCAATCTGCCTTACCTCACGTGCACCCTCAGCCAGGGATTCCTGCTGCCACCCGAACGCAACAGCCTTCAATAAAGCTATAAGCGTGGTGGGGGTGGCGAGCAGGACACTCTTGTTTATCGCATACTCGAATATCTCCGGATCCTGCTCAAAGGCAGCCGCCAATAACGAATCACCAGGGATAAATGCCACTACGAAGTCGGGCGAATTATTAAACTGCTCCCAGTACGCCTTTGCAGCCAACTGATCCACGTGACTCCTTAGCTGCCTGACATGATCCTTCAAATGACCACGACGGCTATCATCGTCTTCAGCCTCCATGGCATACAAAAGAGCATCCAGGGGCACTTTGGCATCAACTACAATATTTTTTCCACCCGGAAGATGGACTATGACATCGGGGCGTAGCTTACCTTCACTACCCTCCACCGTGACCTGCTGATCGAAGTCGCAATGTTCGACCATTCCCGCCATCTCCACTACCCTCCTTAGCTGCTGCTCACCCCATCTACCCCTTGTAGAGGGTTGGCGCAGCGCTGTAACCAGATTGCGGGTCTCCTTGCGTAGATTCTCTTGAGATTCATTGGATTGCCTTATAGATTC
>JAJZWU010000031.1 GCA_021846515.1 Actinomycetes bacterium
ATCTGGTACCCGATATGTCCCCGGTACCCGGTATGTCCAACACAGTCCTGCCGTATTCGCCTCTGGAGGTACGTTCTACCCTGCCTCCAAGGTCTCTTGCTATCAGTTGCGCTCCGTAACATATACCCAAAATAGGTATACCCAACTCGTAAATAGCCTCATCCATACCGGGAGCCCAATCGGCATAGACGGACTGAGGACCTCCGGACAGGATTATCCCTTGCGGCTTCCTTTCAATTATCTCATGAGCAGATATAGTATGAGGTACTATCTCCGAGAATACCCTTGCTTCGCGTACACGGCGTGCTATCAGCTGCGCGTACTGGGCGCCAAAGTCTACTACAAGAACACTTGAAATATCTAATGCCCCATTCCCACACGCTGAGCTATCTGCATTGCCTTGCCCTCGGTCTGCAAAGCCGGAGCAACCATAACCTCTGCCTTCTGAAACTCCTTGACCGTTGCATATCCGCACGTAGCCATGGATGTCCTCAGGGCTCCAAATAAATTCATTCTTCCGTCGTTTTCATGCGCAGGACCGAGCAATATCTGCTCAAGGGTACCCTTTACTCCAGTCTTCACTCTTGTACCTCTTGGCAGAGTCGGATGGAAGGTGGCCATACCCCAGTGATAACCAGGGCAGGGAGCCTCTACCGCGGAAGTGAGAGGGGAACCCAACATGACCGCATCTGCACCACACGCTATAGCCTTGGCTATATCACCGCCCTTTGACATACCACCATCAGCTATAACATGCACATACACTCCCGTCTCATCGAGATGACGCATCCTGGCTCCAGCAACGTCTGCTATGGCAGTTGCCTGGGGAACCCCTATTCCCAGCACTGCCCTGCTCGTACATGCATTACCGGGACCCACCCCTACCAGCACTCCAACTGCCCCGGTACGCATAAGGTGTAATGCAGCCTGATAAGATGCACAGCCACCAACTATAACCGGTATCTCCAGCTCACGAATGAATCGCTTCAGGTTAAGCGGCTCTGCATTGTGTGACACGTGCTCGGCCGACACAACTGTCCCCTGAATTACCAACAGATCAAGTTCACCGGCGAGTATGTATGGAGAGAACTCCTCTGTCCTCTGTGGGGTCACAGAGGCACATGACCAGACACCGCTTGACTTTATCTCGCGTATGCGCTCGGTAATGAGATCCAGCTTGACCGGTTCAGAGTACATTTCCTGCATACGTGCGGTAGCTTTGTCATCAGGCAGGGTAGATATCTCCTCAAATAAGGGCATGGGGTCCTCGTAGCGAGTCCATAGTCCCTCAAGATTGAGAACTCCCATACCTCCCAACCTGCCTATCTCTATGGCCGTCTTCGGGCTTACAACACCATCCATACCGGCTCCCATCATCGGCAGACTACAGTTGAAAGCATCAATTTCCCAGGATATATCTACATCTTCAGGATCGCGTGTTCGCCTCGTAGGCACTATGGCTATATCATCAAATCCATACGCCCTGCGACCAGACTTGTAAATGCCTATCTCTACCTCAGCCATCATCTCCTCCTAACCGTATGCGCTCTCTTGTGGCGGCTCTCATGTAATTATGATAGCGCGTCCAAACTCATTTGTGTAACAGTAACTAACGCCGATTTCCGCACAGCGGTTTCTGCCCTTGATGGGAGAAGCGCCTCGAGTCATGTGGCTGGGCTGATGCCCTCTTAAACTGCTCTTTTATTGCCGCACAAGCATCCTGGCTTTAGCACTCCGGTAATACGAATAAGGGAACGAGCCGGATCTCCTATTTGCTCACGCTACCCCAGGAATAGGGGATGCCTCTTTGGATTCGGGCTTATCCGCCACCAGCACCTCGGTAGTAAGCAACAAACCAGCTACCGAAGCTGCATTCTGCAGTGCGGAACGAGTAACTTTTGCCGGATCTATAATACCGGACTTCATAAGGTCCTCCATGACTCCAGTAGCCGCATTAAGACCCACGCTCCCGGACTCGTCCATGACCCGTTGAGCCATTACCGCGCCCTCAAGCCCTGCATTTGCCGCTATCCAGTAAAGAGGCTTCGGCAGGCTGTCTGCAACTATCGAAGCACCGGTTACCTCATCTCCTTCAAGGCCAGTCATAGCATCTCGTACGCTCGCGATAGCACGCACCAGAGCAGTGCCGCCACCGGCAACCACGCCTTCCTCAATCGCCGCCCGGGTGGCCGATAGCGCATCTTCGATGCGATGCTTTTTCTCCTTCAGCTCCACTTCGGTGGCTGCCCCAACTTTCACAACGGCCACACCGCCGGAAAGCTTTGCCAGACGCTCCTGCAACTTCTCCCTGTCCCAGTCGGAATCCGTCTCCTCTATCTCCCTCTTGATCTGGGCTATACGACCCTTTATGTCATCTTCGCTACCGGCGCCATCCACTATCGTAGTGTCATCCTTGGTAGCAACCACTCGTCTCGCCCTACCAAGCAGGTCAATCGTAACGCTATCAAGCTTGAGTCCTATCTCCTCTGATATAACCTGAGCGCCGGTAAGTACGGCAATATCCTGCAACATCGCCTTACGACGTTCACCGAAGCCGGGAGCCTTGACCGCTACGGAGGTGAATATACCTCTCACCCTGTTCACGACCAAGGTAGCCAGTGCTTCACCCTCGACGTCCTCTGCGATGATGAGCAACGGCTTGCCGGACTGCATGACCTTCTCCAGGATCGGGAGGAGATCGTGTATGGAACTTATCTTCGAGTTCACTATAAGCACATAAGCATCCTCCAGCACAGTTTCTTGGCGTTCAGCGTCGGTGATGAAATGAGGCGACAGATACCCCTTGTCAAACTGCATTCCCTCGGTAAAGTCAAGCTCCATGCCGAAGGTATTGGACTCCTCTACGGTCACTGTACCGTCCTTACCTACTTTGTCTATGGCATCCGCCAATACCTCCCCAATGGCCTGGTCGGCAGCTGATATAGAGGCAACCTGAGCTATTTCATCCTTGGAAGATATCTCCCTGGCCTGCTTGCCGATCGATTCGACTACTGCAGCAACAGCTTTGTCTATTCCGCGCTTGAGCGCAATCGGGTTGGCTCCCGCCGTCACGTTACGCAGTCCTTCATGGATTAGCGCCTGTGCAAGAACCGTAGCAGTGGTGGTACCATCACCTGCCACGTCGTTGGTCTTGGTGGCCACCTCCTTAACGAGCTGGGCTCCCATGTTCTCAAAGGGGTTTTCCAGCTCGACCTCCCTTGCTATCGTCACACCATCATTGGTAATGGTAGGTGCTCCCCACTTTTTATCTATGACCACATTACGTCCCTTGGGGCCAAGGGTTACCTTGACGACGTCGGCCAGCTGATCTACTCCAGCTTCCAACCCTTTTCTCGCCTGTGCATCATAATTCAATATCTTTGGCATTACTCAATATCCTCTCGATGGTTGCTTTGAACGACTAATCCGTATCTTGCTACTTGGTTACAATTGCCAATACGTCACGGCTGGACAGAATCAAAAGATCCTCTCCATCGACTGTAATCTCTGTACCGCCGTACTTGGAATACACAACCGTATCTCCAACCGATACACCCAGTGGTATGATCTCACCGCTCTGCTCTGAACGGCGCCCTGGGCCTGCAGCTATCACCTCGCCCTGCTGCGGCTTTTCTTTGGCGGTATCCGGTATTACCAAGCCAGATGCCGTGGTCTCCTCTGATTCTCCCGGACGAACAACAATCCTGTCGTCGAGTGGCTGAAGTTTCATGTCTGTTTAGCCTCCTGTATGCTAATTATCCTTACCTTATTCCAATACTGCGTTACCCAGCTCATATGAGCTGCACTCAAGGTGAAGAACGCTTCGGCTAATAAGTATACACACATCCTGTGCACTACCGTTAGCACTCTTACCTATCGAGTGCTAATTATAGCGCGATTTTACCGGATGGTCAATCACAAGAACTCACTAGTGAATTTTACCTACCATATTTACCACTTTTTCCCTCTGCAGAAGGCACATAAGCTCCTCTTTCAATCAAGCTGACATTGGTATCGGCATTGAAGGATCGATCGAAATGCTCAAGCTGGATGGTCCTATGTGCTCCAGTTGCCAAATTCCTGCTGCTGCAACCATGGCAGCATTATCGGTGCACATATCCCTGGAGGGCAGGTAACATGGGATGCCGTTAGCATTGCATTGCGCTGTCAATCTATCTCGCAGATAGCTGTTGGCTGCTACCCCTCCAGCCAGACAGATACTTGAGGATCCATGGATGCCAGCCGCCCTCATCACTTTTGTATATAGTACGTCCACTATTGCCCGTTGGAACGCCGCAGCAATATCTTCGGTCTTGACTTCAGGATGAGCCTGTACTACCCTTATTACGGCTGTTTTCAGGCCGCTGAAAGAAAAGTCCAGTCCCTTCTCTATCATCGGTCTCGGTAGCTCCATAGACTCCGGATCGCCATTTCGTGCAGCATTTTCTATAGCCGGACCGCCGGGATAGCCCAACCCTATATAACGAGCTACTTTATCGAATGCCTCACCGGCAGCATCGTCTACCGTGCGCCCAAGCAACCGATAACTACCCGGGGCATCCATAGACATGAGCAGCGTATGTCCGCCTGACACCAGCAGTACCGCTACCGGAAATTGTATATCCGGATGATCAAGCAAAGCAGCGAAAAGATGGCCTTCAAGGTGATTTACCCCCACAAACGGGACTCCCCAGGCCAGCGAAAGCGCCTTACCCGTACTGGCTCCAACCAGTAGGGCTCCAGCAAGCCCAGGTCCTACCGTAGCTGCAACAGCATCGGGTACTACCCTTTTCGAAGCAGCTGCTTGGGCAGTTCCATTGAGCGCCTCATCTATCACCGGGATGATGAGTTCAAGATGAGCCCTACTGGCTATCTCAGGCACAACACCCCCATAGATCGAATGTAGATCCACCTGACTGGAGATTACCGATGAAAGTACCTCTCCGTTGCTCGTTACCACGGCCGCCGCTGTCTCGTCACACGATGTCTCTATGCCGAGCATAACCATTCTATGGCAACCTCTTCTCAGCTGTCATTTACCGAATCCCTACCTATCGTCCACCGGACAGGATACTCAGCCTGCTCTCGATCAATGCCAACCGGTTGGTGTATTCAGGATCCCTGATCGAGTTTGCCCACATTATTATGGCATCTTCATGGGTCTCTTCGTAATAGCCCTTCCGCACCCCCACAGGAACGAATCCAAACCTTCTGTATAGGGCCTGGGCAGCTTCGTTTGAGGCTCGTACTTCCAGAGTCAGGTTGTTCACCTCACGATCTATCGCTTCTTTCACCATATCCATCAGCAGTGCTGTGCCTATCCCCTGCCTGTGGTGCTGCACATCTACGGTCAGGGTGTTTATATGCGCCTCCTCTGAATCTATTACCATAAGACCCCCATACCCGACCAGGAAATTACCGTGCATTGCAACGATGTAGTACCTGCTGTTTGTCTGCAACAGCTCAGAGACGAAGCTGGCAACAGGCCATGGCGCGACATAGTTGTCCTTCTCTACAGCAAGCACAGCACGTAAATGCTTACGGCGCATTGCAGCTATAGATAGATTGGAAGATACCTTAAGTGCCATTCATCTGCTTCCTGTAAATAAAGATTACTCCCATTATATCAGTTTATTGTCCTACCTCCCCTACGAGACAACCTGTGCAGCATCCTGTATCGGCCGACCAGGATCTCTTGTCTTCCAATTCACAACTGCATCAGGCTCTCTGGCGTATTGGGGAACCAGCCTGTCGCAATCGTCGTACTGTCCCATCATGAGTTTTTCCAGTCCAAGAGAGGCAAGCACACCGGCAGATGGCATGGCCAGTGTGGGGCCACCCAACCTTACTCCGCACGCCTGCAGCGGAAGGAGATCCTCAGAATAATTTGATACACCGCTACCGACCATAAAAATATTTTTCTGCAACTCCCCTGATTGAGCTCCAGTAACGAAAAAACCAATCAGATCATCTACTGAAGACAATCTTGGAGTGCCCGTAGCAACCAGATGAGCACCTCCTTTGGTCTCCCCAAGATCAACTCCATCGCCGGATACTGCCGTCTTATCCGGTAAGGCCATGTCAACTACATAGGTGTTCCAAAACAATTCACCCCTCTTGACATCCACAACAGGTGCCACAATCCAGTCATGCAAATATCTTACATGAACAGCACGCAGCACTCCTTCAGCCAGGATGTCCAGACTGCCAAGCGCAACCGGCTTGATGTCCAGCGCATAGCAGAGTGACTTTGCTGTAGCCACTCCGACTCGCAAACCGGTAAAAAGACCGGGACCTACATCCACAGCTACGCCATCGATAGCAGAGATATTCATCCCAGCTATATCTAATAGCGCCTCAACGCCTGGGGTAACAGTCTCAATATGTCTTCTGGAGTGCCCTACCGTCACCTCGGCAAGTACTCCACTTGGATCTACCAACGATACACTACTGTTATCTGTAGAGGTTTCTATACCAAGGGTTAACACTTTATACTTCTCGCTGCGATAATAGACCTCCCTGCGAATGGGTTCCCGTGGAAAAATCTGGCAGCTCTGCAAGTAGAGAAACTCTTCCCTGCCACGCCGGGCTGCCAGAGCTGAATATCACAGTTCTTTCACGGTATTCGGCATCAGGCAATATGGTCACATCCAGATGATCAGGGTTAAGTGACTGAAGACCCTCTCCACCCCATTCTATACATACTATGGCCCCTGCCGCCATCTCCTCGTCCAGTGCAAGATCAAGCAGTTCTGACGGAGATTGCATCCTATACAAATCTACGTGCACAAGTATCCCCGTACTGCCCTTACTGGCTTCCTCTCTATGCGCTATAGGAGCGGATGCTTTGACGCTACTTGGCGACATCCCTACCCTGGAGCCATCGAGTCTATCTTCACCATTGTGCCTGTAACGGTGCGCCAGTGCGAATGTAGGACTTGTCACCTCCCCAGAGTAGCCCATTGCCCTCGCCAACCCCTGAACAAAGGTAGTCTTACCGGCGCCCAAAGGCCCGTTCAGCAATATCATATCTCCCGGTTTCAGTAACTGCGCTACAGTAGCCGCCAATGCGGCTGTCTCTTCGGTAGAATGTATAATATATCTGACAACCATATCTTCCACATTAACGGCACTCTCTCTTGGAAACCCAGAGGAGTGCGTGTCGATCATCCCGCCGATACTTTCTTCGGATCTGATACTCGCAGTCTCTATCCGCTTTTCGTTCACTTTTTCACCTGCATACAACCATACCGTTTTTTAGCCGCCAAATCATACAGCGTATAGTATTGGATACATGAGAGAACATCACACATCAAAGACATTGGCATTGGCCGGAAGCGCGGCGGCCGTAGTTCTGGGCTGGGTTGTACAACACAAAAAGGTATCTTGTGCAAGAAACTTACCTGCAGACGACCACCTGAGTATACCTGACGATGTCAGGCACCACACTGTCGAGACAGATGACGGAGCCAGGATCCATGTCATAGAGAAAGGGAATGGGCGGCCTATTGTGCTTCTCCACGGCGTAACCCTCAGTGTAAACACATGGGCGCTGCAGATCCGCGAGCTGTCCGAAGACTTCCGTGTAATAGCCATCGACCAACGCGGCCATGGACTCTCTGTGCCCGGAACAGAAAGATTTGGCATAGATGCAGCAAACATGAACGGCAAAAGCAACAGTATTGGAAGCCTGGCAACCTACAGAATGGCTCTGGACTTAAAGGTAGTACTTGAGGCGCTGGACCTGCGAGATGTTATCCTTGTGGGACACTCAATGGGGGGCATGGTGGCAATGGAGTATGCAGTAAACCTGGCCTCAGATGGATCGGGAGAAAGGGTATCAGCTCTTGCCCTTACCTCTACTGCCGCCGATCAGCTAATAGGCATCCCGGGCTCTGAACGTATGAATGAGTCGCTTGTTATGGGTGCGGACAGTCTACTCAATATCGCATCACGGCAAAAAGATCACTTCATCCCTAAAGGTGATCTGAGCTACTGGACAACCAGGATGGCCTTTGGAAGATCACCCGACCCTGCTCAGGTATGCCTGACCGAGGATATGATCAGATCCATTCCACCCGCATGGGTCACAGAGATCCTCTCCTCCCTTGCAAGGTTCAACATTGCAAGCCAGCTAAACACTGTAAGAATGCCTACTTCTGTACTTGTGGGCTCATCTGACATACTGACGCCGCCCTGGCACGCACGTCGTATAGCTTCACGTATTCCTAATGCTGAGTTATACGTGATACCGGGATGTGGCCACATGAGCATGCTGGAGCGCCCTGCCGATCTGGCTAAAATGCTAAGAGATCTCGCTGGTAGATCATTGACGGTATCAAATAATTAGCTATGGTTGTCTCATAATACGTTTTCCATGAACTACCTTGACTCCCTGAGAAACCAGGCAATGGCATGCACATCCTGCCAACTCGCCAATAGCAGGACAAATGTTGTATTTGGAGTAGGAGACCCCAATGCTGATCTGATGTTTGTCGGAGAAGGGCCGGGGAGAGAAGAGGACCTGGCAGGAGAGCCATTTGTAGGTAGATCGGGAAAACTGCTTGATCAGCTTATGCGAGAAGAACTTGGTACAGATAGATCGCAATGTTATATAGGCAACGTTATAAAGTGCAGGCCACCGAATAACCGTGACCCGCTGGAAGAAGAGATCGCTGCCTGCCGGCATTTTCTTGAAAACCAGGTAAGAGAGATAGACCCCTTGGTAATTGTCACTCTGGGCAACTTTGCTACCCGCCTCCTACTTGTAACCACAGAGGGTATCAAGAAGGTACGCGGTAAGCCGTACACAACCGATAAGTCTGGGCTGGGCAGGCAACCGGCCGTCCCTACAGACATGCCAGCGCACAGCCCAGCGTACCAAGGAAAGAACCATGACCTGGAGAAAAAAGCAAACGAGGAGAAGAATGCTATATATTATCTGGTACCCACCTACCATCCGGCGGCAGCGCTAAGAGGCGGCGCTACCGTAGTTGCCGAGATGAGGGCGGATTTCTCCAGGGCCAAGCTCCTCCTCGAACGATACTAAGCGATTGAAGTCAAACGGCTTAGTCGTGCTCTATCTCAAGATTCGGCTATGCTGGTATGCATGGTAAGCTCTGAAGGCTGGGTCGATACAACAAGTGACAACGCCGGTCAGCACACCGCTGGGAAACCGGTAATTATCACCGCTACTCCAAATATATGCTGGCTGCACCCCGAAGTACCCTATCCTGCTACCCCAGAAGAGATGGCTGAAGAAGCTGCGCTCTGCGCTGAAAATGGCGCCTCGGTATTACATGTGCACGGAGAGGCTAATTGGGCGGCATACATAAGTAAAATGCGTTCCCGTACCGACATCATCATTCAATGCGGTATGTCAAGTCTACCCCTGGATACCAGGATGGCAGCACTCGAAAATGGAGCTGACATGCTATCGGTAATTGCCAGTCACCATGATGAGGCTTTTGCGGAAGGTATTGAGACCAATGTATTGCATACCCGTAGTGAATTGCAAAGTCATGCAGATGCATGCGCGCGACATGGAGTACGCATAGAGTTTGAAATATGGCATACCGGCTCTATCTGGAATCTTGCCTATCTCATACAGCACGGCATAATCCAACCACCATTCGTCACTACGATGTTTTTTAATTGGCCTGGTGGAACCTGGTCTCCGGCAGATGTTGAAGAGTACCTTCACAGGCGACGCTACATGCCCCAAGAATCAGTCATCACAGTCAGCATCATGGGAGAAGGTCAAATGGAATTGATCGCCTGCGCTCTGGCCAAGGGTGACCATGTACGAGTAGGCACAGAAGACAATCCGTATAATCGCAAAGGCAATATCGTACCTACCCATGAGCTTGTCCGGGAAGTGGCAGAAACAGCGCGCAGCATGGGAAGACCGGTCGCTACTCCTGCTACAGCCCGGCGAATACTTGGAATACCGCAGAAATGATCAAACGTGCTACAAGCACCCATGTCGATCTGGTAAATCGACAGCAACATACTCCAGCTGTTTACAGAATGAGGTATAACCATGATCCACAACGTACATGACCACGATGCAACCAGTGACTCCATAACCGCCGATGCTATAGCGGATAACGCCAATGGCACAGCTGCCGCTGCCAGGGTTGCCGTAGTGACCGGCGCGGCACAGGGAATAGGGCTGGCCACCGCACGCCAGTTACACGCATTGGGATACAGCGTAGTCGCAACTGATATACAGCATACGGACAACTTCGAGTTTGGCAGATACTATCAATGCGACGTATCAGACGAGGGTTCAGTAGCCAAGGTAATGGCTGCAGTGGAATCGGAATACGGGCGATTGGACGTATTGGCAAATGTAGCCGGGATCGTTTTGGTTAAACCATTCCATGAGGTGTCATGGGAAGAGTATCGCCATGTAGTGGATGTCAATCTGGGCGGTACCTTTTTGATGTGCAAACACGCCATCCCAATTATGAAGGCTACCGGTGGAGGTTCCATGGTCTGTATGGCATCTGTCTCTGGCCATGTAGGTCAAACCGACCATGCACTCTACGGCGCCACCAAGGGCGCAATTATATCCATGGTAAGAGCCCTGGCATGGGAGCTCGCCCCTTACCACATCCGGGTAAACTCGATAAGTCCAGGCTCTGTCGACACAGCAATGCTACGTGGAGACATATCTATAGAGGCCGGTCGCCTCGGAACGCCTTTTGAACAGGTAAAGGCCGAACGGGAAGCAGAACAGGCCCTTGGCCGGTGGGCTGATCCTGCTGAGATAGCTGAGGCGGTATGCTTTCTGGTCGGCAGCAGCTCGTCTTTCATTACAGGAACCGATCTTCTGGTAGATGGTGGCTGGGTGGCAAGATAGCATAAGATAAGGATATTAACGAGTCATCATATATGGCAGGAACAACCAGGAGGTCGTAAAATTGACTGATTTCTTACCGCTCGGATTCAACCCCGACATCGTCACTCACCGTATGCGGGGACTCGGAGTAGTCTCTATCATTCTTACTTCCCCGGAGAATATCTTCTATGCAACAGGATACCCGATCATATCCAGCGCGGGGAATCCCATACTGCATACACTGACAAATCAGTTCCCAGTTGCTCTTTGTATAGACAGTGAGGGGAGAACTATGCTGGCGTGTTGGCTTGTGTCTACCCTTGGAGCAAAATTCGGAGTAGATGATCTACTGCTCTACCTCGACAGGTCTGGAGCAGAAGCGGAACTGCACAAGATCGTAGATCATGTGGCAGATCAAAGAATTGGCAGAGCTCCGACGATGACAGATACCGACACAACGACACCCGGCGATACAAAGATAGGGATAGAATCCACCTGTCCCTACCATTTGATACGCATGCTCAATGAAGCTGGAATCACAGGCAGCCAACTGGTAGAAATAGATGACCTCATGATGGATTTGAGAATAGTCAAGTCGTCAAAGGAGATAGAAGCTCTGGAAAATAGTATTGGCATAGTAGAGCAGACGGTCTCAGATTTATTCGGCAAGCTCCATATAGGCATGTCCCGCCTGGAGCTGATAAGCGAAGCCAAGGAAATAATGGCTGCCAATGGGGCATCGGGGGTCAGCCACGTTACCGTATCATTTGGCCGGGAGAACCCCGAAGTGGCCATTGACGAGATACTTGAACCGGACAGGCTGGTAACCTTGGATCTCGGAGCATTTTACAACGGCTATGCCTCCGATAATAGGCGCTACGCATACACAGGACAGCCTCCTAGCGAACTTTTGGACGTACAACAACTAATGGTAAGTATAGTTGACCAGGTAGGACGCTCCCTTGTACCGGGAACGACTGAGGGCGAGGTATTTCAAACGGCAGTTGACTTATTCACCGAACATGGCCTCGATCCATTCTTTGATCACGCCGGTCACCACATAGGACTGCAGACCGAAGAGCGCTGGATAGTAGGTGGATCGGAGAAAGTCCTCCAACCTGGTATGGTTATAAACGTGGAACTTTACACTCCGGTTGAAGGTATCGACTTCATAGGGAACGAAGAGACGTTCGTAATTGAAGAAGGTGGTAGCCGCCGTATCTCGACACTGGGTAGAGATGTAGTACTGCTGAAACAATGAAACAAGTTCGGGTAGGAATGGTAGGGCTTGGCACAATACATGCCATACACGCAGAAGCGTTCAAACCGGACACCGATAAAGATACAGCCGGAAACGAGACCGCTACAGCAAACAGCCCCAGATACGACATAAGGGAAGATCCACTCGGGAAGATAGCTGCAGTATTCGATATAGACCCCGCCAAGTCCAGCAAGAGGGCGCTGGAGTTCAATTGTACAGCACATAGCTCATACGAGTCCATGATAAACGACCCCGACATAGATGCCGTAGACATAACCCTTCCTCACGCACTGCATTACGAGTTTGTACGCAACGCCCTTGATAGCGGCAAGCACGTGCTGGTAGAAAAACCAATGGCTCCTCTCGCATCCCAGTGCAGAGAGTTGATAGAAAAAGCACAACAAAATGGTCTCATATTCACTGTTGCCGAGAATACACGCTTTGTACATGCCTACCAGGAAGTTAAGAGACTCCTGGACGATGAGATAATCGGGACACCCAGGCTGATACGCACTTTTATATCAGGTAGTGAAGTTACACGTCTTCGCGATACTTCACTATGGAAGGGCAGGATTGACGGAACGGTCGGTGGAGCAATCATGGATGCAGGGCCGCACTCCTTCTACTTGCTGAAGTGGCTATTTGGCAATGTGGGAGAACTGCGTGCGTCAGCCTCCAGACTGGTCAACGAGAGCGAGGTGGAAGATCACGCCCTGGTGGCAGGTGCTCTGGAAAGCGGAACCCTGTTTTCCTGCGAGTTTACCTTTACAGCCGAGATGCCGTGGAATGAACGGCTTGAAGTTCACGGCTCTAAAGGGACTATCGTAGTAGACCAACTATCAGACCCTCCCATCGTAATTTACAAAGGAGAGCTTGATTTCTATGGAACCGCGCACAAAGCTGTACCCCATGACCCTGTATGGTGGAAGGGGAGTTCTATCGTAGACGGAGTTAATGACTTCCTGGATGCCGTATCCCGTAATAGACCGACGACAGTGGATCCCCGGGACGGATGCTATGCGATCGAAATAGTAGAGGCTGCATATCGTTCCTGCTCCAACAACGGTCAGGTGATAGTCCTCTCATGAACATGGCGCACCTCCCTCCATGGACACCCCTCCGGGCATTGACTACCTTTTCTACGGGACCATGGGCAATGGTGACACTTGCAGCAGAAATACTGGCTATCATCTGGTATCTGAAGGCGGTACATACACTTGGACAGACCAAGTCGAGGCACTGGCCGCTCTACCGTACACTCTGCTTTATTGGTGGAATATTCTCAGTTGCACTTGCATGGCAATCCAGCATAGCTCCCTACGCCGGCAAGACCTTCATAGACCATGTAATGCAACATGTGCTGCTGATGCTGATTGCCCCTATCCTGCTTGCCCTGAGCTCACCGGTCACTCTCATGATGCAGACATCAAAGAGAGGCACAAAGATCAAGACACTAAAGTTCTTCTCAAATAAGGCTTGGCAGGCTATCGCTCATCCCTTTCCTGCCAATCTGGGCAACTACGGAATAATGTACTGGTTTTTCCTTGCAGGAGGGATAATACCAGCTATGAGTCATCCGGCATTCATGGACTTTGTAAACATCCTATTCCTCTTTTTTGGATGCCTGGTATGGTGGCCGCTGCTGAGCATTGACTGGATAGGACGAAAACGCTTCAGCTATCCGGCAAGACTTGTCCTCTCTGCACTTGGCATGCCATTTGATTCATTCCTCTCCATAGCTCTACTCGGTGGTGCGGCACACAACTCAGTCGATCCGCAACTCTATTCCCTGGCAAACACCCATGCAGGTGCATCGGTATTCTGGATCCTTACAGGATTGATTACCTCCATAATGATGATAGGCATAGCCATACAGTGGTCTACCAGGGAAAAGTCAGTTAACACAAGAGTGGATCGTATGCGTAGCAAGGGAATCTATATAGGAGGGTCATCGGTAGTTGGTTGGGATAAGGAAGTGCAGGCTAGTTCTGATGGAACTATCGTAGTTCCATGGGCAAACGAGCAGAGCGGATGAGCGGACAGATCAGCACACCCCACGAGTCTTGGCTCGTACCCTCTTACCTTCTGTCTGCTTGGATGCTTCACGCTTTTTTGCCACCAACCCCGGCTTACCACCTTTTTCCAAATGAGCTATCGTATGGCTCAGATCTTCGACCAACGATTGTGCCAGATCTCTACTGAGTCCCTCCCTTACCACTACCCGTAAAACTGCTATATTCTCTGCATTGGGCGCCATGGTGTACGCAGGTACGATCCACCCCCTCTCCCTGAGAATATCGGAAATATCAAATTCGCTGTATGCGCGAGGGGTCTTCAGCTTAAAACAGACTACGGGCAAGTCATTTCCTGCATTGACGATGCTAAAGTGCCCCAATGATTCAATGCTACCGGCGAGCCAACCTGCCGTAGCCTGAAGTGCCTGCATTATAGAGGTGTATCCCTCGCGCCCAAGGCGCAATAGGTTGAAGTACTGGGCAATAATTTGGCTGGCTCCTCGTGAGAAATTAAGCTGGAAGGTGGGGTGATCGCCTCCGAGATAATTAACGTGAAATATCAGATCTTCAGGCAAATAAGACTCGTCGCGCCAAATTACCCACCCGACACCCGGATAAACAAGTCCATATTTATGTCCGGAAGTGTTTATGGAGCATACTCTGGGAAGACGGAAATCCCACTCAAGTTCCGGCTGCAGAAATGGAGCCACAAATCCTCCACTGGCTGCATCCACGTGGAGAGGCACATCCAGACCAGTCTCTGACTGTAAATTATCCAGCGCTGTGGCCAACTCTGAAATGGGTTCGTACTCCCCCGTATAGGTAGACCCAAGAATGCCCACCACACCGATAGTATTCTCATCCACCATCGACATAGCTTCTTCTACTCCAATGACAAACCTGTTCTCACTCAAGGGAACATAGCGAGCTTCCACGTCAAAATACCTGGCGAACTTCTCCCAGCAGACCTGTACATTATGACCCATTACGATATTTGGCGTAGTATAGGGGAGATTGGCTGCTTTCCTCTTTGCTTTCCAGCGCCATTTCATCGCAAGCCCAGCCAGATGGATAGCCTCTGATGACCCAACTGTTGCACACCCCGTATATGCAGATTGCCTGGGAGCATTGAACAGGCTGGCAATGATGTTTACACAACGGTCATGTATTTCGACGGTCTGAGGATACTCGTCGGCATCCACAAAATTTTTGTCCAGGGTGGCAGCTATAAGCTGGTCGGCCTCCGGCTCCATCCATGTAGTGACAAATGATGCCAGGTTCAGGGCAGGATTGCCATCCAGGTTCAGCTCATCAAGGATTATCTTTGCTGCTACGCTTGCGGGCATGGATTCTTCCGGCAAACTATATCGTGGTATAGAGCCACGTAGAGCTCGAGCCGCATACATGGGCGTGAGCAAGTCGTCATTTTCAGTGCGTCTATTTGATTTTCCAGCTAACATGACACCAGTCTTGCAGAAATCTGGCGCCAAGTAATGTCAGACTTGGCTGAACTGCTCAGGTATCTCTACCATCCTGGAGCGAAACCACTCACCAAGCGACTTTGCCTGTGGATCCTGCCTAGTGGATGAGGCTACACCTTCCTGCAGAAGCCCACGGATAACAAAATTAACAGCATTGAGATTGGGAAGGGGGTAACGATCCACTTCGAGATCCTGCGCTTCATCCAGCAACTCCTTTATCCTGGATACGGTCAATTCCGACTCCAGCCATCGATACTCATCGTAACTGCGCACCCAGAAGCCCACATTTGCATTTGGCCCCTTGTCGCCTGAACGCGCACCGGCGACAGTTCCGAGTGGAAGCCTCCTTGTGGAGCGGCTACCCGAACCAGCACCTGTAGCCACCACGCTATCGTTGGCATCCCCTGACATTGCCTGTATTCTTTCTGTCTCTGCAAGAGGAACGGTAGTATCTGGCAAAATAGGCACTTCTTCGACGCTACCGTCATGATGCACGACCTTTTGGTTGACCCACCGTGGTTCGATCAACGTAGGCCAGTACACACCATAGGCAGTAGCCTCCCGGGGAATGGTAGTAAAGTACAAGCCGGGGTAACTAGCCAAAGCAATTTCTATGGCCTTGCTCGAAAATGCCCTGCCAACTTTCTTGGCATCGGTGTCTTTGACCGTAATGCGAAACTCAGCACAGGCCTGATGACCTTCTGCAAAGTCGGGGTGTTCGCAACTTATAAGCCTCATATCAAGCTCATCAAAGTCTCCTTCGCTTCCAATCTCGTGCAACACTGTACGCCTTACCAGGTCGGCCTTCTTGTCGATATCCAACCCTGTTAACACGCAACTGACGCTGTTTCTCCATCCCCCTAAAAGATTGATACAGACCTTGAGCTGATCCGGTGACGGGAAGCCTTTCACACCACTGATCGCCACGCGATTGTCTCCGGCATCCTCTATGTGGATAGTTGAAAAATCAGCCACGACATCAGGATTCGCATAGCATGGCCCCGCTATTTCATAGAGCAACTGGGCAGTTACTGTTCCTGTAGATACAAGGCCACCGGTGTTCTCATGCTTGGTAATAACCGAGCTGCCATCGTCTGCAATCTCGGCTATGGGAAATCCAGGATGCTCCAACCCGGGAACCTCCTCAAAGAATGCATAGTTTCCTCCAGTCGCCTGAGTGCCGCATTCTATAACGTGGCCGGCCACTACAGCTCCAGCCAACCTATCCCAATCTTCCCGCTCCCAGCCATGCCACCAGGCCGCCGGTCCTACAACCAGAGAAGCATCGGTTACCCTCCCTGTGACCACTATGTCGGCACCGTGCGAAAGCGCCGACACTATGCCAGAGGCGCCCAAATAAGCATTGGCGGTAATGGGAGGGGTCGTATCTATGTCAAGTGGCTTACCAGTATCCAGATGAGAGAGGGAATTGCCGGACTGTATAATCGGCTCCACGGAAGAGAGAATATCGTCTCCCTCCACATATGCCACCTTAACCTCTACCCCTAGTTTTTTTGCCAACTCGGTAATCTCATTTGCCAAACCGGCAGGGTTCAAGCCGCCTGCATTTGTAACTACCTTAATCCCCCGCTCTACACAAGCACTAAGCACCTCCTCCATCTGGGTCAAAAACGTAGTGGCATAACCCTTGCTTGCATCCTTGCTCTTTGACTTCCAGAGAATGAGCATAGTCAATTCAGCTAAATAATCGCCGGTAAGAAAATCTATCTCACCGCCTCTCACCATCTCGGCAGCCGCAGCTACACGATCACCATAAAAACCTGAACAATTTGCTATACGGACTGGCCTTTTCACTTCACCACCTTACCTATAATCTGGCAACACATCTAAAATCTTATTACCACAGTTCCACCAAGTCATAAAGAGAAAAGGATCACTCATCTTCTGAGACTACAGCCAAAATCTTACCTGCTTCCACCTGATCTCCCACCCCGACATACAATGAAGTAACCTGCCCTTCGGAAGGAGAACGAACTTCATGCTCCATCTTCATCGCCTCCAGGACAAACATCAGCTCCCCCTCCTTCACGTATTGCCCTTCAGTGACAAGCACCTTGATAACCGTCCCGGGCAACGGGGCGTTCAGGGAACCGACATCAAACTCGTGTTCAGTACCTGGAAAACGTACAAGTTCCTTGAATGCCGCAGAACCGTCAAAACAATCTACGTATATATTACGTACCACAGAATCCTCGATAGTGCTGCTCATGCCCTCAGCAGCATCATCTATATCTATATCCACCTCAAAACGTTGAAGTACCCCCTGGTGCTCAAGCAATACCAGTTCAGGAGTGGCAGATACAAAAGAGACATCTTCCCTCTTTTCGCCTTCTATATAGAGGTCGGCGCAGCGGCCGTATCGGTCAAATTCGTACCCGACAGAGATTGTCTTGCCATCACTACTTTCAAGAATTGAGGATTGTGGCTGAGTGGGCATGTTTCGCCATCCTGATGGTACGAGACGCTGTACCCTGGCATGCTTTCTTCTAATTGCTTGGCGCGCCAGCACGGCTGCAATGGCATACAGCTCTAGCCTCTCTCCGGTCACGGTAGATGCCCCAAGCTCGCTGGGAGAATGCCTCACCAAAAAACCGGTATCTATCCTGCCATCGATCATTTCAGGATTATTGAGTATCGCTACCAGCAAATCTCGATTGGTGGTAACCCCGTGAATTTTTGACCGTCTGAGGGCACCTGCAAGCACCTCCATGGCCGTTTCACGTGTATCGGCATATGATATTATCTTTGCAAGCATGGGATCGTAGTAGGGACTGACTATCGACTGATTCTCGAAACCTGAATCGACACGTATACCATGTATGGCCGGAATCTCGAACTTGCGCAGTGTACCAGTAGATGGCTGCCAATCCTTCGTGGCATCTTCCGCGTAAAGCCTCACCTCTATAGCATGTCCACGAATAGTGGTATCTATCGCATCCAAATCGAGCGGATGACCTTGTGCGATCTCAAGCTGTAATCTGACTATATCCACGCCACATACCAGCTCGGTAACCGGATGCTCTACCTGTATGCGTGTATTTACCTCCAAAAAAGCAAATGACCCGTCCTGCAATAGGATAAACTCAACCGTTCCGGCGCCTACATAACCGATGGTCTTTGCCGCGGTAACAGCTGCATCACATAAGGCCCTGCGTAGTTCTGGGCCTACCGCAGGAGATGGGCTCTCTTCAATGATCTTTTGGTGTCGTCGCTGGATGGAACACTCACGCTCATTCAAATGAATGACATTACCGTGGCTGTCTCCCACTATCTGAACCTCTATATGTCTTGGATTGACAGCATAAGGCTCAAGAAACACCGTTCCATCACCAAAGGCAGATGTGGCCTCCCTTATGGCTGATTTGACAGATTCCACCAATTCCTCGGTGTTTTCTACTACACGCATACCTCGCCCGCCGCCGCCGGCCGAAGCCTTGACCAGCACCGGCCAGGTAAGCTGAGCCGAACGAGCAATCAAATCATTGACGAAATCCGTGCTGTCGAGTCCATCTGTTGCCTGTGTGTCAATGGTAACTGTTGGCAATACCGGTACTCCCGCTTTCGACATGGTATCCTTTGCAGCGAGTTTGGAACCCATGGCAGCTATGACCTCAGGCGAGGGGCCGACGAAGGTTATCCCCGCATCACGGCATGCCGCCGCGAAGCGAGCATCTTCTGACAAGAATCCATAGCCTGGATGGATGGCATCTGCACCCGTTTTTTTGGCGGCTTCCACTATCTTGTCTATCTGAAGGTACGTCTCTTGAGCAGTATTACCCGGTAAACGCACCGCCAGATCGGCCTCTTTTACGTGGAACGACCCTTCATCGGAATCAGAAAATACCGCCACGCACATAATACCCATATCATGTGCAGTTCTCGTGATCCGCCTGGCTATCTCCCCACGATTGGCTATCAACAGCCTGTTTATCTTGCGTGTAGCGCCGCTGGGGTCAGACATGGGCATAATGGCCCTTCTTACATACGAAATACGCCATAACCCTCTCCTCCGCTGCAAGCTGTATTATCAACTACCGATAGGCAGATGCCCAGTATCGTCCTAGTATCTCTCGGATCTATTATCCCGTCATCATAAAGTCTGGCCGACAAGAAGAATGGCTTTTCCTCTGCCAATATCTGGTCCTCCACCATCTTGCGTATATTCTCGTTCGCCTCCTCGTCAAACTCTACACCTCGCGATGCGGCATTCTGCCGTGCAACTATGGAGAGCACGCCCGCAAGCTGGGCAGCTCCCATCACGGATGAACGTGCTGATGGCCATGCAAAAAGAAACCTTGGATTATACGCTCTTCCACACATACCGTAGTTCCCGGCGCCATAAGATGCGCCAAGAATAATCGTTATATGAGGAACCGACGAATTGGCCACTGCATTGATCATCTTTGCACCATTCTTAATAATGCCCCCCTGCTCGTAAACCTTCCCGACCATATACCCAGTGGTATTCTGCAGAAACAGAAGAGGTGTATTCACCTGATTGGCAAGCTGGATAAATTGCGTAGCCTTCTCGGCCTCTTCGCTGAAAATAACCCCCTGATGGTTGGCGAGGATACCAATGGGGTAACCGTGAATAGATGCCCAACCGGTTACCAGGTTGGTACCGTAAAGAGGCTTAAACTCGTCAAAACGCGATCCGTCCACCACCCTGGATATTACTTCTCTCGGATCAAATGGCACTTTCGGATCGGCAGAGGCAATCCCGAGCAGTTCTTCAGGATCATACAATGGATCGTCGGCCTCCATGGTAGGGCCTGGACCCTCCTTTTTCCAGTTGAAATGATAGACAATATCTCTACCTATCCTGATTGCCTCCATCTCGTCTCTGGCAAAGAAATCTGCCAATCCCGATACCTTGGCGTGCATCGCAGCACCACCCAACTCCTCATCGTCCGATTCCTCTCCGGTGGCCATCTTCACCAACGGAGGACCACCCAAAAATACCTTTGAGCGCTGGTCAATCATAACAACGTAGTCGCACATGCCCGGTATATAGGCGCCACCTGCAGTAGAGTTCCCGAATACCAGTGCAACCGTAGGCATCTTTGCAGCAGAGCGGTTAGTGAGATCCTTGAACATCCTTCCACCTGGGATAAATATCTCTCCCTGGGTAGGAAGATCTGCCCCACCGGATTCCACGAGATTGATAGTAGGGAGACGGTTCTCCATAGCTATATCAGATCCCCGAAATGTCTTTCTCATGGTATACGGATTTGATGCTCCACCCTTTATCGTGGGGTCACTCGCAGTAATCAGGCACTCTACACCGCTGATGACCCCGATGCCCAGTACAATTGAGGCGCCTACAGCAAATTGCGTTCCCCAGGCTGCCATGGGACATAGCTCCAAGAAAGCCGTATCTCTGTCAAGTAGCCATTCGATCCTCTCCCTGGCAAGCATCTTGCCCCTATCGCGATGGCGCTTGACATAATGCTCTCCTCCACCGGCCCTCACCAGTGTCAGCTGCTCGTTCAAGTCGGCAAGAGCCTGATTCATTACATCCCGGTTTTCCCGAAAAGTATCTGAAGTAGGATCCAATCTAGTGTTTAATACATGAGGCATAATACTTATAAGAATGATAGTACCGATCCATTACTGTATGCAATTTCACGTTTCCAGCTTCGCCAGTAGACCCGAATGCACCAATGAATCTCACACCAACCATAAGAATAAGCGTAACTGCAACCCCAGATAGCATGAATCTTTTAGCCGCGCTTACCTATATGCTGCCACCAGGTACAGGCTAGTGTAGTGTAGGGGATTGACGACCAGATAGGGAGCATCATTAGATGGAAAACAACTTATACAGCATATCAAGAAGGAAGTTCATTTCCGGAACGGTCAAGGCAGGGGTAGTTATTGGTACCGGGCTGGCTGGCGTGTCGCTGGCTGGTTGTTCAAACATCCCTACACCGAACCAAAGCAGCGCAATTGATGTGGTCAACATAGAGGGGATTGATCCTGACTACCAATTGCTATATACATCGTTACAGGGTATAATAAATGCCTATCACCCCCGTATTTATCTAATGGGAGTAAACGGTTCTGAACCTCAGACAAGCATTACTGAAAAACTATGGCTGTCAGATGCGGTTCCCATGAAAACCAACGAGATTACCCCCTCCCAGATGCTGTCAAAGTACTTAAAATACGTAAATGGCCTGGTAGTATGGGATCCGATTATACCAATACACAGCCAGAATGTTGCCACAACTCTAGCCGGATCAGATAAGTTGTTGCCTGTATCGCCCAGCATGGTAAATAGCAGCCAACTCAAAGGACACAACCTACCGATAAAGAATGACCTCAGGAATCTACACTTCTCTGATGGCTTACAGGCATACAAATGGGCACTAAACCAGATGAAAGCAGGCAACATTGACATTACGGGGGCACCCGCCTGGATTGGAGGCATTCTGGACACATCAACAGTCAGAGCCGCACTGAGAGATTGGATAGTGGCCACAAAGGGATTTGCCTTTGAGATATATCCTGAAAAGACCGGTCAGTTGGAATTCTTGACCTATCTGCTGGGCCATTTTCCTCACGCCTCCATCATCTATGGATATCTCTACTATGATGATGCTCTCTATCGTCAGACTGGCATTGCAGAGAATGAGGCCACCTCCGTATCGACCATCTCATCTGCCAATAAAGCACTTGTAGCCACCAATACTGCAACAAACCTGAGCGTCTATTCCAGGTTCCCTGCTACCGCAAAGCGACCACTATGGTCAGTGAATACAGCTACCATAAAGCCCGACACCACTTATATTTCCTTTGGCGTATCTGATGGAGATAATGTGGGCTACAATCTGCAACGCCTGCGCGCAACTTGGTGGGATGACCCAAATCGAGGTCATTTTCCAATGGCGTTTTCCATATCTCCCTGGTTACACAAGCTCGCTCCAGGGGCATTTGCCTACTACACATCCACCATGACCGAGAACGACAACCTGATTATGGGGCCGAGTGGCGCCGGTTATGCCTACCCCTCAGACATACCCAACCTGGCAGAATACCTTCGAACGACCAAATCTCTTATGCAGGAAACTGGGCTGGATGCTGTCTGGATACTGGACAATAACACCATAATGCCTTCGTCGACACATATAATCGACCAATATATAAACGAGCTCCATCCCTCTGTCATAATCGATCTATATGGCGGCTTCCCGTCCGCCCAAGCATTTAGGCCAGCCGTAAGCGTAAGACGCAATACGCCAATACTGAACTCGGTACGAGGTATGGGCGTATCTGCTACGGTAAATGCCATACAGACTACCGCCAGCTTTGAACCAGCTTACGCCGGCAACGTCAAGTTCATGTTTGTAGCTCTTGATACATGGGAGACAACCTACGCAACAGCTATCGATATAATGAAACAATTGGGTACAGGTTATGAGGTGGTCAATCTTGCCACCCTATGCGACTTGATCCTTAAATACACGTAATTACAACCGGCCAAAGGATTTCTCTCAGCTTGCAGCTCCAGGTAAGGTGGTTCGCACCTACAACCACTACCTGTCGGAGCTTATGCCAGCGGCGGTCTACCCGGCCCCGGAGGACCTGCAAAGGCTTGGGCTATCTTCATCCATTCGAGCGCATCATCGCCTTCTATCTTGAGAGATACGTCTGCAAGGTTCCTGCGCTCTGTGACTATCAAGCAAAAATCCAGTGCGGTTCCACGAACCGAGTTGGGTGCACTATCCGGCCCCCAATGCCATAGATCACCATATCCTGCCGGAGCTTGGAGCTCTACCGTTACCTCTGTGACGGGTGGCTCCATGCCCCTTACTATGTATGAAAAATTACGTGTACGTACACCCAACTCAGCAACATGTTTCAGCCTTCCTGTGGGCTGTCTGGTCGCATGCAACGCATCTACTACATCCTGACCATGCGCCCAGGTCTCCATGAGCCTGGCCGTTACGAAAGAGCGCATGCCCATTGGTGGCCCATACCATTTAAGTCTGGATTCTGGATCTGCAGCATCAAGGCAGGCAAGCAACTCTTTTCTGGCTTCGCGCCACCATGCCAGAACACCGGCTCCAGCCATTGACCTACCTCTTTCAAGATGCTCGGCAATGGGATCCACCTGCCCCGACATTACCGCCTCTACATGGGCTGCAAAAGCATCGGGGTCGACTATCGCCTTTCGCGCTGCATCATCAAAGTACGCTAAATGGCCTATGCTGTCTCGCACATCCCATCCTTCTGCGGGCGTAGGATGTAGCCAATCATCTTCATCCAAATCAGATACTATCCTATCAAGATCACCATGCTCTGCTCTAATATCGGCCAAAAGTGTTGGCCACCATTCTGGAGTACTCATCACGCAATATATACTACCTCAACAATGGCGGCCATGGACGAAATAATCGATCTCCTAAGTTCAGATGGAGTGTTAGCTAACGATACAGAGCTACCATATAAACCTCGTTCCAGTGATCTCAACGATAACTACCTTATTGCTCTGGCCATTAGTGCCAGATCGATAATAGTGACAGGAAATTTAGATTTGTTGGCCTTATCCAATAAAATTCCAGTTATCTCACCAGGCAGTTTTCTTGAAACAATTCTAAACACCAGATAGTAAACTGTCCTAGTGAATCGGCTTAGCTGCCCTACGGCCCCATGGAATCCGAAAGAGCTGCGAAAAACGGGGAACACCAAACATACTCAGCCGCCATCAATCTGAAGCAAAATTGAAGACGTCAGTGATGTCTTCACATTTGGCTATGACCTGCCCAAATACGAGATGATTACGAGATAGACCACAGGTTAAGCCGGTGTCGACCACACGTTATCTATAGGTTGGTAGGTGTCTAGCGTTTCCAGCGAGAG
>JAJZWU010000032.1 GCA_021846515.1 Actinomycetes bacterium
CCGAAGCTGACCGTCGTTCCTGATCCAAAGTGAGTACCACTTATAGTTACGGTTCCTCCACCTGTAGTTGGAGAGGAGCTGGGGGTGACAGAGGTGATTGTCGCCACTGTCGATGTTGTCAATATGACCGTTTGACCGGGGATGGCTCCTGTGGATATACAGAAGCTCGTAGATGCACACGAGATTGTATTTATGAAATAGCCGGTAGCACCACTATTGCCGGCGTTACCATTCATTGCAGGCGGAAGCGAACCTTGTGTCCAAGTACCTGCCTGATAGTAGAACGCCGCCGCTTCACTGCCTGTAAATGCAGTGTCAGCTGCATTGGTAAGATAGATCCAGCCTCCTGCCTCACAGAAGTTTGAAGACACACATGAGAGGGGACCTAGGTTATCCATATATGGATTTGGAAGGTTAACCTGTTTCCAGGTACTTCCGTTGTATACATAGCCTCCCACCATGCAGAAACTCGTAGATAGACACAACACACTGCCACCAACGCCCGAAGGAGCGGAGGTATCTTGTTTCCAGCTACTTCCGTTGTATATATAGACTCCTCCTGTACCAACATTGCTCGCCATACAAAATGTTGTAGATACACACGAGACGCTATTAGTGTCGGCCACAACGCCGAGATTTTCTTGTTTCCAGGTGCTGCCGTTATAAAATACCACCACTTGACCACTAACGCCTCCTACAGCCATACAGAAGCTCGGAGATGCACATGAAACACTGTAGAGGTTACCATCCACATAAGGGACAGTCTCTTCTTTCCAGGTGCTTCCGTTGTAGATGAGTGCTATGGCGCCAATGCTGGCAAGTGAGAAGTTCTGGGTGACCGCCATACAAAATGTTGTAGATACACACGATATTCCACCGTTTGTGGGATTGCCGTCGCCGTTCAGTCCGAGGCTGCCTATGATATAGGGAAGAGTATCTTGTTTCCAGGTGCTGCCGTTGTAGATGAGCGCCATGGCATGACCAGATGAGTTCTGCCCGACTGCCACACAGAAACTGGTAGATACACACGATACGCCCCAGATTGCTATACCGTATGGAAAGGTATCTTGTTTCCAGGTGCTTCCATTGTAGGACAGTGCTCCGCCCCCAACTGAGCTGGGTCCTCCCGCCATACAGAAACTAGTAGATGTACACGAGATACTATAAAAGCTGCTTATACCCGCGAAATTAGGTGAGCTCTGTATGCTCCAGGTGCTTCCATTATATAGTACCCCTGCAGAGAACCCTGTTGTGTTCTCGCCGATCGCCATACAAAATGTAGTAGATACACACGAGACACCATTTAGCCCACCGGTGCTGGAAGGAGGGTACTCTATTGTCCAGGTACTTCCGTTGTAATAGAGCGCCATCCCACCTACAGATTCGATAGAAGAAGGAAATCCCCCGACAGCCAGACAGAAGCTCGTAGATACACACGATACACTGTTGATAGTATAACCATATACACTAATATTGGAAGGAAGAGGCTCTTCTTTCCAGGTAGCTCCGTTGTATATAAGTGCCGCATTGTCGGTTGGCCCTCCCTGCCCGATCGCTACACAGAAGCTCGTAGATACACAAGAGACACTGTATATGTCGCCAATATCTCCGGGGAGAGTCTCTTCTTTCCAGGTACTGCCGTTATATATAAGTGCTATGTAACTACCGGATGAGCTTTGGCCAACCATCATGCAAAAACTGGGCGATACACAGGAGATGCCGTAAAGAATACTGCTGTTAGCACCAGAAGGAAGATTGGTTTCTTTCCAGGTACTTCCATTGTATATATCGTTTCCTACCATGCAGAAGCTCACAGATACACACGACACAAGCCCGGAGATTGCGCTGAGAGGCATGGAAACTTTTTTCCAAGTGCTTCCGTTATAAGAGATGATTTCGCCAGCGTTGGACGAGTCTGCCGCCGTTGCCATACAGAAGCTCGAAGACACACACGACACACTACCAATGTTTTCAATGGCTGCCGGATAGCTTTGTTCTATAGACCAAGAAGGAGTGGGTGTAGATGTAGTAACCGAGGCCGCTTCGCTTTGAGCTGCAGTAGTAACAGACACCGCCCCTATAGTTGTGGCAATAGTAGCCATACCCACAACTATGCTTATCGCGAGGTTACCGACCTTGTGGAGAAGCTGTCTGGTTGGGCGTCCTATGGGGGTAGTTTTTGCTTTCTCTTCCTTTTCGTGCGAGGGCATCCTTGAGATCATGTACAACCTCCTCAATATTCACCCTATCAGTACTCTACACTACTAATTGTGGCCTATAGTGCAAATTGCTGTAAGCTAAACACAAAAAATAACAACAGATCACAATTGTACACTTATTCTCCCAAAAAGTCAACCCCCTTTCTCTTATGACATCAGTTGCGCCAAGACAATACAACGATGGGTCGGTTTTATCCTGCTGCTAACACGGAAGTTGCACAAAACAGCCAAATCTTTAAGAGCAGATATTTACAGCTACTTCCAAGCTTCCTTTATCGCTTCTGAGGTGATGGGGCTACTTTTAGAATACATAAGAACGGTCAATAATTTATGCTTACTACTTATGTTCCCTGCAAGCCAGTATCTATTGTTACATACCCCCCAAGCTAAATTATTAACAATTGGCACAGCAGCACCAGTATTCATCCCACAATAAGTGCCATTAACAAGCTCAAAATACCATGCTTGCGGTGATGATGATTCAACCTGTAATTTATTTGAAATGGTAGGTGATGGAAGCTTCTTGATATGAAGTAAAATAATTTGATTAGGATTCTTACCGAATATAGGACAAGCGACTTCAAGTGGGCTATATGAATTGCTAAAACACGGATCATAAAGTTGATTGTCGACACTGCACCTAAAAGCGTTTGGTCTATTGCTTGCTACAGATCGTTCGGAACAACTGCCATTTTTTGTAGAAACTACATGGATACCAGGAGCAATCCTATTTCTTGCAGAGGAAAACGGTTCATATAAAACAACACGCGTTGAGCTAATAGAGCTATTTGACATAACAAGTACTCCCCCATATATGGCTACAGCTATTCCGGAAACCAAAGATATGATAACAAGGTTCAATGGATAATGTACCAACCTCCTCACAAATACAATTATATGCTGTATTCGACGGCCATGCCCAGCAGTTGGAGATAGTCGCTTAAGATCTCATGGTGACACAGAATGTGTATCGAATCATGCGGGGATCTTTCACTGTAGTATCAGCAGTTGCAACCCATGACCCATCAGGCATTTCAAGATCAATAACCGGTTCTGTGGAGAAAGGCCTGTATGTGTCGCACGACGCGCTCAAGGTGTCTATAATAAAGTTGAGAGCGATGATTGGTGACTGTGGTTAGAACCAGATGAAGGAGGCCTGTGGAGTATTTGCTGTCTTTGCCCCCGGTAGAGCAGTAGCACAGCTAACCTTTGATGGCCTGTACTCCCTGCAGCATCGTGGACAGGAGTCGGCCGGAATGGCAGTCAGCGATGGAGAGCTAATTACCGTGGTAAAGGACATGGGGCTGGTATCGTCAGTATTTGATGAGCGCACTATTGAATGTCTGCCGGGTGACTTGGCTATCGGTCATACCCGCTACTCTACAGCGGGGGAATCCACATGGAGGAACGCGCAGCCGGTATTCAGATCGGTTGGCGAGATCGGCATTGCATTGGGTCATAACGGCACTCTTACGAACACCTCTGACTTGGCAGAAGAAAACGGCATGTTGCCTGGAGTACTGACCACGGACTCCGATTTGGTGGTGGAGCTGCTCTCTACGGCTATTGGCAAAATGCTATCTGGCAGTAATGATGGCGCCAATACCTTTGCCGGGATGAAAAGTGAGGCCCTAGTTGGTGCACAGGTGGCAGGTAACTCGTCAGGGAAACCTTCCCCGGCAGGTCTTCTTGTAGACAATGGGCAGCCTAGAGATAGACATGGAATGATGGAGGCAGCCATGCTGGAGGTATTGCCCAAATTAGAGGGGGCGTACTCATTTGTTGCAATGGATGAGTCGCATGTTTTTGGTGCAAGGGATCCGCATGGATTCAGGCCATTATGTCTTGGGGCGTTGCCTGCCGATGAAGGCAGGGAAGTAGGTTATGTGCTTGCATCTGAAACCCCTGCTCTTGATGTAGTAGGCGCAAGGTTTATAAGGGAGATAGAACCCGGCGAGATAGTCGTTATAGATGAGTCCGGGGTACGCTCAATAAGGTTGCCGGTCGATACAGGCCAGGAGCCGCATCTGTGTATATTTGAATTCGTCTATTTTGCCCGTCCTGACAGCATGCTGTACGGCACTGAGGTGCATAGTGCGAGAAGACGTATGGGTGAGTATCTGGCAGCGGAGTTGCCTATACGCGCGGATATGGTAATGGGAGTTCCAGATTCTGGTGTACCTGCTGCCGAGGGATATTCAAAGGCCAGCGGCATTCCCTACGGGCAGGGGTTGGTAAAAAACCGGTATATAGGAAGGACATTTATTGCTCCCCGCCAGGAAGCGAGAGTGGCAGGTGTGAAGCGTAAGCTCAATCCGTTGAGAGAATCCATTCTCGGTAAACGGCTGGTAGTGGTCGATGATTCTATTGTCAGGGGTACAACCACAAAGGCTATGGTAAAGATGCTCAGAGATGGAGGCGCAGAAGAGATTCATCTGCGTATATCGTCACCGCCCTTTAGATGGCCGTGTTATTTTGGTATAGATACACCAGACAAGTCGGAATTGCTGGCGGCTAATATGTCGGTAGCAGAGATAGCAGATTATCTGGGGGTGGATTCTCTGGCATATCTCAGTTTGGAAGGATTACAAAAGGCCATTGGAGTGCCCGGAGGGGGATTCTGCACGGCCTGCCTGACAGGAGAGTATCCTATTTCCGTCGAAGGTATTGCCCTACAACGTAGCGCTTCCCTATACAAACCTGGTGTACCCATGGTGGATAGCGTAGGCTCTGTCTAAGGTGTGTCCCGTTACCTATCTGGAAGCCGGTGTCAACCTGAACGCTGCTGATTTGATCGTCCAGCGTATAAGCAAGTACGCGGAATCGACCAATCGATCGGGAGTGTTGGGATCAGTGGGGGGGTTTGCAGGGTGTTTTTCCATTGACGCAGGCCAATACGCCGAACCTGTACTGGTGTCGAGCACTGATGGGGTGGGAACAAAGTTGCTTGTAGCTAATGCCATATCCAGCTTCGATACAATTGGAATAGATCTGGTTGCAATGTGTGTGGATGACTTACTCTGTACCGGAGCAGAGCCGCTTTTTATGCTTGACTATCTTTCTTTACCCAAGATGGACAGTGAGCTGGTCGAAGAGATAGTTTCCGGTATAGCAGTGGGGTGCCGTGCGGCTGGTTGCGCTCTTATTGGCGGAGAGACTGCCGAACATGGTTATTCGGGTGGAATCGGTGATATAGACCGAGATGATAGGGTAAGTGACGCCTCCTCATCCGGGCAGTCTAGTGCAACCAATCAGAGAGTTACTGACCTCGCAGGTTTCGCAGTAGGGGTGATAGATAGGGAGAAGATGCTCGGTAGCCATAAGGTCGTTCCAGGTGATGTACTGATCGGGCTGCATTCGCCGGGACTTCGCTCCAACGGCTATTCGTTGGCACGTTATATCTTTAGGCAGATTGCCGGCATGTCAATGGAACAGCCTGCATGGTCAGGTGCCCAGCGCACGCTTGGAGAAGAGTTGATGGTACCGTCGGTTATCTATACTCCCGCAGTACTTGGAGCTTTGGCCGCGGGTGAAGTGCATGCTGTAGCTCATATTACCGGAGGAGGTATACCGGGTAATCTTAAGCGTTCCATTGCAAAAGATTGCGATGCCGTGGTAGATAAATCCATGTGGGAAGTGCCCCGTATATTCTCGGAAATACAGCACTTGGGTAACGTCGATGATGAAGAGATGTTTCGGGTATTCAATATGGGTATAGGCATGGTATTGATTGTGAGTTCCAGCAGTTGCGAGACTGTACTTGCTTTTTTGGAGTCGAAAGGAACGCAAGCTAAAGTCGTGGGTAAAGTTATATCTGGATCAGGCAGGGTCTTGATCAGCGAGCATAGATCAGTAAGATGAATGCCAGTTCAGTGCTGGAAGAACTGCGTAAGGACATACTGGACAAGTCGGTAAAAGTTGGCGACTTTGTTCTGAAGTCGGGTAGGCACTCTAAATGGTTCATAGATGCCAAGCAGACCCTCTGTCGCCCGCCCGGAATGTTGTTGGCGGCAAATGCAGTGTTGGATGTAATCGGGACAATGCCTCTTCGTCCAGATGCCATAGGCGGTCTTACTATGGGGGCTGATCCGGTTGCGTTCACTACTGCTGGAGTAGCCGCCGTAAGAGGCATGGGGCTCAAGGCATTCAGTATACGCAAAGAGGAAAAGACACATGGTGCAGGAGGTTCCGTTGCCGGTGCACTGGATCCAGGCGACAATGTGATTGTAGTGGAAGATGTATCCACGCGTGGCACATCTCTTCTACAAGCGGTAGAGGCTATACGGGCAGCCGGTGCAGTTCCTGCGCTGGCACTGGCGATAGTGGACAGAGGCGGAACGGCCGGAGAACTTGCTGCGGGCGCCGGAGTGGAGTTTAGAGCACTTATCACGGCCCCTGATCTCGGTTTTGAGTTTGGTAGCTAGGAGCGTGGGTCAAAACCTTGTTACGATATAATCTAACCACAATATATTGTGGGTGGTTGGGGATTTGACCACAACATGTAGGGGCGTGGGGTGGCATTTTGGAGGTTCTGGGACACGCTCCTAGCAATTGTAATTAGCGCAGTGTCTCGCAAATAAGCATACGCTCCCACCGGCCCGCAAGCGTCCGGTGGACGGTTGCGTATACGTCGGCCTTTGTAGTCAAAGCTACTCAACGTTGCGCTACGCTGTGGTGTGGCGACTGGTAGCTGAAATTACTTTTCCTATTACCGGGAAGTCTACCAGTGCTTCCGCGCGGAAGCAGGCAAGCCCTACAGGTAGTGCGTACTCCAAAGAGTCGTATGCTACGTAACGAGGATACCATTCAGGCTTGTATTTGGCATTGAATTTCCAGAGGGACTCCATTTGCATGACAGATGACATTCGTTTGTATGCCCAATATTGCAGGCGTTGAACAGTCCCGTCACCCTTTTCTTTTTCGAAGATGGCCCTCATGGCGGCAAAGTTGAGGCTCAGGCCAGTCTTGCCGACTTTAGCCAGGTAGAAAATAGTTGTGCAGAGTGCAAAGTCTATCAGGCCGTTTGGATGATCCCCGTCCTTGTCCCATCGCATCAGGTCAAGTGAATATCCATTTATGCTGTGCGCAGGAACGAAATGGCATAGAGCAACGGGTCTGCCTGTGGCATCTTTTACTATGCACATGAGCGTGCCCTCATCTCTTACGTCACACACTCTGCCAAGCATCATCGAGAATCCACGTTCAAAATCACCCTGCCTGGAGGAGTCAAGCAGGGGTTGAATGTCTTTGTGTATTGTCGAGCATTCTACGTACTCGTCTCCGGCTTCGGCGCTCTCTCTGTACAATGCGGCGTACCTGCCGTTGGTCAGCTCAAATATATCTGCTGTATAGCCTTTATTATGCAAGCGGTTGTATGCTTGGCGCAGTCCTTTCATTGAGTTCCCCTGTAGAGAGAACTTACCGGCATCTACTATTCCCTCGTCTCCTATGTACATATAATGCATACCGCTGTGATGGTAGGTAGGCAGCCATTCCTCAGATGCTCCAATGACTGCGATTACCCAACCCCGTTGATCTGCCATTTGCCTGAACGCTGCCCACGCCATTTTGCGCTCATCTGATGGCCCTATTGGGTCGGGAGATACGACGCATACCCCATTTATTACGCTATAGGCTACTACTGAGTTCCTGAAGATAAACCATGATTTGTCATCTCGCAGTGCGAAGAAATCCAGGGTTCCCCCGCCGTATTGTGTAACGATGTTGCGTACCCTGGTACTCTCGTCATCATGCCTTTTATGGATTAAATGGATATTTTTTGATACCACCGGGCGAGTTAGCGCCCAAGTGAACAGTACGACCATGACTATTCCAGTCGTCAGCAGGGCAGGTGACAGGAAACTGTCCAAGCGGTGCGGTAACGCAATTTCATGTACTCCCGCCAAGCGGGACACCACGGCAGATAGTGCCGCAGCGAAGCTCAATCCACTATGGGATCCGTCTCTGTCTACACGAGGTGCAATCATTACTACTGCTGTTGCAAGGGATACTATGCTTAAGCAGCCTGCAAGCAACCAAACCAATGCCTGACGTACGTATTCGATGTTGGTGGATGCCCTGAAAGCATTGCGATTGAACATGATAAAGCCCAATATTGCCGCTGTCATAATCGTTACTATAAGCCCACCTCCGCGTACCAGATGGAAGGCCAAAGTTGCAGATAACACCATAGCTGAGATTCTGTAAGCGTTCTTTTGGCCTCTTCTTATTCCTCTGGCCAATGCCAGCAGAGACAACCCGGCAAGTATTATGAGCGCACCGGCTGCCTGAGCTACTCCAAGTGGCAGTACCTGCAACACGAAATGCATTCTTTCTCTTACCGGTGGAATGACACCGGATATCAGGTCAGCCAACCCGGCCAGGCCGATGGCTATGGAAGCAATACGTCTTGTATTGACGGCTCTACGATGAGAGATCAACTCCTTGATAACATGATCCTCTTGTGGCCAGGTAGAACCTGTTGGTAGTGATGCAACTATCTCGGGATGGGTTGGCGGTTCATATTTTAAGCGTATGGGCAATACACGTTCCAAAAAGTGCTCTGATCTAAGTGGCTCACGTCCAATGAACAATCTTACTCGAAGTTCCGCACCTCCCTCTAGCTCGATCCACGATGCCTGTATCTCGTTTATAAATACCGGAGGAAGCCCAAAGTGAGCAGGGTAACTGCGTGTTACAAGACTAAAACTACCGGCTGAGGCGAAGAATGCTTCCGTACGTTTTGTCTTATGTATAGCGGGCTCATTGCTACTTTTGGGTACTATGCCGTTATTCTGTTCTATTGATGTATCATTTTCAGACGTTTTGCTATCGGGTTGCTTGGCGGATACGCCAACATGCGATAACTCCGGCTCTAGGGATGCTCCTGTTACAAATCCGGCGTATCCCTCCTTGCATACAGATTGTGCATAAACCCTGATTTGATCGTTTGGGTCCACCTCGGTGAACGATTGATCGCTTGTAGACACTTCTTTCAATGCAGCCCTCCACAGCTTGCGAGCTACCCATAATGTAGCACCAACAAAAAGCAGGATCTCGGCCAGCAGGATAGCGGCCGCAATAGCCAGTCTTTGACCCCAATCCACTCTATATGCTTTCATAAGCATTTTCCTTGGGGACGGATGAGTCTTTAGCAGATGGAGAAGAAATGTGACCACAAGAGGAACCTTAAGGCCAATTGCAAGCAGTATAGGTATCAGCAGTACCCATATGTATTTACTGAATTTTCTGTACAGCAGCCGGGACATGATATAACGTTTTTTCGAATCTACGCCGCATACTCTGGATACTCCGTTATCCAACCTTCCTGAGTATGCGCCAGAGCCGGTTCCTACATGTACCGTCCTATTCCCATCGGCAGTATGAAATACAAGGTCAGCAACGGGCATGATCTCAAGTCCGCTGGAACGAAGATGCTTACACACTGGATTATCGGTTTCCGTATCCATCAGGATAATTACCCTGTGGTCATCCAATGAGGCAAAGTACTCCAATTTGCCGAATAGCTTGCTGTGACTATTAATAGCCTTGAGGTCGTTATCCATTTGCGATCCGGTAACAATACCGTTTTTTCCGTATGATCTTTTCTTGCTTGTTGTTTCCTGCTCGTCAACTCTGTCAAACATTGCTCCAGTTAGGAGCAGGACACCACCTCCCGCCCATGCATCCAGTTGATCGCATATAAGATCGGTTGTGCGAAGCGAGAAAGGGGTAGGATTACTTGGTAATAACAGATTGGACATTACTATTGCCCTGCCGCCTGGATGTACGGTTATGTTATGTGCAGAGCCGCTGAGTTCGGTAGTGTTAAACGTATTATCCACCGATACTCATTATACATTAGTGGCCATCCGTCGGCAGGCATTCTCGTTCTAGTGTTAGTATCTTGTCCACCTCGTGACTCTGGTGCCATTTGCGATGTGCGCCCCACTTTCCCCGGCAGGCATTTCCCAATGGCGTACCCACCGTAAAATGGTGTATCATATATCCTTATGCAAATAAAACGAGTTGGAATTATTGGATCCGGTATTATGGGGTCAGGCATTGCTCAATGTACTGCGTTAAGCGGTTTCGAAGTTGTAGTTCGATCCAGGTCGCAATCTACCGCCGATGCGTTGGTGGCTGGAATAGAAAAGACGCTTCAAAAGCAAGTGGAAAAGGAAAAGATTACAGGTGAAGTAGCTGGTACGGCGCTGTCGAGGATTACAGCAACTTCAGATTTTTCAGTACTCTCTGATTGTGATCTTGTACTGGAGTCCGTAGTGGAGGATATCCATACCAAGAAGCACCTCTTCTTGGAGCTTGACCGTATCTGTGCTGACCACACAATTATTGCAACTAATACGTCTACCTTGCCGGTTATTGAAATGGCGATGGAAACAGGTAGGCCAGACAAAGTGTGCGGTATCCATTTCTTCAATCCGGCCACTGTTATGAAGTTGGTAGAGGTGGTACGACCGATTACTGCATCTGAAGATACTATCGAGTCGGCCAAAGAGTTTGCTACGGCATGTGACAAGATACCTGTAGAAGTACGTGACCAGGCAGGCTTTGTGGTAAATGCCCTTCTGTTTCCCTACTTGAATAATGCTGTTCGGATGCTGGAACAGGGGATAGCCTCCATGGAAGATATAGATACCTCCATGAAAGAGGGATGCGGCTTTCCAATGGGGCCATTTACTCTTTTGGATCTGGTTGGTTTGGATACTTCCTTGGCCATCTTGGATGCGCTTTACGAAGAGTATAGGGATCCAAATTATGCGGCTGTTCCGCTTCTGCGTAGAATGGTTACGGCTGAACGGCTTGGCAGAAAGTCGGGTAGGGGCTTTTACAATTACCATAGCGAGAAGTAAGTGCTTGAGTCGTTATCCGTAAGGTAAGGTTATTGTGCTCTGTGTGCGTGATACTATTCGATTTGACGCGTGGGAATTATTGATATGATGTCGGTAGATGGCGGCAGCACCAGGTTGTTATATACCAACGACTCAGAGCGGTATATGTAACTGATGGTGGACAATAGCAAGAGCGCCCAGTGGCTATTGCCGGAGAAAGATAAGCCATGGGTGATGAGGACGTATTCAGGACATTCAAATGCTCGCGCATCAAATGAATTGTACCGATCAAATATTGCCAAGGGGCAGACTGGGCTATCTATAGCCTTCGACCTTCCGACACAGACCGGCTATGACCCCGATGCCCCCGAGGCAAGGGGCGAGGTAGGGAAGGTCGGTGTTCCCGTTGCGCATTTGGGGCACATGCATGAGCTAATGGATTCAATTCCATTGGGAAGCGCCAATACGTCAATGACCATCAACGCCACCGCGGCATGGCTACTTAGTCTTTACATAGTTGAAGCGGAGCAATCTGGAGTACAAAAGCATCAGTTGAGTGGCACAACGCAGAACGATATTTTGAAAGAGTATCTTTCCAGGGGTACGTTTATATTTCCACCGGCTCCAAGTCTTCGCCTGACTGTCGATCTGATTACCTACTCGGTGCGCAATATTCCAAGATGGAATCCAATGAACGTATGTGGATACCACTTACAGGAGGCAGGGGCATCTCCTCACCAAGAGATAGCTTATGCTTTAGCTAATGCAATTGATGTTTTGGATGCTGTAGAGCAATCAGGCCAGGTGAGCGAGGATGAGTTCCCTGAAGTAGTCGGCAGGATATCCTTTTTCGTGAATGCTGGGGTGAGATTCGTGGAGGAAGTCTGCAAGCTCAAGGCATTCGCTGCCAATTGGGATAGGATCTGCTTGGAACGTTACCATATTACCGAATCGAGATACAGGCGATTTCGTTACGGCGTACAGGTAAACTCATTGGGTCTCACCGAAGCGCAGCCAGAGAACAATATAGCGCGGATCATTCTGGAGATGCTTGGTGTTACCCTCTCTCGTAGTGCGAGGGCACGTGCAATACAACTACCCGCCTGGAACGAAGCACTGGGGCTGCCTCGCAAATGGGATCAACAGTGGTCATTGCGTATACAGCAGATAATGGCTCTTGAGACAGATATATTAGAGTATCCTGATATATTTGATGGCTCAAAAGTAGTCGAGTCTCTGAGCGCCGATCTGGCAGAGCGGGCATGGGAAGAGATGCAGGAAATTCTCTCCATGGGTGGTGCATTTGCAGCTGTAGAAGAGATGAAGATGCGACTTGTGGCAAGTCAACGTAGCAGGGTTAGCAGAATAGAGTCTGGTGAGTTGCCGGTAGTCGGAGTAAATTGCTATACAGAGACAGAGTCGTCTCCGTTGAGCGGTAGTGACGGAAGTGGTGGTGTGCTTAAGGTAGATCCGGCAGTAGAGGATGAACTGAGAGAAGAGGTCGTCCGATGGCGTAAAGACAGGGACAACAAAGAGATTCTATCTACTATTAGTCACTTGAAAAAGGCCTGTGAATCTGGTGACAATGTCATGGAAGCATCCATTCAATTGGCGAGATTGGGTGGCACTACGGGTGAATGGGCGGATGCGCTGAGAGACGTGTTTGGATCCTATAGGGCACCTACCGGTATTGGCGGTACAAGTCGTATATCCAGGCAGGAATTACTTCGGGCAGCCGAAAGGGTAGAAGCTATTGCAAAATCATATGGCAGTATTCCACGTATTATGGTGGCCAAACCAGGACTGGATGGTCACTCCAACGGTTCCGAACAGATAGCGTTAGCAGCGAGAGATGCAGGTTTTGAAGTTGTCTATCAGGGCATACGTAATACCCCTCTACAGATTGCCACTACTGCCAGAGACGAGGATGTAGATCTTGTTGGGATCTCAATTCTATCGGGTAGCCATATGGAATTGGTTACAGAGATACTTAAATTATTGGCTGATTATGGAGTAGATGCACCTGTTGTTGTGGGAGGAATTATACCACCGGAGGACGCTGCTGTATTGATTTCCAAGGGTGTACGTGCTGTCTATACGCCAAAGGATTTTAAGATAGGGGACATAATCAGCGATATGGCAGAGATTGTTTCAGAACACCGCAGGGTACATTTATAGGAGCCAAGCGATACCCTAATAATACGCTACTTTTCGACAGAAATGCCAAGAAGAGCGAGATGAAACGTGATTGGTACTACGCTAGGAGAATGAAGACCCACAACCGCAGGTTCGTGTAGCGTTTGGATTGGATAGATGGAACCCGCCCTGAAGACCATCTTCATATTCCAATGTTGATCCGTATAGGAGTTGTGCACTTTCAGGGTCTACCACCACTTTCACCCCATCAAAATCTCTGACAATATCATTATCGTCCAGTTCCGAGTCGAAAAACATTTCATATGAGTATCCGGAGCATCCACCGGGAGTAACCGCTACCCTTAAGAAGAGGCTACTGTCATCCTCCTGGGATAGCAGGTCTGCAATTTTAAGCGCAGACTCTTTTGTTAGTACTACCGGATCAGGCCGTTTGCCAATTTTTACTGGTGCTGTAATAGACATTTCCATTCCTCCTATCGTTACTTCTATTGCTCTTACTTATACCGTTATACTGCAGTCGGTCGAATACCAATAACCTTATCATACATTATAACAGCATCTCGTTTGTTTGTTGTAGCAACCAGCTTGGAGCGCGTTCACTTCCATCTCCTGACAAATCCAGCTCACCAGGAAGAGGCAGAACTTTATCTAGTGCATAGTAGAATAATATTTAGTATGCCTATAGACGTGATAGATGAACAAGCAATATGGGATGCCCTTCGATTAGTGGTAGATCCTGAACTCGGAAGTGACATAGTAGACCTCGGAATGGTGAGGGGAATTTCAATAGCCGACGGAGTTATTACCGTCGAGATAGCACTTACTACTGCAGGGTGTCCGTTGCGTAAACAAATACGGGCAGACGTAGAGAAGCATGTTTTTCAGTTGCTGCAAGACGGTCATGCCGCCGGGATAGGTGGAAACAATGTTGAGGTAAATGTGCATACTGTTAGCATGGACAGGGAAGAGCGTGCGGCGATCATGTCAAAAGCGCGTCAAATTGCCCAGGAGCATGCCGGTACGACCAATATTCCTATAAATACTCGTGTATTGGCTCTGTCGTCCGGTAAGGGTGGAGTGGGCAAGTCATCCGTAACAGCCAATCTTGCAATTGCACTTGCAGGAAGAGGGTTAACTATAGGCGTGCTGGATGCGGACATTTGGGGGTTTTCGATCCCCCGACTCCTCAGCATGCAAGGAGAGATGCACGCTGAGGAGAGGAAGATAATTCCCCTAGAGCGTAGAGTAGGTACAGGGCTCTTGAAGGTAGTGTCGATGGGATTCCTCTCCGATGAGGAAGATGCAATTATGTGGAGAGGAATGTTACTGGCTCGTGCCGTACAGCAATTTCTTGAAGAGGTTCGGTGGGGATATCTCGATTACCTGTTGGTAGACATGCCTCCTGGCACCGGGGATGTGCAGATGGCTATAGCTCGCTTTCTCCCGAGGACGGAATTGATTGTAGTGACCACACCGTCTGTGACTGCATATAAGGTCGCACAGCGAGCAGTATCTATGGCTATGAAAGGACACCTGCGGTTGGCAGGGATCATTGAAAATATGGCATATTACAAGTGCGATCACGGAGAAGTCCATTATATATTCGGATCGGGGGGAGGTGAGAGCCTTGCACGCGAATCGGGAGCGCCGTTATTGGCCCAACTGCCTATAGCTGCAAGTATGAGTGATACTGCAGGAACAGCAGGTAGTGTGGGTGGTGAAACAGGTGCTAAAGATGGCCTATCCAGGGAGTTTGCAGAGTTGGCAAGAATAATTGCAGAAGATATAGCACCCACCGTAGAGATGTCTGGTTGCACTGCAAACATGCTGGCAAGTGTCGAGAGGTTATTGGCGGAGAAGAAAAATACATCAAATAACAGTTAAGCATCACACCCATGTAATACAATGAACTACATGGAAATGACTGCTAATGTGTCTACCAGATCGGAGTCTGAGGAGCTTATGTGTTTTGACAGACCAATGTTGATTTTTGATCTGGAAACAACCGGCATAGACCCGTTACACGACTTGCCCGTTTCAGTGGCGCTACTGGAGGTTAACGCTGGATCAGGCGATTTGCCGGAAAATAGGGAGACTTATTTTCTGGTAGATCCCGGGCGCGCAATCCCTCCTGCTGCTACTGCTATACACGGTATTACAACCGAGCAGGTACGCGAGGAGGGTATTCCACTGGATGATGCTATTAGTACAATATACGATACTATCGTAGGGTTTAACGGTTTGGTGGTGGGAATGAATATCTCCTATGATCTAACTATAGTCAATCAGCTCTCCCGTTCAATTTTGAATTGCGAGCTGCCCCCGTCGCTCATGGTTGTGGACATACTGGTGCTTGATCGACATTTTGACAGGTATCGCAGAGGTAGCCGCAAGTTGGCTGATTTGGCGCGTACCTATGGCGTGCAATCCGTGGATGCCCATAACGCGCTGGGTGATACCACTACGACTGCAAACGTGCTTATGTCTATGATGGCCTGTTATCCGGAAATCATCAGGATGAATCCCTGCGAGCTGGTAGACAAGCAAGGGGAATGGCATTATGAATGGGCATCTCAGTATTCTGAATGGCGCAAACAACAGGGAAAGTTGCCGCTGGCTCCAGAGGAGTATCATTGGCCTGTTAGGCGAGCCTTACCCAAGTAGGAACTATGAATTCATAGAATTGTCTACTGGTTGGTGCTCATCTCCGTGTCTATTGTGCTTTCGGCCTTCCTCTGCGTGATGCTTTTTGGAGGATTCCAGGCGTTCGGCTTCTCGTGCCTGATCCTCGGGGTGTGGACGTGAGGGAAGAAATATTAGGGTAATCAAGACGCCAAGTAATGTACACCCGGCACCGAGTAGATTTGCCTCGTTTACTCCCAACGTGAAATAATGTCTTGCCACAGAAGTGAGTTCAGCCCCCAGTTTTGCATTTACATGGCTTGAAACGTAAGATGCAACTGCCAATGCTCCTGACAGAGAACCCTCTATGTAGTGAAGTGCCTGTGCTGGTATTTTTTGGCCAGCCAGAAGTGGGGTAATACCTGCACGGTAACGTGCGTTTAGCATGCTCCCAATCACGGCAACGCCAAGGGTGCCGCCAAGTTGCAGAGCTGTGCCGTTCATGGCTGAGCCTACTCCGGACTCCTCATGGGAGAATGATCCCATAATTGAGTCTGTGGACGGTGGCATAGCCAGTCCAACTCCAGCTCCTATAAGGAATAGAGGTAGAAGCAGTTGCGTATAGTGTTCAGTTGTTGTCAGATGGGACAAAAGGAGTAACCCTACCACAACCCCGACAAGCCCAGCTGTAACTACTGCCTTTGTGCCGATACGCGGCACCAGAAGACTGGCCACTACTGCACCGCCTGCGAGCAGAATAGAGACTGGGGCTATAGCCAACCCCATCTTAATTGGAGAGTAGCCGAGTACAGACTGTAGATATTGCGTAACGAGAAACATTACTCCCCCCAGTGCAAAAAATGTAAGAGTCAAAGATGCGGCTGCGGCCGTGAAGCGTCTTTTCCTAAATAGCCTCATGTTCAGCATGGGATGAGAGAATCTTTTTTCCCAAAGTAGCATTATACCGATAATGACAATTCCCGATAGTATGGTTGCCGGAACCGTAGGATCCCCCCAGCCATTTACAGGTACGTCGATAATGCCCCATACAAGAAGGCCGATACCGGCTATAGAGAGCAGAGAACCAAGCACATCGGGAGGGCGAGTCCTGGGATCCCTGGAGCGGGGTACCAATATCGCAATAGCTACGAGCCCCAATGCGGCCACTGGAACGTTTATAAGGAACACCGATCCCCACCAGTAGTGGGCCAGTAGGATACCTCCCAGGATAGGTCCTATAGCTACACCCAACCCAGAGGCACCCGACCATATACCTATTGCTTTGGTTCTTTCACGAGGGTCCACGAAAACGTCCATTATGACAGCCAGAGTTGCCGGCATTACAAATGCCCCACCTACTCCCATTACGCATCGGAATGCAATTAGTTCACCCGAGGAATTGGAGAAAGCAGACATGGCAGAGCCAAAACCAAATACTGCCATTCCTCCAAAGAGCACACCCTTGCGCCCGTATCGGTCTCCTATGTTGCCAGCAGTTATCTCAAGACCCGCGAAGACAAGTGTATAGGCATCCACTATCCATTGAAGATCGCTAACCGATGAATGGAGCTGCTTGGATAAGGTAGGAAGAGCTACATTTAGTACAGTATTGTCCAGCGTGGTCATGAGTATGGATATACACAGTACACTCAGCACTGCGTAGCGCCTTTTTGATGAGAGCGGCCCATGAAGAATCGGATCAGCCACAGACGGTATCCACTGCCCGTTCTATACACCCGGCTGTATCTGTGAATGATTCATCTTTACCAAACTGTTCTTCCAGGCTTATAACCCGCACGGGTGATTTACTCATATCGGTTCTGCGAGCATCATTTGATCCCGCTGCCCAGAGCTGTTCGGCTGCTATCCGCGCATCAATGGATCCGGCAATGACTGCTACTGGTATGCCAATTCCATTTGCCATCTCGATAATACTGCCAACTACTTTTCCATTGAAAGAGGTAGCATCCAGTCTTCCTTCTCCTGTGATTACCAGATCAGCTGTTTTCAACCTTTCCTCCAGATGCACATATTCTGCTACTACCTTAAACCCAGGCGCAAGCTCAGCACCGAGTAGCGTCAAGCCACCGCCAAGCCCCCCTGCAGCACCCCCACCCGTGAGTCCGGTTACGTCTATTCCATACTTTGCCTTGTAGCAACCGGCCAGATCTTTAAGCCTCTTGTCCAGAATATCGACCTGTTCGGGGGTAGCTCCCTTCTGAGGTGCAAAGACTCTTGCTGCTTCAGTAAAATGAGTTTTTACATCGTAGCAAGCGATTATTTTTACATCATCCGGCTTGCATAAATTGTTGACAGCTTCAACTGCGGACTTACCGCCATCTGTAGTTGCAGAACCCCCAAGTCCAACAAGCACCACCTGAGCTCCGGAGTTGATGGCATCGGAGATCAGCTCACCTGTTCCTCGCGAAGTGGCAATAATAGGATCGTTATTTTCTACACCACCAGCCAGCGCCAGTCCAGATGCAGACGCGCAGTCCATTATGGCCGTCATAGGCTGTCCTGTCTCGTCTACCTGGTAATATCGTGCAAGTACATTATTTCCGGCAGGCCCTGTGACGGTCGCGGTATGCGACGATACCTGAGCATTTCTCTCACAGCCATCCTCTATGGCCTCTGCAATTACGTCAGCAAATCCCTCTCCACCATCCGACATTGGCATTGAGTCATACTTTATTCCCAGCCGTCCAAGCGAAGAGCAAATCGTACGTGCAACCGCTGCAGCATGCAGTGTCCCCTTGAATGAGTCTGGAGCTACTAATACCCGTTTATTCTTCACAAGAGTAACAATACATCAGTTCTCGCTTTGGGCGTTATGTACCGAAGAAGCAAGTTTGCACACTGATGAGTCAGGCTAGAGCAACGATGCTTCAGTTCTCGCTGTGGTCTCTGCATGTATCCAGAGCACGCACATATCTCCCAGGCAGCCTGCCTGTCAGTGTCAGTATGTAGGTTATTTGCTTAGTTCAGGTTCAGTCTGCTACGGCCTGGGCTGCTATTTCCTTATCCTCTTCCTCCTCGGTCTGGGTAGCCTCATTCGGATCGGTCTGCTCCTTTATGCGTTCATATATTTCTATCATGAGTTCAGGAGTATCTCTCAAATATTGCTTGACATTCTCCCTCCCCTGTCCCAGCTGCTCGCTCTCGTAGGTGAACCAAGCGCCCGCTTTTCTTACTATTCCCATATCGACCGCGACATCCAGGAGAGATCCCTCTCTGGAAATCCCAGTGCCATACATAATGTCAAACTCTGCCTGCTTGAATGGTGGTGCGATCTTGTTCTTTACAACCTTTACCCTGGTACGGCTACCAACTACGTCTGGACCGTCCTTGATCGACTCTACTCTGCGTATGTCAAGTCTTACTGAGGAGTAGAACTTCAAAGCACGACCTCCCGGAGTCACCTCAGAAGAGCCGTACATAACACCGACTTTTTCCCTGAGCTGGTTTATGAATATCGCTACAGTACCTGATTTGGATAGCGATGCCGTCAGTTTTCTGAGTGCCTGGCTCATTAGCCGCGCCTGCAAACCAATGTGAGCATCTCCCATCTCGCCCTCTATCTCTGCACGTGGTGTTAGCGCCGCCACTGAGTCTATTACTATTACATCCAGTCCGCCTGAGCGAATGAGCATATCTGCTATCTCCAAAGCCTGTTCTCCAGTATCAGGTTGTGATATAAGTAGCTCATCTATGTCTACACCGATAGCCTTTGCATAAGTCGGATCCATAGCGTGTTCGGCATCAATGTAAGCGCATGCCCCACCGTTGCGCTGAGCCTCAGCGACTACATGCAACGCCAGAGTAGATTTTCCGCTGGATTCCGGCCCGAATACCTCAATCACTCGACCTCTTGGCAGTCCTCCTATTCCGAGCGCCAGATCCAACGACATTGCTCCAGTCGGTATCGACTCTACAATCATGTGTGTACGCTCTCCCATCTTCATGATAGACCCCTTCCCAAACTGCTTCTCAATTTGACCAATAGCTACCTCAAGTGCCTTTTCTTTTTCCACTGCTTTCTCCTTTCTTGTCCAACATTACCTGCACTCGTTTTCGGGTCTTCCTGCATTATTTGGAGTTACAGATACCTACCGATACAAACGTGCATTTTATCTAGTCCATAATGTAGAGCATGGGTGTATCACTAACGGTCGTATCTGTTTCATTACCCATGTAACACAGTGTATTGTCGAATGCGTGCACAGCGGTGGATGCTACGGGGTTTTTTACCACTTATACTCATTGTGGCATTTAGTATTTCAATAAACACCTAAAGTAGCTATATATTATGCCGATCATATATCAATGGGTAGGTGTGTTCAATCTGAAAGAGGGTGGTATGAATGGGTATGCATAGTGATGCTGATGAATATAGTCTAACCGTTGCTGGCATTAGGAGCATTATAGATGTACAAGTTGGCCTACCTGGCCTGAAGGGTGGTTCTCAACGACATGTTATGAGCCAGGTGCTTGCACTGATGTGGGTTGCCGGCGCCGCACTTGTGCTTGTGGTCCATTTGGCTCCGCTAACCACATATTCGCATGGCAATAGCACTGCATTGTGGCTTGCCCTGTCGGCTGTTCCTGGTGCGGCTGCACTTCTCGCATTGTCGAGGCTGTATGGGGAGAAATTACCTGAGTGGGTATTGCATGTAGCACTGGTAGCCAGTACTGTCGTAATGAGTATATCGATTTTTATCGGACACGGTAGTCCTGCTGCAATCGCTTCTTCGGTCGATTATGTATGGGTTGTTCTGTATGCGTTTTATTTTTTCAGCTGGTCTTCCGCCATGCTGCAACTGCTTGTTGTGTATGTCTGCTTCTCGTTTGCTCTATGGAATCTCCCGTTTACGGTAGCATTTAGTGTGGGGCTACTGGTGCTTGGGGGTGTCACCATAGCTGGGATGACAGTCGGTTACCTGATAAGAGAACTGCGACGGCAGGCTTTTAGTGACCCTCTTACTGGACTGCCTAATCGCAAAGCACTCGTGGATATGCTCGGACGAGAGATGGCAAGAGCCGCTCGTGCCAGTGAACCGTTAACGGTTGCAATCATAGATCTTGACTGGTTTAAGGAAGTAAATGATTCTGACGGACATAGCGCAGGTGACAGGTTGCTTATGGAAGTCAGTAGATGTTGGCAGGGCGAACTCAGGAACACCGACCTGCTGGCGCGCTTTGGAGGAGACGAATTTGTTGTGGTTCTTCCGGGCTGCGACCTGGATAGCGCGGCGATTGTTTTTCAGCGACTTAGGGGATCGGTAGGCAGGCCATTCTCTGTTGGCGCCACATGCTATATTGGCGGTGATACACTGGAAACTATGCTAATCAGAGCTGACAAGGCTCTTTACCAGGCAAAAGACGAAGGACGTGACAGAGTAGTAGTCATGTCGGTTGCTTAACTACCTACCAGGTGATACTTATCGTATACTTGGTAGAATGAGCGATTGGAACTTTACCAGGGTTGTTACCGAGGTGGCGCGAGCTATTCCAGATCGTGCCGCTATTGTTTATAGAGATCATGAGATCACCTACAGAGAACTGGTAGCCAGAGCATCTGCCCTGGGTTCATACCTGTTGCGAGAGGGAGTTTCACCTGGAGACAGGGTGGCTATAGACCTACCCAATGTTCCCCAATACCTGGAATCATTCTTCGCCGCTCAGTTGATTGGGGCTATCCCCATGAACATCAATTACAGATACGGGCCGGAAGAGACGGCTTATCTACTGAAGGATTCTGCTGCCTCGGCCATCGTATTTCATCAGGATTACGCATCGACTGTGCAGGAGAGCCTATCCAATCTCGGCAGCGATGTGAGGATATCGTTATTGGAGGTGCCGGATGATTCAGATGATGCGCACCAGCACAATGATCCTTCTAACTCATTTGGTGCTATATCTTATAACGACCTAATAAATGGTTTGGATATGGATGCCGATGTAGCCGATGGATTGGGCCCGCTTTCTTATGTACCATCTGGAGACGATATAATTATAGTTTATACGGGCGGTACTACCGGCATGCCCAAAGGGGTTATGTGGCGGAGCGATGATCTTTATGTTGCACTATGGCAGATGAGCGGCCGTAGAGGTGAACCGCGAGATCCAGTGGAGTACGTCAAGTCTGGACGTTCTGCGCCCAGTATGCTGGCGGCTTCACCCTTGATGCACGGTACTGCCTTATTTACAACCCTGCAGACATTGGCAGGTGGTGGCAGCGTTATTCTCTTGGGTAAGGGGGGATTTGATCCAGAAACAACATGGAGGACAGTATCTCATCATGGTGTCAACATGATACAGATAGTTGGCGATGCATTTGCCAGGCCGATGCTGCGCTACTTGGAAGAGCACCGTGACGAACTTGATCTTAGCCGATTGAGGATAATAGCTTCATCCGGCATGCTTTGGTCCTCGCCGGTCAAGAACAAGCTTTTGAATCACCTGCCTGGGGTCATCCTTATAGATTCGCTGGGCGCTTCTGAGGGACTGAGCGGCAGGGACATTACATCCAAAGAATCCTTGGCTGGAGATAGGCCGGTTTTCAGGATTAGTGATTACGTGAAGGTAATCAATGATCAGGGAGCGGAGGTAGAGCCAGGCTCCGGGGAGATAGGCCGGCTGGCAGTCTACGGTAGGGTTCCACTTGGTTACTGGGGGGATACTCAAAAGACAAAAAGTGTCTTTCATGAAGTGGATGGCATCAGATACTCCGTTCCAGGCGACTTTGCTATCGTTGAAAATGATGGCACTATAGAGTTTATCGGCAGAGGGTCTGCGTGTATAAATACCGGTGGTGAAAAGGTATACCCGGAAGAGGTTGAGGCAGTTCTAAGAAGCCACCCCAGTATAGAGGATTGCGTGGTGGTGGGTGTACCCGATGTACGTTGGGGTGAGGCGGTTACTGCGTTGGTTGTTCCTTCCGGTAATGTCGGAGGTGTTTCCTCAGCGGGAGGTAGCCCTGCTGGAGCTGGAGCTGGAGCTGGAGCTGAAGAGCATGTTGTCGCTCCCGGTGGTCTTGATATCGATGAGCTGTATTCATACTGTCATAAACGGCTGTCCGGCTATAAAGTACCCAAGCACTTCTTGCCACTCCCTTCGCTGCGTAGAGCGCCGTCCGGTAAGGCTGATTACAAATATTTGCGTTCTTTGGCGGAAGGGGCATTTTTAGATACCTCTGTCGACCGCAACGATGTCGACCGCAACGGATAATTATGGATTTTTTCCTACCCGATGAAGATGATGCTATTAGGCAAGAGGTAAGGGCATGGATAAGAGAACATCCAAACCCGACTGCTCGTGATCTGGCTTATGCCGGCTTTGTGGTTCCGCATTGGCCGCAGCCATGGGGAAGAGAGGCCGATCCGCTTACCCAGCTTATTATAGACGATGAACTGCGCAAGGTCGGCATACGGAGGCCGTTCAATCCAATAGGGACAGGCTGGTTGGGGCCTACCATTATAAAGTACGGCACCGAAGAGCAGCGCGATCGCTACCTCTTTCCAATGCTGGCCGGTGAAGAGATATGGTGCCAGCTATTCAGTGAACCCGGCGCCGGTTCTGACCTGGCTGCGGTGACCACCAGAGCTGAACATGCCGGTGAATACTACGTAGTTAGCGGATCAAAGATATGGACAACCTTTGCCCATATGTCAAAGTTCGGGGTACTCCTGGCTCGTACAAGTTTCCCCGGTAGTTCACATGAGACTTTATCTCATGACGAGTTGTCTTCTACCGGCAACCCTTATGATGACGTGACATCCCGACATGCGGGACTATCTTACTTTATCTGCCCAATGGATACTGATGGCATTACTGTACGTACCATAAGGGATATGACCGGACACGAAAGTTTTAATGAGGTGTTCTTCGATGAAGTGAAGATCCCCCAAGCCAACCTTATTGGCAATATAGGTGATGGCTGGAGAGTAGCCAAGGCCACTCTTGGAAATGAAAGGGTATCGCTATCCAGCGAAGGTTTGATGTGGGGAGCCGGCCCAACGGTGATGGATCTGATTGATCTCGTGGCCGGCAGAGACACTTTGAGTACGCCGGTACGACATAGATTGACGAGGGCGTATATAAATGAGCAGGTATTGCGCATTACCAGGCTACGAATTACGGGTAAGGCAGTAGCAGGTCAAGAAAAAGGACCTGAGGTATCCATAGTCAAAGCTCTGTCAGATGCTCATGGTAAGTCGGTTATGGATCTTGCGGTAGATATTGCCGGTGCCGGAGGGATGTTGCGTGATGGCGACCCTCTCTGCGGGCTGGTTGGCTGGGAGCATGGTCACGGCCGTACGTGGGGGAAGAAACGCACTCTGGGTGCCTCCGATTGGATATCCGGATTCCTTTTCTCACCGGCATTGACTATTGGCGGTGGAACTGCCGAAATACAACGTAACATCATTGCGGAGAATGCACTCGGGTTGCCCAGAGACTAATTATTTGGGCACTTATCGGAATAGTAGGCGCTTCTTGGAATATAATTACCCATTTTGG
>JAJZWU010000072.1 GCA_021846515.1 Actinomycetes bacterium
TAACAGACGGTCGAACTTGAACAGGCTATACCGGTAAGCCCGCCTGATGCCGCAGAGACCGTCTGAGCTGCACCCACCGTACCGTTGTCTATGGGGACGATGATGCCTGTTATGTTGAAGCTTGTACCTGAAGCAGCCATCTCTGTTCCCACTGCGTAACAGACGGTCGAGCTCGAACAGGCGATGCTGCTCAGAGCGAGGAAATTTCCAGATGCTGCCGGTATTATTTGAGCTGTTCCGGGCATCCCATTGTCTATGGGGACGATAACACCATCTTTGTTGGAATTACCTCCTATCGCGTAGCATTCGGTAGAGGTAGGACAGGCAATACTATTCAGTGATGCAGCACCATAAGCAATCTGAATTGCGCCTGACGCGCCATTGTATATTGGCACAACAATGCCTTCACTTCCCGGGTTTGACCCTACTGCATAGCATGTTGTCGAATTTGTACAGGCTATAGCAGACAGGGTGGCTGGACTCGTACTGAGCATACATCCCTCCGATCCTGTATCTCCTGCGGCGGCAAACATGCTTTGACCCTGAGCGGCCATCTGTTGGAAGATCGTGTTCTCAGCTTGGATGATGGATAGTGGGGTCTCGGTTTCACAGCTTCCCCAGCTGGACGAGACGATCTGCGCGCTATCGGCCGTTGCAATGGCTTTGTAGGTGTCTATTATGCCGGTAGAGCTTTGGGGTCCTTCGTACACGTCAATGGTTGCCTTGGGCGCAAGCCCAATTATGTCTTCTATATCCAAGGTGTCCTCGACAGATCCTCCAGTGCCGGTAGGTGCCCCTTTGTCGACAGGGATAGTATTTACCGTTGCTGAGGTGCCATAACAGGTCTGGTAGGCACTTATGTCGCTTGCCTGATAAGGTGCAAGCTCAAGAAGCGCCACAGTTTCACCGGAACCGAGATTGCCAGACGAGTAGGCAGATGTGAAGTTGTATGCACTTGCAAGCTGGTTTGCCGTCCATCCGCCTGTATTTTTGGCAGCCGAACAGGCTACAGGGCCACTCGTCTGAGGAGAGGTTGTTTCTTTGTGTGGGGTAGCAGAGTTTGATTTGGTTGGGTGGATAGCTGGATAGATGTTGGGAGGAATAGCATGAACGGATTGCCCGGTGGCAGGTTCATGGCGGTAGATTGGTAGATTGTAGACCGGTGGATAAGAGGTTGTACCTGGTGTACCTGGTGTACCTGGAAGATACCTGCTCCTAAGAGAGATTCCTTTTGGTGCTGTATTGCCTGGATTGTCCGGCGCTGTCTTACCTGGAAAATTACTGTACGAAAGATTATAGAGATAGTTTGCTGGAGTTGCAGCCAGAGAGTTAGCCAATAAGACGCTAGGATAATTATCTTGTGTACCTAGATCATTTCGGGTGCTTCGGCTGTTGATGGTTCCTTGCTGCAAAAGCCCGTTGGTAAGATACTCAGGCAATCCGGTCGGGTATTGAGGTAACCTTGCATTGCTCAATGCACTATTTGTCGTATTACTGTCATTGTTGTTCAGCGCATTGTTTGTTGATAAGCCAAGTGGTTTTTCTTGGATAAGATTGTCAAGACCGACGATAGTGAGTATATGAGGCGCTACTGATGCCGGCAATTTAGCTGAACTTACATTTGCAACGGCGTGTTTACCGTCAGGGAGGACAAAATTGGCTATGTGGGTATGAAGAACGGATTCAGCGTTTGCCACTGTGGTACGTATTGGGATAAACAGTCCATCAGAGCTCACACGGCCTGGGTGTAAACCGGCCGAGCGCAGCGATGTCATCAACCTTGCAGTAGTTGCCGGAGTGGGGGCAAATACCCTGGAGAATTCACCTTTTGGCAAGAAGTGATGGTATTGGGCAGATCCTGGTGTCGAGACTGCTTTCACAAACTGTGTTAGATATGCAGGATGTCGAGGTTTTAAGAGTAATTCCAGTTCGAGCGGTGTATTTTTGGATACGGTGCCGGGTAGTCGTAGTACTCCAGGAGGGATCGGTGCTGCAGCGGCTACCATTGAAAAGGCAGGTTGGGTTATAGCGCTGGATAAAGTGCCTGGTAGGGTTAGCCACACTCCGCTGATGAGTACAGATAAAGTTACTCCTGTAACGATATTTCGCCACATTCTGCCAAACTCTCTACCAATGAACGTGGTGTGTGTATACATAAACACTCCTTTTGCATTTTGGCACTAACTATGCCAATATCAACACACAATAGTATCATATATTTATCGTGAAGTGAAAGTTGTGACGGCTGTGGTTGTAACGGCTGTGGTTGTGACGGAGTTTTCAGCGATGTCTGTGGTTGTAACGGCTGTGGTTTCGCCATACACCAATTTATGCTCAAGTTACGGTTATATGCACGAAGCATGACCCATACCCATACCCATACCCATACCCATACCCATGCTCATACCCATACCCATGCTCATGCTTGAGCTCTCCGCTTGATGTCGAGGTAGCCTGCCACGCATGCCGCGTTGAAAGAGCATGGAGGGGCTTCCACTACAGTGACTCCCTTTCGCTGGAGGAGAGAAACTACCCTGTTGCGTTCTGCCACAACGTCAAGAGCAACTACTGATCGGTAGGCATCGTAGGGGCGTTCAGGAACGCTACAGATTGCCTGATTCACTGAGGGGTCAGAGACGGATGCGACGAGTAGGGCGTGCCTCTTTGCCAGTATCGGTATGCTGGAAAGTAGTGACCATGCCGCGCTTTCGTCGAGTAGATCAGTAAGTATCATCAGTATAGAACGTTTCTCTGCTGCTATGTGTCTGAACGCAAGGCTGAAATTACTCTCTTCGTCTCGCGGTTGGATGTCGTACAGAGCATTCACCACTGCCCGTGCACCAAACCGGCGCGGCGATATAATACGTATTACGTCGCTGGAGAATGCCAGTGCCCCAACGCGATCGCCACCAGCATCAGCTACTGCTGCAACTGCACATACTGCGTCGAGGTTGATATCCAGCCGAGTAGCGTCTCCAATCGGGGAGGCCATCAACCTCCCAGCATCTACGAGGCAGATGACATTGCGGTTTTCTTCGATACGGTACTGATTGGTCATGTAATGGCCGGTACGTGCTGTGGCTGCCCAGTTGACGTGCCTGATGTCGTCATCTGGAACCCATTCGCGTACCGATTCCAGCTCGGTACCGAGCCCCATCCGTCCCCTGGACATTCCCTCTTCGACGCGCATGCGTCCCCTTTTTAGCGTCACTGCGCGTGATCTTGCACCTGGCAGATCGGGGATGGCTTTGATATAGTGGGTACCGCCTGCCTCGCGGTCGTGGTGCACTATACCTATTGGACCCCTTACCCTTATTGAAAGGGGTGGAAGTGCAAATATCCCGCGATGAGATGCAACTATGTTGCCTTGTGCGTCTGGCTTGATGCGACACCAATCCGGTGCAGTTTTGGATAGCTCGGCAGGAAGGGGCTGGCGAATGCGCGACAAGATGCGTGACAGCGCTGATACTGCAATATGTGTAGGCATTTGTGGTGTTGTATCCGATGAGGCCATACTCAGTGCTGCTGTACTTCGAACATTTGTTGTGCCTGGTATCGCAGTTGTCCCAGGTTGTGTATTCGGATCTGCCGTCTCAAGATCTATCGTATTCAGAGTTGCCGTATTCGGATCTGCTATAGCTGGTAATGGACCGGGCAGGATTTTTACGGACATTGTGGCAGGAATCCCCCTCACAATAGTCGTTGGAGCATTTCTCAAAGCATGTACGCGTATACGCCGTGCAGCTCTTGCATCCATGGCTGCTACACCTCCCAGAGCGGCGAGTACCGGAATTACAATAGGCAGTGGAATAGGAAACAGTATAATGGACACTGCCAGTATGGTGATTATGGCAGCGACACGCAAGGTCGGGCTTGTGGAAGGCCACATATTTTTTTGTGTCCTATCCCTTCAGCGTGGAACCACAACGCTGGACAAGGCTGCCTGTATAGCGTCCTCCGGCAGAAAATGTTCCAACTCTGCTTCCGGTTGTAATACGATTCTATGTGCCAGCACTGGTAATGCAAGTGCCGCCACATCGTCGGGGGTGACATATGATCTGCCAACCATAGCTGCCATAGCTCGAGAGGCGGCGAGTAGATGAACAGCGGCACGGGGACTTGCCCCAAGAGATATACTAGGCAACTCTCGGGTACGTCTTACTATGGCAGCGATATAGGAGATCACTTCTTCGGCAGCAACCACCGTAGAGATGTTTTGCCTTAGGGCGAGTATATCATCAGGTGATATGACTGGTTGGATATCGGCGATATTGGCCGGAGATACCCCTGTGCGAGCCAGATGCAGCATGGCTATCTCCTCTGCTGCTGTAGGATAGTTAATTCTTACTTTTAGCATGAAGCGGTCGAGCTGAGCCTCAGGAAGCGGATAGGTTCCCTCGTATTC
>JAJZWU010000073.1 GCA_021846515.1 Actinomycetes bacterium
CGATTCCGATCGGCACGCCCCGCAACGGGGGGATACTCACTGAAAGTGTCACACCCCTATGCTATAATGGAACACAACGCCAAACGTGAAGAATAGATGCCTTCAAATGTGAAGACGTCTGAGTGGGGCTATCAGGACTTGAACCTGAGACCTCGGCATTATCAGTGCCGCGCTCTAACCAACTGAGCTATAGCCCCGTAAGGGATAGATTACCACGCGTGGAGCATGGAGCGTAACGAGTTGACACGTTTATTTGCTCGATTTTGCCCCAACTTTAATCTCGGCTGCCGTTTCAACTGTTATGCCGGATGATGGGCAGATATCCGCCAATGGGCATATATCGCATAATGGTTTGCGCGCCTTACATACTTTCCTCCCGTGGAGAATCAGCCTTAGGCTAAATGCTCCCAATTCTTCCGGTTTTAGAAGTGGTGATATATCCATTTCTATCTTGTCAGGAGTTGTCTCTGTTGTCAGTCCCATACGCTTTGTCAGGCGTTGTACATGGGTGTCGACGGGCAATCCTGGCAGGTTGTAGGCGACGCTTAGTATTACATTGGCTGTCTTGCGCCCTACTCCGGGTAGACTTACCAGGTCGTCCATCTGTTTCGGTATCTTGCCCTTGAAATTAGTTGTTACCGCTTCGGCCATTGCAATGAGATTGCCTGACTTGGACCTGTAGAAGCCTGTCGGTCTCACGATTTCTTCCAGGCGAGATGGATCGGCCTTTGCCAGCAATGCAGGTGTTGGATACTCGGCAAAGAGCAATGGTGTTACCTGGTTTACTCTTTCGTCAGTGCATTGCGCCGATAAAATGGTAGCTACAAGCAACTGGAATGGATTCTTATGCTGTAGGGCACAGAGTGAGGATGCACTGCCAGGGTACTCTTTTCCCAGGCGTTCAAAGATTATACGGGCTAGTCGCTCTCGTGAGTAATTAGCATTTTTCTTCTGATTGGATGATCTTTCAGATGATTCTTCACTGTGTGATTTGGCGGATTTTTTTGGTATCGATCCCATGGTTACAAGGCTAGCGTAATTACCGGGTCCTTATCACCACCAAACGCCAGAACAAAATCTATATTTGGCTGTTTGGTCTATTGTACCCCCGAAGGACCACTCCCAGTTTGCATCAGTAGCGGGAGACGGAACGGTGCCATGGATGGCGCATCCCGGCAGTTGTCCATGAGGCTCCAGACGGCGAGCATTGACGGCTTATATCAGTATATTTAATGATGTTTCATCATACTTCTATGTAAACTGTTACACCCCCTGGTTATTATGTCAGTATGAGTAACTACTATAAAAACAACAATCATTCAGAACTGATCGAGAAACTGTCAGCAGGAATTGCAGGCCTTACGTCTTCCACGGAGTGGCAGCACTATCTTGATTTTCAATCTCGCTTCCATCGGTATTCGTATAGCAACACTCTCCTTATTGCCGCCCAGCGACGTGATGCATCTCAGGTAGCCGGTTTTAGTGCTTGGCGTAAGCTGAACCGCTCCGTGCGCAAGGGAGAAAAGGCAATATGGATACTTGCCCCGATAATATATCATAACGTTGATTTAGATGACGATAAAGTTGTTCGTGGTTTCAAATGGATAGCCGTATTTGATGTCACGCAGACCGATGGCGAAGGTCTGCCGTCTGTATGTAATCGGATTGATGGTGAAGATGCTAAGGGTATCTATGTCAAGCTCGTGGAAGTTGCGGAGTCGATTGGCTTTACGGTAGAGGATCATGAGTTCGGAGGCTCAGTTAACGGTGACTGTGTCCACAGGGAGCACCTCATCCGGGTAGAGTCTCGTAATTCACCTGCCCAGCGGATAAAGACGCTGGCACATGAGATCACCCATGCCATACTCCACGAGGACTTTGATAGCCGCCCGCTCGCGGAGTTGGAAGCCGAATCTACGGCATACGTCGTTTGCCAGGCATTGGGCATAGATAGTAGCAGCTATTCCTTCGGGTACGTTGCCAGCTGGTCGGGTGGGGGAGAGCAGGCTATTGCCGGTATAAAGGCGAGTTGCGAACGTATCCAAAAAACTGCAGCGATTATCCTGCGTGCATTTGAGCCCTCATCTGCCGGGCAGCAGGCGGCTTAGATGTCAGGAAATTCCAGGTTTCCTGGGCCATGTCGCGAGGAAGCTTCCACTCTCGGCGGCTTAAATACCGGAAGTTTGCCAAGCAGCTGTGCTTCTAAGTGCTTTACGCTTGTGATAAGCTGGTTTTATGGCATCAGGCAGCCAGATGGCCATCAATAAAGTATCGGTTCAGGAAGGATCTAAGGAAGAGTCACCGCTTTTTGTCTTTGCTCATTACATCTGGTGGAAGCGCTCGGATGATGCGTTGGCTGACGAGAGGAGGCTCATTGCCCAAGTAATGAATATTGCTACGTGGGAGGATGTTAGGCGTATGGAAAAAATAGTTTCGCAAAAGTATCTTGCTGGTATTCTCAAAAATGCGCAGCCTGGTTGGTTCTCTCCGAGGAAATGGAACTTCTGGCATTACAGGATAGGTTTGGTACACTGGCCGGTAGATATACCACCGGTGCCTATTCGCAGATTTTATGGCCAGTGATGCAACTTCACTTGGAGATACTCCCTGAAAGCCAGCACAAGGTTTGGTCGTTATTGCGGCCGGTAGCTGGAATGGGATTTGTGCTTTACGGCGGTACTGCAATCGCACTCCAGCTTGCACACAGGCAGTCTATTGATTTCGATTTCTTTAGCAGTATGCCTCTTGATGCAGACCTGCTACTTGAAAGAATGTCTATTCTTAAGCAGGCTCTTACATACAAAGTATCTGATAATACGCTTATTTTGGGTTATTCGGCCGGAAACGACACTGGCAGTGGTCTAGCTGGTTCAGTCAACTTGCCGATGTCGGGTGGCAACAATGTCGGCAGTGATAACGATTATGGCAGCGATATAGTGCAGTTGTCGTTTTTCGGGAATATTTCATTTGGCCGCGTTGGCCATCCCGTTATTGATGTCGATAATGGACTGGCCATAACATCCCTGGATGACCTTATGGCTACAGAGTTGGCAGTCCTACTTAAGCGAGCAGAGAAGAAAGATTACATTGATATAGCAGAGATGATTTTGCACGGTGTCTCGCTTGAGAAGGGTCTTGGTTCCGCTGTTGCGATCTATGGCGTTACATGTTCGATACAGGATGCACTGGCCGCTCTCAGTTACTTTGATGACGGAGATGTGAGGGAGCTGTCACCACGCTATAAGGAACTCTTATCGCAGGCATTACCAAAGGTGGGAGGTGTGTATCCTCAAAAGATACTATCCTATTCGCTGCTGGAAGATGCCTGATATCATGGGTAGTATCTCTGTGGATCGTAATCCAAATATGTATGATCCCATATTCCTTCTAGCCCCCGCGCGGTCACATTCATCGGTAGTCGTAACTATGATTGGAAGTCATCCTCAGTTATATGGGTTTCCAGAGCTTGTACTGTTTGATAAGGAAACTATCGGAGAACGTCTTGCGACACCACCTCCTGTTACGGGTAACTCTTTGTATAACTGGAACTCGGTAGTCGGGCTAGAAAGAGCGATTGCAGAGTTGGAGTACGGGAGTCAAGATGATCATTCTATAAAGTTGGCCCGCCGTTGGCTGGAAGACAGAAGGGATTGGAGTGGGGTTCAGGTAATGGATCATTTGCTTGGACTAATTTTTCCACGCAGAGGTGTCGAGAAGTCGCCGGAGACGGTACAGAGTATGGACAATATGATGAGAATGGCCAATGCTTACCCGAGAGCTCGATTTATTCATCTTGTTCGTCATCCAGTTACAGCCCAAAGATCGGTTCAGCGTTATTACTTTTTACGAGTACATCCTGCTAATTGCGCCAAGGGATGGATAAGCCAACATAAGCGTATTTTAGAGTTTCGGAATGCTATTGGCCGAGATCGTAGCATTATGGTCAGCTCTGAAGATATTTTAAACCAGCCAGATGTTTATTTACGAGACATTGCAGACTGGCTGGGCATCGAAAGCGATGATGAGTCGATCAACGCCATGTTCAATACCAGCAAGTCTCCGTATGTCCATATTGATCATTCAGAAAGATATGTATATACATGGAATGATCCTACTTTTTTAATGTCACCTACACCTCATTCTGTCGAATTACCGTCCTCTCTTGAGCAGCCAGTAGGGTGGAATATTGGCTTGCCCCCATAATTCGGTCCACCTTCTATGTCACTGTAGCACCCATCAAGCTGCCATTGCCAACTTCTTGGCATGGGTGGTCTTGAAGAACTCTCTGGCATAGTACCCCCGTCTCTTCCTCGA
>JAJZWU010000074.1 GCA_021846515.1 Actinomycetes bacterium
TCCCACATCTACATGACCGCCACCACATACTACCTTGGCACCATGTTCTATGGCATCGGCCAAGTGACTGTCAATAATATCGAGCTGTCCCTTATGAATTACGGCTCCTACGTCGTCACTTGGAGAAGTTCCCTGATGCAATTTAGCGGTAAGTGCGACTACTTTATCGACAAATTCATCATAAACTTCTTTTACTACATATACACGCTCGGTAGCCATGCACGTCTGCCCGCAGTTGGTAAACGCTCCCCAGACACAAGCACGTGCAGCCCTATCCAGGTTGGCATCCTTGCATACAATAAAAGGGTCCTTTCCTCCCAGCTCCAGCACGACTGGAGTAAGGCTGTCCGACGCTGCACGCATTACAGCCTTGCCGCTCCTGACCGATCCAGTAAAGGCTATCTTGTCCACGCCGGAACGTACCAACGCCTCACCGGTAGGACCATGTCCGGTAATCACCTGTACCAACCCTTCAGGTGCACCAGCTTTTGCTATCAAGCCTCCTATCAGTATCCCTGTCTTGGGAGTATATTCAGATGGCTTGAGTATTACTGCATTTCCTGCCGCGAGTGCGGTTGCCACAGGTCCCAATGCCAGCACCAGTGGATAATTCCAAGGACTAATCACCCCTATGACCCCGAGTGGCTCATATCGTTTGTAGCCCCGCTTATTAATAAGTAGACCTGGATATACAGATCTAGTTTTCAGTATTGAAGCAGCATGTGACGCATAGTAACTAAGTACCTCACAACTTACCACCACCTCACTTACGACTGCTTCAGTAACTACCTTACCGGTCTCTTCAATCATCGTATCCACGATTTCATCCATATTTCGTAGGAGTTGCGAGCGAATTGCACGCAACAGCTTTGAGCGTTCTGTATTCGGTACCCCTTTCCAGTACTCGTAAGCATTGCGTGCTATTTTGACGGCAGAAGCAACGGTATCCTCAGAGGAATCCTCCCTGGCTAACGTCTCCAATGTCTGTGTATCTAGTAAGCTACCCATAATCTACCTACCTTTTGTATGCTTTCATATGCTTTTGTTATGGTAATTTTATCCTTCCAACCTATGCCTTTGACATACTCATCGCTCTAAATGGCCGGGGTTGCGTTCGCGGATCAGTAAAGACATCTCTCCTGTATCAATATGTGTATTAATATGGGCATTACCCAAGATGTAGCCATTACCCAGCAGTTTATTCCGCCTCATGATCGACCACATCATGGTCTTGTACCTATTTCTGCATGAGCAGTACCTTGGAGTGTCCATTGATGATAAGTCTCCCACCCAAAAAGGCTTATCCTTCTCTCCAATAATATATTCGCATCTGAGAGTTCACAGTTTGTACATGTAGCCGATGAACCATCAGGATCTTTATAGGGAACCGCTATAGATTCTTTGCTGGGAATAGTAATCTCAGCTCTAATCCTCCAACGCCCTAATGTCCCCCTTACTGACCATGTAGGCAATTCCAGCGATGTTCTAAATATGAGTGCTGCTGCCATAGGATCACTCGGCCAATCAACCCCTCCCAAGCGTAGCTGCACAAGGGTAAACGGCGGCAAAGACGACAATCCTGGCCTGGTTGGCGTTGCTGCTACTATTTCGAGTACATCGCCACCTCCCAATTCTGCATGAAGCCACCCCCATTTCTTAGAGTTGCTGTGCGAGTATATATGAGCAATATTACCCCTGGCCATCTCTGATAATTTCAACGAATTTCCATCCAAATGTATCGTTCCACCAACTGCCGTACTGGCCACTGGAACCACCTGTGCCCCTGGCAATAGCTCCTTGGACCATGCCCAGCTTGGAAAGGTGAAAAGGGTCTTTGCTGAATCCCCTTCGCGCAGCGTAAGATCCCAACTCAATCGCTCCAGCTTACCCTGAAGTTGTCCCGACTCGATCACCATGCCGCTTGTCACCGGTATAACATCCACCTCATCTACTGAGGAGCCTGATTCCGGCTCCATTGGTACCGGGCCAAACCGTTCCAGTATAGGATCCGTGCCCGTACGGAATAGAACTGCCCATCCATGAAGATACGGTGGTTCATCTGCGACGGTGGGTGAGACAAGCTCATTATGGATCCACAGTCCGATTCCTGTCTCCGGATCAGAGATGGTAGCGTACCACACCTCCAAGCGTCCGCGCTGCCTCCTCCAACGCATAGAAAGGTCATCCTGCACCAAGTGAGTACTGTTCATATGTATTTAAGTTTACCTTAGATCAACCGAACAAGCCAGCGGATAAGCTACCTGCCTATTACCGATTACGGATGACAGATGACAGACGACAGACGACAGACGACCAATGACCAATGACCAATGACAGACGACAGATGACCAATTGCCGATAACTGATGACAGATCGGTGGACAAAGGCGCTGAGATGCACCAAGTATTCTATAGTGTATCGTAAATAACCATGGGTTCCCGCTAGTCAGATAATGTCCCCAACTGATCAGATAATGCCACACTATTGACGGGACACTATACTAGAGGACATGACTGAAGAAGACATGAATCAAAATAATGGTACTCGAGACAAAGCTGCTCAAGATAGTATTACTCAAGGAAATACCAACCAGAAGAGTACGACTCAAAAAAGTACTAATGAGACAACCAACCAAGCGACACAACAAGCTACGGCACAACAGGCTGCAACGCAACCAAATGTAGAACCACCCGACAAGAGAACTACTCCATCAACAAGAAAAACGGCCAGCCGATCGGCCAAAAAGCCGACAGCCTCGAGTAAGAGTGGATCTCCCTCAGCAGAGCTGATACTACCCGACGAATTCCATTTTGGGGTAGCTACAGCTGGCTTCCAGGTAGAAGGAGGCTTCAACGGTCCAGGAGAGCCAGCAAACAATTGGCTCTGGTGGGAGATGGCAGGAAAGGTCGAGCCTTCCGGCATAGCTGTCAATTTTTGGAACAGATACGAAGAGATGCTTGACCTCGTAGCCGCAATGGGCTGTGACGCGTTCAGATTCGGAATAGAGTGGGCCAGGGTAGAACCACACCAGGGAGAGATAGATACCGGAGCACTCGATAGGTATGTGGACATTGCTAAGGCGTGCAAGGAAAGAGGGCTGGAGCCACTGGTCACGCTCCATCACTTTACTCATCCATCCTGGCTGGGAGAGGATTTCTGGCTCATGCCTGACGCGGCGGTAATGTTTTCCAAATGGGTAGAACTCGCAGCTGGTCGCTTGAAAGAACATGTATCCAACTGGGTAACGATAAACGAAATGAATGTAATAGCTATGGGATCATATCTATTTGGCATTATGCCTCCAGGTCGTACCGGATCAATCGCAGAAGTAGCCACAGCCACCGATCACCTTATGGCTGCCCATATAAAAGCGTATGAGATAATTCACAGGTTGCAGCCCGAGGCAAACGTGACTACCAACGATACCTGTGTAAGCATATACGAACTTGACAAGATGCTGATAGATATAATTGCAGCACGAAGTTACGGGATCTCACGGGACGATCTCGACGAATGGATATCCGAACGCCGCCAGGTGTGGTACAGCGAACTACCGCCACCCTCTGTGCCTGAGCAATTACTTCGAAAACTCGCAGGTAGGTACTCTCCAGTAGGTGCAACCAGACGTAGCAAGAGGTCGTCAAGTTACGGGAGACGTATGAATCGTGCTCGTAGAGAGACCTTACCCAGCAAGCTGCCCTATAGCCAGATGGCTATAGATGCGGTATATTCATCTCCCTATGAAATTGCACTAGACTTCGTAGGAATAGACTATTACGATCCAGTATCCACACACCATATAGTAGCCCCAGGTCATCGTACATCGGGTGGCAGGGTATGGTTGCCAGCAAAGCCATTATGGGAAGACCCCGAGAATCCAGAAGGTTTGATAACATATTGCCGTGCCAATACGCTGCCAGGCAAACCAGTATGGATCGTAGAGAATGGCATGTGTTCCAGGGTGCATAATGGAAGAGCCTACCCGCGTCTGGATTCTCTGAAACGTACTGATTATATACGAGATAATCTGGCTGCGATGGTAGACGCTATTGATGCCGGTATCCCCGTAGGAAGC
>JAJZWU010000033.1 GCA_021846515.1 Actinomycetes bacterium
GTTCTACCATGAGTTCAACATCACGGCCACATCTGGCATAGTGCAAAATACGTATACCTTTCAAGCCCACCATGGCCTCAAGAATCTCGCTATGATTAGTTAAGATGAAGGTGCTTCGGTTTTGTGTTTTCATATATCAATATTGGAGCACCTTTGTCCGCGATTGGTGGATAGATACCCTGGAGGCACCCCGCTAGAATCCGAAGAGCCGCAATGGCACCATATATCGTGAGGTTGCCCATGTAGTTTCCCTGACTATAGTTTGCAACCATGAAGCTGTGATTGAGAGCGAGGATACCAGCATCTATATATATGTTATACGGGCTGCAATCTGGAGGAGAGTACCCTCTGCCGCAGATATGGTTAGTTGGATGGTTTATGTATACATACTGGTTCGCCACCAAACCCAATACTGTATTTCCCCAGCTGGCAACCTGGTTTGCCTGGGATGCTGTGCAAGTGGGATTACCCTGCTGGTTTGCGTAGCAGATATTGCCGGTAATTACTATATTGCTTTCAGCAGCAATGGTGAGTTGCTTACCATATCCGAGGGTACCTTGGATGATTACGTCCCCATTGCACGGAGATTCAGGAGGGAATGCCGAGGAACCACCAAAAACTGTTTGAGGTATAGGATTAGCAGAGTTGCATCTTGGAGCAGGTGCACCACCGCCTGCGTTAGCCGCGTACAGTACGCCATCTCCAGGTAGAGCAATGTTGTTACCGGTGCAACCAGCAGTAGTTCCGCCGTCTGGACTGGTGACGCTCATGGTACTGTTCGCATTGAGAGTGATTGTAGTGGGTCCGTAGTACAGACAACCTCCGTGGGAGGCATAGAACTCAAGTAGCGAATTGGTAGCGGGAAAGGTCATGTATGCCATTTGCTTTGGGTTGTCGGGTGGCGGAGGATTCTTGAATACAGGGTTGCCACCATAACCGGCACAGTTAGGGCCATTCGAATATACAAATGGGAATGTGGTACCGTTACCTCCGGCAGATTCGACCTGCCCATTGAAGATCGGTCGTCCGCATGTGTGGAATGCATCGTTCGAGGCTACTGGACCGTTTATAATATTTCCGGTAACAAAGTAAATGAACTGGCAGGGATAGTTGGGGTCGGGTCCGTATCCGTAGGGACTGGGTTCGTTTGCTCGGTACTGGCAGTGTTGACGGGCATTTTGTGCCGAGCCTCCACCTATCAGCGGGTAGAGAGCAGGATCGAGTACCTCGTAATCGGTCAGATATATATGGCTTAGAAAGTTATCCTGGTTCAGCGTGGCCACAATCGTCCTTGTGGCACTATTCCCCGTGTCTCCTGAGATGTTGCCTGCAATGCCACTTACTGCGATAGTGACTTGCCCGTTAGTGCGGTTGAGAGTTGGCCAGTACGTATAGTATTCAGGTATACCTGCGGTAGGCATCTTCAGTTGTACGGGTCCGTATAGTGCAGGATTCTGCCCCACTGAGCAGAGACCGGATGCGTTGGGATTTCCATGCGTGCAGAGTATGAACGAGGGATTCTGGTCTGCTTCGTATTCATACTGATGGAGTCCTGCCTGAGCCGCTTCATATGCGGCATGGTATATGAGGTCGTTTTGGGTAATCGAAATGTGCTGCATAGTGTTTACGGACAGTCCCGCCGTTATCACCATGACAAACATAATGATTCCGAGCACTATGATGAGTGCCTGGCCTGATTCGTTGGTGGTATTACTATGGAATTGCATGATACTCATTGTAGATAGGGGCCTCCAGATAAGTGGTTGTCTTGATTTGTACCGGTGGTACCTGCGACGGTGGCCGGTTTTTCAAACTGGGCACGACTATGTTTATTTGTACAGCCACGATATTGCTCAGACATATCGTAGAGCTTCCGGTACACGATGTGGGTGGGTTTGTAGAGGTGGCACCGGAAGCCATTTGGTAGGTAAGCAATGGCGTGTTGCTGGACTGATTGGAGATGTCTGTCTGCACTTCCAATGAGCCAGTACCTGCCGTATTGTATTGGCATCCATTCTGCCCGCAACTGCCTGGCACGGGTGGAATTAGCGTTGAAGTAAGTTCACCCGAGGTAGTAGTGCGGATAACTAGTTCATCCAGACCGTTTGGATTGTTTGTGTTCACGAATGCGGTGGCTGAATATGGACCAGCTGACAGGAAAGGTGCTGCTCCAGCTACCGGCTGAGTAGCCATGCGTATATATCTTGCCAAGCCCATCTCGGTAAGCTGTGCTTTGTTCAAGGCGTTGAACTCTGCATCCACTTGATTGCCGCCTGTGATGAATAGGGTTGCCATCTGTGAGCTGATCGCGATGACGATGCCAAATATCAATATAACTACCAGCATCTCGACCAAGCTGAAGCCAGCTTCATTGCATGCTGCCGGTAACTTTTCACATTGCCCGGTCAGTATTTTAGTGAATCTCATGGCAGTATCACCGGGACAGGAGTAGGGTAGGTGTACTGTAGGCCATTGCTCAGATCAGTTACCAGGAATTGTGGGCTGCCGTTCGATGTAGGCATTGTGGAAATTTCTATTTTGACAATAGTGGCTGGGCTACCCAAACCTGGGCTCTTAAATGTTACGGTATATTCACCTTGCTGTGTAGCCGAAGCTGGGTAAGCAAGCGGTAGGGCGGTGAGGCTTTGTCCCCTGTTGTTTGTAGTCATCAGAGTGAGGTTTTCTGAGCATCCTCCCGATGTGTCGGTGGCAGTAACAGTGACATTCTTTACAGGTGCGGCACCTAGGCTTACATTGAAGTACAGCGGCGCCAAGAATACACTGTCAGTTTCAGCTTTTCCTGGAGATACGGATACTACTGGTATAGGGTTGGTCCCCAGCATAGTAGAGGGAGGCACGTTGTCTGGACAATTCCCGCCCCACACCGTGTATCCAGAATTGTACGGATATAACGGGGCCAACTGGCCGCTGCCAATCAAGGGTGGAGATGGAGGAGGCCCCGCACCATACCATCCCGACGGCTGAAGGCTTGTATTTCCGACCGATACAGGTAGATTGCCGGCAATTATACCGGTTAATGGGTATCCCGGTGAGCCAGATGGAAGTGCTGGAACAGGGTAATTGAGGTCGAGAGTGGTTCCAAGGTCATACGAGAAGTCGATTACTGAGGTAGCGGCTGTGGTAACGTTTGCGGTCTTTGTGGGATTGGGCAGTTCCTGGCTGCTAACGTAATTGGTTTTGGAGATGGTTGCTGTGTAACTGCCCGGAGTGAGATTCAGGAAGTACGCACATCCATCCTCTGGAGTTTGAGCAGTTTGTCTAAACCCTCCGGGACCATTGATGCTGACGCCGACTCCCGGTACCGGCTGTGCAGATGCTCCCGTAATATCCACAGCCAGGAAGCCTTTTGTGGCCGATATAGTACCGACAGGTGGGCTTGCCAGAGTGGCATCTACTATAGGAGTCCTCCTGATATTGGGCCAGGTTACCCTGGCTTCCACCAAGAGCACTCCGGGCGATCCAGTAGTACTGCACAGATTCTTACTACCCGTGGAGTTGCGCCACTCAGCACATTCCCAGACCGAAAATGGGATGTTTTCTTCTGTCACCGTAGTGGTTGGAGCACCGTTCCCTAGGAGCGGCGAGCAGGAGGGGAGTGAAGAGATGGTACTGAATGAACCATGGCTGAGGTTTGATATCTCTGTCATGGCGATACTTGCGGCTTGTATGCTACGTCGATCTGAAGCTGCATATCGAAATGAGTTCGTTAGCAGCAGAGATGCTGGCACCAAGATAATAAGCAAGACTATTATCGCGAGAAGAACCTCTATGAGGCCCATTCCATCCTCTTTGCTGCAGCGCCCTAACCTAGATCGCTTACCTACCATTATCTTCCATCGCACCCTTTCAACACCCTTGATTGGTACCGTATTACTATATTGACAACATCATCAGTAAGGTATTAGCTACTGAACGTAATATTTATTATATACTTCATTTATAAAAAAGTCAAGGCCCCCTACTGTTTGTTGTTAACCGTAGCACGATTTGTCGCAGTATCGCAAATTGTTGGATGTAAGTATAGAAGTCAGTACTTTATGCTACTGCATTACATTATTACATACACACTACATACACACTAATCAATTAAAAAACAATATAGTTACATGATTGAACTCATGGTTCGTGGTTCAATTACTGATTTCCTCTCTACTTAGTGTAGTGTCTCGCAAATAATCATGCGCTCTCACTGCGCAAACGTCTGGTGGACAGTTGCGTATACGTCGGGCTGCGTTGTCGTCCTCAGTGTACTCCCTGGTACGCCTACGTCCTTCGCCTTGCCAGCTGACGCCCCTGACAGGTGAATACCATCACACTATTTACGAGACACTACACTGGAGTTGGTGACCCTACGGCATGGTTCAAGGGAAATGTACTGTCGTGAGTGTATGGAGTGCCAGACTCTTAAGAGCCGGTTGCTAGGGATAATGGGCATTTTTATGGTATCGTAAGCGAAGCATTGCAACAAGTACTAAACTGGTGATGTGGCGAGATCAATAGCGGTGGCAAACCAGAAAGGCGGAGTAGCAAAGACTACTACTGTTCACAACCTCAGCTATGCACTTGCAAAGAAGGGCGCCAGGGTATTGATGGTCGACCTGGATCCTCAGGCATGCCTGACTTATTCAGTGGGTATAGACCCTGATTGCCTGCAAGTATCAGTACACGATGTATTTGTCAGGCGTGCCAAAGTGGCAGATGTAAAGATGGCGGTTACATCGGATGATGCAGATATGACTCTGGACATCCTGCCGGCAAATATTGATTTGGCAGGTTCTGAGGTATACCTGCTCACCAGAACCGGCAGGGAACACGTCTTGTCTAGGGCATTAAAGCCCTTGACAGAGGAGTACGACTTTGTATTGATAGATTGCCCTCCATCCCTGGGGGTGCTCACGATAAACGGCCTTTCGGCGGCAAATGAGGTTATAGTTCCTATGCAATGTGAGACCTTAAGCCACAGAGGAGTTGGCCAGTTGCTGGAAATACTGGAAGACGTGAAGACATTTGCGAACCCACAACTGAGAGTAAGGGGAGTGGTGGCTACCATGTACGACGGCAGGACGCGTCATGCCCGTGAGATGCTGGAAAGTTTGGGTACACATTACGGACTGGAGGTGTTGGATCCACCGGTGCATAAGTCGATACGTTTTGCAGAGTCACCAATGAGAGGGGTCTCTATTCATCAGCATGCACCGGTGTCGCCGGGGGCAAAAGCGTATTCAGCCATAGCAGAGCAACTAATGAAAGGATAGCGCATGGCAGGTTCTGATCCACTTGGAAGAAGGGCGTTGTTCTGGTTGGCTCCTACTGACCACCGCCCGGAGGAGGGTAATGCCAAGACCGCCAAGCATTCCAGCCAGGAAATTGACGAGGGTCGTAAGGCATTTTATTCCAAGGCCGGTAGTAGGGTGCCCAGCGGTAAAAGCAACTCCAAAGGAGGGGTAGGTGGTAGAGCTGGACGTGGCAGGAGTGTACGTTATGGCACTGGGGGGATTAGTACGAGCCATGCGGGTTTACTCAGGCAGGCAGATGCAGATATCGTAGTCGGTGGCATTAAAAGCAGCGGTATTACAGGAAATGGTGTTGACCTTAAGAATCAATTTGTTGGCAAGGTGAAGAACAGCGGCAATGCGCAGAACAGCCGCAGAGCCGAAGATTGTCCGTATGGGGTACTTTGTGTCGATATAACATGCGGATCATGCAAAAAAACAGCCACGGTAACCATGCAGGAGTTCATTATGATGCATTGGCCGGTATGGTTATGGCTGCCCGGTAGGGGCAACACTCATTTGCTAACATGCCCAATGTGTCGAAAGCGTACATGGCTCTCTGTGTCGTGGCCATCAAGCAGAAAGAGGTAGATGCCGATAGGTCGCTGCTGGTAATAAGAGCTGAAGGGTACGGCTCCCCATGGTAAGGTCATGGTAGTATGCTTACCCAGATAGCTCATTACATACTGTCGATTCACGGACCTGTAGCGTATCTTCTCATAGCCGTCCTGGTATTTTCCGAGGATGCTATTATGGTTGGTTTTGTGTTGCCCGGGGAGACCGCGGCAACAGTAGGTGGGGCACTGGCAGCACTTGGCCATTTACAGCTCGTGCTGGTACTTGTTGTGGTGGCGCTTGCTGCTGTAACCGGTGATTCTACCGGATACGAATTGGGCAAGTTGGCCGGTCCATATATGCTTGAGCACAGGCCGTTGAAGAACCGCCCTGCAGTAGAAAAGGCAAGGCAACTCTTGGTTCGCTATGGTGGCGCCGCTGTATTTCTTGGACGCTGGATAGCTGTGGGGCGTGCTGTAATACCGGGGTTGGCCGGTATGGCCGGTATGCGTTACCGTACTTTTCTGGCTTACAACGTAGCAGGTGGTGTACCATGGAGCGTAACTTATGTCATGATAGGATATGTTGTAGGTACTTCATTCGAAAAGGTGGCATCATACAGTGCGTGGGCGTCCGGGGGATTGGTGGCTGTTATCGTATTGGCTGCAGTGGTTTGGCATATTCGGCGCAGGCATCATACCGATCCACCGCGCTAATCACGCCGATGGGTTTGTCCAGTAGCCGGTTGAAGAGAAGTAATCTATGAGAAGTTGTCCTGCTTCAATGACGTGTGATTTAGCCGCTTCTCTTGCCTTGCCGGGATCGTGTAGGCGAAAGGCCTCTATTATATCTATGTGTCCTTGCTCGGACAGTGTAGGCCATCCCTTAACCAATGCATAGAAACCATCAGGGATATAACGCAAGCTGGATAGCAGCACCATGAGGAGCTTTGGCGACTCAGCTGCTTTATTGATAGCGGCATGGAACTGCCAGTTTGATCTCTCCATGCCTGCAGTGTCGTTTGCCTGACGATATCCGAGGAATAGAGATTCATGCTTTTCCAGAACATCGAGTAGTGCATCGTCTGTCCTTTCGCAAGCCCGTGCGGTAAGCTCGCCTGCCAGAGTGGCATGTATCCAGTAAATATCATGTATATCGTTACGTGTAATTGGAATCAATTTGAAGGATCGATTTGGCTGTATCTGTACGAATCCCTCTGCCGCCAATCTAAGTAGGGATTCGCGAACAGGTGTAGTGCTGACTTGCAGTAGCTTGGCAAGTTCGTCCTGGGTAGTGCGTTCTGAGCGTAATTCCCCGGTCAGTATCATCCTTCTGAGCACATCGGTGACCTCATCGGCCAGTTTTCTGTATTGCATTGGTTTCATCTTTTCTCAGAATACCACGGGTTGTGCGTATTCGCCCCATATTTCCTTCAGAACAGAGGTTATCTCTCCCACGGTGCAATATGCCCTTGCACACTCTAGAAGTAATGGCATTAGGTTGATATTTTGCCCGGAGGCTTTTGCCAGATCGTCCAGGCACCGGTGAACCTTGGCACTGTCGCGGTTTGATTTTACGTTAGCGAGCCGCTCAAGTTGTATCGAGGCATTCCTTTCATCCATGGCATATCCGCGTATATCCGGCGTAGGATCGTCTGTGGTAAAGATATTCACCCCGACCACCTGCCGTTTTCCCGCTTCAAGCTGTTGCTGGAAACGGTACGCTTCCTGCGATATCAACTGTTGTATATATCCCTGCTCAATGGCCTTTACCATCCCGCCATATCTCTCTATGCCATTCATTACTTCCACGATTCTCTCTTCCATGCCATCGGTCAACTCCTCGATAAAGTAAGATCCGCCCAGTGGGTCTACTACCTTTGCTACTCCGGTCTCATATGCAAGGATCTGCTGTGTGCGAAGAGCCAATGTAGTACTTTCTTGAGTCGGCAATGCAAACGGCTCATCCCATGCAGCAGTGAAGATGGACTGCACGCCACCGAGTACGGAGGCCATATTCTCATAAGCGACCCTTATGAGATTGTTCATGGGCTGGCGTGAATATAGAGATGCACCGCCACATACGCATCCTGCACGCAGCATGCATGACTTATCGTTTGTGGCGCCAAATCGTTCACGTGCAATCCTGGCCCATATTCGCCGTCCTGCTCGGTATTTGGCAATCTCTTCGAAAAAGTCTCCGTGGGTGTAAAAGAAGAAGGAAAGCTGGGGGGCAAAATCGTCTATCTTCATACGTCCCCGCGAAGTCAACTCTTCGCAGTAGGCTACTGCATCCGAAAGGGTAAAGGCCATTTCTTGGATGGCATTTGCTCCGGCATCTCTGAAATGAGCTCCCGCAACAGATATGGCATTGAATAGAGGCAGATTGTCTGCACAATACTCAATCGTATCAGCGGTAAGCCTGAGGCTTGGTTTTGGCGGCCATATCCAAGTACCTCTTGATGCATATTCTTTTAATATATCGTTTTGGATAGTGCCTCGCAGGCGACCAATCTCAGCAGCTTGTTTTTCCGCTGCAACAATATAGAATGCAAGGATAATCGCAGCTGTACCGTTTATAGTGAAGCTAACGCTTACCTCGTCCAGTGGGATGTCGTTGAATAGGATTTCCATATCTCTGACCGAGTCAATGGCTACGCCAACGCGGCCGACCTCCCCTTCGGCTTCTACATCACTGGAGTCATAGCCACACTGGGTGGGAAGATCGAGCGCTACCGATAGGCCGGTGGCGCCTTGACCGAGTAGGTATTTATATCGTTCGTTTGATTCTTCTGCAGTCCCGAATCCGGCATACTGCCTGAATGTCCAAAGGCGCTCTCTGTATCCTGTGGCAAAATTACCACGCGTATAGGGGAACTGACCCGGGTTTCCCAGTGCCGAATTATAATCTAAATGTTCGTTGGGGGGATAAAAAGCATCCAACGGTATGCCTGATGGGGTGACGTATCTGTCCTTGTCGTCGGATATATCCATAGATGATGTGCCCATAGATATATGATATCAGATATTTGATCTGGGCTAATTGTATTGCCCAGTTTCTGCGCCGCTTAGTTCAGAGGACGAGTGAGTCCAAATAAGCTTAACTGGATAGTGCGGTGTAGCTGCACTATAGGGAGATTAGTTTTCTACTGCAGTTGCCGGTATGCCATCGAGTGATGTAGGCGCTACACGAGCGGGCGCCAATTCGTATGCTTCTTCTGCTGTCGTCTTTGATTTTCGCCTTATTTTTCGCCCGAGCCACGCTATAGGATCGTACGATGCATCGACAACTCTCTCCTTGAGCGGAATTATTGCATTGTCTGTAATTTTTATATGCTCTGGACATACTTCAGTACAGCACTTGGTTATATTGCAGAATCCCAGCCCCAGGTATTCACGCATGAGTGCTCTGCGGTCTACTGTATCCAGTGGGTGCATCTCCAGAGAGGCCAGCCTGACGAAGAATCGCGGACCTGCATAGTAAAGTTTATTAACTTCATGGTCACGTATTACATGGCATACATCCTGGCAGAGGAAGCACTCTATACATTTATGGAACTCTTGTGCTCTGTCTATATCGACCTGTTGCATCCTGTAGGTTCCGTCCGGTTCCGGATCGCCGGGGGTGAAGGGCGGGATCTGCCTGGCCATGACATAGTTGAATGAGACATCTGTCACCAGATCTTTTATGATTGGGAATGTCTTCATCGGGGTAATCGTTATCGTATCGTTTGGCAGTGTATCCATCCTGGTCATGCACATAAGGCTGGGCTTGCCGTCTATTTCGGCTGAGCATGAGCCACACTTACCTGCTTTGCAATTCCATCGGCAGGCAAGATCGGGAGCAAGTGTAGCCTGTATGCGATGTACTACGTCGAGGACCACTTCTCCTTCGACCCTTTCCAGCTTGTACTGTTCAAAATTGCCACCGTTGGAGTCGCCTCTCCAGACGTTCATGGTTACTTCACTCATTTATTTGCATCCTTTCTTCAGTTATGACCAGATCCATATCGTTCTACTTATACCTCGTTCGGTAGCTGTTTCTGTCCTTCTCCTGTGTGCCCAAGCATCTTTTAGTGCTCATCCTCAAAGAGAGCTTTGAGCTCATCGGGCATCTCCAATAATGGCTCCGGCTGTATAACGTGCTGATCGTCACGCATCCGTTGCACGAAGTTCACCTTGCCAAGCTCCGGATCAGGCCCCGGAAAGTCGTTTCTGGTGTGGCCTCCCCTTGATTCTTTTCTCTCGAGAGCTCCCATGGTGACCATCTCTGACACCGAGAGCATCGATGGAAGATCCGTTGCGAGATTCCAGCCAGGGTTGTATTCTTTGCCGCCATTAACTGCCATCCTACCAAGCCGATCTTTTAGTTCCGATATCTTGTCAAGTGCTTGACGCAGTTCAGTCTCTGTGCGAATAATTCCTACAAGATTTTGCATGCAATCTTGAAGATCAGCTTGGAGGGTGTAGGGACTTTCACCGTTCTCTTGGCTGAATGGGCGCATAGCTTCATTTGCTGCTTCCAATGCCTGTTTCATATCGGGCTCGGGTTCCCCGGAGAAACTTTCAGCATAATCGGCTGCGCCCATACCTGCCCTTCGTCCAAATACCACCAGATCAGAGAGTGAGTTTCCACCCAGCCTGTTGGCTCCGTGCATCCCGCCGGCTACCTCGCCTGCTGCAAAGATACCTGGTACAGTTGCCGCTTCTGTGTCGGCATTCACCCTCACTCCACCCATCATGTAGTGACAGGTGGGGCCAACTTCCATTGGCTGCTTGGTGATGTCCACTCCCGCCAATTCAAGGAACTGGGCATACATCGACGGCAACTTTCTCTTTATCTCATCTGGGGTGAGGCGTGTGGATATATCCAGAAATACCCCGCCGTGCGGGCTTCCCCTTCCGGCTTTAACCTCTGAGTTTATTGCCCTGGCAACTTCATCTCGCGGCAACAGGTCGGGGGTACGGCGAGCCGTTGAATGGTCGGTATACCATCTATCGGCCTCTTCCTCGGTATCGGCAGTCTCTGCTCTGAACATTTCCGGTATGTAGTTGAACATGAAACGTTGATTCTCTGAATTGCGCAACACCCCGCCATCACCACGAACCCCTTCGGTTACCAGCAGCCCTCTTACAGAAAGTGGCCATACCATTCCTGTGGGATGAAACTGTACACATTCCATGTCTATCATGTCTGCTCCTGCCTGGAAAGCCAAAGCATGTCCATCTCCGGTAGACTCCCATGAATTGGAGGTGTATTTCCAAGACTTTCCGATGCCACCGGTTGCAAGTATCACCGCCTTTGCCTTGAATAGTATAAGGTCCCCCGATGGCCTCCAGTATCCAATCGCTCCACAGATATTTCCACTTGAGTCGGTGAGTAATCGCAGGATCTTGCATTCCATAAACACTTCGATTCCCATGCTCGTAGCTTTGTATTGCAGCGTGCGGATCATTTCCAGACCGGTTCTGTCTCCCACATGAGCTAATCGTGCATATTTGTGCCCACCAAAATCACGCTGATGTATGCGTCCATCGTCTGTTCGGTCAAATAACGCTCCCCATGCTTCCAGCTCAAGCACTCGATCCGGTGCTTCTTGGGCGTGCAGTTGCGCCATTCTCCAGTTGTTCAGCATCTTGCCGCCGCGTACGGTATCCCTGAAATGAACCTTCCAGCCATCTTCCGGATAAACGTTGCCAAGCGAGGCAGCTATACCACCCTCAGCCATGACCGTATGAGCTTTGCCAAACAGGGATTTACACACGACGGCGGTAGACAGCCCCCTCGATCTCGTTTCTATAGCTGCCCTTAGGCCAGCTCCTCCGGCGCCAATTATAAGGACATCAAATGTTTGGCTGGTGATATCGCTTTCTACTACAGTCATCTATTAAATCCTTTCTAGAATATCTTGTAATCGTGGATGATACCGCTGGCAACCAGCCTGACATACAAATCGCTCAAAGCTACGAATACCAGGCTCACCCAAGCAAGTTGCATGTGCCTGGCGTTCAGCGGAGTAATCATCTTCCAGAGCCGGTAACGTATCTTGTGTTTTGAAAACTCATTTATCTGTCCTCCACAAATATGGCGACAGGCGTGGCAGGATACCGAGTAAATCCATAGCAGAGCAGCATTGACGCAGAGCACCAAAGTTCCTACGCTAAATCCTATGCCCTGTCCGGGAAAGTTAAAGGCCAGCACGGCATCCATGGTAAGTACAACGTTAAACAGCAGGGCAAGGTACAGAAAGTATCGGTGTACGTTGTGCAGTATCAGGGGGAACCTCGTCTCGCCAGTGTAGCTCCTATGTCCATCCGCTACTCCGCATGCAGGTGGTGATTGCCAGAAGGAGCGGTAGTAGGCCTTTCTGTAGTAGTAACAGGTTAGCCGGAACCCAAGTGGCACTATCAATATGAGCAGGGCGGGAGAGAAGTTCCAGAAAGATGCCCATATACCCAGAGGATGGCTGCCTGCAACCCGCTGGCAGCTCTCTGCAATGCAGGGGGAGTAGAACGGCGATATCAAATCACGATGCATTTTTGCACCCACATAGTAATCCTTGCCCTGGAACGCAGCGAATGTGGCATACGCTACAAAGGATGTGAGTACGGTAGCAGTTACGGCTGGACTGATCCACCATCTGTCGGTACGCAAGGTACGCTTTTCTTTAGGACCGCCCCTAGGTCTCCCTATTTCTACAGGAACTACCTGGGGAATTGTTCCCTGTTCTTGAGCTATGGTCAATGTTACCTCCTTAACTGATACAGAAGTTAGCCCAATATCGCCACCCCATGCAAGTTATTACGGTAGATAACATAAAAAACAACTTTTATAAAGGGGTTGCATTAGGGTTGCATTTTTTCTCTAATAGGCGCATACTAACAAAATTGTAATTACAAGCATGCTATATGTCCAATGAAGGGAGGCAATAAGAGTGGAAATGATGAGAGCGGAGAATATGCTACAGGATATTGACGATACGGAGGAAGTTAGCTGGAAGCTGCAGGCAAATTGCGCCGGAGTGGATCCAGACCTCTTTTTCCCAGAGCGTGGAGCGTCGACGAAGGAAGCCAAATCTGTATGTAGAGCCTGCCTGGTGAAGGCAGAATGCCTGGAGTATGCCATTCGCCATGGAGAGAAATTTGGTATTTGGGGTGGCATGTCTGAGCGTGAAAGACGGAGGATACGTCGTACCAGGGCGCTGTCCATGAAGCAGAGAGCATCTACTTCTGTAGCATCGTAATCCTTTTTTCTATAGTACGCTCTGGGCTTATATCCAATTGTCTGTAACGGCTTGATTTTATCGTAGTCAGGCATTCATTGGGAAGTAGCCCGACAAGTTCTGCTTTGGCAATGTGTGCTCCTTCGGATTGAGCCAGTGTCTCTACCGAATCATATAGGTCATCGATTCTTATTGCCGTTGTATCGATGATATTAAACGATACCTGAGTCATGTTGCCGACCGCCAAACCAAGGGTACGCAATTGATCGTTTCGTAATGATTTGGCTATGGATTTGGCGATTACCAACTCATCTGTATTTAGCCATACGTTGTAAGCTACCAATGCCACTCTTGCGCCTACACAACATGCTCCTGCGGTAGGGTGGGGGAGTCTGGGGCCGTTGTCGGGCATGATTACGGTAAATGCACCCTTGCGTACTTCAGGCAGACTGTGTCCATCGTTGTACAGAAAGCAGGGGACACCGAGTTCCCCCATCCATTCGCAGAACTCATCTCTGGCCTTTGTCGCCCTGGAGAATGCCGCCTCATCTTTGGTTGGGTGTCCACGGTCGTCCAATGGAATGAAGGGGACTACATCCACAGCTCCCAATCTTGGGTGTACCCCTGAATGTCTGGATATATCGATGTGTTCTATTGATATGAGGACAATGTCCTGCACGGCTGCCATGAGGGCAGTATCATCCCCAGCAAGCGTGAGAACCGACCGGTTATGATAAGGGTCAGAGTGAATGTCCAAGAGACACCTACCTGACATGGACGACAATTTATCGAGGAAGGCATGATCTTTCCCCTCGCTGATATTTACGACAGATTCAAGCACGCATTCTGACTGGTGCTATAGTGTCACCTACTTGCTTGAGCGCTGGCCATACGACGTCTGCGCAGGATGCGCCTCCGCTCCCTTTCGGATGCACCACCCCATACCCCATGGTCAATGTGACCCGCCAGGGCATATTCAAGGCACTGCATGCGTACGCTACACTCAGCGCATATTCGTTGCGCTACCTGTACTCCCACCCCGTCGCTGGGAAAGAAAATATCAGGATCCATATCCTTGCATTTGGCATCCGCCATCCAATCTGTATTTATCATTACTTTCCATTATAGCATCGTGAGCATACAACTGTCACGTAATCATTTTTATATCTATACTGAGCTGCACTTAAAGCTTTTTATTATGCTATCTCATACCATAACATAGCTTACTCAATTTCCAGCTGGCGCTACTCCATAAAGTGATATATGATTGCTGTCATGGCAGATGAAAATTATGGTGACGACAGGATGGATGATGGCACTGATCGCCCTACAATAGGCAGTGTACGGATTGTATATACAGGTCACCTTGCACCCTACTGGGAGATTGAACTGGAGGGTGAAGACTCAACGACTATGGAGGCGTTTAGAGATAGGGCTATGGCTCGGTTGACCATGCTGCCACCCTACGACCCTCAGTTCCGGAGAAATAGTGAGAGGGTATCCAAAGATGCCTTACAGGCAGGCATAGCACTTGAGTGGGATACCGGACTTACAGAAAACCCTCGATCTTAAGGCGCTCCAGCCATAGTCCCGGTGCATCCAGCTCTGCAACGGTAGGCAGGGTGTTCTCATCTTTCCATATCAAATCCAGTACGCTGTCTGATTCTCTTTGCAGCACTCCCGATATAAAACGCTTGCCGCGGTCTTCGTTGTCCTGATCCAGATCTATACCCAGTACACCCCGTTCTTTGTCTATTTCGTTTATTTGATACCGTTGCCATGCCTCGACTATATTGGTTTTTCCGCCAAAGAGACGATCAACTGACGCACTCAACTCATGATCAAGATAACCTGCTATAAGGGCATTTATTGTCTTTATCATCTCTACTTCAGCCGATCCGTGTTGGTGGCTTGTGGGGTCATTTATCAAAGATAGGGGATCGGACATGAGTTGTTCGAAATAATCAGTACCTCCCGTAGAGAGCATATCTCCGACCTGCTGCATGGCATCGGTAGTCGCCTGTGCTACTTGCGCGCTGATTGCAGCCAGTAAAGAAGTAAGTTTTCCAGCTACATGCGGTAGTGATAGTACGTGGTGTGTTAATATCTCTCTAAGAGATACCCAGAGCCATACTTCCTCTATTTCAAGCGACCAGTCTCCGGCAAATGTATCCATGTTTCTGGGTATGACCATTATTTTCGAAGAATCTGATCTGGGTATCAATAAACCGTATTGCCCCAGTTCGTGGTGGCTTAATGTGCCGATAGATGCTCCAAGCTGCATTGCCGAAATCGTTGGCCCAATGATCTTTGTCCAGGCTGACATCAACGACTGAGGATCTTGAGACATGTAATCGGGCATGCCTGCGGTAACGTCGTTTGGTAGATCACCACTGTTGTTCAGGGATGACTCAAGCTCGGCCAGCGCTCTTTCTTCCTCTGGGCTGAGGGTACTTCTTTCGCTGTCGCTACCAGTTAGCGTGTTTTCCTGTACATGTCTTTCTCCATGCGGTATTTGCTCGCTGTCGTATTGTGTCAGATATCTCCAATCTGATGCAGTTTGTATTGCCCATGCACCACGTTCTACCGGTTCAATCAGTCTATCTGTTCCCGGTTGTCCGATTAGTTCCGTATCTGCCAGGTATATACCTGCTATCTTGAAGATGCGTTCCATGCTGATGCGCAGCTCGGGATCAACGTTAGATTCCGTCTTTCCCTCTGTGGCTATGCTTACTGCTACCGATTTGGCAATATCTGTCGGGTCCTGAGGGGATAGTGATGTTCCTATGAATTTCATCATGTTACCCAATACCTGCCCGAAAAAGTCACCGGCTCCATCATCCGGCTGTCCAAATGTCATACTTATATCTTACTACCTGGAGCAGGCCTGGTCGCCGTCATTGTCGGAATTGGCCGATGAGATTTGCAGGCAACCGCTCAGTTGTGCAGTTACTGTGTGCATGCTGCCTGCTTCCATTACCGACAGGGTAACCGCAGAGCTGGGTGGCAGGACATACAGCCTTGCCTGGAGTGATGCCACCGTTTCGACAGGGTAGCCATTTACATCCATAATTATATCTCCGACCGATAGTCCAGCTTTTTGCGCAGCACTTCCCGGGAATACGCTCTCTATGTATACGCCATCTCCGGAAGGTTCGTTCTCAGCATCTACCCCAAGCCAGCCGTGATTGATTGCATGATAGGAACTTAACTCTTGCGCCACACCTACTGCAAGCGAGGTAGGGACGAATACCCCGTCGATGTTGCCGTCTATGGAGACCTGTCCGACGAGTATGCCGGCTACGCCTCCATCTGTCGTGATGAGAACTGTCCCTGGAGTATTTGCCTTGAATGGGGTGTCCATTAATATGCAGTCAATTATATGTTCACCGATGTTGATAGATGATGAGTTCGTCCTGATCATTCCTACAGCGACCGTAGTGGTTGGTAGGTGGCCGTAGGTCGTCGGAGAGTGACCGTGAAAGTTTATGTATTTGGGATTGATAGAAGAACTGACCGATAGGCTGAGTTGCCCTATCTTTGGTGTGTTCATATCAAAGGGCGCCGCGTGGCACCTGGAATGTATCGACAGCACTGCAATATCGCTGTGCGGGTCGTAGCCGATAAGGTTCGCATTGTACATGCGGCCGTTATGCTCTATAACATAGAAGGTCTTGAACCCTCGTACTGCCGATGCAGACGTTATGATCATGCAGGAAGAACTCGCTATGATGCCAGTTGAAACTGACATTTGTGAATGATTGCCAGGCGATGAGAGTATGTCAACCAGATAGGGCTGTATACTCTTTGATGTGTTTATTAGGTCATGAGGCGCAGCTATGAGCCCACTACCCTGTGATGCTGTTTTCATGCCCAGCTTATTCATAGTTTGAGCATTCAGAGGGTTGCCTGGGCGGTAAACGGTTTGGATGGTATCTATGGTTTGAGGGTTTTTGTGCAGGGGAGTGGCGAGGAAGAAGCCGCCGGCTGATATGGTTATCGATAGACACATTACCCCCAGGGCAACTACTGTACGTCGTTTGTACAATCCGCTGCGGGACTTGCGTTGATTGTCCATAGCACCTACTTCCGATGGGTGCAACCAGAGACGGCCATCTTGCGGAGTCTGGCCTACAGGCAGGTCATCATAGTCCATGTCAGGGTCGTCGAACGAATCGTCAGGGTCGTCAAATAGATCGTCTGTATCGTCATAGGAGCTGTCATGGGTATCTAATGGGCTGTCTGGGCTGACACTTCCTTCGGTGCTTCCGCTTTTGTCACCCTGGTCGTCATTATCGTAATGTTGATAGTCCGGGCTTTCTTGATCCATCAATATAAGAATAACTGTTGTTTGCGGTATTTTGTCGTCAGGCCACTGGGTAGTCATATGATGCAACGATGAACTTGGAGTGGAGTGGAGTGATTAAGATAGACAGGAAGTGTTTGACAGTACTAGGATAAATACTATAAAGGTGTGAAGTGAGGGCGTTGTGGCGCTTTTCTTTGACATCACTTGAAAGAGGACAGCATATAGGACGATAGGAGTTATTATATGAGCATAAGAGTTGGTATAAATGGCTTTGGCAGGATAGGACGAAGCTTTGTCAGAGCAATTTACGAACGCAATTCCGACATTGAAGTTGTTGCTATCAACGATCTGGGGGACGTAAAAACCAATGCTCATTTGCTCCGATACGACTCTACCCAGGGTATCTTTGATGCCCCTGTTTCCGTAGAAGGGGACTATCTCGTGGTCGGTAGCAGCAAGCTGAAAGTGCTGAAAGAGAAAGAGCCGGGCAAACTTCCATGGAGTGACCTGGGGGTCGATATTGCAGTTGAGTCTACTGGTATTTTTACAAGTCGGGATGCCGCATCGGCTCATCTGGATGCCGGAGCACGCAAGGTAGTAGTCTCTGCTCCCTCCAACGGAGCGGACATAACTGTGGTTATGGGGGTGAATGACGACAAATATGACCCAGCCGTACATTCGGTGGTATCCAACGCATCGTGTACCACCAACTGCTTTGTCCCTATGGTGAAGGTGTTGGACGAGGCATTTGGCATAGTTGGAGGTCTCATGACTACCGTTCATGCCTATACCAACGATCAGAATCTGCTTGATCTTGCCCATAAGGATTTGAGGCGCGCCAGAGCAGCGGCGGTAAACATAGTACCTACATCCACCGGAGCAGCCAGGGCCACCAGCCTGGTTCTTGAAAATATGGCAGGTAGGCTGGACGGGATGTCGCTGAGGGTGCCCGTACAATGCGGGTCGATTACCGATCTGACTGCATTGCTGGGAGTGGAGGTAGATGCAGAGGGCGTTAATGATGCTTACGAAAAAGCATCTCGTGAGGGTACACTGAGTGGGGTATTGCAGTATTCTACTGACCCAATCGTCTCTTCTGATATAGTCGGTAACCCCTCTTCGTGTATATTTGATTCTCCCCTTACGCTCGCCATAAAGGTGCCGGGAGGAACCTTGGTTAAAGTCCAGGGGTGGTATGACAATGAATGGGGATATACCAACAGACTCGTCGATGTCGTAGAATTGGTGGGGTCTACCAGCAATGCTTAGAATACCGCTTCTGGAGGACCTGCCTCCTGTGGCGGGAAAGAGGGTACTGGTCAGAGTAGACTTCAACGTTCCAATCGAAACCAGCAGCGACGGAACCAGGGTAGTCAGTGACGATTTCCGCATTCGAGCAGCTTTGCCTACTATCAACTGGTTGCTTGAACGGGGAGCTGAGGTTTCTGTATGCACACATCTTGGACGTCCTGGTGGAAAGCCTGATCCAAAGTTTGATGTATCTCCAATTAGGGAGGTGTTCTCTACTTTGGCGCCGAAGGTATCTATCTTGGAGAATCTCAGATTCAACCCCGGAGAGGAAGCAAATGATCCGGCATTTTTGGAAGAGCTTATTGCTGGGTTTGATATGTATGTAAACGATGCCTTTGGTGTATGTCATCGTAATCATGCCAGCGTTGTCGGTCCCCCTACCCGTTTACCATCGGCGGCAGGTAGGTTGGTCGAGAAGGAAGTCGAGGTGTTGGGGCATCTTATTACAGAGCCGAAGAGTCCGTTTGTGGTGATTCTTGGCGGCGCGAAGGTGGCAGATAAGCTTGGTCTTATCAGGTCTCTTGTAGCTCATGCTGACAAGGTTTTACTCGGCGGCGGAATGGCCTGTACGTTTATGGCTGCAGCGGGTATCGGAGTGGGGGCATCGCTAAAGGACATAGCTCATGAAGATGATTGCAGGAGGATTCTTTCCGAATATCCTGGCAAAATTGTATTACCGGTGGACAGTGCAGTCCTGCTCGGCAACGGCTCTGTAGAAGTCGTGAAGGGTCCAATTCCTATGACTGGCAAGATACTTGATATAGGTCCTGAGACATGTGAGGTATTTGATCAGGCGATCCAGGATGCAGAGACTATTTTTTGGAATGGTCCTATGGGGATGTTTGAAGATGATCGTTTTTCGTCCGGAACCTATTCAGTTGCACGATCTTTGGCGCAATGCGAGGGTTTTACGGTTGTGGGAGGTGGAGATTCGGTGGCAGCATTGGACTCGGCGGGTCTTTCGGGTAATATTGGCTTCCTGTCTACCGGTGGTGGTGCTGCACTACAGCTTTTGGAGACTGGAGACCTTCCCGGCCTCGTAGCCCTGAGGCAATCCATGATGAGATCGTTAGAGGTGTAATTAGTGAAATTGGTTTGTGGTAACTGGAAGATGAATCACGATCATCTACAGACCGTGAGCACACTGCAGGAACTTGCTATCAGGATGCGAGATATGGATTTGTCAAAAGTCGATATAGTGGTTCATCCCCCTTTTGTCGATTTGAGAACTGCGCAAACTGTCATCCAGGATAGGCATATTCCCATACACCTGGGTGCTCAGAATTGTTACCATGAAGATAATGGCGCTTATACCGGAGAGGTGAGTGCAACTATGCTTGCCAGGCTGTCGGTCGGTTATGTGATAGCCGGCCATTCAGAGCGGAGAAGGCTTTTTCACGAGACCGATGAAGATGTCGCACTTAAGGTTGCGGCCATTCTCCGGCATGAAATGACACCTGTAATATGTGTGGGCGAAGACGAATCGGAACGTGCCAACGGACAGACAGAGCAGCGGTTGGGCACTCAGGTCGCCAAAGCGTTATCGGCGATCAAGAAGAGCGAGAAAGGTTCTGTGGTCTTTGCCTATGAGCCGCTGTGGGCTATTGGCACAGGCAATGCGGCTACCAGCGACGATGTCTTCGATGCCAGTAAGATTATCTCACAAGTTGCGGCAAGAGTGGAGCATCAGGTGCTATATGGTGGGTCGGTCACCGCTGCCAATGCCGCCGAGCTGATAAAAAAGGGAAATGTCGATGGTTTGCTGGTTGGAGGGGCGAGCTTGTCGGCTCAAAGTTTCGCTGATATCATTCAGGCTGTTTCTATGTGCTAGTGTAGGGTCTCGTATGCTAAGAATTGTCTTTTATTAAGAGGAGTAAAGGTTGCTTACCGATATTTATGTGGTTATCCAGGTAATATCATCGTTGTTGCTGATTGCGCTAATACTGTTGCACTCCGGTAAGGGCGGTGGACTCTCCAGCATGTTTGGCGCTGACAGCCAATCGGCAACGGGTTCTACTGTCGCGGAAAAGAATCTTGATCGTATTACGATAACTGTTGCCCTGGTCTTTGCCTTTACTACCGTTACCCTTGCTCTGCGTATGTCATAAGGAGCGTGTCTCAGGACTCCAAAGTCGTGCTTCGTCACGCCTGTCCACGCAACCGTCCACTGGACGCTTACGTATAAGTATTGGGCTATCTCTGATACTGACTTCTTTCCACTCGGTGCAGCCAGTGCTACTTGAGCCTTGAACTCACTAGTGTACTTTTTCTTTTGTTGGTCATGTGTTTTATCTCCTTATGATATTATAATAAGATATTACACCTGAACCGAGTGTCCAAAATCATAGGGCCACATCATAATATCAGTGTCGGCTAACACCGAGTCGACAAATCACCTTAAAGGCACATGCTCGAAAGACGCATGGCCGGTAATCTCTTGGGTCAGGGCCGGTTACTGGACAGTTCCCATGTGCTTGCGGCAATACCATTGCGTGCATCGCGTGCAGCAAATGTACTGGTGGTGGCAAGCTCTCCATTCATACCATCTTCATTCATACGTATAACCATATTCATCTCTCTTTTTCTTATAAATGCCGCAAGGACACAGCTTTCATCTACCAAGCGTGTGGCAACTTACTCTCTTCTCTCTGTCCAAGGGTCAACCACTTCTTAAGATGTACCATCTGGAAACAGGCGTTATGCCAGCTACGGTTGATATGACTTCATTCCCCGGCATCTCTACATAACAACGAGGATAGGCAGGGCAGCTGATCTGTGAATTACCAGCACCCCCTCCGAGCACAGGAGGCATATCAGGCGACATGCTGACAGGCTCGACCGATGATCCTCTTAGATACATAAGTTCATCTCCTATTCCCACAGGAAGCCGCTGACCCGGCGTATACTGGGTAACATCAGTTATTTTTTTCTCACGAGTAGGATATACCACAACCTTACCCAATGATCCAAAGAGGACTACACAAAGCTGAAGACGAGGACACTCTAAATTGCCAAAGGTAACCGATTGATCATCTATGGGGTATTCGTTCCATTTGAGCCCACCATCGACAGTAGAAAACAGAACATTTCCACCAGAACTGCTGGTTCCACCAGCCATACATCTACCGATTGCCGTACACGATACCCTACCCATTGCCAGTTCACCACTATTAACACTGCTATACCCCGGTATACCTGAGGAGGGTTGAAGTGCCCACGTAGATCCCCCGTCCTGAGTGATAAAAACTGAATCTCCACCCACAACCATACACCATGATGCCGTAGGGCATGATATACCGTTAATGGACGGCGAGAAAAGAGAACGGGGGTAGCTACTTGTTGTCCAGTTGGCTCCTCCATTGGTAGACACCCAGAATGCGCCTATACTCTCTCTAGTGCCTCCTGTCAATCCCGATATCGGTTTGGGTACATATCCTACAGCAATGCAATCGGTGATCGAAGGGCAAGTAATTGAGACTATATTATTTGGTGTCGGTGATGGCTCCCTCGTCCACCCAAGCCCGCTATTGGTTGTCACCCAGGTACTGGTATATGAAACCTCAGCCTTTTTATCCGCACCTAGCTTTATTGCTTGCGTAATAGCTATGCAACGCAACTTAGACATACAGGCCACCGCAACTACAGGGTGAGGTAGCCGGGTCATTGTCCAGTGACTACCGCCATCAATGGTGCTGCCGATAACACCGAACATTGAAATCGTCTCAGCGGAATTGCCAGATTCGCCATAGCTACTTAGCGGGCCAGATCCCCCGGCTATACAACGATTTATGCTTGGACAGGACAGTGTTCTAAAATCATACTTATGGGTTTCCAGCACAGCATTCCATGTCGGTCCATAAGCTACCTTCTTACTGGGTAATGGAGGTGCGCTTTTATGGGTGGCCACGTGTGATGTATTCGCACATCCTGCAAATACCAAAGCCAGCGCCACTATAAGAACAATAATTCTCTTTCCTCTTAACTTTGGGGTTGTTCTACAATGCAAGTAACCAGAAAGGTGCTTTCTTCGTGACATTACCACCGTCTGGTCGATCATTATAGTGCGTAACTGCTTAAGTTGCATAACAATCAAGTGTGTTTACCCCCATTTGTGGTTCCCTGTAGTTCCCCCCATTTGCCGGATACTTTTTTATGCTGCTTCATGACTACGCCTATTATACACAATTCCCACTTGTCATTCAAGGGTAGAATGTAAGTGGCGGTGTTGTAGTAATGTACCAGAAAGTGTTTTTCCTCGCTTGCAAGACCCTAGCGCATTTACCTATCAATGCGAACGTGTCGAACCCAATTGCCAGGGACCTGTTCAACGACACCTACGATTGTACGTTTCTGATCAAGATGGCTTTACGGAACTCTTTCGGATACCGGTATCGTCGGCGTTTTGAAGGAGCCTCTT
>JAJZWU010000034.1 GCA_021846515.1 Actinomycetes bacterium
GAAGAGCCTGATTAGTTAAGATGAAGGTGCTTCGGTTTTGTATGTTCATATATCAATATTGGAGCACCTTTGTCCGCGATTGGTGGATAGATACCCTGGAGGCACCCCGCTAGAATCCGAAGAGCCGCTCTAGTCAACCAGCAATGCTGCCATCAGGCTGGACTACTTATATCGGCAACCCGAGCATCCAGGTAGTCAATCAATTGATCAGCATCGATGTGAAAGTTAGCTCCCCTCTTCCCCGCACCAATGGCTACTATGCCAACACCAGCAATAGTAGAATCAGCCACGACCGGCCACTTATTCTGTGCTCCAAATGGAGTTATCGAGTACTTTGCGTAGCCGGTGACACCTAAAGCCTCTTCTTCGTCCGGCAAGGAAAGCCGGTTCACTCCCAAGTGGGAACGAAGCTTGGGCCAGTCTATGCGTCTACCTCCCGGTACGAGTACTAACACATAATCATTTTCTCCCCTACGTACAACGATAGTTCTTAGCAACCTACTCAGTTCTATGCCCTGAAATTCGGCACTCTCTTGGGGGTCTTTCGGTACTTCGGTCTGCACAAGCTTAAATTGAATACCTGATGACTGTATTTCACGTATAGCAGGAGTATCAAGTACCATATCCACCAGTATAATTCCTGCAATGGTCAACCGTTTCAACTGACATGGCAACCTCTGACCAGTCTTTTATTGTACCGGCCTGTAAGATGGTGCCCATGAAAGCACTCACAGTAATACCGGGTAAGGCAGGATCAGTAGAAGTAACCGATGTACCGGAGCCGCCTGAATCGGATGGCGAAGTATTGGTCGAAACAATGGCTATCGGAGTATGTGGTACAGACATTGAGATTATATCTGGAGCCTACGGCTGGCCACCGGAAGGACGAAATAGGCTGATCATAGGCCACGAGTCTCTGGGAAGAGTGCTGGAAGCACCGAAAGGATCAGGGTTTTCACCAGGTGACCTGGTCGTCGGTATAGTCAGGCGTCCCGATCCTGTCCCTTGTGACAATTGTGCAGCTGGTGAATGGGATTTCTGCCGCAATGGCCAATACACCGAACGAGGGATAAAGTCACATGATGGTTACTGCTCGGAACGCTACAGGATCGAAGCACAATATCTTGTCAAGGTAGATCCGAAGTTGGGCACTCTCGGCGTATTGCTGGAACCGGCCAGCGTAGTAGCCAAGGCATGGGAACAGGTAACCAGTACAGGAAAGAGGGCGCTTTTCGAGCCAAAGACTGCCCTTGTCACCGGTGCCGGCCCCATAGGGTTGCTGGCTGCACTCATGGGGAAGCAGATGGGTCTGGATGTATACGTGACAGATCAGGTGACAGAAGGTCTGAAACCCGAATTGGTCTCTTCACTGGGCGCAACTTATCACACCGGACCTATTACCAGCCTTCCTCATCAGCCTGATGTGGTAATAGAATGTACCGGCGTCGGCTCACTCGTGTTTGACGCCATGGAGCACATCGCACCCGGCGGTGTACTCTGCCTGACAGGAGTTTCGTCCGGAGGACGAGAAATCGCAGTAGATGCCGGTCTGGTCAATCGCACTATGGTCTTGGAAAACGAGGTGGTAGTCGGCTCGGTAAACGCCAACCGTAGACACTACGAAGCCGGAGCCGAGGCATTGGCCAAAGCTGACTCACGGTGGCTTGAAAGACTCTTGACCAGGCACGTGAAGTTGGAGTCATTTGCCGATGCCTTTGAGAGAAAGGCAGATGACGTAAAGGTTGTAATCGAATTGTGATTTTTAGCCACTGCTACTGGCCGGACAACAGCTGCTTCGAGATGACCACCCTCTGTATCTGATTGGTTCCCTCATATATCTGGGTTATCTTGGCATCACGCATATATCTCTCCACGGGGAAATCCTTGGTGTATCCATAACCACCGAATAGCTGGAGCGCGTCGACAGTTATGCTCATAGCGGCATCCGAAGCTACGCACTTGGCCATAGCTCCCATCATCGCAAGTTCACTGTATGGATCCCCTGCATCAATAAGTTCGTGAGCTCGATAGATCAGGCTTCTGGCCGCCTCGTTTTTCATCGCCATATCTGCCAGCATGAAGCGCACACCCTGAAAATCCCCGATCGGATGGCCAAACTGCTCCCGTTGCTTTACATATTCCACCGCGGCATCTATAGCACCCTGAGCTATACCGACAGCCTGCGCACCAATCCCCGGCCTGCTACGATTCAATGTTCCCATCGCTATGGCAAAACCCTGCCCCTCCTCGCCAATTCTATTTTCTATCGGCACTCGAACTTCGTCCAAGATAACTTCGCCAGTAGGACTGCCACGCACACCGAGTTTATCTTCCAACTTACCAATCTTTACTCCCCACTCCTTCTCCACAACAAAGCATGAGATTCCCTTGCTCCCGGCAGATGGGTCAGTCTTTGCAAATACGGTATAGATATCGGATACACCGGCATTGGTAATCCAGTGCTTGGCTCCATTCAGTATGTATGAGTCTCCATCACGTACAGCCCTCGTCCTCATCGAAGCTACATCAGATCCTGCGCTCGACTCAGAAAGACAGTAGCTGCCCTGCAGATCACCGGAAGCTGCCCTGGGGATATACTTACGCTTCAATTCTTCAGATCCCCAATAAATCATAGGGATGCATGCAAGCTTGGAGATCATAGCCACCAGCGAGGAACTTGCACAGACTCTTGCAATCTCTTCCACGAAAATGGCACATGATATAGAATCGGCACCATCGCCGCCATATTCGGCTGGATACTGCAGCCGCACCCATCCATCTTCCACATACGACTTGAACATCTCTGCCGGAAAGCGTGCATCCCTATCCACTTCTGAGGCATAGGGAGCTACCTTGGCCTCCGCCCATCTGCGTACCACTGCTTTCAACTCTCTCTGCTCTTCGTTCAGCATATATCTACTCCTTCTGTAATCATCCAACGTAACGACAACCTACTATATAACACAGAGGAACAGCGGAGGCACGGGAGTATGGGAGTCCTCCTTTATTCTTCTGGGTTTGACTGTGCATCTCATAGATGTATGCGGTCATCACCCGGCCGCACTGGTGGTGGCAGTATAGGCAAAATACTTAACGCAAGGGATAGAGGAGAACAGGAATGTCAAGTGCCGCATTATCTTTATCCGAGAGCAACTCCCGTAGCACCCTGGCGCGATTATGGCCGGTATCACGGTTCCATAGAATCACCAGAAGATCTCCGCTCAGTAGCCGTTTCTTTACCTGAGAAGACGTCTCTCCCACTGCCGTATCCAACTTTGTACTGTATGGTATACCACGATGATGGGCTGAAAGCTCCTCACGCCAAGCCTCTATGTAATGTCCCGCTCCCTCCCATATTTTCGGGCGCGTATGAGTATCTATGACGTGCAGAAGTGACGTTGCAATTCCTGCGCTATGAAACTTATTTACGATTATCACTGCTTTGGAACTTACGATATTCGTATTATCTACCGGAATTACTATTCTTTTTAATTGATGAACTGTTTGACCCGTATGACCGGACATCTCCAGATTGGTACTATCAGGATTAGTCCCGTCAGGATGCCTGTACTGCTGCTCACGCCTACCGAACTCTACAAGAGATTCATCCATTCCTCCAGTGGATTTACCGATGATCTTATGCTTGCCAGATCCCGGAAGCCTACTACGAGGCAATATGAGAACCGGACATGTAAGCCTTGACAGTGCATCCAACATATCGTCACTGGGTGTGCCGTGACTTAGTGATAAGTGTGATGATTGCTCTGCATAGTGAGTAATATCTATATCACGTGGATGCAGCGATAAGGATACAGATACAGCCTCAATTAGATCCTGCCATTCCATCCTATCTGTCCCAACAGGATAAGCTATATAGATAATATCCGCAGTCTGATCATCCTGGCTGTAATCAGATATGCCGCCTATATTTATATCGCTACCGCTCATTTTAATCTACCTCCCGGTGGCGCCAGATGTACTGGCGCATTGTTGGATATCTGAACACGTAGTGGGGAGCTGCAAAATATCTCTACACCATCTGTATGGCAGAGCAACCTTACCGGCTTTCCATGCCACAGTAGGTTGATCGTTAGAGTTCCCCAACTATCGGGTATATGGGGGTCAAGACGTAATACTTTATCGTTTGGCCGAGATACATTTATACCAGCAAATCCCTTGACTACCGCTTGCCATATAGCTCCAAAGTTTGCTGTATGCAACCCGCCGCCTACTGTTCCGGTGAGATCGCCTATATCAATTGCACAAGCTAATCTCAGCATATCGACTGCCTCATCTACACGGCCGGCTCGAGCCAACAGCCCAGCATGGACTCCCGGTGAGAGCGAACTTCCATGAGCGGTTCTCCTCAGGTAAAAATCAAGATTATCCTGCAACAATTCATCGTGTAGCTCTTCAGGCACGAGGAAGTAGGCCATCATTACGTCTGCCTGCTTAATTATCTGGGATGCCTGCAAACGCTCTCGACCCAAAATCAAATCGGCAGCAAGTGGGGGATCACCTATATCTGCTATGGTCAGCGGCTCCAACTTGTTGTAACCGGCAAATTGTTCGTATATACCTGTAGATGGGTCGTAGCCATCTATCAGGGAGTCCGCTATTTCGATCCACGACTTGGCTTCTTCTGTGGCATTGCCCTGCATATCTCTCGACGACTGGCTGTCTGGATAGGCAGCACTATCATTGCCCGATGGCTTATGCGCGCCTGTTTTATTGGCAACGTGCCGTCCGGAAAGGCCAAGATGGCCGAATCTGGCAAGCAACTCTGCCCCTCTACGTAGATTCCAGGCTGCCATGATATTGGTATAGAAATTATCATTGACATCTTCATGGTACTCATCTGGGCCAATAACGTTGCTGATGTGGTAATGCCCGTCCCTCCCCTGCTCTACCCTGCTCGCCCAATATCTTGCGGTTTCGATAATAAGTGGCATACCCACGCCTCTTAAAAATTGCCACCTACCTGTCCAGGATGCCAATTGCCACGCCGCCCAGGCCACATCCGCTGTAATATGCTCCTCCAACTTGCCGGTCAGTATGGGAACCACGTTGCCGTGCTCGTCCACCCCGGATTGCGGCGTAACATCTGTGCCTTCGTGAGCAGACTCCCACGGAAAACGAACCCCCAACCTACCCGATTGTCTGGCCGCTTCACGCGCAGCATCAAGCCTCCTTAATCGATATTCCAGCATTGCACGTGCTGAGGGTGGGTGGGTAGCCGCCAGCATAGGCAATACGAATACATCAGAGTCCCAAAAGACATGTCCGGAATAGGCTGGACCTGAGATGCCTCTCGCACCTACGGCAGCTTCACCACTCGATGCAACGGTTGAAATAAGATGGAACATAGCAAAACGTATTGAGCGCGTCATGTCGGGATCACCACTTACCTCTATATCAGCGTGCTCCCATCTATCCTGCCAGGCGTTGTGCTGCTCCTTGAGCAACAACGTTATGCCGCGGCTACGTGCCCGAAGAAGCGCTTTGACAGCCTCTTTGTTGGGAGGGCTACCTGAATGCGAGTATTTATATGAGGCGATCCTAGCCGTTACATCTCGTGAAAGATTAACACTTCCTGTCCCCGATTTCTGACTCTCAATTGGAACTGTAAAATCACCCACAGCACGCGCAACACTACTTCCAAGGTTGGACATAGTCACAGACTCGTCCAGGTAGCTCGAATGGGGTGGCGCCTCATGTGATTGAGACATAGCAGGATTCCAGGCAATAAATACCTCTATCCCTGGATCCATCAGAGAAGCAAACCTGGCTGTGAACACTGGCATGTCATTATCACTTAGGACAAGCCGAGTTAAGAGCCCGTTCCTCATATCGAGCAAGCGGATGTCCTCGACCTCCCGATCGACAGTAAAAGAGGTATCTGAGATAGATGGTACCAGCCAACTCGGAAGCTCTATAAGCTGATCTATGCCGTTCTCGTCTCTACGGTAAAAACCGGATATAAATACATCAGTATTCGCCCGGTAAATATCTTCTTCAGGGGCACCTCGCGTACCTACGACACCGTCAGCAATGCACAGCCAACTGGCTACCGCCCTTGGGGAAGCCTGCCTTGTGTCGAATGAATGTCTTGCGAGCAGGTCTTCAAGACACTTGGAGCTACCACTCGTACCTGGTGTTGTAAAGACCCATGCAGATTGAATGATCTTATCGAGACCAAGCAGGTTAAATCTTTGCTCGACGGGTGCTTTAACAATTGTACCGTCAGGGTTATTGTATTCCTCTAATATTCGCCACAGAATATTCATAGAGTTCAGTGAATCTTCAGCTGCATCGCGTTGGCTATACGGCAACGGTCGATCCTCTATGGATGGTATATTATACCTATCGCGAGTAAGACGTTTGATGATATTTTTATAGTTCCCCGGAAGATCCAAAAGCCCAAGATCACTGACTACGATACCAGCTCCCCCCTTCTCCAGGGCATCTCTTTGGCCAACCCTGTCTACCCCTACCACCAAGCCAAACCCACCGAGCATCCCGGCGCGTACCCCTGCAATGGCATCCTCAACAATCATGGTGCGTTCGGGTAAACGGCCAATCCTTCGTGCTGCTTCCAAGAAGGTGGCAGGATCGGGTTTACCGGGAAGTCCCATACTCAACGCCTCTTCACCGTCGACGATAGCCTGAAATAGATTTATCAATTCAGCCGAAGATAATATTCTCTTGCAGTTCCTACTGGCCGACACCACCCCAAGTGGCATTCCTATTGCATGTAACCGTTTCAGTAGTCTAATGGTACCAGGATATGGTCGCGGTCCAACTGTTTTCAGCTCCTCCAAAAAATATTCATCCTTACGTTTGGCTATCCCCCATATACTTTCAATAGTGTCGCTATCTTCAGGTGAACCTTCTGGCAGATCTATGCCCACAACAGCCAGAAATGATTTTACGCCATCTCGCCTGGACTTCCCGTCGACATATTGGAGATAATCCTCACGGGTAAAACGTCGTTCCATGCCACGCGAAGAAAGTTCGTAATCAAATAACTTTTTCCATGCGGCTTCATGTAGAGATGCAGTATCCGTGATCACGCCATCCAAGTCGAATATCGCAGCATCAAGACGATCTACAGCCAGTACAAAATTATTACCTGCAGAAAAATGACGCCTAACCATGAACTATAGATAATACCTGTATAGGATATAAGAGTATCGATAGTACTCGGTCAATCTCTCCCACATTTATACAGAAAAATGAGGACACGACTCTCATGCATAACATCTTACTACCGTTGCTGGGATTTAATTTAATTGCCTATGGCGTCGATCTCAATTCCGGAAAATCATCTTCCCACCATTCCAAAGCACTCTTACCCTCTCTGGTATTCTCTTGGCTGCGCAGATCAACTCGCCGGATCTTTCCTGAAATGGTCTTTGGCAGTTCAGCAAACTCTATCCGCCTAATCCTCTTATAGGGCGCAAGGTGCTCCCTGGCATATTGCATAATTGACAATGCGGTCTCCCTGTCCGGATTGAAACCGGGCGCCAACATGACATAAGCCTTCGGCACCGCCAAGCGCATTGGATCAGGAGACGGCACTACGGCCGACTCCGCAACTGCGGGGTGCTCTATGAGAACACTTTCGAGCTCGAACGGCGAGATACGATAATCGGAAGCCTTGAAGACATCATCTGCCCTGCCTACATATGTTAGATAACCATCCTCATCGACGCTTGCCACGTCGCCGGTATGGTAGTGACCGTTCCGCATGACATCAGCAGTTCGTTCCTCGTCATCACGATAACCGGTCATCAGCCCGGCAGGACGATCGGCAAGCAAGATACTGATCTCACCTTCAGATGCAGGCTGGTCAGTCACGGGGTCAAGGAGCACTATTTTATATCCTGGCATAGGACGACCCATTGAACCGGGCTTAACCGATTGACCGGGTGTATTGCCTACTTGAAGAGTGGTCTCGGTCTGCCCATAGCCGTCGCGAACGGTTATCCCCCAGGAACGTTCTACCTGTTCAATGACTTCCGGATTGAGCGGCTCACCGGCACTGAGTGCTTCGCGCAATGGTATATCGTATTTTGTGAGGTCTTCCTGGATCATCATACGCCACACAGTCGGCGGAGCACAAAATGTCGTAACCTTGTAACGGCTCATCACGTCAAGCAGTGCGGGCGCCGAGAAGCGATTGTAGTTGAAGACAAGCACCGTAGCCTCCGCATTCCACGGCGCGAAAAAACTGCTCCACGCGTGTTTGGCCCAGCCGGGAGAGGAAAGATTCAGGTGCACATCACCGGGTTGCAAGCCAATCCAGTACATCGTGGTTAAATGCCCGAGCGGGTAGCTGGTGTGGGTGTGCTCTACCAGCTTTGGTAGAGCCGTGGTTCCGGATGTAAAGTAAAGCAGCATAGGATCATCCGCCATGCTGTGGCCATCAGGTACAAATTCATCAGACGCACTCACAGCCTCTTCGTAATCGACCCACCCTGAAGATATATCGCTGGGCGATGCATTTACCGCAACACGGGTAATTCCTTCCGAAATGCCGGCGAACTTAGACACCTGGGAAGCATCTGCCACGATACACTGCACGTTTCCCCGAGACAGACGATCAGCAAGATCCGCCTCAGCAAGCAAAGTGGTAGCTGGAATGACAACCGCACCTACTTTGATGGCTGCAATTAGAGTCTCCCACAACTGGACCACATTGCCAAGTACTACGAGCATCCTGTCGCCGCGCTTCACCCCCAGATGTTGAAGGCACGATGCCACCTTGTCGGATCGAGCTTTCATAGCCGCGAACGTGACATCCTCCTCGTTGCCGTCTTCCTCTACGACCCTTAGTGCTACGGAGTCTCCGCGCGAAATGGCCAAGGCATCAAACCAGTCGAGTGCCCAATTGAATTCAGCCAGATTGGGCCAGCTGAACTCTTCAACCGCTCTTTGGTAGTCTTGCCGCATTTCGAGCAACAGATCACGCGCTGCCTTAAACTTTTCATATGAGTTACCGTCGAATTCCATAGTCACAACGGTATCACCCGGCATGAGTCGTCGTCAATGGACAGTCACAACTGTGTGCCAGCAATCCTGAAATTTGCATGCTGATCTTCCACCATACGCAAAAGAAGAGGTGACGGCGCGTACAATGGCGCAGCGACTCAATTGACCAAGCGGGAGCGCAAGCCTCGTCCGTGAGGGCGGGGAGGATGTTACCGGGCTTAACTGAGAGATCTCCAATGCAGCCCCGCTTGAGTAGGGAAACTATTGCCGGCGAATCGCCTCCACGTTTAATTCCAACTTTATGACCTTTCCGACCATTACTCCACCGCCCTCGAGTACTTGATTCCAGGTAAGGCCAAACTGTTCCCTGTCTATCTCGCCGGTCGCGGAGAAGCCAACCCGGTAATCTCCCATGGGCGTATTCCCGGCACCCTCGAATTCGAGATGCAGATCGACGGGCTTTGTAGTACCTCGTATGGTCAGTTCACCGTGGATGACTCCCGTATCGTCTGAATTCAAATCCACAGAGGTGCCCTTGTAGGTAATTTTTGGGTATTTATCCACCTCCAGAAAGTCTCCACTCCTTAGGTGCCCGTCACGACTTTCCTCATTAGTGCTGATACTGGAGGCATCTATGGTAACTTCTACGCTGGACTGTTTCGGGTCGTCGGCAATAACGAAACTGCCATCAAACTTATCGAAACGACCTCTTACCTTGGTAATCATCAAGTGCCTGGCAACAAACTCCACAGTAGTATGTGCCTTGTCCAAGTCGTAGGTGCCACTCAGTGGTATCTTAATCCCGTTGTAATCCCTGGTAGTAGTATCTGTTGTATCTGTCATATCTGTATTCTCCTTTTCATCGAAACTGTCCTTGCGACAGACTTATCCTATGTCTCTCTACACGGCAACAACCATTAGCCAGCTTGCTACACGTGATTTTAACTAGTATAGCGTGTCTGCCACCAATAGTTGCGTGTGCAAGCACATTTTTTGATAAACACCAAGATTGGAACACCATCTTGTTACGCAACTTTACTTAATGTAGCAGTCCTTACTGGATACGAGAAACCTATTCTATCGTTATTCATGCCGGTCCGGCTACCGTTTGCCACTCAAACCACAGAATGCTAAGGTCTACCGTAGAGATGTCACGTGACGTGAATGCAGATATTGAAAAGGACAACCTAGATGCCGCCGAGCTGAATTCGATAGATACTTGGTGGCGTGCGTCCAATTACATATCCGCAGGCCAGATATTTCTAATGGCCAACCCGCTGTTGAGTGAACCATTAAGACCAGAACACATCAAACCCAGACTGCTGGGACACTGGGGAACTACTCCGGGATTGAACTTCATATATACCCATCTAAACAGAGCTATCAGGAAACGTGATTTAGACATGATCTTTGTATGCGGCCCAGGCCATGGAGGTCCTGCTGTAGTAGCTCAGGCGTGGCTTGATGGCACTTACAGCGAACTGTATACTCACATTGGCCAAGATAGGGAAGGAATGGAACGGCTCTTTCGCCAATTTTCCTTTCCAGGAGGTATACCATCTCACGCATCTCCCGAGACTCCAGGATCGATAAACGAAGGTGGCGAGTTGGGATATTCACTTCTTCATGCATACGGAGCAGTGTTTGACAACCCCGGTTTAATAGCTACATGCGTAATAGGTGACGGTGAGGCTGAAACCGGTGCGTTGGCTACCTCATGGCATTCAAACAAGTTTATAGACCCTGAAAGAGATGGCGCGGTACTGCCGATACTACATCTGAACGGCTACAAGATAGCCAATCCCACCGTCCTTGCCAGAATACCGAGAGAAGAGCTGACATCACTCTTAAAAGGATACGGATACGATCCCGTTATCGTCGAGGGAAGTGATCCTATGACGATGCATCAGGCATTTGCTTCAGCTCTCGACAATGCACTTGACAAGATTACATCCATACAAAAAGATGCCAGAAGTGGACAATCGGTTGAAGATATGATTCGCCCGGCTTGGCCTATGATTGTTTTGGTTAGTCCCAAAGGATGGACAGGCCCTGCAGAGGTAGATGGATTGCCCGTAGAAGGTACATTCCGCGCCCATCAGGTTCCCCTGCCGGAAGCACGCAGTAATCCTACTCAGTTGGCTCAGCTGGAGTCGTGGATGAAGTCCTACCACCCCGAGGAATTGTTTGATTCATCAGGTCGTCCACGCCAGGAAATATTAGATCTCGCCCCTAACGGCAACAGGAGGATGAGCGCCAATCCGAAGACAAACGGAGGATTGGTAGCTACCGACCTTGATTTACCCGATTTCCGTAACTATGCCGTAGACGTCACCCGACCAGGTACCCCTGAAGTCGGAGCAACATCCGTGCTGGGGAATTGGCTACGTGATGTCATGTCACTCAACAGACAGACTTTCCGTGTATTTGGCCCAGATGAGACTGCATCTAATCGCCTGCAATCATTATTTGAAGTAACTGATCGTACCTGGATGGCTGAGCGGATACCTACAGATGATCATCTTGCCCCCGATGGCCGGGTCATGGAAGTGCTTTCCGAGCATTTCTGCGAGGGATGGATGGAGGGATATACGCTCACTGGCCGCTTTGGTATATTCAACTGTTACGAAGCATTTATCCACATAATAGACTCAATGTTCAACCAGCATGCCAAGTGGTTAAAGGTAACAAGAGATATTCCCTGGCGTGCACCACTCCCCTCTTTTAACTATCTCCTATCTTCACATGTATGGCGTCAGGATCATAATGGCTTTTCCCACCAAGATCCCGGTTTCATTGACCATGTGGTAAACAAAAAGGCCGAAGTTATACGCGTCTACTTGCCACCTGATGCAAACTGCCTGCTTTCAGTAGCGGATCACTGCCTACGCAGCCGCCACTATATAAACGTCATAGTGGCCGGGAAGAATGCCGAACCATGCTGGCTACCCATAGAAGATGCAATAGAACACTGTACCAGAGGAATAAGTACATGGGAATGGGCATCTTCAGATAATGGGAACAAACCGGATGTAATAATCGCCAGCGCCGGAGATGTCCCCACTCTGGAGACACTGGCTGCCGTTGACCTGTTGCGTACACACCTTCCTGAGCTAAAGGTTCGTTATGTTAACGTAGTGGATCTGATGCGCCTGCAGCCTGAGTCGGAGCACCCCCACGGGCTACCGGATGCCGATTACAACTCGCTGTTTCCTGCCGGAGTACCTACAATTTTTGCCTACCACGGATACCCGTGGCTGATACATAGGTTGACCTACCGAAGAGCAAACCATGACGACCTGCACGTACGCGGATACAAGGAAGAGGGAACCACTACGACTCCTTTTGATATGGTAATGTTGAATGATATGGATCGTTTTAAGATAGTCATGGATGTAATAGATCGTCTCCCCTCTCTGGAAGATAAATCCGCTCACTTGCGCCAAGAGATGTCAAGTCGTAGGATGAGAGCGCGCGCTTATACCCGAGAACACGGCGAAGACGATCCGGAGATCACCTCATGGAGTTGGTCGGGGGGTCATCTCACATAAGACCAAAACATCTCACATTCCTAAGGTCATATGTAGCCCGTATTGGTTGGCTCTGGAACAACGATGAACGGGAAATAGCCAGTATAGGAGGTAATTAGCACTAGCGCGATGAGAACACTTATAATAAATGCCGGTTCATCGTCTACAAAAGTATCGGTAATCGAGGAGGATAATACCCTTTTCTCGGGATCACTCCCTCCTGCAAGCGTTCCATCGGTAATGACCACCATTGCCGATCTCATAGGTCGCTTCAAACCGGGGGCAACCGGACATCGTATAGTCCATGGCGGTCCCAAGTATCTTACCCCCCTCCTGGTAACTAAAGATATGGAGGAAGAAGTCGCCAAACTGGCTGATCTTGCACCACTACACAATCCTCCTGCCCTATCACTATTGGACACTGTGATAAAACTGCACCCAGACGTACCGGCAGTAGCGTGCTTCGATACAACATTCTTCTCCTCCCTGCCGTACTACTCTGCCACATATGCAATTCCTGCCGAGTGGCGTGAACACTGGGGTATCCGCCGGTATGGGTTCCACGGGCTCTCCCACAGCTGGGCATCCCATCGAGGCTCCGAGTTGGTCTGCCGCTCGTTCGATTCACTCAGGATTGTTACAGCTCACCTTGGATCGGGAGCTTCCCTGGCGGCAATTGCTTACGGCCAAGTGGTAGATACAACCATGGGGTTTACACCCTTGGAAGGACTGGTAATGAGCACTCGATCCGGCTCGGTAGACCCTGGCATACTCACACATGTAATGCGCTACGGACACCTCAGTCCTGATGATCTGGAGGATGTGCTGGAGCATCGATCAGGTCTTGTCGCTCTTGCGGGCACGGCCGACCTCCAGGCAATCATTCAACGCTACCAACAAGGCGACAAACAGGCTACTCTCGCCTGGAAGGTATACTTGCATCGACTGCAAACCTCCATAGGATCAATGGCAGCTGCCTGTGGTGGGATGGATCTACTCATCTTTACGGGAGGTGCCGGAGAAAACTCTCCTATTTTACGCCAAGAGGTATGCACGGGTCTTGAGTTCCTCGGTATTTCTGTAGACCCACGCATAAATGACGCGACCCAACCATCCTCAGCTTCTGCGTCATCCAGTGACATGCAGAATATATTACATGAGGATATAGTAATATCTTCAAATGGATTACCTGGCGTTGCTATTGTACATGCTCGTGAAGATATTGAGATCGCCCGCCAGGTAGAGAGCGTCCTGAATGGCTACCTGCGATAGTGCCCTTTTTTGATAAGCGCCCCGGCCACGACACTGCTTACCCCAACCAACAAAGCAATGTTTGTAAGGCATCCCATGCCATGCATCAGTGTTCTTCTGGTTCTTCTCGTGACACGACGACGACTACGGCGTGCTGCGTAATGTACTACCCTTCTAGCCCTCATATGGCACCTATTGGCATCATTTCACAGTTACGTAACTATATAGCTTGCAACTTTCCACGCACCCGTGTACATCCGTCTTGGCTAGCGCTACCCACTGACTGTAGGCCCTATTCTATCCGGAGTCATGGTAATAAGCACCCTTTTCTCATTTATCATAGCCCTACGATATTCGTCCCAATCGGGATGCTCTCCAGATGCCAAGCGATAGTACTCCACCAGGCCATGCATTGCATCAGGGAGTGATTGGATATCTACCTGTCCCTCTAATTGAACCCATTGGCCAAAAAATGAATCCCTGAATACACATAGGAACGCACGAGGCGACCTGCGAAGATTCTTTGTTTTGATGGCCGTCTCCCTGGAGCTTATTAGAATAGAGGAATCATCTCGCATAACAACCAAAACTGGCGAAAGTTGAACTCCTCCATCTTTTCTGATAGTTCCCATGACACAACGATGGTTGTCCCGGAGAAAAGCCCTTGCTACTTCGATATTCACAAGATTACTATACCATATTGAAACAATGTCGCACGGCAAACCAAGAATACCAAAACAACACACCAACATATGTTATTCTTGCACATATCATGACCAGAAACATCAATTACAGTCCCTCGAACTTAAACATGTTAAACATGAAACAGATGCCGACAAGGGAGGCCATATGAAAACAAGGCTGGACTTGAAAAATGCCTTAGTTGTATTGTTGTTTGCGATTCTGCCGACACTTATAGCTGCATGCAGTGCGTCAAGCACATCCACCAAAACAAGCCACTACAACCAGCGCGTCCACCAAAGAACGACAATAGTTACTTCGCCCTACCCGCTTACACCGGTATCCCATGTAGGCAGGTGGCTCGTAGATGCATCTGGGCGCGTGCTGTTGCTACATGGAGTAAATGTCGTCGAAAAACGTCCACCCTACTATCCTGCCGCCTTTGGGTTCAATGCTGCAGATGCCCAATGGCTCGCGACAAACGGATTTGACCTGGTCCGCTTGGGTGTATTACCTACAGGAGCAATTCCCAGCCCAGGCCGTGTCAGTGAAAGCTACATAGGTCACCTCGCAACAACCGTCAACCAACTGGCTGCTTACCATATACTTACATTGCTCGATGTCCATCAAGATGGCTTTGGCCCAGCGGTCGGCTCAGATGGATTCCCAGCATGGATGACACTGACGGATGGAGCAACAAACAACCATGCTCCATTTCCTACATACTACCTAACTGATCCAGCGGTACAACAAGCGTTCCAGAGCTTCTGGAACAATCAAAAGGGGCCGGGAGGAAAGGGACTTCAAGAAGACTATGCAACGATGATTACTGCAGTAGCGACCAAATTCGCAAATACGCCATCCATACTGGGATATGAAGTGTTGAACGAACCATGGCCAGGCAATGGAAACGACTGGGAGGCATGCCTATCATCTAAAGGCTGCCCAAGCCTGGACAAGAGCGAACTGGCGCCATTCTATGCAAGGGCAGATAAAGCTATCAGGTCTGCAGACCATACCCATATGGTCTTTGTTGAACCCTTTGTAGTATTCAACTTCGGCGATTCGCCGACGACTATCCCTCTACCGGGCAACGACCCCAATAGCGGCTTAAGCTTTCACGTCTATCCAACTCCGTTCAGTATAACCAAGGTAAAAAGTGCAATTTCCTACGCTATAAGCTGGTCACAAAAGACCGGCGGCGCCCTGCTCAACACAGAATGGGGAGCCACATCCAATACAACGGTGATCTCAGAAGAATCTAGTACACTCGACTCGGAAATGATTCCGTGGATATACTGGCCATTTATGGGTTGTTCAATCGGTTGCAGCGCTACCGCTACAGGAGTAATCGCAAATCTGTCATCTCCTCCGAGTGGGTCTAACTTGAACTCTGCGGTTGCCGACGCACTTATACAACCTCATCCTCTTGCAGTTGCCGGTACACCTCAATCATTGGATTACGAAGCGGCAACCCATACAATGACTTTCAACTGGACATCTAAACGGGTAGGCGGAGGCAAGTACTCCAAGGGATCTGTCACATCCGTGCAGGTTCCCCGGCTCGACTATCCAAATGGTTATTCAGTGCATGTCACAGGAGTAACCGTCACCTCAAAACCCTGCTCACCTATGCTCACCTTACGCCAAGAAGGATCAGCCAATCATCTTTCTGTAAGCATTACTCCAGGCAACCACTGTTAGTCAATACGTAGATCGTTTCTGCAATATCACTAAAGTAATCTTCACTCGTTGGACATACTAAATACACCTGCTTAAAAAGAAGCTCCTCGCGCTAAAATACAATTATGAAGAGACACCCAGAAGCAGCCAACTGCCCCATCTCAATGATAGGGTCTAAAATAAACTCCATCAAGCGAGATAAAAGATGAGCAGCACTCCTACTACTGCTACCGCACCGACAGCATCTAGATCAAGAACGCTGACCTTTACATCTATTGGCCATTTCATGAATGACGGCATGGTCTTTTTCGTTCCGGTGGTTGCCGACATACTCGCAAAAAACCATAGAACATCTGCTGCATTGGTAACTGCCGTGTTGACCGTCTTTTATGTGTCATCAGCTATTTCTGGATTAATTGTTGGCAGGACGGCTGATAAAATAGGTAAAAGGGGGTTGCTGGTTGCGACAGGAATCTTCATGTTATCAATCGGGTTGCTGGTTTTTTACTTTGCACTTGCACTACCGGCAGGCGTAGCGAGCGATCTTTTGGCAATTGTTGCCGCTGTAATAGCAGGTGTCGGCAGTTCATTTTACCACCCCATAGGCGGATCAATTATACAACTCGTGTTTGACATGAAATCACGCGGAAAGGCTCTGGGGATAAACGGGGCATTCGGCAGCTTGGGGCGCGCATTATACCCTTCACTGTTCTTTGTGGTGGCGGCATTGGCTATTTCAAAAACAAATACTGTAGTGATCTTTGCGGCTCTGGGTATCTTCGTCGCTGCAATTATAATGTATGGCATAGGTGGATTATCTGGCTCTCGTACAAGCGAAGCTGCTGGTAGCCCTACTTATGGAAACCATACTGGAAACGTTGCCAGCGCAAACCCCACAAACACAAGCCCTACCAGTGCTGTCACAAGCCCTGCTATTGTAAACTCTGCCAATAAAAACCAGAGTACCACCGGTTCCTCCGCTCCAAATGCCGGTACCGCCACCAGCACAGGCGCACACCCTATCAAAGAAGTACTAACCAAAAGCGTTATTACACTTACGATAATATCGTTTATACGTTCAATGGCGTTTATCGGTATTGTGTCGTGGGTACCAATATATCTGACTACACAAAAGCATCTTGGAGTGTCGTCACAACTCGGCTATACGGTAACCATCATGTTTGCAGGAGGTATACTGGGACAACCATTCATCGGGCTTATGGCTGATCGCTTCGACAAGAGAATAGTACTGGCTTTGAGCAGCGTTGGATCGGCTATCACTATATTCGGCTATATATCCTCTTCGGGTGCCGTCTCCATAATATCACTCATTTTCTTTGGCTTTTTCACCTTTAGCAGTTTCCCTCTACTCATGTCAATGGTCTCCGATTATGTACCCAGAGAATCGTTCACCACTGGAAATGCAATTGTGTGGGGAGTAGGCTCGACAGGCGGCCAGGCACTGGGGCCTTTGGTGGTGGGTCTTTTGACTTTTGGCTCCTACTCACACCTAGACGTAGCCTTTACCATAATGGCGATTTTGGCTGTAGCAACTGTGCTTGGAACTCCACTAATGAAAAGAGTCGATAGCCGCACAAAGATGGCTCTATTTGGGTAGTGTGAATCACCCCAGGTTTCATCGATATGGCCCATAGAAGACACCGAGCCTCACACGACGGAGAGTTGTGACAAATGCCGTTGTGACATCATAATGGTATAGTGGTAGTATAGAGGGTATGACAAAAAAGAAGACAACCGTTTACCTTGACTCCGATGTACTCACGGCGACAAAGGCTGCTGCACTTACATCCGACCGGTCGGAGAGCGCTGTTATCGAGGACGCGTTGCGATCGTATTTTCGAAGCGGCCATATTGATATGCTACGAGATGAGCTGCTAGAACTCCTGGAACGTGTCAGCTCGGTAAGTGATCTGGACGAGGACACGGCATTAGCCCGGGCAGTAGCTGAGGTACGAACAGTTCGCCGGAGGCGGAGTCGTTTACCATCGGTAAGTGGTGGGTGAGCTACGCCGTATCGTCTTCGATACGAATGTGTTCGTGGCAGTAGTCACCTCTCAAGAGGGCGTGTCTGTCCGGCTACTTCTTGCTGCGAGGGCTGGACGGTATCGCCTTATCGTCTCGCCGATGCTGCTTGATGAACTGTCGGCTGTCCTTGCCCGGCCGAAGTTCAGGCGCTACCTGAGTGTTGAAGACGTACGCCGGTTCGTGAAGATAATCCAGGAGATGGCAGAGGTCGTAGACGACCCCCCAGAGAGAGATGAGCTCATCACCTATGATGGCTTCCTCGTTCTCCTGGCAGAGGCAGTCGGTGCTGACGCTCTAGTATCGGGCGACCCTCACCTTACGACCTTGCGACGTCCAGGGCTCACGGTGCTGACACTCCGGAGCTTTACCAATACCATAAGTAATGCTTGACAGGAGGGCAGTACCGGGTATATACAGCCATAGCTCTCTTGGACAAAAAGTGCCTGGAGCCAATTGACGACCATCTCGACGGGTGTTTGTCGAATACCACCATTGAATCGTACTGGAGAAGTTGGAGACTCCTAACCTTGGAAGGACAATAGAGATAAAAACCAATAACCAAGGCAAGAAACTCGCTTAATACAGCAGCTAATTAGGTATTGAGGGTAGCGATGGCTATGTATTGACTTATGCTTCTTGCAAGACTTATATGCAAGCGCCCAGTGGATGCTTGCGTATAAGACAAGTATTTTCTAATATATGCATGAATTGGAAAGCAGATTGAGCATCAAGATTCCAACAAAAAGTAGAGTTATGCTCCAAGGCACCCCACTTATGATGATTATCATGCTATACTATGTCATATGAATGATTGTTATTACGACGACATTGGAGAGCTGGGCGATGACGAGCCCATTATGCTCGAGGAATTGGCCGAACATGTATCACATCTTGCAAAAAATATGGGTACAGGCACGGAAGAGTTGCTGGAGTGTCTTGCAGCCGTTGAACAAATAGCTCTACAGGGAGACGACGACATGATATATGGCTCTTTCATCGCCCAGTTGACCCCGCAGGCATTGAGTGCGATCACTCCCCTACTTGGAGAACGGACCAGATCAATTGCGTCTGCCGAATAGTGTAATCGCCGTCAGGACTATCGCTACCACCATCACACCTAGCGCTGCGATATATATTACATAGGTCACTTATATCACACGAATTCCAATAAGTGATACTCTCTCTTACCGCGCCTGAGCAACAGGTACCTGTCATGCAACAGCATCGAACTATCGATACAGTGCTCAGAGGGAGGAACGCGGCGATTATTTATGTATGCACCACCCTGCTCAACAGTAGTTCTGGCTCTTGACTTTGATTCACTAAGTCCACTGGCAGCCAGCGCATCCACTATATTGTATCCGTTACCATCCAACACCGACCTCGGCAGGATGGTATGTGGAGCATCTGAAAACACGTCCGCAAAGAGCTTATCATCCAATGATGCGATATCCTCGCTGTATATGGCATTTGATGCTGTTTGTGCCTGCATGGTTGCTTGCGGCCCATGCACTATAGTGCAGACCTCCCTAGCCAACGCCAGCTGTGCTTCTCTCTTTTCCGGTCTATTTACCACCTTTTCACGTAAGTCCTCAATCTCATCGACAGTTAAAAACGTAAGCGCCTTGAGATAAAAGACTACTTCGCTATCGTCAACCCTCACCAGGTACTGGTAAAAACGGTATGGACTGGTCAAAGCAGGGTCAAGCCAGATGGTGCCCTCTTCCGTCTTCCCAAACTTGGAGCCATCTGCCCGCTGAAGCAACGGAGTGGTAAGACCGTAAGCTACTACGTCACGCAATCTCCCGATGAGTTCTACTCCCATAGTGATATTGCCCCACTGATCACTGGCGCCGGTTTGCAGCCTGCAACCATAATTATCATACAACTGAAGGAAGTCATATGCCTGTAAAAGCATGTAGGTAAACTCGGTAAAAGATATTCCCTGCTCAGGACGGGCCAATCTCTGCCGTACGGATTCTTTGGAAATCATCTGATTGACAGTAAAATGCTTACCTGTTTCTCGCAGAAACTGTATCAGGTTAAACGATTCCAGCCAATCCGCGTTGTTTACAATCCTGGCGGCATCACTTGAAGTATCTATCAAATTCTCGAGCTGAGATGTTACTCTTTCAAGATAATCATGGCTCGTATCACGATCAATCATAGATCGTTCGGCCGCCTTACCAGATGGGTCACCTATAAGCGCTGTCGCTCCGCCGACAAGGGCAATAATTCTGATGCCCGCCAGTTGCAACCTACGGAGCAGGAGGATCTGTATCAGATTGCCAAGATGCAGACTCTTCGCAGTAGGGTCAAAGCCTGCATAGCAGGTGAGTTCACCTGAGCTGGCATGATTCATGATGGCCGGCAACTCATCTGAGGTGATCTGGTAGATGAGGTCCCGGTAGGTTATGTCCTCAAAGATATTCATTGTCGCCGTTATGGTCCTCGCTTTGGCTATTCTCTCCGCTCTGGTGGTTCGCTTCTTCCTGGCTATCTTCCTTACTCTGCCTGTTGGTTTTATCTCGGTTATCTCCACCATAGCTGTCGTCACTTTTGCTGTTCCCTGTCCTCTGGCTATTCGCTACCTGCACGTAAGCAATACGAATCTGAGCAAGTGCATCTTCCATCGTCTTTTCCGCCTCCCCCAGCCTGCCTTTCAGCCCTGACAGCAAAGCACCCATGGCGTCTATGGCCAATTGAGCTTGAGGCAACTTCGGAGGGTTGCTTGTCATATATATTGTAGCAAGCTCGAATATTCCTGCGACATGATTTACTAACACTACTTCGACAGGTGCATCAGCCAATTCCTTTCGCAGACGTGCTATAGCCTCAGCTTCATATTCGGCTCCTGCTTCAGATGAAGATGCATCAGCTTTAACTTGCCGATCTGCCATGCCCTGGTCGCTGGGCGCTTGGCCACTGGTGACCTCACTGCCATGCACTTGACCGGCAGTGCCAGAGTTACCGCCGGGAACAGGGTTGCCCGGCGAGCCGGTATCTCTGTTCACCGGCCATTCTCCTTCAGGTGTCCATAATGTACTCATGCATCACAACTCTTTCTTCTATAAACGATTATTTACTTCTATTGGTCGACTTAAGCTATACTATAGGAATTGTAATACAGGAGATCAGATAAGGAGAACGTAAATAGCGACTACCGCAAAAGACAGTGAAGTACGAGTGAATCAAAATATCAAGGCACGACAGGTGCGACTCGTAGATGAAGATGGTAAGCAGCTGGGCATCAAATCAACCACCGAGGCTTTGGCTATTGCCAGGAAATCATATTTGGATCTGGTGGAGGTAGCGCCTTTGGCAAACCCGCCGGTATGCCGGTTAATGGACTACGGTAAGTACAAGTTTGACAACGAACAGAAGGCCCGCGAAACAAAGAGAAGGGGATCGAGCGCCGTACTAAAAGAGATGAAGTACCGTCCAAAGATAGGATCGAGCGACTTTGAAACCAAGACAAGGCAGGTTGAAAAATTTTTAGCCGAAGGACATAAAGTAAAAGTAACTATTATGTTCAAGGGCAGAGAGTCAGTCTATCCTGAACTGGGCAAAAAAATACTCGATAATGTCATAGAACGGACGGCCGCTGTAAGCAGAGTAGAGAATGAGGCAAGACTGGACGGAAAGAACATGGTTATGGTTCTGGCTCCAGCAAAGCAACACAAAGCTTCATTGAATGGCACTGGTACCGGTATCGGTTCGCAAAATGGAACAGCGCTAAACAGCAGTGAAGCTGACGGCAGGATTCCCCGGTAAGCCCAATGTCCCCCTCTATGGCAGGTATCCAGCCAAGCCGGAAGAGGACTTTAACTCTGGGTTGGGTTGTTGCGAAACTGCTCTTGGCTCTCTC
>JAJZWU010000001.1 GCA_021846515.1 Actinomycetes bacterium
AACTGCGGCCAGCACCCAATACCTTTCGCACAAAGGGTATGGCAGAACAATGGCTTGCAGGAATTGAAGCCGATCTTATGCGAGGAAACTGGTCTGCACCGCAGCGTTCAAAAGAGACTGTCGCTCTGTGGGCTGAACGCTGGATGGCATCCAAGCTGAACTTAAAACCTAAGACCAAGGAAGACTATGAAAACAAGCTACGTGTCTATGTCTTGCCCAAATGGGGTGATACTCCTATATCCCAGATAACCCGTGCCGACATACAGCAGTGGACACAAGAGATAGTGCAGACAGGTGTAAGTAGCTCCACTGTACGTAGAGCGGTAGGCTGTCTCTCTCGTATACTAAAAGAAGCGGTGGTGGCTGGAACACTGCCATCCAATCCATGCCAACAAATATCATTACCGCGCGCATCAAAGGGGGAAGTAAAGCCTCTTACGATAGAACAGATAAAGACATTGGCTAACGAGATAGAGAATCCACCCCCAAAGCTGGCAGGTAACGGGGCACAGACAACAGGTCGCCATCACTTCCCAGAATATGGCTTGCTTGTTCGTCTCGCTGCCTTGAGCGGGCTTAGGGCAGCCGAAATTGCAGGGTTAAAGAAAAGACCCATTGATTTGGATAACGGCGTTGTACGTGTCACAGAGACATTATCAGAGGTAAGAGGACATCTATATACTGTGCCGCCAAAGACCTACCAAGCCAGAGCAGTACCATTGCCCAATTTTCTAGTTAAAGAACTACAAGAGCACCTATCGAAACTAGATGGAGACCAAGACAGCTACGTATTTAGGGCAAGCCAGGGTGGAGCTTTACGCTGGCAGAACTTCTATCATAAGCACTTTAAGCCTGCCGTGTTGCGAGCCGGACTACCAGCAAATACCAGGTTCCATGACCTTAGACATACGGCAGCAGCGCTCATGATTGCAGAGAACGCTCACCCACGAGCCATCATGGAACGCTTGGGACATTCCAGTATAAACGTCACACTCGGTACATACGGCCACCTCCTCCCGACCCTGGATGAAGAACTTACGCAAAAGCTGAATGCACGATGGATAGGTTAGTCAATTCTACACGTTCGCTACACGTTTTCATTAAGTCATCTACTCAACAGTGCCATTTATACCACTTGACCTGCACTTATTTAGCAGGGCAGGAGGGACTCGAACCCGCAACCGCCGGTTTTGGAGACCGGTGCTCTACCAATTGAGCTACTGCCCTATCATTTAAACTCATTACAGCTACATTACATGCGTACAGTGCCACAGGCACAGCAAGGTGTGCCCGCCACGGTACATCATAAAATTACCGTACTGCCCATCTGGAGTTAGCGCGTTTCCTTGTGCAGGGTATGTGCCCTATCCCACGGACAGTACTTCTTTATCTCCATACGCTCACGATCATTCAGCTTATTCTTCGTAGTAATGTAATTACGCCTCTTGCAAGTTTCACATGCAAGCGTCACACGCACCCTCTTCTCTGCTTTAGCCATTTATATTATACCTCCATCTTAAAATTAATCCCTGCCAATTAGTCTTGCTACAACTAATTGTACCAGCCAATCTCCGCCTCACCTAGGCATAGTAGCGGCGGCGGGACTCGAACCCGCGACCACACGATTATGAGCCGTGTGCTCTGCCAACTGAGCTACGCCGCCCTCGATGGAACAGGTATTATATATTACCACAACCGGTGCCAGCTGTTTCAACCGTACAAACGGCTAAGCCATGTTACTGCCAGGTTTTCTGGTTCCTGCCAATACGCCCAATGTACTGACAATGGTTGGAGTAGCGTAATCAGCTACAATTTTTACCCATAATACCCATCCAAAATGACCCGAAGCAAGTACAGTACTCTGGTTGATGCCGACCAGGATGGTACCAACCACAAAACCAATCAACAATATCCTGCGTCTATGCAATCTATGCAGACAGGTAATTTGAACTGCTTCTCGCGCGTTGCTCCAGGTAGTCAGTTCTCTGCGCATAGCAATATCATCCTATTGGCCCATATGAAAAAATCCTGCCACCTCCGTCTTCTCCTCGCTTGCCAGAACGAAGCCAGTGCATCAGATGCCTACCGGCAACAATGCAGACATTTCCTTGCTTGCCAAGAAGGAACACCTAGCGCCACCAACAGAACAACCGCTATACCCACAGCTGACATTATACCATAACAAAGTACTCAAAATATGCAGCTTGGCGCTAAACTTAAAAGTGATGCTACGGAATAACGTATCGCACAAAGAAATGCTACAGGAGGCAGTACACAGCCGATCAGCATCTCAGCAGCCAATATCACACCAAGAAAACTCATATAAACGAAATACCTGCCGCTAACATGGATACGAAGGCAAGATGATTATAGGTGCCCATGTAAGTGCAGGAGGAGGCATAGGAAAGTCCATCCAGCGAGGAATAGATATAGGAGCTGAAACCATACAAATTTTTACCAACAATCCTCGTTCATGGAGCCAATCTGCCGAAAGCCCAATAACCTCAGAAGAGCTCTCTGCCTACCTGAATGCCAGAGAGAAGTTCCCGGCTATAAAAATGGTATTTACCCACGTTACCTATCTGGTCAATATCGCCTCAAGCGATGATGCCATATATGAGAAGTCAAAGATCAATCTTGCAGCCAATCTGGCTGCCGCATACAGTATAGGAGCAACAGGCGCAGTGCTGCACCCAGGAAGCCATAGAGGGGCAGGTTTTGAGTCATGCAAAAAACGGATAGTAAACGGTATCGCTTGGGCATTTGATCAAGTAAGCAATAATCCTGCAATTTCAAAAAGCCATGCTTCCAGAAAGCCAACTGACACGAAAAAGGAGATAGCTGGGAATGCAACCAAGCATAACAAGACTCCCCTACTGTTACTGGAAAATACCGCAGGGGCAGGTGGAACTGTGGGGAGGTCGTTTGCTGAATTGGCAGAGTTGATCAAACTGCTAGACTCCATCGGCCTGGCAGGTCAGATAGGCATCTGCCTGGATACACAGCATCTATGGGCATCCGGCATATCGTATACAACGATAGAAACTGCTGATCAGATGATAAATGATTTTGACAGACTCATTGGCCTAAGTCGCTTAAAGTGCTTTCATTTAAATGACTCGAAGGTGCCCTTCGGGTCGATGCGTGATCGCCATGAAAACATCGGCAAAGGAACTATAGGCATAGATGGATTGGCTTGCCTGATTAGCCACCCCAGCCTGGAACAGATACCCGCAATACTGGAAGTTCCTGGAAATGGACACGGCCCGGATAATCATCAGGTTTCTCTGGCAAAAGATACTATGGAAATCGGTATAAATGCTCGTAATAGTGCCAACAACAATGACACTTGCCCCAATGAACATACTCAGTAAAACTCATGAAACCTCCAAGTGGGCTGCTCGATTTGCCGCAGCAGGTAGTACTGGATATAGCATAAAAAATATAGGTGCCTTTATGTCTTACGTACTGAATGCACTGAAACGACCAAGATGCCAACAAGCAACCCAGGAGGTAACATGGAAAACTCAGACAACTCGACCGACACTATAAAAACTCGCACGGAATCAGACTCTATGGGCACCATTGAAGTGCCTGCCGATCGTTATTACGGTGCTCAGACGCAACGCTCTCTTATACATTTCTCGATAGGCGACGACAAGATGCCCCCATCGGTAATAAGAGCCATAGGTATCCTAAAGGAGGCGGCAGCATTAACCAATGAAGATTTGGGTAAACTCGACTCCGATCTTGCAAAACTGATCGTACAGGCAGCTAAAGAAGTACGAGACGGCATCTTGGACGATCACTTCCCCCTGCGCATATGGCAAACAGGAAGTGGAACTCAGACAAACATGAACGCCAATGAGGTGATCTCCAATCGAGCGATAGAACTGGCTGGGGGGACTATGGGGTCAAAGACACCCATCCATCCTAATGATCATGTAAACATGTCTCAGTCCTCCAATGATACATTTCCGACAGCAATGCACATTGCAACCGCTGAAGAAATTGTGCATAAGCTACTCCCCAGTGTGACACTTCTAAAGGACGCTTTGGCCGAGAAATCAAAAGAATTCGCGAGCGTCATAAAGATAGGTAGAACTCACCTGATGGATGCCGTACCGCTCACACTTGGCCAGGAGATGTCTGGCTATGTAGCTCAGCTTGAGGCAGACATTACAAGGATAGAATCCTCATTGGGCGGACTGTATGAGCTTGCCATCGGTGGAACCGCCGTAGGAACAGGGCTGAATACACATCCTGAATTCGGTGAAAGAGTCGCTACAAAGATAGCTGCTATCACAGGACTCCCATTCGTGAGCGCACCAAACAAGTTTTCTGCACTTGCAGCTCACGATGCCCTTGTACATGCCAGCGCGAGCCTGCGAACGCTTGCGGTATCTCTTATGAAAATTGCAGACGATATAAGATGGCTTGCATCGGGGCCAAGGTGCGGCCTTGGTGAAATAAAACTTCCACCAAACGAACCAGGCTCATCCATCATGCCCGGAAAGGTCAACCCCACACAATGCGAAGCCATGATTATGGTCTGTATACAAGTCATGGGAAACGACAATGCGGTGGCAATCGCCGGAAGTAGGGGGAACCTAGAACTCAATGTATGTAAGCCGGTCATCATTCACAACGTCATACACTCTATAGAGATTATCTCCGGAGTATGTGATACGTTTCGCAGGTTTGCAGTAGAGGGGCTCGAGCCAAACCTTGCCAGGATTGGCGATCACCTAAACAACTCCCTAATGCTGGTAACCGCCCTGAACCCCTATATTGGGTATGACAAGGCAGCCGAAGTCGCCAAGAAGGCAGACAAGGAAGGAATCACCCTCAAGGAATCATGCACCGCTTTAGGATATATGACTGCCGATGAGTTCGACAAGGCAGTACGCCCCGAGGATATGATACATCCTTAGCAAGACTTTCTCCGACCACTGCCGTTGATGCTTGGTAAATGTCATTTGCAGACGGCATCATCATAATAAGTATTACACCGGTGTAGTATCATTAAAGTATGGTTAGCATCACCTTGCCCGTTCAAGTAGCATACGACTACTTCCGGGATTGTCCACTGGTTTTGCATTTCGACGAAGGTGGTACAGGGGTGCCTGTAGTCTCAAGGTTGTTCGTATTCCATAGATCATGATGAGCCATAGGCCACGGTCCATTGCTCGCGCAATTGCTGGTGGTACTCTTCCATACAAACAGATACCCTTCCCTGGTACCTGCCGCAAGCACCTTGTATCCCAATCCACCGAAGGACCCGAAAGTTGGGCTGTTCACTACCCATCCACCTGTGAATTTAGGATATCCGGGGGCTGCCTGCCCCTTCCCGTTTACGGCTCTAATATCATAGAGACTGGATCCTTCCACAATATACGGACCACCTCGGCCAGCATCCAAGTTGGCCACTATAGGCTGGTCAAAAAACTCCATATCATTTACCGTAGCAGGAAAGCCCTTCAGCATCTGACCCGTAGTAACATTCCAGGCATCAAGCTGAGATACATGTGGAGTCTGGTTGGCCGGCAATGCCTCATCAAGACCTCTGCCCAAGCTCAGTGCTGGTGCTATCATATCCAATCCTCCTGACTTCCCACTCAGCGGGGCAAAGGATGGAGCCCCAAGGGCAGGCAGACTCAAGGAGAGCAGAGCTTGGATACTGGCACCTTGAGCGGCAGGGCTACCTGGTACGGCAAAACCCATAACGTTTGGCAAACCGGATGTAGTGCCGATAGCAAACGACCCATTGGGATCAAGCAGATACGCAGGTCCGGTCGTAGCTATAACACCTACATCCAATGGGGCACTCTGTGACGATGCCGAGGTATTTGCTGTATCCGCCCCCCCGGTAGAGGTGGTAGCACCGGCGGCGCCAGAAGTAACAGTCTTGCCGGATGCAATGGGCGACTCTGTGGATTGAGCTGGTAGGGCTGCCAAAGCGGGGCTGCTGGTAACTCCATCTCCCACGTCGGGGAGCACACCCGGTGTCAAGTCGGCAATAGAAACCGGCCAACCAGGTAAAAATGCTCCCGGATTTGGATAACCCGGAGGACCTGGAGCACCGGCAGCAACTGGATGGAGCGAACCGTCAGGATAGACAGCATAGACCATAGAGTTGCCACCATCGGAACTTAATCCTGCCAATTTCAGTATAGCCGCCAACGATCCCAGGTTAGCGTTGGGCGTCCCTCTATATTGTTCGTTTGAACCAAGAATTAAATCGGGTGGCCCGGATCCACCATCCAGATTGCCTACAGCCGGTGTATCCATAAGCTTGGTTCCCTGCATAACGTTGGAGGAAGCAGTAAACGTTACCTGGTTATTAACAGGGTTTACACTTGCCACCTTGGATGGATTGACCACGAGTACTGGAAATCCCGGGGCCAGGGAACCATTGGGCTGCCAAGCGTAAAGGTGCCTATCCATTCCTGATGCGACAATGTCCAGCTGACCATTCCCCTGTAGATCCGCCAGAGCAGCTGCAGAAAAAATACCTCTTTGCACTCTATTGTCCGGATTGGCCACCCCGACAGCCGAAAATGCGGGATTGGTCTTCACCGGAAAGTTTGGGAGCAACTTCCCCTGGGCATCCCAGGCGTATACGTCACCATTCCAGGTGGTAGCAACCACATCCAGACAACTCCCATTGGGATGATCCCCTTGGAGGCAGGGAGCAGCCGCATTTGCCAGATCCCCTACCGCCAATCCTCCACCAATATCCAACAACTCGCCATGAGGGGGAGACACTGCCCCTGATGTGTAAGCAGCCTCCTGTAGATGTACCCCGCTATCAAGTCCCGTAGATACCGGCCACCCAGGCAATTCCCTGCCATCGGGTAATAGTGCATGGATATTGCCGTCTGCAGTAGCTACCAATAATACATTTTCACCGTTAGGTCCAATCGGCGCCAAAGTCGGTGATGTGTCGATAGAGCTCTTGTAGTGCACAGGCTTGCCGAAAACAAGGCTGGCTGTAGAATGGATATACTCTGCTCTCCGCGCCATGCCGACCAGTGGTATCCGTGCATGATCTTCTACTATCACCCTTATGGTAAAGGTAAACTTGTTTGGATTGGCAGAGCCGTTACTGTTTGCCGGACCGCCCTTGAAACCAGAGCGTTGCAATGAAGTAGGAAACAGCTTAGCTACCTTGCTCAACGATATCCTTGCAAGCAGACCACTTTTGACGCCCTTCCCCGTACCACCTGTAACTGAATACCATGCAGAAGGTTCCGGCTGCGCCCCCAGACCGACCTGTATCTGATAGCTCCATGAACATGGTGACGATGACAACGACTCCCCCGGACATGATCTCGGTGTCCCAATGATCCCATGTAGCGCGATATTACCTGTAGTACCGTAAAGGCCGAACCATGACGTACCGGTAATTTCAGCTTGCGGCGGAATCCATCCCCGGCTCACCCATTTTACAGCCTGAGCTGCATTGATACGCCCATAGCCAGTGTAAATATTAAAGCCAGGCTGAGTGTGGTATCTGGTAGTGGTTATAGGAAGTGACGAAGTTACCTTATAGTTATTGGCCCGACCGTACGGAGGGGCTGCAGTTTGAAAATTGATACTGCTGGCAGTCATCGTCACAATCTGTTTAACTTCATTGGCAGACAGAGCCACAGAGTTGCCGGTTACGGTCTTCAACCCCGGATAGGGAGCAAGCTTGTGCTGTACCATGGCTGCGTTGGCTTCGGACTCTATGAGGCCGGTGATTCCTGAGGCCTTGCCAGTAGCTTCAGATGAGCATGATTGGCTCTCTACCGATACAGCAATGTTTGCGCCATAGTTGGTACATCCATTTAGATACAGATAGCTGTTTGGAGACAGCTGAGTTATAGAGCCACCCGTTCCGGACTTGGTGACACTATTCACTACAATTACGTGAGATAGGGTAGAAGGTTCATTCTGATGCTGGGACTCTTCATCCGCAGCTGAACCTATTACGGGTACACCATGAGCCTGGGCATAATCTATTGCCTGATGAGCTGTATTGGTAACATCTATCGCTCCCAGTGCCTCTTGAATAATGTTTGCCCCTGAATCGACCGCGAACAGGACACCTTCGGCAAAAGTATTACCTGAAACGATAAACGAGTCACCTACTCGAACCGGCAGTATCATGCAATTCGGGCATGCTCCTACTTCGTGAGAGATGGTATTGGCCGCAGCACCTGAATCTGATGCCTCGCCGGTGCCATGATCATAGTGAACTACATCATAAGGGTTGTTGTTATTGTTTAAGAAGTTCCAGCCGGATATGGCCTCGGTAAACCCGGCCGGGCCAGTATGCCCATAATAATAAGGGTTGGGGGTTCCATTGGGCAAGGTAGGCGTGCCAAACGTCCTTATAAGATCCATCGGTGATATACCCGTATATCCATACTGATCGTAAGTATGATTGGAGCAAAACCAGCCACCATAGTCCTTGGCTACTGCAGCTACTCTGGGGTCGTTGGCATACTGAAAAACATTTATAATCCCCGAATTGTTGAGATCGTAAGGATCCGTACCGGCAAACTTAGCTCCCGAAGCCTCCAACTGGCTCTTTGTCTTGCCAGCCGGGTTTTCAGGAGGAGGTAACGCTGCGGGATTGATATAGAGTTTGCCCACTATGCCGGGATCACACCATTCAATACCCGAGTCAGTTATACCTATCAGGGTGGTCGGCGACCCGGTAGTCGTCTGCCACGCGGTATCCACGCTGTTGCCCTTTACCCCACACAGTTCCTGTGGATTGCGGTCTATATGCTTATCGGTACTTCTGGCACTTGATAGCATCCAACTTCCCCCGCTGTTATCCCAATTTGATGGCCTCAACGGTGGCGATTGTACAGGCGTATGATCAAATTGCACCTCCCTGCCAGGGTTGGAAGTACCGGCTGGCAATGGTGGCCATGGAACCGTACCGGTCTGGCTGGCAGGCTGTCCGGGCGATGGGGAGTCGGCCGTCTGGGCTGCCGTCGGTGGCGGGCAAGATGCGGGACGGTGAGAAGTATAGTTTGCTGTTACGGCTCGCGGAAGGGTAGCCCTGGCAAATCCTGATGGGGATGCAGGTGAAGTCGAACATGCAGCCAGAACTGTGCCAAGTAGCGCCGGAACAAGAAGGAGGCTTAACCTACCCAAGATGCTCCTGCCCAAGCGATTGCTTATTCCGTAGGTACGAGGAACACCGTGTCCGGTATCTACACCTCTGTCAAGTCGCATTGCATTACCATTGGACATACTGAAGGCATTACCACCCATTGAAATTACCCCTTTCCAAAGTAAGCTACCTATTCCAAGTTCTACGAAAAGATTAGCACTTTTGCGTTGTTAAATATATTTAAGTACAAATTATCCCTACAATCAAGGTACGACACGCCAATAATCACCCCGCACTCTATCTGCCCTGACCTGAAGACGGGCCAGGCATGGCAAAGGGGGTAATCGCACCAACTATCGCCTTTCCACCGTATTTCCAATCAGGATCGCATCCAACATCCTGCGTACTCCTTCGCCAGTCCAATATCTTCAAGTTGCTCCAGACAAAGCGATACACGGCCAACAGAGCTACCCAATCGCATGACGATCTCATCAAGAGTTAGCGGGTAAACGCTCAATTGCTCCAACGCGGAATAGAGAACACCCTCCTCTATACCGGGGAGTCTGGCATGCCCCTCCAGCCTGGAGCTTATCTCATCACAATTAGGTACCATATGATCCCGCCCAGCATGATCTTGATACGCTCCATCCTTGGAACTGGGATCACTGGCAACTGGCAATGGACAAGAAACAGTTTGACGCTTGGAACCTGGGCATCCCATACTGACAGCCGGCATTTTGTTGGATACTTTCCCCTCTTCATGGCCCGATCCGCTACCTACAACCGTAGATCTAAGCAAGTCTATGATGTCATCCGCTCCTGTAACCAGATGCGCCCTTCTGGATTTGATCAGTTCGTTACAACCATGCGATGCCAGTGAGGTAACTGCACCCGGTACAGCAGCTACAGGAATATCACGGATTTCCGCCTGATGCACCGTATGGAGTGAGCCGCCCTCGGCATGGCTCTCCACTACTACAACGAGGGATGACATTGCCGCCATGATCCTGTTCCTTGCGACAAAACGCCATCTTGAGGCGGGCATACCAGGTGGAAGCTCTGAAATTACCACTCCGCAGGAGGTCGCAGCACGAAAAATATCCTGGTTTTTAGCAGGATACGATATATCAGGACCGCCGGCCATAACCGCCACCACGCTGCCACATTTATCCACCGGCACATCCTCGTGTATAATCCCATCTACCGAATTGTTATACACTGGCAAACTATGACTATCAGGGTTGCAACTGCCATAAGAGCCCTCATGGTCATCAGGACAAGAGCGAGCATCAGAGCCGGGAATAGCATCAAAGGTGTCATTTTCACCAGAGCTCGACAGGTTGCCAAAGTCGGTGTTGCCGTAGGTATCAGATTGATCAGCAACCTGGCTACCAGATAGCAATCTACGAATTGCATCTACAGCCCCCCGATGAGCAGCCGCGTCTATGCCGGCAGCCAATCCTGACACCACGGTAATACCTGCCTGAGCAAGTGCAAAGCCAATCTCGTAAGCTATCTTCATGCCGTAAGGGCTCGCTGATCTGGTACCGACAACACATACCATCTGGGTACGATTAAGTACCGTAGGATCTCCGTTATAAAATATCACTGCAGGAGCATTCCCATCGAAGCGCAATCTGGAGGGGTAATAAGCAGTATTGAGCGTTTCTATGCCGACACCAGAATTATCACAAATTCTCCGCAACCCTTCAAGGACATCCGGACCGCACTTACCCTTCCATCGTTGCGCATAAGTTGCCGTATACTCTCCCTTATCTATAGCCTGCAGGAGAGATAAGGGGTCAGTGCATCCATCAAACATGATCCGCAACCTTGTTGGAGTCATCCCCTGCAGGGACGCAAGCACACCTGCTGCCATTGACTGTTCTGAAATACTCATCTTGACCGCTCCCGATCGGATAGGTTGGCCATGCCTTGTAACGGTACATGTAGATGTTCCACAAATCCACATCTTGACCGCTCCCGATCGGATAGGTTGGCCATGCCTTGTAACGGTACATGTAGATGTTCCACAAATCCACATCTTGACCGCTCCCGATCGGATAGGTTGGCCATACTGCAATTTGGTAGCAATTCGGTATCTGGATTGTTCATCTTAACTGCTCCGCATTGAACATTGCCCGAGCTGCTCTTAGTTGCAACGCTTCAGCCACATGTTCCACCTTGACAGGTGGATTCTCTCCTGCCAGGTCGGCAATGGTAAGGGCCACTCTACGCACACTATCCATCCCTCTTGCTGAAAGGACACCGCTTCTGAGTCTACGCTCTATCAATCCCATCGCCTCGGGAGTCAGCGGAGCAAGTTGTTCAAGCGCCCAAGATGGAATACGCGAGTTGCAGGCTACTCCCCTGTCGCGTGCAATCTCACGCGCCATACTGACTCGAAAGGCTACAATACTGCTTGGTTCTCCCGGAGCTATTGAGAGCAACTCATCTACCTGGGGTTTGGCAAGAGATATACTGAGATCGAAGCGGTCGAGTAACGGACCCGACAACCTTGCAAGATACCGCTCTCTCGCGCTCCTCGAACATCTACAACTACCCGGAGTCATTCCCTCCCCGCAGGGACATGGGTTTGTAGCCGCCACAAGCAGAAACCTCGCCGGCAACACTGCAGACACCTTAGCCCTGCTAATCCGCACCAATCCATCTTCAAGCGGCTCACGTAATGAATCCAATACGATCCTGGGAAACTCACCAAGCTCATCTAAAAACAGCACCCCCAAATGGGCCAGTGAAATCTCACCCGGTCGCAACCAAGAGCTGCCTCCCCCTACAATCGAAACGGAGGTGGCAGTATGATGAGGGGCTCGCAAGGAGGGGCGTGAAGGCAGGACATCCCATTCCACCGGCGATCCTGATGCCGAATATATACGAGCCACTTCCAACGACTCATCGTAACTCAATGATGGCAACACTCCCGGTAGCCTGCTGGCAAGCATAGTCTTTCCGGAGCCTGGAGGACCCACCATAAGTAGATGGTGCCCTCCCGCCGCCGCTATCTCGACTGCCCGCCTCCCCACTGCTTGGCCTCTTACATCCGCAAGATCAAGGTAACAGCCGTTTATACCAGCATCCACTATCTGGGAACCGTCAATAGATTCAGTCGCACTCCACTCCTCCTCGCCCTTCAATGCCCTCACCAACTGCTTTAACGAGGTTGCACCGTGTACCTCCCTCGTCGGAATAACAGAAGCCTCTCTAAGACACGATGCCGGCACTACCGCTTTAGTTGCATCGCAGGCACTTACAAGAGAGATCACTCCGGGGAACTCGCGAAGGGATCCATCGAGGCCGAGTTCACCAAAAAAAGAGTGCCCCTCCACTAGGGCACGGTCAACCTGGCCACTGGCCGCTAACATACCTATAGCAATCGGCAGGTCCAGCGCTGCACCTGCTTTTCGTACGGCAGAGGGGGCCAGATTAACCGTTACCCGATTGCTACACCATTTGAAGCCGCTTGTAAGCAATGCTGCCCTTACCCGATCGCGTGACTCTCTTACTGCCGCATCCGGTAAACCAACAATATTGAATCCCGGGATACCACTGGAAATATGCACCTCAACCGATACTGGACTCCCATCCACTCCAAGAAGTATCGCCGAAGGAATACTGGCTATCATCTCTGTCTCCTTACCTACTTAACCAACTATTTGCAGCACCCGTCAGCCTGACAACGAAGAGAACCCGATATGCCACTTGTCGCAAAAATTCTTCGAACGAGGACAGCGAACAATCTCGCCGGCAGATAATACACGTACTGCATATATCAAGGAGGGCTCGAATTCCAGCATAAAAATGTCACAGCGCCACAACAATCTCTCATGTAACAGAGCCAAGAGCCGGCACATTTTCAACACCTCATGAGCATGGAGCCACTCGACGCACACTCATGCAAGAAAGTATATAAAGGGGTTGTATCGCTTAAATTAATTAAGGGGCAGATTGACCGGCTTACGTAGAGTAGATACGTCACGCACATAGATTGATGGCAACATATTCTCTGTATCAGGATGGAGATTCAAGCGTTGATTGTACTTACACTACGATAGCCTGGATATTCGCCAAGATTCCCAAGATTCGCCAAGTTCCAGGCTGCAAGGGGAAAGTCATGAAGGTGCTCGGCAGCTCGGCTATTCGCCAATATCTCCCAAGTTCCAGACACCGCGCTGGAGGCGAGCAGCTTCATTTGCCATGAAGTCGACCATTTCGTTCATCTCATCTCCGGCATGCCCTTTCGTCCAAGAAAACTCCACAACAAGCGGACCATCCAACGCCAGTTCCAAGAGCGGTTCCCATAGATCACGATTCGCGACCGGATGTCCTTTTGAGTTCCTCCACTGCCGCTTCATCCATCCCTCCCACCACTTGAAATTAAAACAATTCACCAAGTAAGAAGAGTCGCTTATAATAACAGCCTTAGCCTCGTGTCCATCGAGATTCTTGGTCAGCCACTCCAATGCCTCCAAAGCCGCCGTCACTTCCATCCTCTGGTTGGTTGTTAATTTCTCGGCACCGCTTGCTGATGAACCACCTTGTATCGCCCATGCCCATCCCCCTGGGCCTGGATTGCCAAGACATGAACCATCTGTGTATATTACCGTTGAAGCTGCCTTATCATGCGCCGATAACTCCGGCATCTATCGACATCCCCGTCTGTACATGGCACACACGCATGCAGAGACAGGCACTACCTGCTTACGCCCCATAACGGACAAGGCCATACGCTTACATCCACTGTCTCGATAATGCATCTGATCATGCACTTGCAACCATCCTTGTGTGTAGACATTACAGTGATAAGGATTATACTATAAATCATTGTGTTGTTTGACGGTATTTCGCACCAGCTCCCAGATATAGACCCCCAAGAGACTGAAGAGTGGTTGGACTCTTTTGATGCCGTCGTCGGTAGAGAGGGACGTGGACGTGCCCGCTTCTTGCTTATGAAGCTGCTTGAGCGTGCCCGGACAAGACAGGTCGATTTCCCGGCAACTCTATCTACGCCATACGTGAACACAATAGCCAAGGATCAAGAACCCTGGTTCCCGGGAGATGAATACCTGGAAAGGCGTATCAGGGCATATATACGATGGAATGCTGCCGTTATGGTTACACGGGCAAACACTCGAAACGAGGGAATAGGTGGCCATCTATCCACCTATGCGAGTTCGGCATCTCTGTATGAAGTTGGATTCAACCATTTTTTTAGAGGGAAGTCTGATGGGGGCTTTGGTGATCAAGTCTTTTTCCAGGGACATGCATCTCCGGGAATATATGCCCGCGCATTCGTAGAAGGACGACTAACTGAAGAGGAAATGGACAACTTTAGGTCGGAAGTAGGCAAGAAGGGATTACCCAGTTATCCACATCCGCGCCTCATGCCTGATTTCTGGGAATTCCCTACGGTATCAATGGGACTTGGGCCCATGCTGGCTATTTACCAAGCTCATATCAACCGCTACATGTTAAATCGCGAGTTGGTAGATACTTCCGGTGCAAGGGTGTGGGCATTCGTGGGAGATGGAGAAATGGACGAGCCTGAAGCCCTGGCGGCACTGGGCGTAGCAGGCAGAGAGCATCTAAACAATCTTATCTTCGTGGTGAACTGCAACCTGCAAAGATTGGATGGCCCGGTCAGGGGGAATGGGAAAATTGTCCAGGAGTTGGAAGCAGTATTTAGAGGGTCAGGGTGGAACGTTATAAAAGTCATATGGGGGTCAAAGTGGGATGAGCTACTGGCCAGAGACATAGATGGTGTCCTGCTGGACAAGATGAACACCACACCGGATGGAGAATTCCAAAAATACGCAACCGAATCCGGTGCATATATCAGGGAACATTTCTTTGGGCCTGATCCGCGACTCCAAAAAATGGTAGAGCATCTAAGCGACGAGGATCTGCAGAACCTGCCAAGGGGTGGACATGACTACAAAAAACTATATGCTGCATACAAGTTGGCCACAGAGGAACGCGAAATGCCGACTGCCATCCTTGCAAAGACAATCAAAGGTTGGACACTGGGACCGGAAATAGAAGCCAGAAATGCTACCCACCAAATAAAAAAGATGAGCCACACACAATTAACTGCGCTTAGAGAGAGGCTGCACCTAGAAGAGGAAATACCTGACAGTATGCTGGAAAGTGAGTCGCCACCTTATTACAGGCCTCCTGAAGGTTCCCCTGCCTATGAGTATATGATGGCGCGACGCAAAATAACAGCAGGACCGATACCACAAAGGATAGTACGTCCACGAACAATAAATCGTCCAAAAGAGTCTGCATTCGATGACCTCCTAGCCGGATCAAACGGTCAACCGGTCTCAACTACCATGGTATTTGCCAGGCTGTTACGCAACCTTGTCAGAGATCCAGAAATAGGCCGCCTATTGGTTCCGATAGTGCCGGACGAAGCCAGAACCTTCGGATTGGAACCGCTTATCTCTGAAATCAAGATATACGCCCCTGAAGGTCAGCACTACACACCAGTTGATGCAGGGTTACTTTTATCTTACGCTGAGTCAAAGGATGGGCAAATCCTGGAAGAGGGAATAACCGAAGCTGGGGCAATGGCATCGTTTACCAGCCTGGCTACATCCTATGCGACCTGGGGACAACCTATGATACCCATAATGCTCTTTTACTCTATGTTTGGCTTTCAACGGGCAGGTGACATAACGTGGCTGATGGGAGATATCCGCGCTCGGGGTATTCTGGCAGGGTGCACCGCCGGACGTACTACGTTACAGGGTGAAGGATTGCAGCATGATGATGGTCATTCGCCACTGCTTGCCTCCGTAAATCCAGCATGCAATATTTACGATCCCGCATTCTCCTATGAGATCGCCGCTATCATGAAGCACGCCATAGAGTCGATCTTGGATACAGAGGCAAAAGATACATTTTTTTATCTAACTCTCTACAACGAGAACTACCCCATGGAAGCGTTGCCGGAAGGTAGTGACAGAGAAGCCATACTGGAAGGAGCCATCAAGGGAACGTACCGTTATGCAAGCTGCGATAATCCAATGGCTACACTGCTCTTCTCTGGAGTAATGAACCAAGAAGTCATGAAAGCAAGAGATATGCTCGCCTCACAGTGGAATATCAATACTGATGTGTTTTCCGTGACGTCATACTCTTCACTTAGAAGAGAGGCGCTGGCAGTAGAACGATATAATATGCTGCATCCCGAAGAGCCGGCACAATCTGCATATATAACTGACCAACTTGCCGGATCACAAGGACCAGTCATCGCGGTAACCGATTATGTAAGAGCAGTGCCCGACCAAGTGTCCAGATGGATACCCGAAGGAAGACAATTTATATCTCTAGGAACTGACGGCTTTGGCAGGTCGGATACGAGGACCGCATTACGAAGTTATTTTGAGACAGATGCCCAACATATAGTAATAGCAGTATTATACGCCCTGGCAAAGAATGGCGATATGCTCATGAGCGAAGTATCTCGCGCAATAGAACAGTATGGTGTTGCTACCGACCCACAGGCACCATGGGAAATTTGACAGCAGCAGATCTTAGAGATAACTTCACTGTAATGGGAATGAACTATATATTCAAACGACCACGATCAAATTGAGTTACATAGCCAATCACGCCAAAGATAATCCAGACAAGCCAGCAATCATTACTTCTTGGAATGGAGATGTGATGACCTATGGGAAATTGGATACAAGATCGTCACGCCTTGCCAATTTAATGGATCGTAGGGGAATTGAAGAGGGCTCAAACGTAGCCATGTGGATGAAGAATGGATCGCAATTCCTGGAAGTCGCTTGGGCTGCGCAGCGATCAGGAAAGTATTACACCCCCCTATCCACCAGGCTCACACCCACTGAAGCTGCATACATCATCTCTGATTGCGATGCCAGCGTGCTCGTAGTATCTGAAGAATTGGTAGATAACGCTATGGAGGCACTCAAGATACTGAACAGGGAATACAGTGGGCAGAAAAACATCAAAGTGAAATTAGTTGCAGGAACAGCTGATTATTACGATGTTTTTGAATCGTACGAGAAACTGATAGAGGGAGAAGAAGCCCTTCCTGCCCATAAGGAGAAGGAGGGTCAGGACATGCTCTATTCTTCAGGCACCACCGGAAAACCAAAGGGTGTACGACTTCCCCTTCCTCAAGGACCTATAGGAAGTCCCAGCCCGGTGGAGATGGTTGCTCAAGGCCTTTATGGCATAAATAGTTCTTCTATCTATCTTTCACCTGCACCGTTATATCACGCTGCGCCACTACAATTCACTATGGCTGCACTGCGAATCGGTGCTACCGCTGTAATAATGGATAAGTTCGATCCGCTTGATTTCCTTCGTGCCATTGAAGACCACAAGGTAACCCATACACAGGTAGTACCTACCATGATGGTCCGACTGGCAAAGATGCCGGTGGAGATTCACTCGCAATTCGATACTTCTACCCTACAATACATGTTGCACGCGGCTGCTCCATGCCCTGTAGACACTAAAAAGCAGATCATTGAATGGATGGGGCCAATAGTATACGAATATTATGCTGGAACTGAACGCAACGGATTCTGCGCGATAGATTCAAATGAATGGCTTGCACATCCGGGGTCGGTAGGCAGGTCGTTGATAGGTAAAGTGCATATCCTGGATGAAGATGGTAATAATCTCCCCCCAGGCAAGACCGGTACAATCTATTTCGAGAGTGCAATGCCATTTGAATACTACAAGGATCCAGATAAAACCGCTTCCAGTAGAAGCAAGGAGGGCTGGACTACGTTGGGCGATATTGGACACCTGGATGACGAGGGCTACCTGTATCTCACTGACCGCAAGGCATTTATGATAGTCACCGGAGGCGTAAATGTATATCCCCAAGAGGCAGAAAACCTATTGATTACACATCCTGCCGTCGTGGATGCCGCTGTGTTCGGCATACCGAACGACGACTTTGGAGAGGAAGTAAAGGCTGTGGTACAGCCCGCCAATATGGATGAAGCAGGTCCGGAGCTGGAAGCTACGCTGATAGCTTATCTCAAGACAAAATTGGCAGATGTTAAATGCCCCAGGTCTATAGATTTTGAAGCCGAACTACCCAGGGCACCAAATGGGAAACTGTACAAGCAGCAATTGCGCGACAGATACTGGGAAGGTAAACAGTCAAGGATCATCTGATCTGCCACCAGGAACAATGTAATAAAAATGACACGCACCGGACGTTTTGATTACGCCCATATAGCCTTTTGCACAAAATAAGCACAAACCGTGTAATCATCGCCACATTATGATATAATAACTAATAGGAGTAAAAAAGGAGAGAAAAGTGGCGTTGGGCATATGGAGCCATCCTAAGCTGGACAGTAAGCTGAATGGAGAAAGCTTAACTGCAAAAATCTCCGAAACAAATGGTAATGGCGCCACTGGAAGCTACACCGAAGCACCAAGTAATATTCCAGCTCTGAACAGCCTAATAAAGCGCATTCTCGATCCAGATGCAAAGAAGAGAAAGCTTGCAGCCAGTGAGCGCAATCTCCATCCATTCATGCAGGCATATCTGGCATTAGATAGTGACGAAAAAGTGCGTACAGAATTGGGGGCAAATCCGACTATAGAACCAGGCGTTCTTACTTATCTGGCTCACGACCAGAGCGAAGAGGTAAGGGTAAAAGTTGCAGCTAATCGTAACATTACTTCAGATATCCTTGTTGAAATGGCTGAGGATGACTCATTCAATGTCCTTGCAACAGTTGCCAAAAGTGCCATGTGCACGACCAATGTTCTTGCATACCTGGCAAACAGTCCCAGCAGAGAGGTAAGAGCAGCGGTAGCGGCCAATCAACAGACAGGTCCATCTACTCTTGCCGTGCTCGGAGAAGACGATTCGGCTGCCGTACGTCTGCAGGTAGCCAGAAATGACCATACACCTGAACATACTCTGGCAGAATTGGCAGGCGATGAAGATAGGGCAGTCAGAATGGCTGTATACAGCAATCCATCCAGCTCTGACGAGATTCGTAATAAGATAGAAAACTACTCAGTTACCCTCTCTAAGCTGCATCCCGCACTTGATCCTGCCAGCGATCCTGACTCGCTGGCGGCAATGGCTACCAACGAGAACTGGGTGATACGTCAAGGTGTCGCAATGAACAAATCAGCGCCAAAAGACTTACTGGCCGATCTGGCCAAAGACCCAAACTGGATGGTACGAAGAGGGGTAGCATCCAACGTAGCAGCTACTGAATCTATACTTGCAGACTTGACGCACGATACCAATAAGGAAGTAATCCAGGCAGTCGCAGATAATCCAGCTGCAACCAAAGAAATCGTCGAGCTGGCTCTAGCTGCTCTCTCCGCTACATTGAATCCACACAAGTAGCCAACTTCTATAAAATGCCTAAAGTGATTAGCCCGTTCATCAAGACATCAAGCTTGGACAGCAAAAAACTTTACCTATGCGTACCGGCCAGGCAAGATATAGAACATTTTATATCTGAATGCGTAAGAGGAGGAGTAGATCTGGTCCAATTACGTGAAAAGCATCTGGAAGCACTCGAGCTAATTGACTACGCCCATAGAGCAGTAATGGCCTGTCATGACTTGGGCATACAGTTTATTATGAACGATAGGCCCGACATTGCTCTTGAAGTCGGGGCTGATGGTGTCCATGTGGGACAAGATGACGTTCCGCCCAAATTGGCGCGCAGAATACTCGGCCAATCTGCTATCGTAGGGCGCTCCACTCATACGTCTCAAGAACTCACTAATAGCCTATCAGAGCCAATAGATTATATCTCCGCAGGACCTGTAGTTCCTACTCCTACCAAGCCAGGGAGGAAGGGAACGGGGATTGACTACGCCGCATACGCAACCAGCCAATCACCGAGGCCGGTATTTGCGACTGGGGGAGTTACTCCAGAGACCATTCCGTCTCTTGCAAAGGCTGGGGTAAGGCATTTCGTAGTAGTAAGGTACTTGACTTTGGCAACAGACCCTTATCGTGCAGCGAAAAAATTAACAGAGGCGATTAAACAGTCTATCGATCAATCTTAAAGACCTATCGATACTCCATAGATGATTTGATCATAATAAGTTACAAGCTGCTTTCCATAATGCACCGGCTGCCTCTACGGGTACCAGGTGACCCACACCAGGCAACACGGTAAGTGTTGCTCCAGAAATTGTTTTGGCAATTACCCTGGCGACCTCTAGGGGCACGTCCCTATCATCTTCCCCCCATACAACCTCGGTAGGACATGCTATCGCCGAAAGATCATCTTCATAGTTCTCTGCGAGGAGTCTTACCAGTATGTTTCTCATGATACCGGTTGCATGTGCATAATCATACGAACCGTATTTTCTTCGCAAACCTTCCATACGACGATCATTGATGATACCAATCTTATTCAACTTCCGCCCTAGGCGGTAAGCCGGTGTAGTGCGCCGTCGCTTACCGTGCCCCGAATCCTGTGTCACACGAGCGAGTGGTGCACCTGTAAGCACAAGAGAGCTGACCAGATCGGGCCTGCCGACCGCAAGTCTTACCGCCACCCTGCCTCCAAACGAGTGTCCGATCACCACAACAGGCTCACCAATCTCAGCATCCAGTAATCTGGCTACCAGATCTGCATATTCCTTACTGCCCCAAGCTGTAGCCGGGGGAGGGGTGGCGCCGAATCCGGGAAGGTCCGGCGCCAGTATTCCACAGCAACCTGTTGAAGATGCCAGATTGCTTTCTATTGCCTCGGGAAGAATGCCGGCATAGTCGGTATGGTCTCTCATCCATCCATGCAGCGCAAGCATATTGATCGGCCGGGGACCAAAGATATCACCAAATAATTCTCCTCCCAGAAATGACTGCAACATATATGCTCCTACCTGCCGTTCCCTGCGGGATCAAGACTCAGAGTCTGCATTCGCCATGGGGACATCTTCCAACCATACCATAACCGGTATATGATCAGATGGTTTTTCACCCTTACGTGCATTTCTGTCCATCAGGGAAAAACTGCATCTTGAGAGGACAGGCTTTGTTGCGAGAATCAGATCTATCCTCATACCCTGGTGCTTATGGAATGCGCCACCTCGATAGTCCCACCAGCTATAAAGACCCGACTGCGGGTAACGGAGACGGAAGCAGTCAAACAATCCCCAAGATAGTAGCCCGTTTAGTGACTCACGTTCCGGCTTGCTCACATGAGTAGCCCCCTCAAAGACCTGTGTGTCCCATACATCTATATCATCAGGTGCAACGTTGAAGTCACCACATACAAGCAACGAACTGGTGGGACTATAATGCTGAGCGATGTATGATTTTAAGTTTTCCATCCAGTCCAATTTTTCATAGTAGAACCTACTCCCTACCTCACGACCATTGGGTACATACACAGAGACTACCCTGATGCCGCTACAACTAGCAGAGACTACCCTACATCCCATCTCGTCTACGTCCTCCCCCATCCCCTCCTCGGGGTCATCCAGACCTACCCTGGAAAGTATTGCTACCCCATTCCAGCCTCCATCGCCATGGTGAATGCTTTTATAACCGGCATCACGAAAGACATCCGCCGGGAAAACGGAGTCGCTCATCTTGGTCTCTTGAAGGCAAAGTATGTCTGGCTCGGCGTACTTTATCCACTCCAGAACTCTTTCAAGCCGTGCACGCAGCGAATTGACATTCCATGTCGCCAAGAGCAGGCTCATAAAACCAGATTACTCATTCATCTCCATGTCCTAACTGTCTACCATAACAAAGAGCAGTTCCACCTGACATGCCAACTGGCCATTTACACTTGCCCTACCTTCCCCCCGGCCTCCACGGGCAGATAGCCTTTTCAGCGAAACTTCAAGGTCCAGGCGATCACCAGGTATCACCTGACGCCTGAAGCGAGCCTTTTCAATCCCTCCAAAAAGTGGCAACTTACCATGTGGCGCCTCCTTGGTTGAAGGGATACTAAGTACGGCAGCAGCGCCCAGCTGAGCTATAGATTCCACCATGAGCACTCCGGGAAGAGTAGGCCTTCCAGGAAAGTGCCCCGAGAAAAAATCTTCTTTGCCAGTAAGATCCCAATACCCCCTAGCTTCCTGGCCGGGCAACAGATAGGTAATAGCCGTCAAAAATAAAAATGGCGGCCTATGAGGCAACATGTCTTCCGGCATCGGTAATTCTTCCAGTGCCTGTAGCTGCAGTTCTTGCCCATGGAAATATGCCTTTTTGCCGGAATCCATCTCATCGCTTACACTGTTTTGCACATTCCAACATTAGCCCAATGTGGCACCCTGCGTAAAGAGTAGCCAAGTCATTAGTCTGGAGCGAAGCTGTAATGAGACTGTTCGCTGCGTCACCGTAATTGCGTAAATAGTACTCAAAAAATTAGTTTAGAACCAGGCTGAATTGAGATGGTGCAACCTGTATTATATCTTCCGATGTCCAGCCATTAGCGCCCAAAGCCTCCACCCGGTTATCGTAGTTTACCTGGAGATTGGGATTACCGTTTACTGTGAACTGGTTCACAGTAAACGCACCGGTCATAGAGAGCTGGCCACCATTCACAGTGACGCTCCATCCGGGTGCATACAACAAGCCGTCAAATGAAGCGGCTGCAGCTCCGTTACCGACATCTATCTGCCCACTTCCTCCTGCATACAACTGAAGATCTACTGGATTACCTACCACCGACGGGCTTGTAGGAGGAGGGACTTCCCACTGATTCACCGTAGCACCTGCCATCGATATAGACGCTGAGCTGGAGCCGGAAGGAAAGACATAAATCTGCACCTCTCCGTTGTTGGCCGTGGATGAGTAATCCACATTGACAGTTCCCTTGAAGGTCACACCATTAGGGCATGAGTATACTCCCGGCTCCAAAACAAAAGGATTGGCCGCCGTGCCCTCAAATAAACCATTGTTTGGACATGACTGATAATCAGAAGCCATGCACGGAGTAGGCGGGAATGTACCGGACGGAGAAGGGCAGGATTGTGCCGGTGGCTGAGGACTGTATTGATTGGTCCCATTCACCCACGAAGGACAATTTGACGAACCGCCATCAAAGGTAATCTGTGCCGTACCGTAACTGCCCGATCCGTGGCAGGTAATCGTGGAGTCACTCCCAAGATCGGCCGGGGCACCGGTAGCCTGCCCGTATTGATTGGTCGATTGGATATTTACAGAACCGCTGTGTCCGTTCATGGCGACTGACGATACACCAAAGATCGGGAATGGATAATCCATGGCGCGTTGCACGGTAGCCTTTACCACATAAGTTACACCATGCGATACACCCTGGGAGTAGACGGTGAACACGCCCGGGGACGACGAGGTGCTACGCGCCACATAGCTTGCTCCCGGAGCGGCAGGAATAGACGGTACAGTACACCAGGTTGCCTGACCCACACAGAAACTCTGGTAATCGGGACCCATCTGGTCAAGACGGAACAGGGCATCAGATACCCCTGCCAATGCCTGAGAACGTGCAGCCTCCACATTGGCAACCTGCAATGAATTTGACATATCCCCAAAAACAGTTATGAGAAAGCTCATACCTATCAGTACAACAATCATCAATATAGAGATAAGTACTATAAGTGAACCTTCCTCTCTCGTATCTATAGAGCTACTCCCCTCGTGTATCACCTCCTCGCCTCCGGGTCTCGCCTCCCTCTCGTAAATCGTGCACATTGCTGCTCTCGTCAGATTCGTTACACTGCCCATATTAAACATACTCATACCCTTTCGTATTATGCGCATTGCGACCTACTTGGCTGTAAATTGTCGGGCAATGCGACATTCAATCTCTCGGAGTATGGAAAGGTTTTCGGACCTCCAGAAACTTCCAGCGAAATAGCCACTCTGGCTGTACAGACCGCCACTTGAGTAGTTGAACTGGTACCTGCTGCGACTAGATTATTCCCCTGATTATCGTAGTAGCTGAATACCGGATTAGTAGACGAGTTGTTAATAAGACCTGTCAGCTCTGGAAATGGAGTACCCGGGTTTGACGAGCTGCCCACCGTCCTGTAGAGCACTCCGGAAGCAGAGTCGTACGACCAAGTGACCGTCTCTACGCTTCCAGACTGCGTATCCATTTCGAGCTTCAACGTATTATTGTATTCACTGACAGATGAAAGAGTCATGAGAGGATTGGCGGCTTGTATATCGTGTTGCAATTGCAACATAGTTACTCGCACAGAGCTGGTTGAGTTGTCCTGCTTCACGGTAGATGAAGCAGTAGACATCATCATAAGCATAAACCCGGCAAAAGCAGCCATCAGAATCAGCATTGCGGTCGCTGCTACCATTAGCTCCACCAAAGTAAAGCCATCCTCACCCGATACCTGCACCTGCTCCGTGCCCATACCTGCATCCATGTCTATGCCACTATCAGCACTCATTTTGTGAACTGGACCTTTCCGAATAGGGCATCCATGGGCATACAAGGATGGATGCTGAGACACCTGCACCAGAACCATCGTAGACTACATTAAACAGATGCTGTCCTGTTACCCACCCAGACTGGCCGGCTGAATATACTGTGCCCACAAACTGTGCACCTTGTGAAGCTGAGGCAGATGACCCTGCTTGTGCGTTGGCAGAAGACTGCAGCGTCAGCATATAGGGAGATCCGGGGTCACTTGAAGATGAACCTACCGGAGAAGCGCTCACCTGTATAGTGCCGTTTTGGCATCCAACGGCGCTGGCAGCAAGATCCAGGTTCTCGGACATAAGACCATTTTGCGTCAGGTAAGTCTTGCCGGTATTGGCTGAGGATGCACCGGTTGCAGTAAGTGAGATAATAGAACATCCAGAGCTTTCATTTGCGTTGCCATTATCATTGCAACTTGTGGTAGAAGTCTGGTTGCAGTCTCCATTCCCCTGCTCATTCTGTCCTACCTGCCACGTATAGGTATCATAATTTCCGTCGCCATCATTTGCCTTGATAGTCACCGTATCGCCATTCACTACGCTGCTGGGAACCTGAAAACTGAGCATGGCTTCATATCCACCCGACGATCCAGGGCCGGTACCGGTTGGGTCATCGGGATTTGGTGGAGATCCGCCACAATTATCGACCGGGACAAGAGATTGGCGATTTAGCGTCGTGGTGATGACTTGAACTGCCACATTACTGTCTACACTGCCGTTTACAAGCACCTCTCCACCACTGAAAGCCGTATCGTCCAGATAATATGCGGTGGCAGTGCTTCCTGCAGTTATTTCCGGAGTTGGACTTGCAAGAAGAGACTCCTGGGTCTGCCCGCATCCACTGGCAGAGCTGCCAGATGGCGGTAATGGAGAGGAGGTATGTCCTGAAGACCCTGAGGTGGTTGCCTGGACAATGCCCGAAGTAGCCCATGATTGCCCTCCCGCACCAAATGCTATAACCTCCATGTAGTACGTTATGCCGGGAGCCAGTCCTCCTATCTGGTAGCTGGTAGCTGTAGGCAGCTGATGTGGACTTGCGGCCACTCCGGTGACAGGTGGCATAGTTCCGTTCCCGCTCGTATAAGCAGATGGCAAATCATTGATATTTGCCGAGTATTCCACCACATAGTAACCACTCTGGGTCGAAGTGCTGGAAGTAGGCGAATTAGGAACCGACCCACCAGACCATGTTACGTTGATGGTATTTGAACCTGATGTCCCGGTCGCTTTTACAGCACTGAGAGTAGTTGGGGGATTGGGTGATCCGGGCTGGCTGCTGCCAGATCCAGTCGACGAAGAGGAGGTACCACCCGGGCCGTTGTATGCTCCCTGTGCGCCTGGATAGACGATCGTACTCTGGCTGACAACTCCTGATTGGGCACCAGCCTGGTACCACCTTACACTGACTGATGCCTCTTTGTAGGCTTGGTAGTCAGTAGTCACACCTCCCGATCCATTGGGGACTTCCGCATTTGCCCAATCTATATATGTAGCCACAGTGAAACTGGTATTTCCAACCTGAGCCGAATAAACCGGCGCCAGCAGAGGATCGTATCCGCTGGGAGGATTTGACCCGAGATATACATAGCTACTCCCTCCCTGCCCGGGTGTATACCATGGATACGATGCCTCTGCTTGACTTACCTGGCTGCCATAAAACCCCACAGCGGAATATATACTGGACTGCACCTTTGACAACGCCCCCGATGCCAAAGCTACAGCCTCGGACTGCCTCGCGGCAAAAGCCGATGCCCCTACACCCCCTGTAAATACCCTGGATGTAGGAATCAACGTCGCTCCCAGGATAAACATTCCGACCAACACCTCTACCAACGTAAAACCTCCGTCGGTGGAAGCCTTGGTATCTGCCCTCTCTCTCTCTTGATCTCCTTGCATTATCAACCCTCCGACAACTCCTGGTATGATAGGCGACCTTGCCGTATCAATACCTAACTCTGCTATAACCCTAAAGCCCTGGCTGCTTTTGTACGATAATGAAACTCTGTTTTATGCCCTATGCCCTAACAACAAATCCCATCTTTATCTAACAACCAGTGTTATATTCGACACATATTGTAGCGCGCTTTAGCATTTTTTCACAATTTTAATATATATAGCTACATTTAGTGGTCAGTAATAACGAACGCAGGGTCAGAGGATGTCAATGTAGGGATAGCGGGTAGCCCAGTAAGACGGCCTATATTCGCGCAAAGACCCTTTTTATAAGTTCACCATGCTCGGCCTTGTGTGCAGCCATACTTCCTGACGCAGGGCTTCCCGATTCTGGCCTGCTTACATGAGAAAGTCCTAGATTGCCGCGCAACATTTTGTGCAGCTTACCATGCACAAACGCCCAGGCACCCATATTCTCCGGCTCCTCCTGTACCCACATCACATCGCGAACATTAGGATAGCGCTCAAGCACCTTCCCCAATTCATATTCTGGCCATGGATAGAGTTGCTCCACCCGCACTACCGCTACCTGTTCACCGGATAGATCTATATCCTGAGCAGCTACGTCATTGCCAGTTGCATTCCGCTCGCGCATAATCTCGTAAGCCACCTTTCCGGTACAAAGCACCACCCTGCTCACCCTGGAGGGATCACCTACTGCATCCACCGAAGCCTGCTTGTCCGGCTGTGGTATGCCAGCCACAGATACATGGTCAGGATACCCTCCGGCGGAACCTCCGGCGGAAACGCAGGAAAACATCGTAGGGTCGTCAAGTACCGGTTCAAAATGACCTAATACGATATCATCAATATTCGATTGAGTCTCCTGAGCACGCAGTAGGGATTTAGGTGTCATCACTACCAAAGGAACTTTCGGTCTCTCCAGCATGGTCGACATAAGCAAGTGATAATACTGTGCCCCGGTTGTAGGCTGAGCAACGCGAATATTACCGTTGGCGCTAAGAGTGAGAAAGCGTTCCAGTCTGGCCGAGGAGTGTTCAGGTCCCTGTCCTTCGTAGCCATGGGGAAGAAGCATGACCAAGCCAGACTGTTGATTCCACTTCTCCTTGGCGGCAACGATAAAATTATCTATCATCACCTGAGCCCCATTGCTGAAATCACCAAACTGAGCCTCCCAGGCTACAAACGAATCCAATGCTTCTACCGAGTATCCGTACTCAAACCCAAGTGCAGCGTATTCCGATAAAAGTGAATCGTATGTAAAAAATCTTCCCATAGTGATACCATCAAAATAGCTGTATCCTCTGTTGCGTGCTATATCCTTTAGGTGGGCCAGGGGAATCCATTCTGCTCCACTTTCATAATCAACCAGTACCGCATGGCGCTGGCTGAATGTTCCTCTGCGCGTATCCTGCCCGCATAAACGGACATCGTTACCGGATGCAAGACGACTACCAAATGCAAGTGCTTCGCATGCAACCCAATCAACTATCCCATCGCTAAGCATCTTTTCACGCTTTTCAAACTGGCGGACCAACTTTGGATGAAGTGTAAACCCATCCGGGGCTGTCATGGTAGCTCGGACAATGCATTCGACCAAATCCCTGTCGATCATAAAAGGTAATTGCTCGTTTTGAGGGATACTTCCCTCATCGAGGGCATACCCATGATTGGCATCATTGGACTCCACTATGGGATGGCTACTGGATGCCAGTGCTCTTGTCTCGTCAAGCGCTCTTTGATATCTCTCATTGAAATCAGCCAAGAGCTCCTCCGCCTTTTCTATTGTAATATTCCCACGATGCACCAAGCTCTCGGCGTACAACTTTCTTACTGACCTACGCTGATCGATTGCCCTGTACATACGGGGCTGAGTGTAGCTTGGGTCGTCACCTTCATTATGCCCGTGGCGGCGGTAACAGACCATATCTATTACGACATCTTTGTGAAATGCACCCCTGAACGCAAAAGCAAGAAGGGCTGCTCTGGCACATGCCTCAGGATCGTCTCCGTTCACATGAAATATGGGAGCCTGAACCACCTTGGCAATATCGGTAGAATATACCGACGAACGCGCCGACTGAGGGGCCGTTGTGAACCCAAGCTGATTGTTTATCACGAGATGGATGGTTCCTCCAGTCTGGTATCCAGGCAACTGGGACATCTCCAGGGTCTCAGCAACAACGCCCTGCCCGGCAAAGGCTGCGTCACCGTGTACCAGAACTGCCAGAGACCGGCCACCAGGGTCGGCCGCCTGGCCAGCGCTCTCAGTACCATCGTCGACACCATTGGCAACATAAGCAATGCCGGTATCACTATAGCCCTCTACACCTACAATGCGATCCTGTATTGCCCTTGCCATCCCCTCAACTACTGGGTCTACAGCCTCCAAATGCGATGGGTTGGAAGCCATCATAATAGGCAACTCTTCGCCGGATCTTGCGGAAAAGATACCCTTGGCTCCATTATGATACCTTACATCGCCACTCCCCTGAACGGAATCAAGGTCTACTATACCCTCGAAATCCTGAAATATGTCATTCAACGACATACCAACTATATTTGCCAACACATTTAAGCGTCCTCTGTGAGCCATCCCTATGACAGCTGCCTGCACTCCATCGTTTGTAGCCTGCTCAAATATGTAGCTGAGTATCACAATAGCGGACTCTGCCCCCTCCAAGCCAAAGCGCTTTTGCCCTACATAGCGCGTATGCAAGAAATGTTCAAATGCTTCGGCAGAATTTAATAGTTGTAGGATATGTTCCTGCTCACTTGGATCAAATGGTGCTGTGGGCGACTCCATATGATCCTGAACCCAACGCTTCTGCTTTGGATCCTGGATGTGGGTAAACTCCACCCCAAGCGTGGAACAGTAGGCAGTCCTCAAGATATCCAGAGCTTCACCCAAGCGCATACGCTCCCTACCTCCAACGCCATCTACTGCGAATTCTCTATCGTAGTCAAAAATAGTTATGCCGTAGGATGCTGGATCCAACTCTGCATGCATCGGAGGAAGCTCAACAGATAGGGGATCAAGATCAGCAATTAAATGCCCCCTTACCCTGTACATGTTTATCAGGCGCTGCACCTGCACCTGCTTATGCATCAACTCGTATATATCGTTTGGAGCATGCCTGTCTCTTTCCCATCTCGCCGGATGAATGGGTATATCAAGCTCTGAGAATATCTCATCATAAAATCCATGTTCTCCCAGGAGACATTCCGATACATAGGCCAAGAAGATACCCGACTCCGCCCCCTGTATCACCCTATGATCGTAAGTCGATGTCAAGGTGACTGTCTTACTCACACCGAGTTCTGCCAACCCCCGCGGATCCGCTCCCTGCAATTCTGCCGGATACGATATAGACCCCACACCTACTATTACGCTCTGACCTTTCATTAGGCGTGGTACAGACTGTACGGTACCCAGCGTACCCGGGTTGGTAAGGGTGGCAGTTGCCCCCTGGAAGTCGTCGACGGTGAGTTTCCCAGAATTACTCCTTCTTATCAGGTCTTCGTAAGCCAGGAATAACCCCTTAAACCCCAGGGTATCTGCATTTTTAATCACCGGTACAAGCAAGGTGCGTTCCCCTCCCGCTTTTTTCATATCAATGGCTATACCAAGATTGACGTGACGATGAGCTGCCACCCTTGCCTGTACTCTGCCGTTGTCCGACTTATTGGCAACATTACTCTCCGATTTCATCCCATTGCCGCTATTAACGTCATCGTTTGCAACTAATTCGTAGACTGAACGCATTGCCGGAACTGTCATAAGCCCCTTGACGACTGCATAGGCAATGATATGGGTAAAACTGACCTTCGCTCCACTGCGAGAAACAAGATAACGGTTCATCACCTCTCTCTCCATCTCGAGCAGTTTTGCCGGCACCTGTCTAACCGATGTCGCTGTTGGCACCTCAAGAGAGGCTTCCATATTCTTTGCTATGAGTACGGCTGCTCCTTTGAGCGGTCTGTAGTCTACATCTGCATCATTCCGGCCTACTTCCACGGCATCTTTGACTACAGATGAAGATACAGATGATGGAGCTACGGATGGCCCATTATATCTACCGCCCACGATTATTTTAGAGTCAGGCAAACCGTTGACTGCAGATAGGTCATTGCTAAAAAACTCACGCCAACTCTCACTCACAGATTGAGGATCACTGAGATACTTTTCATGCATATCATCAATCAGCCAGGTATTGGGTCCAAATGCGCCCGTTGCGCTGGTCACCCCATTTTCATCAACATATTCAGCCATAGACATTCTCCTGAAGCCTGTATAGCGTCTAATCGCATAACTATTACTTACTATGTAAATATGTTAGTCGCCAGTAGCCCAGGTAGGCATCAAAGAATTGTATTACGACTCAGTTTGGTGTCATAGCTACCTTAGAATGAACGAGACTTCCGGCTCTCAGCCCAAGTCTTACCGGCTTCCACATCTACATCTTTCGGTAAACCAAGAATCCTCTCGGCTACTATATTGTGCTGCACCTCGGTTGTGCCCCCCCCGATCGTCAGTGCACAGGAATAGAGATACCCCAGCGACCAAATGAGCGATATCCATGAAAGACCTCCCTCGCCAGGATTCACCCCAACTCCGAGTTCACCCTTCAGGCCATCCAGTGGCCCGGCATCACCCAGCATCCCATAAGCACCTGCAATATCTTTAGCCATATCCATAAGATGCTTTCCATGTACGTCTCCCATCGCCTTACGAACCGAAGCTTCAGGTCCGGGCTGCTGCCCGGCAAGGGTGGCCGCCAATTGCCTCATCCTCAACAGCCGCAGTATCTCTCCCTCCGTCCATACCTTCACCAATCCATAACGCAACACCTTCGATAGCCCCACACCGCTGCGACGCACCAAATCCACCAGTGCCTCAGCATTGGGGCCGTCTCCCCATAGTGCGCCATCGCCGGAAAGTGAAACACGCTCGTTTCCAAGGGTCACCTTGGCCAACGACCAGCCCTTGTTTACTTCTCCAACCAGGTTGGCGGCTGGCAGCTTTACCTCGTCCAGAAAGACTTGATTGAATGCGTGCTGCCCAGTCATGTCTACGATTGGTTCAATTCTTACTCCGGGTGAATCCATGGGGCAAATAAAGTAAGATATGCCTTCGTGCTTTGGAGCATTCGGGTCTGTCCTGGCCAGCAAGATGCCGAACTTTGCCTGGTGGGCGTAGGTGGTCCATATCTTCTGGCCGGTAACTACCCAAACATCACCATCTCTAACTGCCCGTGTGCTGAGAGATGCCAGATCCGACCCACTGTCTGGCTCGCTGAAAAGTTGGCACCATATCTCTTCTCCAGCAAGCATCGGAAGCAGGTAGCGTTCCTTCTGCTCATCCGATCCTGCATATATGATCGTAGGGCCTGCCCATCCTATGCCTATACGATTCTGCGGTCTCTGGATAGATGCTCTCTTCAGCTCTTCATCTATCACAAGCTGATCCATAGCACTGGCTCCCAGCCCCCATGGCTCAGGCCAGTGTGGCGCGACATAACCACTTTCAGCAAGTTCCCTGGAACTCGGATCGGGGTGATCAGCCAACCATGATTTTACTGCCTTGCGTGCCGGATAATCTTCTCCCGGAAGTACAACATCCATAGTTTTTCATCTCCTTATCATTAGAGTCGTTACCAACTGTATAATTAATACAGACTTTAACTGGTATTTTATAGCCACTATACAATAATATATACCCAAATAGACATGACCACCACTTTACGGCCTAAGATATAGAAATGACTAATTGGAACTTTGCAGACATATGGGAAACAATAGCCGAGTGTATCCCTGAAGCCAACGCGCTTATACAGGACAAGCGCACGATTTCATGGAGTGAGATGGATCACAGGGCAGACGGTATAGCAAAATGGTTGCTCGACCTGGGACTCCAAAAGCAGGATAAGGTCGCACAGTACCTCTACAACTGCCCCGAATACCTTGAGTCGGTATTTGGCGTACTAAAAGCCGGGCTTGTCCCGGTGAATACCAACTACAGGTACTACGAAGAGGAACTGGTATATCTATGGGATAATGCGGATACCATGGCAGTAGTGTTTCATGGTTCCTTTACCGAGAGGATAGAGTCAATACGCAAGTCGGTACCTAAAATACGGGGCTGGTTATTCGTAGACGACGGCAGCGGTCCCTGTCCTGACTGGGCTACACCATATGAAGAAGCTGCAAAGAGCTCTATGAACGAGAGAGTGGCTGCACCATGGGGAAGAAGCGGCGACGACCTCTACCTCCTGTATACGGGAGGAACTACGGGCATGCCAAAGGGAGTCATGTGGCGCCAGGATGATCTTTTTTACAGGCTGGCAAGTGAGGGCATATCACCGTACAACCCAGATGGAGATATATCTGACGTACGTGCAGCGATCTCAGGACCAGGCCCAGTCTGCATGCCTGCCTGCCCTCTTATGCATGGCACTGGATCCTTTACGGCTCTCGGCATGCTTGCTCAGGGTGGCTCTGTAATTACACTACAGAAGAGAAACTTTGACCCAGCTGAGCTGCTTGAGGTGGTTACCGAGAAAAAGGTGAACGTACTCTCTATTGTGGGCGATGCCTTTGCCAAGCCTATCCTGCAGACATTGGAAGCAAATCCAGGACGCTACGATATAAGCAGCCTGCTGGCGATCATATCGTCAGGTGTGATGTGGAGCGAGCACACGAAAGAAGGGTTGTTGAAGATACATCCTAATATGATTCTATTGGACGCATTCTCCTCATCTGAAGCAATTGGCATGGGAGCATCTTTTTCCAGTGGGAACCAGGCGAGCGATACCGCAAAGTTCTCGCTCGGAGCGAATGTCAAAGTGCTGGATCCGGATACGCTGGAAGAAGTAGTACCTGGATCCGGGGTTGCCGGTATGGTTGCGCTACCTGGAAGGAACCCACTCGGATACTACAAGGATGAAGCAAAGACTGAATCTACATTCAGGGTAATCAACGGAGTACGTTACGTGATTCCAGGTGATTTTGCAAGCATTGAAGCAGATGGAAGTATTCACCTACTGGGACGTGGTTCTGTATGCATAAACACCGGAGGAGAGAAGGTATACCCGGAAGAGGTTGAAGAAGTCATCAAGGACCTGGACGATGTACAGGACTGCGTAGTTGTAGGCATTCCAGACGATAAGTTTGGTGAATCTATTACAGCAGTAGTAGAGCTAAAGCCAGGTAAGAACCTCTCTCAGGAAGATATCATAAATGCAGTCAAATCAAGGCTGGCGGGCTACAAAGCACCGAAGAGGGTGCATTTCGTGCAGTCCATAGGCAGAGCACCAAATGGCAAGGTGGACTATGCACGCCACAAGAAGGAGTCGACCGAGTGGGCAGAAAAGCAGTAATATATCCTACTCGTCTTTGTTTGCCCCGTTGGCTCTGACAAAGTCATTTACAGCATAATAAGCATCTATCGACTCCCCTGCATCTCCCCAGAAACCCTCCAATATATCGTAAGATACACTACCGGCGTTAACGTAAAAGTTATTAACGTCAGTGATCTCTAACTCGCCCCTGGCAGACGGTTCAAGATTCTTAACCATCCTGAAGACCTCTGGATCGTAGAGGTAAATTCCGGTTACCGCCAATTTACTCGGTGGTTCATTGGGCTTCTCGACAATGCGCACTATATGACCGTCCTCATCAAACTCCGCCACACCAAGACTCTGCAGGTGGTTAGTCTCGTGCTCTTCCCATAGCAATAGATGAGCGCCTGACCCTTTAGATATAAAATTATCTATACTCTTCTTGATCGATCTTTCCATAATGTTGTCAGCAAGCATTACAACCACCAGATCATCCCCGACAAACCTCTCAGCAAGACCTAGCGCGTCGGCAATACCTGCCGCCCTCTCTTGGTAGGCATAGGCCAGCCTGTCTATGCCGTATTCATGACCGTTTCCCAGCAACCGCAGAAATTCTCCTGCATGGGTGCCACCGGTCACTAACATTACATCGCTGATCCCTGCCTTCACGAGTGCCTCTACGGCATAAGCAACCATAGGGCGATCCCCTATAGGCAATAGATGTTTGTTTGTAATACGAGTTAGCGGATAGAGCCTGGTGCCACTTCCACCTGCCAGGATCACGCCTTTCATACTAATCCTCCTTTGCTCATTACCTCACCGGATGACACTACAATTTAACCGAACAGGCTAAACAATACCACCTTTACATTACTCCGGGTACAGTATTATGTACAGTATTATAGATATGTATTCGATGCAACCATCAAGCATGCTCCAGGCATTGCCGGTCCAGGTAAACGGGTTGGTAAAGAGATTCCGTAACGGAGTGGTCGCCGTCAACGGTCTAAACCTCAGCGTAGAGTCTGGACAGGTATTCGGTCTACTTGGGCTGAATGGAGCAGGTAAGACGACTACTTTGAGAATGCTACTGGGGTTGGTGCGCCCCGAAAGGGGAATCATACTTATCTTTGGTAATCCAGTTACTCCCGGTGCTCCAGTTCTTAAGAATATAGGTTCCCTCATCGATACTCCTGGTTTCGTTCCTCATCTTACCGGGCTACAAAATCTGGCATTGTATTGGGAAGCCGCCGGATATGGCAGAAAGTCACCTGCCATAGAAGAAGCGGTGGTATTGGCCAACCTTGAAGATGCCATCGATAGAGAGGTTCGCAGCTACTCTTTTGGTATGCGCCAGCGCTTGGGAATCGCCAGAGCACTGCTCGGCAGCCCGCCACTGTTAATTCTGGATGAGCCGACTACCGGGCTTGATCCGAAACAAGTTCGCGAAATGCGGTCACTAATCTTAAAGCTGGCCGCTCAAGGCAAGACCATCCTGCTCTCGTCCCATCTGCTGAACGAGGTAGAGCAGGTATGCTCACACGCTGCAGTAATCCACCACGGTCGCATTGTTGCAAGCGGCTCGTTAGATGATCTCACTCGCCAGAGCAATATGCTCTATATGGAAGTCAGCAATTCTCCGGTGGCATCATCTGTATTACGAAAAGCCGTGGGGGTCATCTCTGTGCATGACGAGGGAAATGGCATAGTAGTAGAATTGGCTCCCTGGATGCAAAGAGAAACTATACCCAGAATACTGCTCAATGCAAATATCGACATGACAGCTATGATGCCGAGAAGAAAATTGGAAGAGGCATTTTTAGGCATGCTTGAAGAAAACGGCGCAGAGGGGATGTAACTATCATGCTGCCTTCCGCTCCTCCTCCACCTTCTACTCCCTCTACTCCTCCCACGCCTGCATCTCCCTCCACTCCTTCTCCACCTTCTCCTCCTTCGTCTGGCTCATCTGGTCCGCCCAGATGGATTCCACACCCTTCTGAAAGGAGGTTCCTCTCGGAAATGGGCAGTTTACTCCGTACCGAGTTGGCCAAGCAGCTACCCCGGCCCAGAACCTGGCTCACTCTGGCATTTATGGCATTTATCCCTATGCTAATCACCGTAGCTTTTGCCTTGGGTGGAACCGCACATGCTGCTCAATCTTCCATAGCCAATGACTTTCTATTGGTTGCCACCAAATCAGGTCTGGATATGCCACTGGCCGCACTTGACGCAACAGCTCCATTTTTGCTGGTTGTAGCAGCATCGCTCTTTGCAGGAGAAGCCATAACCGCTGAGGCGTCTTGGGGAACTCTTCGTGCATTGCTGTCAAAGCCCATCTCAAGAAGTCGTTTACTTGCCAGCAAGGCAATTGTTGGAACAAGTCTAATCGTAGTTGCATGCCTGGCTGTCTCTGTTTTCGGTCTTATATCAGGAGCAATCGCATTTGGCTGGCATCCTATAGTGACTCCAGATGCCGTTACGTTCAGCCAAGAAGCTACCCTGGTAAAGATCCTGGTAGCCACCCTGTATACCGTAATATCCCTGGCATCATTGGCATCATTTTCATTCTTTATTTCGACAGTTACTGATTCGACCATAGGCGCGGTTGCTTCAGGAACAGGACTGGCCATCGTCTCTGAGATACTTGACAATATACCCGCCCTGGGACACTTAAGAGTAATACTGCCCACCCACTATATGCTTGCGTGGGGCGAACTTTTTATACAACCAGCAAACTGGACTCCGATGTTAATTGGAATAGCCGTGCAATTACCCTATACAATCATCTTCTGTGCACTGGCATGGTGGTGGTTTACGCGAAAGGATATTCTTAGTTGATCGAGAACTGGAATAAACCTACGCCTGCTCAATCTGCTTTTGCCGAACCGCTGTTTAATAGGGTAGGAAAACCCATAAGACCTTCACCTGTCAAAACAGCCACATCCACACAACTCCCATATGCTGGAGTAGCTACGTCCGTACGACCCTTGCCTGGCAAAGAGGGGCTATCCGAGAACCTTGCGGGATTAAAGGTCGCGACATTAGCCGGAGGAGTGGGTGGAGCCAAAATGATACAAGGCATAGTCAATGCAATAGAATCTTCAAATGTGACCGCCATAGTAAACACCGGCGATGACACAGTCCTCCATGGACTATGCATAAGCCCTGATTTAGATACTGTCACCTATACCCTAGCCGGCATAATAGACCGAGAGAAAGGTTGGGGATTGACCGATGAATCTTGGACGGTAATGGATACTCTAGCCGAGTTCAATGGAGAAACCTGGTTCCGCCTGGGAGATAAGGACATCGCCCTACATATGTTTCGAACAGATATGTTGAACCGGGGAGCTACTTTATCCGAGATTACCTCTACTCTATGCAATCATTTCGGCATAACCGCACATATACTTCCAATGTCAGACAAACCAGTCAGCACTATGTTAACCCTGATGGACAGCGAAGAGGAGATTGGCTTTCAGGAGTACTTCGTAAAGTTGTCACACGCGGTACCAGTAAGTAGGATACGTTATTCTGGAGCAGAAGCTTCCGTGGCTGCTCCCGGCGTAATAGAAGCACTTACATCTGCTGACGTTATAGTAATCTGTCCCTCCAACCCATTTCTGTCTATCCTCCCAATCCTCTCTGTACCCGATATATCTACACTGCTCCCCTCTCCCTTCTACGGGACAGATTCAGGTCAAATCTACTCACCCAATGCAGGATCGCTCATAGAAGAATCCACACCCACCAATCAGCACCATATTAATCCAGCAATAAGGGCAAAGACCGTAGCCGTATCTCCGGTAATAGCCGGTAAAGCACTCAGAGGTCCTGCCGACAGGCTTCTTGGCGAGATGGGATTAGAGCCGACAGCGGTAGGCGTTGCAAGAATATACAAAGATATAGCCTCTGTATTCATAATAGATAGCCAGGACATAAAGCTGAAAGAGGAGATTGAAGCTATGGGAATGACCTGCCTGGTTGCAAATACGATCATGGAGGGCATTGAATCATCTCGTAACCTTGCAATTGAGACAATCAGGGCTGCCATCCAGGCAAAATCGAGTACCATTCATTACAACGAGTAAATCTCATGAGAAAAGAATCAGCACAAGCTACAGCCAAACAGACGACAGAAGAGGTCGGCAATTCGCAGATCGGTAATTCGCACATAGACAGTACACAGGTCGTCAATCTACAGAGAGACTCCTCTACCGGCAATTCCCCTATAGGCAACACCGAAGAGTACGCAAACACTACCACCGGTCTATCAATACTGCCGGCAGCAGGCATAGGAGAAGTTACTGCCGGCTGCGACCTGGCCGACCTGATAGTGCAACACTGTCACCTGGAAGATTTTGATGTGCTAGTAGTAACACAAAAGGTCGTATCAAAAGCGGAAGGGAGAGTAGTGGGTATAGACCCCACCGATCCCGATGCCAAGCGAAAGCTGGTGGAATCCGAATCTCGTAGAATACTGCGCAGAAGAGGGGACCTGATTATCTCAGAGACATATCATGGCTTTGTATGCGCTAGTGCGGGTGTCGATCTCTCAAACATAGAAGAGGGTTATGCCGTGCTGCTGCCCATAGACCCAGACCGCTCAGCTCGCCGTATCCGAGACCGGATAAAAGCTATTAACGGTAAACAAGTGGGAGTCATTATATCCGATACCTTTGGCAGGACGTGGCGAACCGGACTTACCGATATAGCCATAGGTTGCGCAGGCATAGCCGCAATAGTCGATTTGAAGGGGACCACAGATGCAAATGGGCGCATCTTGAACGCCACGGAGGTATGCATAGTAGATGAGCTGGCATCAGCAGCCGAGCTCGTCATGGGAAAGTCCTCCGGCATCCCAGCAGCCATCATACGAGGACTACCGCATACGATATTTAGAGATTCTTCGGTAAAAGAGGAGGTAATCAGGCATCCTTCCGGAGATCTATTTCGCTAAGTAGGCCGCTTAGGCAATGCACTTCGCCTGTTTCTATCCTTGAAAGTTAACCGGCCTTCCAAGCAGCTTTGCGTATAGATTCAGGTGAATACCATCACACTATTTGCGGGACGCTACACTAGAATTGTGAATATAGTATGATATTCCAAGATAAGATAACGAGGCGAAAGTTCCTTATCTCCGGAGGCGCGGTAGTAGCAGCAGGTGCGGTAGGAGTAGCTGCATACGAAGCTGCCTCTGGATCGCATTCTCCTACAACAAGGGCAACCGTAGGTAACTTTGAAGTATGGCTGGAGGAGACAACCGGCACATCCGCCTCAAGCACATCTAAAGGTGCAGCCAGCAGAAAGGGCTCTACACCTGCTTCGCAGAAAGGCAGCATGGTGCTGCGGGCGGCACATAAGGATAACCCGAGCTTAATATTGTTTGAGACTGCAGCAGATGGAAACTTTCTTCAGGCGCTGGAAGGGGAGGCAACCTATCTTGATGAGAGTGGCGGCAGCTTCTATGTAAGCGCCACAACAGTATCTGCTACCGCTACGGTACTTGTGGACGGCATCTATCCCGGAAAATCCCAGGGAACAATCATTATCAAAGGCATACTGACGGCCGGAGGCAACGGCAATAGTAGAGGCGATGGACTGCCTAGAAATACTGGCCAAAGCGGAGGAAACGGGGGCGTGGCAGAGACGGGGAACAAGACCGAGAGTGGAAGCATGGCAGGCAGCCCGAACCGCGATGTCCCATTCGATATTGAAGTATCAGAGCCAGCAACCGACCAGCTACGATTTGCAGTGACCCTTCAAGAACCGGATGGCTTAAAATACACCAGATTGGCACTCATATGCTCGTCTACACCCGATGAGGCAATTTTCGGCTTCGGCGAACAGCTGACCTACTGCAATATGAAAGGACAGACTATTCCAATCATATCGCAGGAACATGGAATCGGTAGAGGACTACCCGGTATCAGCAAAGCTGTCGACGACTTTCTTCCAGGCGCGGCAGGCACCCCTGTATCCACCGAAACGGCATCCAGCTATTACATGACATCCAGAGGGAGATCGCTTGCTCTAGAGGGTACATGGTACGCCGCCGTTGATCTACGGCAAGGCGATACGATCAGGATAGATCAATACTCCACAGAGCTTGCCTGGAGGGTGTTTGCCGGTGCCAGCCCTCTACAGGTGCTGACAACAGCCACATCCTATCTGGGCAGACTACGCCCCCTCCCCTCCTGGACACAGCAGGGAGTTATTCTGGGGATGGAAGGTGGAACCTCAGTCGCATTGCAGGCGATAGCAACGGCTGAGAACAACGGAATACCCCTTGCGGGATTATGGCTACAGGACTGGGAGGGATCAAGGACGTCTATTATAGGGACTCAGCTATGGTGGAACTGGGAGTTGGACACCACACTCTATCCAAATTGGAGTTCCATAACCAGTAGGCTAAGCAACCAGGGGGCCAAAGTGCTCACCTACATCAATCCCTACCTCTGTGCAGAGCCTGGCCATAACAGTCTCTACCTGGAGGCAAAGTCAAAAGGATACCTGGTATTGAATAGTGACGGCAGTCCTTACTATATAGCCAACTCTGATTTGCCGACAGGTGTGGTCGACATCTCCAATCCCCGGGCTCGCGAATGGCTTAAGGGCGTCATATTGGATATGGTGCACAGTACTGGAGCGTATGGGTGGATGGCTGACTTTGGAGAGGGACTGCCCATGGAAGGAGTGCGCATACATTCAGGCAATCCGGCTGAATTTCATAATGAGTATCCGGTTGTATGGGCCGAGGTAAATCGTGATGCAATAAATTCGTTGCCGGACTCTGCCGAGTACCTGCCATTCAATAGGTCGGGGTTCACCAGCAGTCCCGGTCACATGAGCCTGGGATGGCTCGGAGACCAGCTGCAATCCTGGGATGGCTACGATGGGATAAAAACTGCAGTTACAGGCATGCTCTCAGGAGGCATGTCCGGTTTCTCGTTTCTGCACTCCGACATAGGTGGATACGACTCATTGCCTCCGCTGCTTGGAGGAACCAAGAGATTGTTCACCAGGACACCGGAGTTGCTTATGCGCTGGATGGAACTTGGTGCACTTTCGCCTGTCATGAGAACCCACGAAGGTCTGGCGCCAGCGCAAAACATCCAATGGAACTCATCGCAGGAGCTAATAGACCAGCTAAAGCAGTGTGTCAAAATATATCTCGCCTGGCGAGATTATAGAGAGACGCTTATAAAAGAAGCAGTAGCCAACGGGTGGCCTGTAACCAGGCACTTATTCCTGCATTATCCCGGTGACCCCAATACCTACGGTCTGAGATATCAGTACCTGCTTGGGAGTGACCTCCTTGCCGCTCCTGCACTGGATCCGGGTATCACTTCTGTTAAGGCATATCTACCAGCTGGTAAATGGGAGCTGCTATGGACAGGCGAGACCTTTGGATCCACCGCCCAAGGCGGCTGGTATGATATTCCAGCCCCTATTGGAAGACCTGCACTTCTCGGAAAGGCAGGATCTGCCATCTCTGCTCAAATAGCCCAAGCACTGGCCACGTAGATAATCTTGCGCTACAACGCTGACGACTTTATTGGACTGGAACCATTTATCGAAATCGTGACTGTTTAAGCAATTTCGGGTCATTTGGCACCCTGAACGACCACTCTTAACCGTTCATGCGCTTAACATAAGCCACCGCCTCCAGAAAACCTTCCGCGTCCGGAGGAGCGCCTGGAGCAAGTACCATACCTCTCACATGCCGCGCCAGACCTTCTCCCCATGCAGTACGGGCCTGCATATCGAGCGACCAGCGGCGCTTCAAAAACTCCTCTACCAGCCGTAGTTCCTGCGGATGCAAACCGGTAATGTCCCAGCCGTAGGGTAGATACGGCCGTAGGGGGGGCTGCTGTGGCCGAAAAGACTGCAATTGTTGCGGATCTTGTAATGGCTGCGGGAACTGTGCGGGGGGCTGCATGGGGATGGAGGGCCGCATTGAAGACACGGTAGACATGGGCTCCGTTGGCGCCATCCCGGATGCTGCAGACATGGTGGCAATGCCCGTCATAAGAGCGTTTCTGTCTCCAGGACGGTCACGAATTACGATGGTTCCGGCAGCCATATCTCCCAAGCGCTGATGGCGCTTGGCGACAAAGATCAACACCAAGCCGACCAGGTAAGTTGGCGGAGGAAAGGAATCCACAATCCGTAGCAGATTGCGTAACAGGCTTGTTCGAAATCCTACGGCGCCACCATCCAAACGTACGACCCGCAAGCCCATTATTCGCTTGCCGGGGCTACGCCCTCCCCCAAATGCCTCGAACAGGACAAAGTACCCAAAGTACACAAGGAACATGTATACGTAGATGGCCGCTTCGATGACATAGCCAATCGTGTCAGCAGCACCACCAAAATGACCATCTGATACGGTCAAACCCAGAATTGTCGCAGCAACCAGTACAACAACAATGGCTACTGTTATAATAATAAAATCGATCACAAAAGCGAGCACGCGCGAGCCTATACCGGCAAGAATCAGGTACATTGACACTCCCTCGGGCGTCTGTATGACATAATGTTCTTCGAGTGGTACTACCATGAGAATAGACTATTTCATTAACGAACGTTCTGCTCGCTGGACAGAACTACAGAAGCTTGTATCAGACTGCCATGGGAAAGTCACCCGTCTCAGTCCGTCAAAAATGCTGAGACTTGGACGGCTATACCGCTCCGTATCCGCCGACCTTGCCCTTGCGCGCAGAGAATTCCCTGACGCTCCGCTTACCCGCCAGCTTACTTTGCTGGTCGCCAAGACTCATGGCATTGTATACGGTAGCCCCAGCAGGCAGGGATCATTCCGCAATTTCGTATCACGACGATTCTGGCAATCTGTGCTGGAGGGTGGATGGATGCTGATATTGTCAGTGGGGTTACTCGTCGCTTTCTCAGGAATTGGCTTCCTGTGGGCGAAAACAGACCCTTCTCAGGCCATGTCGTTCCTGTCGATACACATATCAGCTCATCCTGGCCATGGTGGGATGGTTGGCCTGCCCGTACCGGCAAGAGCCCCTCTTGCCACAGAGATATTCACCAACAACATTTACGTAGCCTTTACGGCACTGGCAGGTGGCATGACCATGGGTATATTGACAGTCATCGTGCTGGCTTACAACGGCGCCATGCTCGGCATAGTAGCCTCCACGCTCATACGCGAAGGTTATGGCGGAGAGCTGATACGGCTGATCGCTCCACATGGATTCCTGGAGCTGTCCTGTATCGTAGTAGCAGCTTCGACAGGTTTCCGCCTGGCTCAGGCGATCGTACAACCTGGTGACATGCCCAGGCTAAAGTCTCTGCAAACCACCGGACCGCTTGTAATCGACACGGTATTGGGAGTAGCCTGCCTATTGGTCATATCTGGACTGGTGGAAGGCTTCATCACCCCTGAGAACCTCCCTGTTGGGGTATCACTTGCTATCGGAATAACTCTTGCCGCGATCTTCTGGATACTGGTCGCCGTCCGGGGAAGAGCAACCAATACACCAGTGGATATATCAGCAGCCTCCACTGTAACGCGATAATATCTCGTATATGGCTAACGGTTCATCATGGCTCAGACCTTACTCGGCTGGAGAAATCATAGATATATCATTCAAGTTGTACAGATCCATGTTCGGCCAGATGATAAAAGCCGTAGCAGTAGTCGCAGTTCCCGCAGCCATACTGGAAGGACTACTGACGATGTCTGCACTGCCCCATGGCTTTTTCAGCCACGGGTTGGCAGGGTTCAGCTCATCATCTGTTGCAGGCGCTGGGATATCCACCACCGCATCATCATCCAATCTCCAACAGGTGGCTTCACTTATAAACGACATACTGGGTATTGCAGTAAGCGGGATCGCTTCCGCAGCCTGCTTCAAACTCGTGGCCGACGCTTACCTGTCAGTACAGCCAAACTGGCGAGCCAGCATATCTTTCGGCCTTAAGCGCCTTCACTCTGTGCTGTGGGTAACCCTGGAATCCACGGTGATACCATTTATACCCTTGATCGCCGTAATACTGGGGGCTATTGTAATCGGCTCCAGATCGCTCCTGGCCGGGGTGATTATAGGAGTTGTACTAGGTCTGTTCTCTCTGGCGATAGTCGTGTGGCTATGGGTGGGATGGCGTTTCAACGTCATCTCGTTGATAGTAGAGGGAGTAAAAGGCAGGCATGCGCTGGGACGATCACTATTTCTGGTGCAGGGACGGTGGTGGCCGACATTTGGCATCCAGCTATTGATGCAGCTTATAGTCGGAATTATCGGAGGGGTAATAAGCGTGCCGCTTGGCTTGGGCGGAATAGTAATACTTGCGCGTGGCTACACCGCTGCTGGCCTGCTGCTCGTGATGATTGGATCAGTAATCAGCAACGTGCTGTTGATGCCTCTATTGGCATCTATGCTGGCGGTACTCTATTTCGACCTTCGTGTCCGCAAAGAGGGACTGGATCTCGCCATAATGGCTCGAGAGCTTGAAATGGGAGATATTGGAGGTTTTGCGATGGCAGGAGTCCCGGGATTCGCCCCCAAGCGTGCATACGCTCAATATCCATACCCTCAAGGTGTTTATACGCAGCAATACCCGTATCCCCAGCAACCCGGTCAACAATACCCGCAATACCCGTATCCCCAGGGTAATTACCCTCAGCAACCCTACCCCCAACAACAGCAGTATCCTCATGACCCCTACCAGCAGGGCAGCTACCCCCCGTACCAGCAGTCTCCCGATCCGCAGTACTCCTACCCGCAGTATCCGCAGTATCCTCAGCAGTACTCCCCCGAAGGCGTTGCGCAGCAAGCGCCGACCGGCTATTTCAATCCGCTATCCGATAACCCCTCCAGTTACCTTCCCCCGGCACCCGGCAGTTACCCGCCACCTTCCGGTAATTACCCACCGCCCGCCGGCAGCTACCCGCCACCTTCCGGCTACCCCGGCCAGACAATACCCAATGCACCCAACACCCCACAGCCGCCGCCCACGCACGAAGATACCTGGCCGGAACAGCTACCGCCTTCCGGTCACACGTAAAGATGAGACCGCCAATACAGGCAACCGTCTTGCTACGCTACATAGCCATTCCCGCCCGAAAACTAACCAGCTACGCCCGTAATCAGGTTCGCAGTATCCTCTCCCAGCCTCCATTCCGCCCACGTTCATTACCGAGGCCATTCGCTGGAATATTACACACGATAAGTTCGTGGCTGCATGCTATTTTTGCACCACCAGTACACTGGACGCATGACCTGTTTCGGCACATATCCATATCCCTGGGAATTCCGGAAAATGATCTGTGGTTCATTCTCGCGGCAGTTACGTTTGCAGTCGCTGCCGGTGTCACCACTCTCTATATCCGCCGCGGAGCCAGACTTGGATCAGAGAAGCTGCTCCCTGGCAAACGCCATGCCGGCATCCCCGGAAATGATCCGGGCAAGCTGAGAAAGATGGCGCAGGAAGCCGAAAACCGCGGCGACTACGCCATGGCTATCCGCCTGCGCTTTAGCGCTGGTCTTGCAACGCTTGAGCAGATGAGCATTATACATTCGCAGACGGTACACACCAACAACTACATATCAGCAACTATCCACTCTCCCACCTTCTCCAGACTGGCACAGACATTCGATGAGATCGTATACGGCGGGATGGCTGCATCTCTTTATAATGCTCGCGAAGCAGACACGGGATGGGCAACCATACTCCAGGAAGCTCCACCCAGCGACAGTAATGCGCAAGACGATAAGATTGCAGTAGCATATAATGGTCACAACGGGCATAATCACCGTTACCGGCATAAGGATCTCACACAGTATAAGAATCCCCCACAGTATAAGGCTCCCCCACGGAACCAATGATAAGGAATCCTGGAATCACTACAAGCACTCCTCCTCGCAGCGGCAATGACAGCCACGAGCAGCCAGGTCTTCCGGCAAGTCGCAACTGGTGGAGCAGCTCCGGCATCTGGTCAAAGGCTGCCGCCGGCGTGTTGGTGATGCTGGCAGTGATCTATGCAGGGGTATTGTTGCTGCAGACTTATACAGGTACTCCAAGTGCCGTACCGGTAAACTCTCCCTCGCAACACGGCTCATCGCTCAGTACCGCTCCAGATGGGTTGGCTGCCTACGCAGACCTCCTGGCAAAATTCGGCCATAAGGTAGACCGGCTTTACGCTCGGTTGTCGGCAGAAACAGAATATGCCAGAGTTGCCACTGATACTCTTGTAGTTGCGTCACCCTCAAGCTGGAATGAGAGCGATTCTGCAGCAGTGAGGCGGCTGGTCATAAAAGGGGGAACCGCCGTACTCGCCGGCAGCTTTCTTGACACCCCTACCATTGAAGGACTGCTCGGCCTCCCCGTCACTACTTCCGCTACTACAAAGACCCCTCGATCGGTTCCCCGGTTGCAACTATCCGGATACTGTGGTTCCCAACGCTACCTGGCTCTACCATCTTCCCCGTTTACTGCTGGAATACGGGAGGTCGAAACCGTCGCTGGTTCAGCATGCTTTACTACGCCTGGCAGCTTTTCAAAGATGCTCGTAAACAGCAATGGCATTCTGGGATTATGGAAGCGGGTGGGACAAGGGTCGCTGGTGCTTATGGCCAGTTCGTCTCCCCTCCAGAACGCCATGATTTCAAAGGATGACAACGCGGCATTTGCCGTGGATCTGGCCGGGCATCCTCGCAACACCGTCACCTTCGACGAAACAGTTCATCCCATCACATCCGTAAAACAAGTTGGGTTCGGAGCAGTACCGTTGCATTGGAAGGTGGCACTGGGGCTTGGCCTGCTGGCAGCTCTTGTTGCCATATGGAGTGTGGGAAAACGGCTGGGACCGGTGTCACCGCCGGAAAGGGCATTGGCGCCGGCACGATCTGGGTACGTTGACGCCATGGCCACCAACCTGTCCAGGTTGCACTCCGCCGACGATGCCGTAGCCTTATTGCAGGAAGAAGGCAGGAACCGCCTACGGCACAGATTCTCCATACCTACCAATGCCGGTGATTCCGGCCTGTTTGTGACGGCGCGCCAGGCATGCGTACCGGATTACGTGCTGGAAGGGCTCTACATAAACACGCACGAGAAAGGAGCACTGACCGCGGCTGGAAAGGCACTTGCATGGACCGCAGGTGCAGGCGTAGCGCAGGATAGCAGAGAGAATAGAGATAAAAGTGCACAGCCCACAGAACAGCTGGGCAGTACAGTACAACAGAAAGGATAAAAATGAAAGAGGTTCGTGAACGGCTGAGCAACGAGATATCCAAGGTAGTCGTGGGCCAGCAACGTATGGTTGATGCTGCTTTGATTGCCATGGCTACCGGAGGTCATATCCTGGTGGAAGGTGCTCCCGGTACTGCCAAGACGCTTCTGGCTTCAGTGTTGGCACGCGCATGTGGAGGGACATTCCGGCGGGTGCAGTGCACCCCCGATTTGTTGCCCTCCGACATCACCGGAACGCTAACCCTGCGCGGCGAGGAATTGGCATTTAGACCCGGACCGGTGTTTACCAACATCCTGCTTGCAGATGAGTTGAATCGCACTCCCCCAAAAACACAGGCCGCATTGCTGGAAGCAATGCAAGAAGGTCAGGTCACGGTGGACGGTGTTCCAAGACCGCTTCCCATACCTTTTATGGTCATAGCTACGGAAAACCCCATAGAATACGAGGGAACATATCCGCTCCCTGAAGCTCAGCTCGACCGCTTTCTGCTGAAGATGAGAATTGACTATCCCAGCGCAGCAGAGGAGATAGCCATGCTGCATCTGGCTCGCACCGGGATATCTCCGGCCAATATCGCCGACGTCCAACCAGTTATATTACCTGACGATATACTAACCCTAAGGCAAAACGTCTCCATGGTAAATGCCACCGATGAAGTGATCTCTTATATCGCCGGCATAGTAAGACGTACCCGGGAGTTACCCAGCGTATCCCTTGGGGCAAGTCCCCGCGCCGCAGTACACCTTCTCGCCGCTTCCCGGGCGCTGGCAGCCATGGGAGGCAGATCCTACGTCACTCCCGACGATGTGGCGTCGCTGGCGCTGCCTGTGCTGGCGCATAGAATCGTATTGCAACCGGAAGCAGAGTTGGAGCATTTCCAGCCGGAGGATGCCGTACAGGCTGCCCTGTCCAGCACGGTAGTTCCGCGCTAAGAGGATACTGGGAGAATCGGATATGTGGCCGTCAATCAGCCCGACATTGCGTATCGCTGCAATAATCATCATACTTGCAGTGTTGATCGTGCTGGTGTCCTTCCCCCTGCCAATCATCGTCCCACTACTCGCCGCCCTGAGTGGCATAGCAGCCATAGATGCAAGGGCCGCACGGCGCGCACGCGTAGATGTGTCGAGAAGCGCTCCGGCGACTATCGTGAGGGGAATCCCTGCAACATTGTCCGTTAGGGTCATCGGCTCACCGGTGCTGTCACGCATCCGCCAGCCACTTCCTGCCGAACTATCCAGAACTGCTCCGGATTGGAGCCATGTCTCGCCGGACACTCATGGCAGGATCATAGCAACTCATCGCGGAGTATTCGTTCTTCCACCCCTTTCGGTAAGGGTAAGAGGTCCGGTAGGGATGATGCGCCACGACCACGAGGCAGGGGTCATCCAGTACATCAAGGTTATCCCCGATCTGCCGGGCGCCAGAGCGCGCGCGATCGCACTCAAAAGAGGCCGCATGCGCGTCGAGGAGGGGATGTCCAGGGGACGAATGGGTCTCGGAACCGAACTTGAATCGGTACGTGAATGGGTTCCAGATGACGACATCAGACGGGTAAACTGGGCAGCCACAGCACGTACCGGCCGTTACATGACCAACCAGTACCGTGTCGAGGAGAACCGCAATGTCATCTGCCTTGTGGACACCGGCAGGCTGACGGCCTCCCCGATTGGAGACGCTACCCGGCTGGATATCAACCTGGACGCAGTATGTGCAGTTGCAGCAGCAGCAGATGCCGCAGGAGATCGCGTAGGGGCATTGGCATTCGCCGGTAATGTAGTACGTAGCGTACCACCGCGCCGATCCGGTACGCGGACGGTAGTAAACGCTTTGTATGACCTCCAACCGCAGGAAGAAGAGAGCGATTTCGATCTGGCATTCCGGCGTGTAGCGGCGGAAAAACGTTCTATCCTGGTAGTATTCACAGATATGGTCGACGAGAGCGCGGCATGGTCTCTGCTCTCCGGCATACCGGTATTGGCAAGGCGGCACGCCGTACTCATCGCATCTGTCGCTGACCCCACACTGGATCAGGCGATCCGCAAGATTCCTGAACGCTCCTACGATGCCTACCGGGCGGCAGTTGCCCTTGATGTTCTGGCAGAGCGCAAGAGGGTGACCTCCCTCCTTCGCCGGAAGGGAGTCATTGTAGTCGAAGCTCTTCCATGCTCTTTCAGCGCGGCATGCGTGGCCGGCTACCTTGACCTCAAACGGCGGGCCTGGGCTTGAGCAACGTTTTGTGACGATATTTCCAGTCGCTCACGACATTTTGATCAAGTCGTATCGCAACGTGGCTACGAGGAGCGCCCCCGGTTGCCCTTCTCCAGCTACCTTGGCGGGCTTATTGACCAGCTCCTGAACTTTCCACAAGGAGCAGCCAGCAGACGAGCCGTAGTGATAAACCCTGTGTGTGCGACCATACGGTGATCAGGGCGTACCGACCTATCCTCAATATGCCAACCTCTCTGCAATACCTCGTAGGTGGAGACAAGCCCGAAGAGACTCCCTTCAAGAACCCGGCGAAGATGGATCACCTGATCCATCGAGGGAAGGTAAGAAAGCAATATACCACCGGGAATAAGCGCTCTTTCAGCGTGCTCTACCACATGCCATGGTTCGGGCAAATCGAGAAGAATCCGGTCCAATCCAGACAGATCAATTCCCTCATAGATATCGTGCAGAGCAACCTGCCAATTCACACTCTCCCCAAATGCTCTCTTTACATTCTCCTCTGCCCGCTGTGCGAAATCTTCCCTCAATTCGTAACCGTAGACGATCGCGCCAGCCCTTATTAGCATCATTGAGAGGGCACCTGAGCCTACACCCGCCTCCAAGACTTTGATACCGGGTCCTATATCGGAATGCACAATTATGGAACCAAGATCCTTTGGGTAGATAATCTGTGCACCGCGAGGCATCTCCATTACGCGATCCAATAGGGTCGGCCTGAAAACTACCACTTCAAGCCCCTTTGAAGTCTTTAATACGGACCCCTCTACCAAGCCGATAATGTCCGCATGCTCAATTATGCCTGCGTGCGAATGATAGCGCCCCTCGTTACGCAGCTTGATAAGGTAACGGCGACCCTTTGTATCATAGAGGACTACGTCTTCACCGGCTGCCAGAGGAATAGCTGTAATAATCCCACCTACTGCCCGATGTCAGTTGCGCGCACGAGAAGGGCTGACATTGATCTCGATCCTCTCCCCTGTCCTGAGCTTACCGCGCCATACCGGTCTAAGCAGTTTGACCTTTTCGCGCAGGAATAACCAGGAGACTACGCCAATTACAAGCCAAAGCACGTCACCCTTTAGACCCCTCTTTATGCCGTATGCAGAGATACGTGAAAGTGCCTTCATGTCCAGGCGGCCATCCGAAGTACCGGGCAATTTCATAATCAGCCTCGCTTTATTTCGATGACAGCTGATTTCAAACGACCCCTGTGCCGGCCAACCAGATAGGCAACAACTACAGCAATTCCGAGTCCAACAACTGTATACTTTCCGGCCGTATCCCTGACCGAATCCGCCTCCTCATTGGTCTTGGAGGTAAGGGAGCGGAGTCTGCCTTCGATGTCCTCTATTGTTATTTTTTGGGTTTGACCGTGCCGTGCCGTGCCGTCCGGGCTGCTTACCTGTGCAGATCGCAGTAAATCATCTGATGATCCATGGGAGTTGCCTGCACTTCCCACATCTCCTACAGCTGTCATTTCATAAGCTCCTCTCGCCTTCTCGCCTCACGCTTGGGTATTCTCCATGCAGCAAATCCCGCAGTGATAACCGCCGCTACGGCCACAATTATATAGGGTGCCCACGACAGATTACCAGCAAAAACCGAACCCGTCTCTCCCTGCAGTAATCGCAAGATGCCAACTATCAAAGATATGGAACCGATAGACACAAAGAGTGCTCCGGCTACACCAAAGATTACATAACGCAGAGCGCCTTTTAGTGGGTCCAGGGTCTCTTGCCTGACATATGCGCCCACTGTGGCTGCCAGATCTTTAGCTTCATCTGAGAATGATGGGCCATCTTGCTGCATCCCACCAGCATACTACAGCAACGCCCCTGCAGCAATAATACTTGTAACATAGAGCATGTAATTGCATAGCGTACTGATCAATAGTACAATTTTACAATATTTACTGGAATAGTATACTAATCAACGAGTAACGCCACCATACTATAATGATCGGAGAGTAGACTACATAACATGCTTGCATTTATATTCCCCGGACAAGGGTCCCAACGTACCGGCATGGGAACTGCCTGGATGGAGCAGCCTTCATTTGAGATAGTGGATGAAGCCGGTGACATACTCAAAAGAGATATCCGGCATCTTCTCCTTAATGCACCTCCAGACGATCTCAAAGATACCGCAAACGCGCAGATTGCAACTTTTGTAATGAGCCTGGTAGTGCTGGATTCGATTGAGAGGATAGGACTATCCCCCACTTGGTGCGCAGGGCATAGCTTGGGCGAGTATACCGCTTTGGTGGCAGGTGGATATATGTCCTTTGAGGATGGCCTGGGACTGGTTCAAGAACGCGGTGACGCCATGAGAGTTGCCGGGGAGAGGCATCCGGGAACAATGGCAGCATTAATGGGGATAGGGGACCAGGAAGCCGATACTGCATGCAGACTGGCCGATGATGACGTATGGGTAGCTAATTTTAATGCTCCCGGTCAAGTAGTCATCTCCGGATCGCACGAAGGCGTGAGGCATGCGATTGAAATAGCCAAATCCCTCGGAGCACGTAAAGCACTTGAACTTCAAGTATCCGGGGCGTTTCATACGCCACTCATGGCAGAGGCAAAAGACAGACTCAGAAAGGCAATTGCAGGTGTAACATGGGAAACCTCTGAGGTTCCCGTCGTGGCAAACGTAGATGCAATGCCTCACGACAACCCAGCCCAATGGCCTACCATTCTCTCCGCACAGCTCACCAACCCGGTGCGTTGGCATCAGAGCCTCACCACTCTGAGCGATCTCGGAGCAGCCTGTTTTATAGAGGTAGGCCCTGGGGGGGTGCTCAGCGGACTGGCCAGAAGAGTGCTTCCAGAACATAAGGTAATATCAGCCGGGACTCCCGATGATGTAGCCAATCTAATCGAAGAGATTGCCGGCAACGAACTGGTCAGTCATCATGGTGACAACCATGCAGGTGAAAGCCTGACTATATCGGAAAAATTGATCGTCACAACAGTTACTGGAATATTCAAACCCCGCAGTGACCTGGCAGGGGTAATTCCCGGACCCGGGGCATCCCTCCCCCGTGCTGCAAGCCCCGTACATGACTCCGGTAATGCCCAGCCTGACGCAATCTCTGGAGGTGGTACAGGTGGTCCACCTGCCATAATATCTCCAGAGGGAACAGCGATCGGCGTAGGAGAAGAAATTGGTTACGTAGGAGATGCCCCTGTCATGACCCCATTTGAGGGCAATCTTGTTGGGTTCCTTGCCCATGCCAATGAAAAAGTCGTTGCCGGCCAGCCAGTCGCATGGATGCGTACTAAATCTTAGCGAAACATATAGGTAGCCCGATGCATTCAACCAACCCAACCAGTCGCTACGTTCCGACATCCATTATCGGACACAGTGTATTCCTCCCTCCGAAAGTACTGACCAACGCGGAACTGGAAAGGCGTTTTGACACCACTGATGAATGGATAAGAGAGCGTACCGGGATACGAGAGAGGAGGGTAGGCGGCAAGACATCAGATATGGCCATAGAGGCTGGCCGTAAGGCTGTCAACCTTGCCGGGGTGGATGCATCAGAAATCCAGATGTTGGTTCTCGCCACCACAACACCCGACCATATTATGCCTTCTACTGCGTCACTCGTCCATCACCACCTTGGACTGTCGGGAGTATCATTCGACATAAATGCAGTCTGTTCCGGATTTGTCCACGCATATATAGTGGCAAATTCCATGATGTCGACCATGGATATAAATACAGCAATTGTAATAGGTTCAGATTGCCTGTCGTCGCTTACCGGTGCTGACGATCGCACCACAACCGTCCTATTTGGCGACGGCGCTGGAGCCGTCGTACTTAATAAGACACACAACAAGAACGCTTACTCTGGCATTCTGGGCATAGATATGGGCACTGACGGAAGTGGCTACGACTTGCTCTTCTGCCCTCATCGAGGCGCAATAGAGATGGACGGCCAAGAAGTATTCCGCAGGGCGGTAAGAGCGACAGTTGCATCGGCGGGTAAAGCATTGGAGATGGCTGGGATGAAAGCAGGAGACATCTCTCTATTCATACCCCATCAAGCAAATTACCGTATTATCCAGGCAGCCTGTGCAAGGCTGGGTATTTCCGAGCAACACACAGCAGTTACCATAGAGACCACAGGAAATACTTCTGCTGCATCTATCCCAATAGCTCTGTCGATGGCCTTGGACGAAGGAATAGTGTCTGAAGGAGACACAATACTAATGTCCGGATTCGGCGCCGGCATGAGCTGGTCAAGCGTTGTTGTAAGGTTATAGACATGAATACAACAAACAAACAAACATCTTCATCAGAAATTACTGCCCTGGTAACCGGTGGATCAAGAGGCATTGGCTTGGCAACAGCAATAGAGCTTTCCGGTAACTGCGACAACGTGGTGATTACCTACAGCTCTGAATTACCTCCATCAACGGTAGAGATCATCAATGCGACAAACATATCAGCCATACGTTGCGATGTCCGCTCAAGCGAGGAGGTGGACAGGCTGTTTGACGCCATAGAGGACGACTTTGGATACGCCGGTATTGTCGTCGCTAATGCAGGCATCACAAGAGACACTCTCTTGTTGCGCATGAACCAGTCTTTATGGGATGAAGTGCTGGCTACCAATCTTACCGGGGTATACAATACATTGAAACGTGCAATTCAGCCTATGATCAAGGCTCACTGCGGAAAGATAGTACTGGTCTCATCTGTAGCAGGATTTATCGGATCGCCAGGTCAGGTCAATTACGCAGCCACCAAGGCGGGACTCATGGGCATGGGCAGGTCTCTCGCACGTGAGTTGGCCAGCCGCAATATAAATGTAAATATAGTAGCTCCGGGCATTGTGGACACAGAGATGTCTGCGGCGCTTGGGCAAAAGAAGCTGGACGAGCTTCTGGCCAACGTACCCTTGAGGCGTGCGGCATCTCCACAGGAGATAGCAAAGGTCATATCGTTTATGACATCAGATGCTGCATCTTACATTACTGGCGCCGTTATTCCGGTAGATGGTGGAATGGCAATGGGTATATAAGAAAAATGTGGCCATATTTAGTATGATATGCAACAATATGCCAGTAACATAAAGAAGATGCCTGTAGGCTAAAGTATAAAATCACAGCTTTGGTTGCAGGTACGACAAAATATAAATATACAAAAGGAGAGAATAGAATGAGCGATGATGAGACCTTTGACAAACTGTGCCAGTGTGCGGTGGAGGTACTACAGGTTCCACCGGAAAAAGTGGTGAAAGAAGCCAAGTTTGCCGACGACCTGGACGCTGACAGCCTTGATCTGGTCGAGCTGGTAATGATGTTGGAAGAGAGTTTTGGGATATCGGTAGATGAATCAGAGTTGGACGGCATAGATACAGTAGGCCAAGCATACGATCTGGTAAAATCTAAGTTGTAATGTACATTGGGATAGGTAAAGACGGCCCTATTGCCGGGAGAAGAGTTGCTGTAACCGGGCTGGGAGTAGTCTCATGTTGTGGTACAGGCGCAGAAGCACTGTGGCATGGGCTATTGGGCGAGCAACACAAGGGAGAAAGGGTAGTCAATGGCTTTAACCCTCTTGATTGGGTAGGACCAAAAGAGGCCAGGCGCCTGGATAAATATGCTCAATACGCCATAGCGGCCAGCCAAATGGCTGTTGACGATGCCCAATTGCTCGATGTCGACCCCGATAGGGCTGGAGTAGTCATCTCCACAGGTTTTGGAGGATTGGAAACCTTCCTGGAGCAAGTTAATGTATTTAACGAGAAGGGTGCAAACCGCGTATCCCCGTTCATGATCCCCATGCTAATGGCCAATGCGGCATCGGCCAATGTGTCAATGCGCTTTGGCTGGATGGGTCCATCTGAAAATGTGGTAACAGCATGTGCTGCCGGCACACATGGTATATCTCACGCCGCCAGAATGATAGCGTCCGGAAGGCTGGATGTTGCTATTGGTGGAGGATCGGAAGCATCTATTGCACCACTCACGGTGGCTGCCTTTGGTAATATGACTGCGTTATCGCAAGATGGGATGTCCAGACCATTTGATAAACGCAGAAGTGGGTTTGTGCTGGGCGAAGGTGCCGGTGTGTTGCTGCTGGAAGAGATGGAACACGCAATCGCCAGAGGTGCTCACATCTATGCAGAGATCAGTGGAACCGCATCCACTGCAGATGCTTATCACATCACCCAACCGGCGCCAGATGCAAGAGGTGCTGTAACATGCATGCAAATGGCCATTGCCGATGCCGGGTTGGAGCCGTCAGCTATCGGCCATATAAACGCACATGGTACATCCACTTCACTAAACGACCTTGCAGAGTCGATCGCCATACAAAAAGTGTTTGGCGTACCATCGCCACCTGTTACATCCACCAAAGGCATCACAGGACATACACTGGGAGCAGCAGGAGCAATAGAGGCGGTTGCCACCGTACTCTCCATTGAAAAATCCCTGATACCTCCGACTGCCGGATATGAAATCAATGACGATGAAATAGCTATCGACATAGTAAGTGGATCGCCGAGGCAATGGAAGCCGGTGCACGCTATATCCAATTCCTTCGGGTTTGGCGGGCACAACGGTTGCCTGGTAATCAGTGCTGTAAGTAACAACGGGTCACCGTCGGCCGGATGACCAAACCTGGCAGGCACAAGCCCCCAACTCCAGCCTTGGATGAAGAGTCGGACATTGGATAAGAATCCTCCCGACCTTGCGTTCGGAACATTCAGCAGAAATGCTCCCTGGCTCATCGATCCGGCGGGTATTCCGTGGCTTCATGGGATAGATACTCTTCGCGACAGGACAAGGCAGAAAGTGCCACAAATGACAAGAAAAAGGCTACTGCCACCCGGCAGTAGGGTAGCCACAATCACCTACCAAATAGGATTAGCCTCACTGAAATGGTATCTGACCAAGCGTCATGACAATCGTTCCGCATCCAGGAGGAAGTTGTCACGCAATATGCGTGTGGCCTTTGAACATCTGGGTCCCACTTTTATCAAGCTGGGACAGATCCTCTCAGCCGGTGAAGGCATCTTCCCTCAGGAACTCGTCTCCGAGTTCTCGCTCTGCCGTGATAAAGTACCGGCAGACAGTTTCCAGGTAGTACGCGATACGATAGAGTCTGAATTGGGACGCACTATAAGTGATGTATTTCTATCCTTTGACCCGATACCCCTGGCTGCTGCATCTATAGCGCAAGTACACCCTGCACGCCTGCGTACCGGCGAACCGGTGGTAGTCAAAGTGCAGCGCCCCTATGTCAAACGACTCGTGAACAAGGACATAGCAGCAATGAGCTGGATTGCACCGCTGATCTCCGGTAGGATACCGGTAGCCACTCTTGCAAACCTCCCTGCACTAATTGAGCTGTTTACTGAGACCATAGTAGAGGAACTTGACTTTCGTCTTGAAGCCGCCAACATGCTGGACTTTGCAAACGTGCTGGCTCGCACCGGCCAGGATGCCCTGGTGGTTGCCAGACCTCACCCCCACCTCGTAACAGAGAAGGTGCTGGTGATGGAACGACTTGACGGATTCGAATGGGGCGACGTCGAGGGCATGAGAGCTGCAGGGGTCGATACGGAAGAGGTTCTAAGGGCAGGGTTAAGAGCATTTTTAGAAGGGGCCATACTTTACGGTGTATTTCATGGCGATCTCCATGGAGGAAATCTGTCAGTACTCCCAGATGGAAAAGTAGCGGTAATGGACTTCGGCATAACTGGGAGACTGGATGACTCAAAAAGATCTGCTTTTATCAAGCTTATGGTGTCTGCATTGGCCAATGATGCCATAGGACAGGTAGATGCCCTTAAAGGGTTGGGGGCATTGCCTCCCGGGACAGACTCCAAGAAAGTAGCCACCGACTTGCGTCTCGACCAACCACCACTAGATCCGACAAAGATGGATGTCGATCAACTCGCTGCTGAGCTGAAAGACATCACAAAGGCACTGCTATCTAATGGCGTAAAATTGCCAAAGGAACTCACCCTGTTTATCAAGGACATGATCTTTCTGGATCAGGCTGTATCTATACTGGCGCCGGATGTCGATCTGATCAAAGAGATATCGGAGCTATTTGCGTATTTTTACGAACGCTACGGCGATCAAATTGCAGACGATCTTGGAATATCGCCGGATGACATTCCGGCAATAGATGCCGAGGGTATCAAGACCTCACTTATGATAGCCGACCCGGTAGAGAAGCTGACTTATAACGATCTGAAAGCGAGAAGAGAGAAGCTCTGGAGCAAGATAGGGGGAGAAGATCCCTCTACCCCCTCATGAAATAATTTTGAGAAGCCGTAGGTAGCCTATATACATTTAGGGACAGCTGGCTGTCCATATCAGCTCCGTACCACCCCCCTGATGGGGATGCACATAAAACTTCCCTCCAAGCAGCCGGGCACGGTCTGCCAGATTACGAAGGCCCATTCCCTTGGGTCGTGATACGTCATCATCTATACCCACGCCGTTGTCTACAACTCTCATCGTCAATACCCCATTGCATTTTATATTCACCCTTACAGAGGTAGCTTTGGCATGGCGAGTTACATTTGAGAGTGCCTCATTCAGGCTGAATATGAGGTTTTCTGCAATCGAAGTTCCCTCTAGCTTCTTCAGCGATCCGGTAATATTCAATTTGGCATCAATACCTGAATGCAATATATAGTCATCAATCACCTTATGCAAATAGCCGTCCAGCGGCATATCCTCATGATCCGGGTGCGAAAGATGAAAGATGGTAGTCCTTATCTGTTTGATAATTTCATCAAGTTCGAAAATAACCTGCTCTACCCTCTCTTCGGCTGCGGCGCTCATACCAAGCCGTTCAATGCCGTTGAGCATAAGCCCCGCACCAAATAGTCGCTGTATCACCGTATCATGCAGATCCCTAGCTATCCGCTCACGCTCTTCAAGCAATGTCAGAGTGGACAGGCGATTATGCATTAGTGCCTTATCTATTACAATAGCGGCAGCATGACTCAGCGCAACTACAATATCTTCATCTTCAAGTGTAAACGGACTGCCATTGGTTTTATCAGTAAGATACAGGCGGCCAAACTGCTGATCACGAATATTCACTGGCACACCCAAAAAACTGCGCATTATGGGATGCGTGTCAGGATAACCTACATATTTCGGATGCTTGGTCACATCGTCTATCCGCACAGGTCCTCTATCCAGATCAAGCAAACTGAGTACCCCCCTGCCAATGGGTGGAGTTCCTATCGCCTTAATTTCATCCTCGCTCATACCAACGGGAATGAACTGCTCTATATTCCCTTCTTCGGACAACACTGATAGTGCGCCATAACGCGCCGAGACCAATTCCATGGCGGACTCCACGATCTTCTTCAATATCTGATTCAAATCGAGATCGGAAGCCACCACCAAAACGGCATCTATTAGCTTTTGAAGCCGTTCAACATCTGATATATTGCTTAAGCCATCCGGCATGATAATAACCGTTCCTTCATCTATTCGGTGTACTTTACGTGCCCCCATGGACAGGTATTGTTCATTGCTTACGCACTCCGTTTATATGTTTGTACATATTACTTATACGTCCTTCGTGCAACAGTTAATTATTATCTCGTATCCTGCTGCATAATTCCACACTAGCCGATATCGGCAGTTGCTGGTTTATCTCTGGGCTTCATCCATATTGCGTACATATGAGCATAACGACCGCCTGACTCCATCAATTCGGCATGTGTGCCCAACTCTACAATCCTGCCATCTTCCACTACGGCTATCCTGTCAGAATGCAGTGCAGTAGACAGTCTATGTGCGACAACAATAGAGCTCCGTCCTTCCAGTAATCTATCAAACGCCTTCTCCACCAGTCTCTCTGTAGCCATATCCACATTAGAGGTGGCTTCATCCACCAGCAACACCTTTGGGTGCGCTATAAACGCACGTGCAAGCGAGATAAGTTGCTTCTCCCCGGCCGAAAACAAAACCCCCCTGTCACCACAGATGGTGTCAAGTCCATTTGGCAGCCGGTTCATCAGGTAACCGACCCCGACCATCTCCAGCGTGTCCAGGCAATCCTGATCGCTGCACTCGGTAACTCCAAAAGCAAGATTGTCCCTGAGCGATGAGGTGAAGATAAACGGCTCCTGGGTAATTAGCAGGACTTGACTGCGTAATGATTTCAAAGTTACTTTAGATATATCCTGACCATCTATAAGCACACGACCGCTATTTGGATCATAAAAACGATTCACCAACTTCATTATGGTTGACTTTCCTGCACCTGTAGGACCTACTAAACAGAGTCTCTCATGACGATTGACATGAAGAGAAAGACCATTCAAAATAATCCTGGATCTCGAATATCCAAACGATACATTATCCATATCCACTACACCCTCTGCGACCACCAGCGGCTTGGCATGTTTACTCTCTCTCAGATCAGGCCTAGTCGATAGAAGACCGCCGAGCTTACCCATTGCAGCCTGACCTGCCTGATAAGTATTGTATAACTGGACCATCTGCTGGATAGGACCGAAAAAGGTAGAAAGGTAGAGTATAAAAGCCACCAAGCTACCTACCGACACCTGATGATGCAGGAGCATATCTCCTCCAATGAGTAGTAACGCTGCCTGCGCGGCCATACCGAGTGAGGTAGTTCCTGGCTGGTAGATAGCCTGTAGACGCGCAGTATAGACATTGGCATCACGATATCTCTCTACTACCTCGTCATGGTGTCTAATATCTCTGGAATAGCGACGGAACTGGTCGGCAACGTGATGGCCAGCCAACGATTCAGCCAGATCAGCCAGTACGTCTGCTATACCATCTCGAACCCGCTTAAAACCTATATCTGAGCGGCTCCTAAACCAGAGCGTCATGGCGGTCAGAACTGGTATAACTACTACTATTGAATAAAGAGCCAGTAGTACATTCATAGCAAATAGCACAGCGGTCACAAATATGATGGTCATTGCCTGTACAACCATGGTCAAAAGCCCATTTTGCAGTAGCTGGCCAACCTGCTCTATGTCGCTGGTCATTCTAGTCATGATGCGACCGGTTCGTTCGGAGGTAAAGTACCCAAGAGGCATCCTCTGTACATGGGTAAAGACCTTCATTCGTATGTCGTAGAGAATAGACTGAGTCAACCTACCGGTAAACGCCGTCTGTAATGCCTGCAATACGATAGTGAGCAACACACTAAAAAAGAAGACCAGTGACAGGACGACAAGAACATGTAGGTTCTTATGCATAATGCCGTCATCTATGGCAATCTTTGTAATGTAGGGAGCAACCTGGAGAGACGCAGCAGCTCCACCCACAAGAACAAGGGCCAGAGCAACACTCCACTTTCTATTAGCCAGTAATGCCCGTAAATTAAAGTCATCGGACGGATCGTCTATATAATCAAATGCAGGATCAGGGCCGTCATCTAGGCTCTCCCGCTTCTCTATCGCCGATACGCTTTCCAGCAACTCTTCGGGTACACCTCCCCACGCCTGGTTCCCATCCCCGCGCAATGCCCCATTCCCCATACGCCCAAATCCAGCTCCCATTCCTCCTGGAAACCCACCGAACCCCATCACAATACCCTCCTCGGGTAGCTCCCTGAAGGCTCACTTCCTGTCTGGGTAGTAGCAAGTCCATAGATACGGTAATAACCCGGCACCCTTTCCAGCAGTTCTTCATGACTACCGGATGCCACAATGCGACCGGATTTCATATAGGCCACCCGATCGGCAAGTTGGATAGTAGAGAGGCGATGAGCTATGAGCAATATAGTCTTTCCACCTCTTATTGCGGAGATGCCTGCATGCAGCGCAGTCTCAGTCTCTACATCTACAGCACTGGTAGCATCATCAAATACTATAATCTTGGGATCTGCAATCAGCAAACGTGCAATAGCAACTCTCTGGCGCTCTCCGCCCGACAACGTATATCCTCTCTCTCCGACTACCGTGTCCAATCCTTGAGGTAATTCCTCTATCAGATGCAACATGCCTGCCTGTCCGGCAACCTCCCAGATCCTATCCATAGTGACATCTGGGTTTGCATAAGATATATTTTCCAAAAGAGATGCCGTGAAGAGAAATGGGTCATCTCCCACTATCCCCGCGCACTTTCTCAGACTGTCCAATTTAATATCTCTTACATCTATACCGTCAATCATTATGCTTCCAGCAGACACGTCGTAAAAACGGGCAAGCAGCTGAGCAATTGTAGATTTGCCACAACCGGTCATGCCAGTAATTGCAACTGTATCGCCAGGTTCCAGAGTAAGCGAGAAGCCGTCTAGCAACAATGGCCTGGACGGATACCTGAAACTAACTGAATCAAATTCTACTCGCCCCTGTGGATCTGGAAGATCTACGGCTCCGGGGGAATCGTAAATCTCTGGACGCTCATCAAGCAACTCCAGAATCCGGCCAGCCGAGGCCGCAGCGCGCTGAAATTGAACAAGCAACACACCGAGCATCTGGAATGGGGCCTGCAGCATGACAACATAAGCACTGAACGCAACCAAATCGCCCACAGGCAGAGCACCATGTATAACCAACCAGCCACCATAGAGGAGCACCCCAAGCAACCCCAACCTGGGAATATTCTGGGCAATCGGTGCCCACTTGGCCTGAATATCCACTTGATACACAGTCGCCCATTGAAGACGCCTTGACAAACGGCTCATCAGCCCGACCTGCTGCTCTTCACGCCCATACGCCTTGATCACACGCACCCCTTCAGTATTTTCACCAGACATTGAAGTTATATCTGCACGACGAGCCTGCACCAACCACGAAGATGGAAGCATCTGGCTTCTCATTCTCCTGCCGGCCAATAAGACCAGAGGCATCGTAATCACGACCACCAGGCTGAGCGTCGGGCTCATGGTCATCATTACGACCAAAGCAAACACGAACAGAACCAACTGGCTCAATATATTTGGCCCAAAAGCAAGTAACATCTGTATTACCCTTACGTCTGAGTTGGCTCTCGCTACAAGCTGCCCTGATGATGTCCGATCGTAAAACGATTTAGACAGACTAGTAAGGTGACGATATATCATCGTTCTCAAGTCGTACTCTATATCGTAAGCATTTTTCAAAAGCATAAAGCGATACATATACCCGACCCCAAAGCGTGCCACGGCAAGAAGGAGGAGAATAACCCCGTATGTCAATAGGGACCCCCTATGAGCTACCAGAGTATTGTCAATGGCCATAGCCAGTACATACGGTCCGGCTACCTGAATAGCATTTGCCAGCATAGAGCCGATCAACGCTATAATCATTACCCGCTTCCTGTTACTTACCACCGGCCAGAAGCGCTTCACCCATCCCTTAGAGATATCGCCGTCTACCTGAAGAGCGGTCATATCAATCCAATAGCGACCCGGGCGTCACAACAACGCGTGTATGGCCTTGACAGCAAGGATGTAACCAAGACCGCCAAAACCAGCTATAGACCCCTCAGCTATCTCCGCCAAAACAGATACGTGCCTAAACTCCTCTCGTGCAACAGGGTTGGAGAGATGTACCTCCACTACGATCCCGTCATATGCCGCCAGGGCATCACGTATTGACCATGAATAATGAGTAAGTGCCCCAAGGTTGGCTATTATAGCTACCGCCCTTCCTGTGGCGGAGTGGATTGAACCAACGATCTCTCCCTCATGGTTGGACTGAAAGTGCTCTATGGTAAACCCAAGTTGCTTGGCCTCCTCGGCAGCTGCCTGTATGTGCATATCCAAGGTTGCTCTGCCGTATATTGCAGGCTCTCTTGTTCCCAGGAGGTCCAGGTTTGGACCTGACACGACAAGGATGATTCCCCTATTGCCGCTGTTTCCTGAGTTCACTTCCAAGTTGCCAATACTACCGGGGTTCATCCCTGAGCCGCCATGTCTATAAGCACCTCCCGAACCAGTGGCTCATCTATCCCCTCTACTCGCTCCAGCCCATCTTGCCCATCAAGAACAAATACCATACCTTTGGATACCTTCTTATCTCTCTTCATAAAAGCCATGAGATCATCAACTCGTACGCTGGAGGGGAACTCATATGATAGCCCCAATCCAGCGACTACCCTCCTGTGCTCATCTACTCTCTCCCTGTCTATTCTACCAAGCCTAAAGGCTAATTCTGCGGCAAACACCAGTCCAATGGCCACCGCCTCTCCATGGCGTAGATCGATATCGTTAGATTCATCAAAACCTGCAGCCTCCAGTGCATGTGCAAGTGTATGACCGTAATTTAATAGAACTCTCTTCCCCCCCTGCTCCTCCCTCTCGTCTTCTGATACAAGAGCCGCCTTCAATTCCACACACGTTTTTACCTGCATAGACAGAGGCATGTTCAAAAAATCTGTCTTTGCGTACTTCCCATTCTGCCGTGACGACTGCACCGGCAGCTCCACGGAAGACATTATAAAGGCATACTTGGCCATCTCGCCCTTACCGCATAGCCATTCTCTCTCCGGTAGGGTAGACAGTAGCGAAATGTCACAGATAACCGCAGATGGCTGCCAAAATGCACCTACCAGGTTCTTTCCCTCCGGAATATCAATAGCAGTCTTTCCCCCTATCGCAGCATCCACCTGAGCCAATAGGGAGGTGGGGATGTTTATATATTTGACACCTCGGTAGTAGATAGCAGACACAAAACCGGCCAGATCTGTTACCACACCACCACCCAGTGCAATTACTACATCGTAACGATTTATACCTACTTGAGACATCCTCCTGCATAGATCTTCAGCTATTTGCATTGATTTAGCCTGCTCGCCATCGGGTACTTTAAATACATAATGCTCTATACCGGGATCGGCTCTTACCGGAATGGCATCCTGGGTAATAATGGCAGTTGTAGTGGCTCCGGGTGCAACTTTGGAAACAATGCCAGCCAACAGGGGGGTAAGGTCATTCCCTATTATCACATCGTAAGACCTATCTCCCAACCGAACAGGAACGGTATATTCGACGTTTTTATCCACTTTCATCCCTCCACGCCGACTACAATCTCACGCAAGAACAGACCTATCGCCCTTTAGCAATCCCTCATACATCTTCTTGAACGCGGCGGCAGAATCCATCCCCATGGAATCAGTTGGCAGTAATTTTATGCCGCGCTCTCTATCGACACCGTATATACCAAAGCGAGGTTGGTAGCTACCCCATTCGTAGTTGTCTACAAGTGACCAGTGAAAGTATCCACCCACCAAAAGCCCACTATCTACCGCTTCTACCAATGCCTTGAGTATCTCTCTCAGGTATCCCGGCCTGTTCCATCCATCAATACGATTATAAGCATGTCCTCGTACGATACGGTTGCACAGCCCATTCTCTACTATCCATACCGGAATACCGGCAGTCTGATTAGCTCTTATATAATCGACCAACCCGTGTGGATCTACGGGATCATCCCACATCATCCTGGTAGGCAACCAGCCGCGACCACCTGTCTCCCTGTGGCCAGGTAAAACCAGCCTGTCCGAAAGTAATGGAGTGTAATAGTCTATCCCCACCATGTCAAGGGTGATCTCATACGGGCTGGAATATACGGCATCCAGCACCCTGTTCGTCCCTTCTCCGTTGCCGGATACAGCTATCCTGGTCAACCTACCGGCACGCCCCATAGGCTTACCGGCTGGGGATTGCGCAGCAGACAAACTGCGCAGCAATCGCTCTTGTATCCTACCTTTTGGAGGAAAGCCTATCGTGGAGTACCATTCATCCCGCCTCTGGGCGATCCAGGAATCTACATCTTCCCTGGAAACCCCAGCTCTTCTCGCGCTGAGTAGATCTATAAATAGGCGGTCCAGCTCGTATATACTGGTACTCCAGTTATTGGTGGTAACCATGGCGCCGGGCTGAGTAGCATGAATTGCCTCATAGGCTCTGATATGTGCCTCAAGCATATGCCCTGAAGCAACAGCCGCCCTTGGCGGAGAATGCAATCCGGGGGGGAATGCACCAAATAGATAAGAGAGCATTGTCAATGCATTCATCTCGTTAATAGTGACCCAGTGAGAGGAGTAATCCTGTAAAGCTGGAACAATCTTGGAAACGTAGCTTGAAAATATCTCTGGAGATTCATCTGAAAGCCACAACTTCTCGCCACACCAGTATGGATGGGTCCAGTGGGATAGCGTGATAAGAGGTTGTATTCCCCTGTTGCGACATTGCTTCAACATCTCGGCATAATGGTCAATTGCTTCTTTGTCAAATTGCCCTCTTTGGGGCTCCACCCTGGCCCATTCAATACCAAAACGAAGTGCATTACACCCTGCCTGCTTGGCCAGATCAAAGTACTCCTCGTAGCGATTCCAAAAGTCTACGCCGATGCCTGATGGCTCCTTTCGCCATACCCTACCGGTAGCCTCCCAGTCTTTCCAGTTGTTTGCCGGCTCACCGGGACCGTTCAAACCTCCCTCTACCTGAAAACTGGCTACAGCAGCACCCAAAAGAAAGCCCTCAGGTAGGATATTACCAGGTAACACAGATTCTACAGACATACTGGATAGGTTATCATATTGAACTTAAATGTAAAAGCTCCAACAAGACGATTACATGCCACTCACCTTTGTAATAGCTCGGTACTTTCGCTTGGGGAGATTGATCACCTATGCCTTAATGCATGTATAACGTTATCCGCAACCTCTTCTATGCTGGCCGTATCGGTATCTATGGTTACATCGGTAATGCTTTTGTAAAGAGGCACGCGCCTGTCCATAAGCACTTTTATAGCCTGCCTGGGATCAGATCTCAGCAAGGGGCGGTTGGCACTGTTTGCCGTTCTATCCAAAAGCGCCTCTAGGTCAGCCGAGAGCCATACGACGAACACCTCCGGAGCTGCTAAAAGTTTTCTGGTAACTTCATTCTCCACCGCTCCTCCACCTGTCGCACAAACAAGTAATTCCGGCGAACGTATCAACGCAGCTATTGCTTCATGCTCCAGTGCACGAAACTTCAGCTCGCCGTAGTCGTGAGATTCGAAGATGTCTGCAATGCTCATGCCCGCTTCTTTCTCTATATCGCCATCTACATCTACAAAATCCCATTGGAGCTTTTCGGCTACGAGCAAACCCACTGAGGACTTTCCTGCTCCCGGCATGCCCACCAGTGCCACTTTTTTAACGCCAGAGACATGCGATGCTGCACACATAGCTGCTTACCGGCACACCTGACTCGTATATGCAACGGTATTGAGATCGTGCATCGGGCAACGCTGCACAGTCACCTACGCAAGGACGTCTTTGGGATGCATCATCCTACGCAGAGCATCAATACTATTTTTATAGTTGGTCTTGAATTCGGCCAATGAGTCACCACCATACTTCCTCAATGCCTCGGAGGCGACCACAAGGGCGACCATTGCCTCCGCCACTACACCCATAGCTGGTACGGCCGTAACGTCTGTGCGTTCCTTGAACGATAGCGCTCGCTCGCCCGTAGCAACATCTACGGTCTCTATCACCGGCCTGTTCAATGTGGCCAACGGCTTCATATAGGCACGCACAATGATATCTCCCCCAATAGAAATTCCACCTTCTATTCCACCAGCTCGGGAGGTTCTCCTTTTGTAGCCGCCAGATACTACGGCTCCGGCTCCAGAGGTACCATCCCCAGGGTCGTCCGCCGCAGCACTACCCCCATCATCAAAATAAATTGCATCGTGTGCTTGCGATCCCCTGAGGGCCGCATTGCTAAATCCGTCTCCTATTTCGACTGCCTTGACGGCATGTATAGAGCATATAGCCTGAGCCAACAGGCCATCCAGCTTGCGGTCCCAGTGCACATGACTGCCCAACCCGACCGGTACTCCATACGCTATAATTTCCGACACCCCACCAAGAGAGTCCCCCTCTTTTGCGGCAGCTTTTATGGCACTAATCATCCTCTTTTCAGCCTCTTCGTCAAAACACCTAACCTGAGAGGCATCTACCTTGTCGGCATCCTGGGGCATAGGACGCAACTGTACATTGGAATGCTCATTGCCCATTTGCACGGTATGGCTGATCACATACACACCCATTTCGGAGAGTAGCGCTTTGGCAAGAGAGCCGGCAACTACCCTGGCGGCAGTCTCACGAGCAGATGCCCGCTCCAGTACATCTCTTGCATCACTAAGGCCGTACTTCTGCATTCCGGCCAAATCTGCATGTCCCGGCCTCGGTGTAGTCAGTACCTTTGACGGTCTGCCTGGATCGGGAGACATCTCCTCTTTCCACTTGGTCTCCCATTCGCTGTTTGCTATCTCTATTGCAATCGGCGATCCCAAAGTCCTGCCGTGTCTTATTCCTGATAAAATGGTAATTTCATCTGCTTCTATACGCATCCTTGGCCCCCTACCGTAACCAAGGCGCCTTCTTGCAAGCTGATGGCGTATCTGATCGGAAGCAAACGGCATACCTGCCGGAAGTCCTTCTACTATCGTTACAAGACCCTTACCGTGGGATTCTCCCGCAGTTAAAAAACGTAGCATGTATATAATCTAGCAGATCTGCTGAGTGCAGCATTTGCCCACAAGCCATTAAAGCCCAGCTGCAACAGAACGACCTTCCCGGTACAGATGACCGCAAATAGTCAATAATGAGAGTGCAGCCATACTCTGGCAATGGGCAACCCCCACATAAGCGCAAGAAACGTTCCGGCAACCAGAAATGGGGCAAAGGGAAGTCGTGACTTGGAACCATAATTTTTCAACAGCATAAGCAATATGCCTATGAATGCGCCCAGCCCAAAGGCCAGAACAAACCCAACCAACACTACCTGAGCGCTTATCCAGCCGGTTGCAAGACCAAGCAGCCCGGCCAACCTTACATCGCCAAAACCCATTCCCTGAGGCACTATTATATGAATAACCAGGAAGATCAAGAAACATACTACCCCTGCAGCCATTGCCACCCAAAGGTGGGATAATCGGCCCTCCAGCAAAGAGGAGATAGCCAACAGGATAGCGAAACTCAATAGAGTGGGATAGAACGCCACTACCGGCAATATCATACGTTCCAGATCAATCACACTCAGTACTATCAGCCCAACAGCCAGTACGTCATAGGCTATCAGGTCCGCATGTGCGCCGAACCTTACAGCGCTACCTGCAAATACAACCGCACTAACCACTGCTATGACAAGAGGCCTAAACGGATAAGCATGCGGCGCACTACAGTGTTTGCACTTACTCAGGTGATAGACAATGCCGATCGGAGTAAGTGTCCATGAGTTGTTGCTGCCGGTACTACATTGTGCACAGACAAGCCATGGGGCAGAAAGGCTCTCCCTTCCGGGTACTCTCTCTACCAATATCTCCATGGGATATGCCAGCATTACTGCGGCCACCACGCCAATCACAATTAGCCATACTTCCACCTATAAGACTTTAGGCCGTTTTAGCCACTAATGCGAACATTTCACTGCATTTTGGTATATAGCCAGTTCTAGGAGTGCGCCCCAGAACCTCCAAGTCGTGCTTCGCCATCTCGTCCACGGACGTTTGCGCCCCACGGCCAAGCCTGTTGGCGGTCCGGTCGGACAAATACAATCGTCCTTCTATGCAACAATCATTCCATACAACAATGAGTTCACGAAATTATTACTTAATAGCAATATATAAACAATTTTCTTCAATATCCCATTACTTATGTCGAAATATCATGTTAGCGTGGCCATTATCCTACTCTATGCTACATTGTAATTTGACTTTTTGGACATACTAGGGAAAAATATACCCCTAAGATGAACGATCAGCATGCCAGTGGGGATGACCAAATAACTAGTGATTTGTTTGATTTGTCTCAGCTACCTTCAGGTACATGGGTAGTAGATCCTATGCTCAGTTATATCGGCTTCTCGGTCAAGCATCTACTCATATCAAACGTTAAAGCACGCTTCGATAAATTCTATGGAAAGATTATTTACAGTGGCAATCCGATAGGAACATCAGTGGACGCTTATGTAGATGTAGCCTCCCTGCAAACGGGTGATAATCCAAGGGACATCTATATAAAATCCAGTGAATTCCTCGATGCAGCCAGATGGCCACAGATGTCCCTTAGGGGGATAGTCACCTCTCAAGGTAAATCTGGGTATCTTCTCGACGCTGAACTGACCATCCGGGATACAACAAAAAACGTCGCTTTTGAAGTGACGTACGACACACTGGAGGTAGGAGACACAATAGATGCTAAAACTTTCACGAAGTCAATCAGAGATGCATCAGAGATCAGTGCTATTGATTCAAAACGTATGATTCTTCATGCGCGAACAACCGTAAGCCGAAAGGAGCTGGCGTTGGAGTTTAGCCCGCTACTTGAGTCGGGTGGGGTGATCGTCTCTGATGCAGTACAACTTAAGTTGGATATACTGGCCGTATTCGACCATCCTTAAATTCGACCATCCACGACCAGACAGTACAACAAGTGTGGAAATGGGGGTTTACAAGTAGCTACTATTTCTTGGATGCCTGATAAAACGGATTTGTACCGGCATCATGGTTGGTTACATCCGCTACTCGCCTAATCTCTGGTACTGCATTTTTAATAGCCACCTCTATCCCCTGAGATAGAGTTACAGAGGCAAGACCGCATCCCTGACAGCCTCCCATCATCCGCACGTAAGCCACTCCATCACCGACTGCCACCAACTCTGCATAGCCCCCATGACTGGCTATAGCGCGATTGATATCTTCATTTATGACTTCCAGCACCCTCTGGGCGACAGGGGAGGAAAAATCTCCCTCTACTACACCTTCCGGTAAGCCGTTATCACTCGCTGGAGTATTTGGGTTGACCATAACAAGGCCACCCTCTCCGTCGTCGGACCACTCCAACCTGGATCCCCTGATAAGCTCAATACTTGGTGTGGGAATTACAACAGGAACATCGTCCAAACTGTTACCACTGATCAGCGCATCCGATGAATGGGCATCCTCGACACTCTGAAAATACAAATCGTAATCGTATGCTTTACCGCGGCTTCCCACAATCTCTATCCAAAGAGCCAAGCTGTCTGCATCGCTCTCTGCGTTCCTGGCATCCCTAAGCATTTTCATCGCCTCATCGGTTATTGTTAATAATTGATCTACCATATAAAATAGTATACAGTCAATGGCAAGGATATTAATCATCGTCCCATCAAATACCTATAGGGCGACATCATTCATAAACGCTGCCTCCAGAATGGAGGTGGAGGTAATAGTTGCATGCGACTCTCTACTGCCCATAGAAAAGCTACCCTCTCCAGGCACTTTCTCGGTGGGCGCTCTATCATCCAGCGTATTCTCGTCGGGCACATCCTCTCTCGATGCGACATATCCAGATACCTCCCCGGCCAGTACATTCTCATCAAGTACCTTGCAAATATCACTGGATAACCTGGATGAATCTACTGAGCAGATCCTCAAACTGGACAACATACTACCGCTTGATGCCATCATCGCAATCGACGATAAGGGGGTAGCACTGGCGGCGGCTGCAACAACAGCGCTCGGCCTAAAGGGTAATAAGCTGGAAGCAGCTACCCGCACTCTACACAAGGATCTCTTGAGAAAGGCGCTGAGCGAGACTGAAGTACCGCAGCCAGCCTACAGCATCCTCGGCAATAATGCATCACCTCAAGACGTCACCAATGCCATAGACGCTATTGGGCTACCCTGTGTGGTAAAAGCGACCAGCCTATCGGCCAGCCAGGGTGTTATACGAGCAAATTCATACCCAGAAGTTGACCTGGCTATAGAACGGATAAGGAAAATCCAGGCGACAGAAGGACGCTCCTACGACCCCATATTAATAGAGCGCTACATAGATGGTGACGAAATAGCCGTAGAGGGCCTGTTAACAGACGGAAAACTAACCATATTGGCCATATTCGACAAACCTATACCACTGGTAGGACCATTTTTCGAAGAAAGCATCTACGTCACTCCTTCTGTCCACGACAGTTCCCTGCTGCAGTCTGCAATAGATGTTACCCACCGATCAGTTGCAGCCCTGCAACTAAGAGAAGGCCCTATTCACGCAGAAGTGCGTTTTGAAAATGGTAGGGCATACCTTATAGAAGTCGCGTCACGGACTATAGGCGGCCAATGCTCCAATGTACTCCAGTTCGACAATGGAAGATCGCTGGAAGAGGTGGTCTTAGCTTCATCTCTGGGGATGGAGCCCCATGCCTACGATGCCGGGAAAGAGGATACTCTACCGAATGCAAGTCTTGGCGCAATTCGCACAGTTCGTGCAGTGTGTGCAGGGCAAAAGCATTTACAAATCATTCCGGGATACTCTGGAGTATGTATGATATCAGCCCAAGAAAAGGGAGTAATAAAAGCCATAGAGGGAGTAGACATGGCGAGACAGGTAGAATCTGTCACCGGCGTAAATATCACTACATTCCCGGGTGCGGAGGTAGCGCCGGTTCCAGATGGTAGCCGATACATAGGGTTTGTCTTTGCCAGAGACAGCAGTCGCACCAAACTTATCGACTCACTGCGTAAGGCTGCTTCTATGATCTATACGGTAATTGAGCAAACCTGAGTAAATTGCCATCCGCGATGAAGGCAATCAGAGCGGTAGTGAGGCTTTTACTTATGGCCAAACGACCTATAAAAACAACTGCGCTCCCCTGTGTGGCAAGCACCTTTCCCTTCCTGGTCGACTAGTACCAGTAGGGCGTCTCCGTCACAGTCGTAACGCACCTCACGAACCCACTGACGATCCCCAGAGGTCTCCCCCTTTACCCAATACTCTTGCCTACTCCTACTCCAAAAACATGTTCTCCCACTAGTCAGCGTACGCTTCAATGATTCGCTATTCATATAACCAAGCATGAGAACGGTACCATCACTGACATCCTGTATGACAGCAGGAACCAACCCGTTGCTGTCAAACTTCACTACGTCCAGCTCACTATCGTCGAAGTCGATCGGAGTGGCTGCATATACAGGAAATTGAGCTGTCTGTCCTGCGGGGAGTTTAGAAGTAGCATAGGTTGGGACAGTTGGCTGGTCAGATAGAGTCATAGATCCAATTATAGATACAATCCGGTATCGTTATCAGCATGGCTGGATGCAACTGCGTGGATATCTCTCTCGCGAAGAATGACATACTGCTCTCCCTGCACTTCTACCTCGAAACGGTCTTCGGGATTATACAGCACTTTGTCTCCAGACCTAACGGACCTCACATGAGGCCCTACAAGAGAGACATCAGCCCATGCCAACCGCCGTGAAAGTTCCGCTGTCGCAGGTATAAGTATGCCGGTCTTTGACTTACGCTCTCCTTCAGAGTCCACCGGAATCGCAAGGATTCTGTCGGCCAACATGGTAATCGACTGCTTGTCCCGGCTGATCTCATAATTGCCGGCAACTGCATCCTTCATGATGATACCTTCCTGAAGTGCTCGATAACCTCATACACTCCGCCTTCCAGCTTGGTCCAAGCACTCCAACCAAGGAGGCTACCAGCCAAGCTGGGGTCGAGGGAATTGCGCCGTAGCTCACCCACCCTCTCTTTTGCATACACGGGAGAAACGTCTCTACCTGTAGCACGTATCATAATAGAAGCAAGCTCATTTACACTCACCTCATGGCCGGTTCCTATGTTCACTATCTCTCCTCCTCCCACCTCCCCCGCTTTGACGAAGGCATCGACTACGTCATCTACAAATACAAAGTCCCTGGTCTGTTCGCCATCCCCATAGATAATCACCTGCTGATTTTTGAGTAAACGCTCCGCAAAGATAGCTACCACTCCTGCCTCACCGTTGGGATCCTGGCGGGGACCATAGACATTGGCCAGTGCCAACGCGCAGTAATCCAACCCATACATATTCTTAAATGCTTCCATGTAGTCGACGGCTGCCTTCTTGGAAACGCCGTAAGGTGACAACGGGTGATGCATGCACGACTCCTTTATCGGGAGTTCGGATGGATCCGGCTCGCCATATAATGTTCCTCCCGATGCTGCAAAGACTATCCTCAGCGTACCGGCGCATCTGGCTCCTTCAATAAGCCGCAATGTACCAAGTATATTCACATCGGCATCAAATACGGGACGCTCTACAGAATGACGAACATTTGCTTGAGCCGCCAAATGAAAGATCACTTCGGGCCTCTTCTGGACAATGAAATCTATCAACTCCGGAGAACGTATATCCATCTGGTGAAAGCTCAATCTTGAAGCTCCCTCTAATCTCGCACCGGCCAAATTTGTCAGCGTTCCGGAGGATAAGTCATCTATGACATCTACTGTGTGTCCTTCGGATATAAGCCTGTCGACAAGAGATGACCCTATAAAACCTGCACCACCTGTTACCATTACTTTCATCTGCTACTCCTGCTAATCATTGATTGGTACGCGAACATCTGACAGTGTCAAGCCGGCAGCTACCACATACCCATCTCCCACTACGCTATAGTTTGCAACTCGCGCCCCTTCGCCCACCTCTACCATAGCCGCAAGAACTGAATCTTCCAAAACCGAACCATGCATCATTCTGCTTCCATTCATCACAACTGACCTGTCTACCCTACAATCACTTCCTATAATACAATGATCACCTATTACGGCATTGGAGACTATTGCTCCATACTCTATAAGTGCACCATCCATAACAAGCGCCGGAGGCAGCACTGAGCCCTTCAAAATTGGATCTCCTACTACCCATACGCCATCTGCAACCTGTCTGGCTCCGGCAATAGGCGGAACCGAAGGGCTCATGGACATCTCTAAATAATCCATATTTGCCTGAACATACGACTGAGGAGTACCCATATCGAGCCAATACCCCTCCATTCTGGTCGCATAGAGTGACCCACCGTCTACAAGACTGGGGAATACCTCACGTTCAATAGATACCATCTTATTTCCTGGGATGAGATCAAGTACCTCAGGCTCCAATACATATACTCCACCATTTATCAGGTCGGACGGGGACTTGCCCGGGTCAGGCTTTTCCACAAATTGCCTTACCCGGCCGGAACTATCCAGGTCCACCACGCCATAGCGTGATGGATCGTCTACCTCTATCAATCCTATTGTAGCCAGCGCTCCATGCTTACGGTTCCTGAAATGTATTTCAATCAAGTCACGTACAGATATGTCAGCAAGTACATCTCCATTTACCGCAACGAAAGTTCCCTCCACCCCCACATGCTCAGCAGCAAACCGGACTGCCCCTCCTGTGCCAAGCGGCTCAGGTTCAACAGCATAAGACACCTTGATGCCGTCGATCAATCCATCAGGATAATACTGTACAAATCGCTCCGGCCTATAGCCAAGAGACAGCACGCACTCTTGAAATACAACACCAGCGTTTTGCGCAGCCGACACGATGCTGCTGTTCGATATTGCCTGCTCCCATCTCTCTTCATGGGAGTTGGCGATCCCACTATCCACCGGATATTCAGCAAACTGCTTCAATGCCCGCTCAATCATAGGAATACCCGCCACGGGTAGAATCTGTTTGGGGAGGTTGTAAGTGAGTGGCCGCAACCTCGTCCCCTCCCCTCCTGCCAGAAGTATAGCTATCATTTTTAAAATTAAACCTATACAACCATTGACTGACCAGATTGCCTTTTCAAGGCTTGGCTGAACCGCTGCCCGTTTTGGCGCCCGATGTATTAGTGGCAGACGACTTTGCTGTCGAACCTGATGGTGTATTGGAGTGCGATGGAACAGGCGTACCGGTAGCAGATGGAGCACTCGGTATACCAGCGGTGGGGATACTACCAGTCGGTACGCTGGTCGGCGCCTGAGTTGGAACCCCGCCAGCAGGGACACTGCTGCTTGGAGTACTGGTAGTAGGCTTCACCCCCGACATATCTGTTAGCATTTGGCTGACCGTGCCGGACGAAGGTCTCGGAACCGAGGAATGACTCGGCAAAAATGCCATAGTGACTTCCATGCCGTTGGTAAGCACCACCGAACTTGGATTTCCAGAGACTGGTGTGCCTGTTGCTACCTTGAAACTTGACCACGTCTCCACCCTCACCACTCCAGCTTTACCAGCATCCGGTGTTCCCTTGGCGCAACGCTCCCCATTACGGTATGCCGACTGGCCGGGATATCTGATCACACTCGATGACAGCTCCATGCCAGGATACGACTTAACGAAATACCCCAAAGTATTCTTACCGCCCTTGGAGGCAGACGGCGGTATATGCAACACTCCATGGCCATTGGTCGTCAGTATCGCCTTTGCCGATGCCGGCGCCTTGGGAAGATTGGGCAACTGGGTGCCACATACGTCAAACGAGAAAGCAGCATAGGTGGTCTTACCTGATGTACTGGTGGCTTTGGTGGCATGAGTCAATTCGTAACGAGAATAAATAATAGAAAGCAGACCGAGTACCACTATGAGCACAAGGCTGGCATACCAGTTGATTGATGGCCTCTCCTTGTAAGATTTGCTACTGCCTGTCGATGCCGCGCGTGCAACTTGTCTTGCTATGTCTCGTCTGTCCATACCGGAGGTTTATTTTACTACATAACTGCCTGCTGCGTCCAGCAGGCGCCATACAGCTATCTACCTCTTCTACTAAGACTTGCCAATCTTCTTCAGATCATTGATCGCTTGCTGTACAAACGCAATAGCAGCTCGCACTCCCAGCAGGATTGTCACAGGGACAGCCAACAATACAAACCTGAAGCCGCTATACCTCTTTGAGGTAAACCTCATCGTGGAACGATGATGTGCAATCAACATACGATACGGATGCCTCTTCGTAGAATATGCACGCTCATGGGTTACTACTGCTTCTGGAACATACGCTACGCCATAGCCTGCCCGATGGATACGCCAGCACAAATCCACATCCTCGCCATACATAAAGTAACCCTCATCAAATCCCCCTATCTCCTCAAGCGCTTCCCTCCTTGCCATAAAAAAAGCACCTGAAACCCAATCTACCTCCCCGCCCTCCCGTCTCCCCCCATCTTGCATCCTATAATTCTTTGTAAACCTATTATCCGGAGAAACCAGCCCCAATATGGCATGCATCCCTGCACCTACAAGGGATGGAAATCTCCTTGCAGATGGATACATGGAACCATCCGGCTCCAAAATACAGGGGCCCACTATTCCAAGCGTAGGATCACCGAAAAGGGCAGTCGACAAAGCATCTATTGCACCTCTGCGTATACGCAAATCAGGGTTACATATAATTACCAGCTTGCTGGAGGAATCACATGCAGCAACCCCTCTGTTTGCCGCGGCTCCATAACCGACGTTTAGACCTACCTGTAGCACCCTGACTCCTGGTTTCCCATGATCATCCAGCGATCCTTCCAGCAACTTGATAGAACTATCGGTAGAAGCATTATCTACGACAATGACCTCACCCACACTATCCGCGATTAGATCGTTTAAGCAGGATGCTAGCAGCTCCCCCCCATTGTGATTGACTATTACTGCTGACACGGGTTGCATAAGAAAGATCGCGATAAGATCAAAGAGAACTAAATCTGTACTTTATCAACGCGACTACTGCCTTTACTCCATCCTGCCAGCGTATCTTCTTGCCCTCATCCATCTCCCTACCACTATAAGATATGGGTACCTCATATATCCTTATACCCCGCCGGAGCAATTTGGCGGTAATCTCCGGCTCTACATCGAAACCATTCGACTCAATCTTTATGCCATCCAATGCATCCCTGGAGATCAGTTTGTAGCAGGTTTCCATATCGGAGAGCGTCGAGCTGTACAACAAATTGGTCATAAGAGTTAGAACCCGATTACCCATCCAATGCGACGGAAACATGTTCTTTCGGGGTCCGGTAAATCTGCTGCCATAGACAACCTTTGCCTTGCCTTTCATAATAGGATCCAGCAAATTGCGCCAGTCGTCTGGATCATATTCGAGATCGGCATCCTGTACAAGCAACAGATCTCCAGTTGCTACCCCTAAGGCGGTACTTAAAGCCGCACCCTTACCTCTATTGGTATGGTGATAAATCACTTTTATCGTAGAGTCGGAGAGAGCCTGAAGTATAGAGGCCGTTCCATCGGTAGACCCATCATCCACCACGATCACCTCAAGCTCCAGGGGTATATCTACCGACTTTACCCTGCGCAATACCTCACCTATCGTAGTACGTTCATTATAAACAGGGACCAAAACAGACAGGCGCTTGTAACTACTCTCCATCAGAGATTCCTTTCATCAGTCGATCTTTCATCCAATCGATAAATATTTCAAGTCCGGTTCGCAGATCCACAGAAGGCTGCCATCCGAGTTTCTCTCCAGCAAGGCTAATGTCCGGACAGCGCCTCTTCGGATCGTCCTCCGGCAGCGGAAAAAACTCTATCGATGACTCAGAGCCGGTTACCTCTATTACCATATGAGCCAACTCCAGTACCGTTACCTCCTGCGGATTACCCAAGTTAACCGGACCGGTTATATTGGATCCACCCAAAGCAAGTAATCCGTCTACCATATCTGAGACATAACATGGACTGCGAGTCTGGCTGCCGTCACCGTAGACAGTAAGGGACTCTCCAGCCAGAGCCTGGACGACAAAGTTGGAAAGAACCCTTCCATCTCCCGGCCTCATCCTAGGTCCATAGGTATTGAATAGACGCGCTATACCGACATCCTGCCCCAGCTTGCGATGGCGCGCCATTGTAAGCGCCTCTGAAAAACGTTTTGCCTCATCATAAACCGATCTCGGTCCTACGGGATTTACGTTACCCCAATAACTTTCCACCTGAGGATGCACCAGGGGATCACCATATACCTCACTCGTTGAGGTATAGACAAAGCGAGCTTCATGCTCATAGGCAAACTCAAGAGACAGCAATGTGCCTGCGCTACCCACCGACAGGGTCTCAAGCGGCATTGCCAGGTAATCTGGAGGGGAGGCCGCACTTGCCAGATGATATATTATATCGTAGTCATATTTATCGGCTACCGATCTCCACTCGGGATTCGACAGATTGGAAATAACCGGGATAAAACGATCTCCCCCAACCCGCTCCAGGTGGCCGACATTGGCGCTACTACCCGTAGACAGATCATCCACACATACAACCGACCATCCATCCTCCAAGAGCTTGGCGCACAGATGCGACCCGATAAAACCTGCTCCTCCAGTAACAAGTCCTCTCATTGAACGGGCATATCTCCGGCGGGCAACATGTCGTACAGATTCATTTTCGCCCGATCCCCTGGTAGGTAAAGCCCATTCTCCTGACAGCAGAGACATCCAGTAGGTTCCTGGCATCCAGTATCTTTGGAGAAGCCATTACTTCCATGACCTTTCCAAACTCTGCCCAACGAAACTCTTCCCACTCTGTCATGATACAAAGCAACGATGCCCCTTCACATGCAGAATAAAGGTCGGCACAGACTACAGTGCCAGCGGGCAACACATCCGTCTCGCTGCGAAGAGTAGGATCGTAGACCCTAATGGATGTCCCGCGTGATACCAATTCTGAAATCAACACAAGTGCAGGAGACTCTCTCATGTCATCAGTACCGGCCTTGAAAGCAACCCCCCATACGGCAACTACTGGACCGTTTGGTGGTACCTGCGATCCTGACCCTCTCTCCTGCACGCCGTATAGCGGCGCTTCATCGTCCTGAAGCAGCGATAGAGCCTTTCGCACAACCCACTGCTCATGGCTGTCATTGGTCTTTATGATTGCCTCGAGTAAAGATACATCGTAATATGATAGTTCTTTATCTGGAGTGGTAGATATCTGGCCTGGTAGGCTGGAGGGTAAACGCAGCGCCACGGTAGCACCATAAGTCGAGCTGCCAGACGCTGCAGCCGCCGCGCTTAAAAGTGCAGCCATGTCCTTTGGAAGGCACGAGCCTCCCCATCCAGGTCCCGGTTTCAAGTACTCAAATCCAATACGATGGTCATAAGCCACACCAAGGAGAACGTCTTTGATGTCAGCGCCAAATATCTCGCACAACTCAGCAATAGAGTTGGCGAAACTGATCTTCATAGCCAAATATGCATTTGCAGCATATTTAACCGTTTCGGCGGTAGTGGCATCTGTAATCAGCATGGAAGCTCCCAGTGTTCTGAACAGCGAGCTTACCCTTACTGCCGCCTGCTCATCGTCAGCGCCGATAACTATACGATCGGGGTGAAAAAAATCATTCACAGCAGTACCTTCTCGCAAAAACTCCGGATTGGACACCACTGATATATCACTACGCCCTATCATGCGTTCTATCGCGACAGCAGAGCCTACCGGAACAGTCGATTTATTTACCACGACAGAACCATGATTGATAAGCGGTCCTATTTCGGCAGCAACCGTAGATATGAACGACATATCAGGTGTCCCGTCATCCTGCCTGGGAGTAGGCAGGCAAAGAAAGATAAACTCCGCATCCTTGACTGCATTGGAAGCTCCTGCTACAAAACGCAATCTTCCTGAGGAAAGCCCATCTCTGACAATCTCATCCAAACCTTCTTCATAAATTGGAATATTGCCTTCATTGAGGCTATTCACTCTCGACTCATTTATATCGCCACAAGTTACATTATGACCAACATACGATAGGCAGGCTGCGGTAGTGAGACCGACATATCCTGCCCCGATTACAGCAATAGTAGCCCCCTCTTCTGGGGGCAGCGTTCTGACGGCAACAGATGTAGTCGTAGCAGGATTATCCCCACTACTGTAGCTGCGATGATTTTTCCTGCGAGGATAATTGTCCCGGCCAGCCACCTTATCTACATCTCCATTATCTTCATCTCAGTCTTGCAGTGCCCTGACCAATCTCGCAATACCATCCTGCCAGTCAGGCATGCCATCCATCCCAGCGATCCTGAGCGCCATGTTGTCAAGCACGGAGTTTGCCGGCCTCGGTGCAGCCCTGGGCGGATCGAGATCAGCAGTAGTAATGGGCCGTACGGTTCCAGGATCCCCTCCCAACTCCTTAACGACAAATTCAGCAACATCCCACCAGCTTGCAGCACCACGATTTGTAACATGAAATATACCAGGAAGCTTCTCTGTGGTGATCCATCCAAGCATAGCCGCTAAGTCGCTTGTTACGGTAGGGCATCCTCTCTGGTCGTTTACCACCCTGAGCGGCTTTCCGTCTCTGTATGCCCCCATAATAGCCTTTACAAAATTGCCACCCCTTACCCCACAGAGCCATGATGTTCTGACCACTGACCATTCTCTATCGAGTTCCATCTCTCCTCCCAGTTTTGAGCGTCCATATACTGAAACCGGGCATGGAGTATCCCATTCCACATAAGGACGGTCAGCACTACCATCAAATACATAATCCGTCGACACATAGGTTACATAAGCACCATAGAGTCTTGCTGCCTCAGCGATGTTCCTGGTTCCTATGGAGTTTATAGCGAATGCCGCATCATGGTTATGCTCACAATCGTCCACCTTTGTATATGCAGCCGCATGAACTATGACCTCGGGACGTATAGCAGAAACCGCCTCCATCACCACGGATCGATTGGTAATATCCAGCAGATCGTGTGTAGCTCGTACTACCTCGTATCCGCTTACCCTGCCTACCTTTGCTGCAGGCAACCCGCCTTTGGCAGAACCGGGGGGCAGGTCTCCAGAAAATATATCGCCTGCATCAGATCCCAACTGTCCACCTGCTCCGGTAATCAGAACTTTTTTCATCTTAGCTGCTCATCTCGCAAATATAATCGGCTAAACGGTGTATCTAGACGCCCGTAATAGACAACCTATCCGAATCGGCACCTCAAGCCATCCTCTCCCCTCCAATTAAGAGATCTTCCACGATTCTTCAACTACGGGCGCCCTCTTCTTGAGCGGCTCCCACCATTCACGATTATCCTTATACCAGCGCACGGTTTCAGCCATACCCTCTTCAAAAGATATGGTAGGCTCCCATCCAAGTTGCTCATGTATTTTGGTATAGTCGAGCCTGTAGCGGCGATCGTGACCGGGACGATCGGGAACTATGGTCTTCAGCGATAATGGCTTACCCAACTCCTTCAGCACTAGATCTGCTATCTGCTCTATATCGGCCTCTACTCCACTCCCCACGTGATAGGTCTCACCGGCGTTTCCCTTCTTCATAACCAATTCTATCGCCCTACAATGATCTATGACATGTAGCCACTCACGCCTATTGCGGGTAGATGCATACAATGGTAGTGACTTGTCATCTATCGCGTTTGTAGCAAATAGAGGTACTACCTTCTCGGGGAATTGGTATGGACCATAATTGTTGGCACAATTGGTGATAGTTACATTAAGCCCGAAAGTCAGCCCATATGCCCTTACTGCATGGTCGGTACCGGCTTTTGACGCGTTGTAGGGGGTACGCGGCCTGTAGGGGCTATCCTCGGTAAATTGCTCATCCGAATCGAGGTCCAGATCTCCGTATACTTCACATGTAGATACATGGTGAAAACGCTCCACTCCCACCTGGCGCGCGGCCTCCAGCAGAGTCTGAGTGCCCAGAACGTTGGTGCGGAAAAACCTACCAGGATCAAGTATCGCCAAGCTGTTGTGCGACTCAGCGGCAAAATTGACCACCATATCTACATGGTATTGACTTAGCACGTGCTTTGCTAGCTCAAAATTGCCTATGTCGCCCTGCACAAAGGTGATACGATCACGCACATCATCCAAACTCTCCAGGCAGCCTGCATAGGTCAATAGATCATAGACAATGACCTGGTCATCTGGGTATTTGTCTATCCAATAGTGCACAAAATTGGAGCCGATAAAACCTGCTCCTCCAGTAACAAGTATACGCATAGCACAATGTTACCCTATCTAATTACTGGATTTGAAATTAGCACGATATCTACCAAGCGACCTGGTTAAAATCTCCTTTGGATCGACACCCACATACCATGTAATCAAAACCGCGCATATCGCAACTGAGTCGACTATCACCACGACTTCAGGAGGTATGCCATTTCCATAAGGCTCTGAGAGAGCACGTATGCCATACGCCATGGCTTGTGCTCCGGAACCCAAATCCCACAAAAAAAGACCCACCACCGATGAGAAAAAGTAGTTTCGGTCAGCTGCCCACAGATTTGCGCCTATCCAGGGAAGAGCAAACAACGACCAGAGAAGCCCCTGACGCGTAGGATGAGGAATGGTAAGAGCAAGTATAAAAAACACAGATAACCCTACTATAAGCAACGCTGGCCATAATTTAAAACCACTGTACTTAAATGGATAAACTGCAAGCCCAAGTGCAATAAGCCCTGGAACAAGCAGCCAAAGCGATGAGACACCATGAGTAGACGCGGGAAGAAGTAGCACCAGTAGGTGGATTGTTGCCCGGCGAGACACCTTGTTCAGCGTCGGACTGAAGGGGAGCACTTCTACGCAGGCAAAAAACAGGACCAGGCATATGCCGGCAATGATTTCACTCACTGGGTTATGTGTGGTGGCCGAGCTGGGTGTTGCGGCCGGGTAGGGGGCGCCCTTTGAGACGGAGGTAGCAGCCGTGGTAAAAGTACTCGCCGAGTTGGGAGTGTCCTCTGGGGTAGGGTCAGTACCGGAATTTGTATAATCGTTCACCAATCCAACTATAATAGACCGAAAGGAGCAAAGCACGGACGGTGAAAAGACGTATTGTAAAAACGACAGAAGTTGCTACTGAGACATTGTTCGCTGAGAGGAACAGTGTTCATCAATGACAGCGGCTATTATCAACTTAACACATCACGATACTTATATTCACTGGGGATTCATACTAATTTCACTCTCCAACTTTCTAGTCGTAGTCGCTATGTTGGCGTTATTCGCCCTTGCCGTGTGCGTGCCATTCATACATTCCAGGAATAAGCGACAACGCGATGCTGCCGCCAAGGAAGTGCATCCCGGCGTGAATGTAGGTGGTGGCGCTGGGGACAGTACGGAGAGAGATGGGAACGGTACGAGTAAGACCGAAGGTGATACCGAGGGATCCGGTAGAGCGCAAACAGCCTCATCAAATACCCCAGAGGCTGCTCCAGTACATACCGATACTACAGCTGGCGACACCTCCGACGATGGACTTTGGACCGCCGCAGCCAGGCGAATATGGCTTAAGTACCTCCCACCGAAGAAGATGCTGCCCGACAGCCAACCATCCTATGTGTCTTCATGGGTGTATGTGTTCGGTGTACTCACCTTATCTGCACTGGCGGTCGTAATACTCTCCGGCCTCGTTCTGGCTATAAAGGGACCCACTTGGTGGCATACATCGTCTATAGGTCATTTTGACAATTCCCTGCATCTGTGGAGCGTTGAGATGTTTATGGCATTTATGGCAATTCACCTGTGGGGCAAGTTCTGGATGGCGGCGTGGAGGGGAGGCCGAGCGGCAACTTGGATCACCGGGGTACTCGCCTTTGTTGTTTCCATAGTGGAGGCATTCACAGGATATCTCTCCCAGACCAACTTTGACTCTCAATGGATCGCATTCGAATCGAAGGATGCATTCAACGCATCGGGTGCGGGCTCTATCCTCAACCCTATGAACTTCGGACAGGCTCTTATGTTACATATAGTATTGATCCCGGTGGTGCTGGTCGTACTGGTTGGTATACACATCCTCCTGGTGAGGGTACGTGGTGTAGTACACCCGATAGACGCACTCGATGAAGACAGGAATCCCCAAGGAGATAATAGCTCGTTACGCGATGCTATTTCTGGAGGAGATGCCCCTCAGGATGGCAGCCCAGAGGGTACCGGGAAGGAGGGAGTTAAGGAAAATGTCCACTGAGAAGGAAGAGCGTCCATGAACACACCCGCAGAAAATAGCACTGGCGAGGAAGTCAGCGAGCAGAGGGATGTCAGCGGAAGCACTGGCGCCGATTCAGGAGAGGGAGTCGGCCACCACCTGGATGCCAACAATCTAGATCCCAGGCAATTACAAAGATATCGACGAAAGCTTGATGCACTGCCATGGCGAGGCCCAGAGCGGCGCTACGATATATTAAAGGAAGCTACCATTGCTTTTGCGGTCGTACTGATACTCACGTTTGTGTTGGCGATTCTCTTCTCATCTCCAGATGTACCACCAGTCACTATAAAGGCGTGGGCAGATGCCCAACCAAAAGGCTTCACGGAGATAGCCCTCACCGAACTGGAGGGAACAAGCAATTCTGCCACATACGGCCCTCCGTACAATCACGGCAACGGCTCAGTACAATATCTGGGACCAGTCTCAATCCAGAAGTTACTGGGTGTACATTACCCGATCAACACTGCACAAGATTTTGTGCTGGATCCCCTGGAAACGCTTCCAGGCGAAAGACCGCTCAAAGCAGCCATACTGACCTACGAAAAAGCAAACATAGCCCAGCGACATGCCTGGGAAGCTACATACGGTACCGCATTGGCGAATGCAACCGTACATCGAGGAGCCTTGCTGGTACCCCCCGGAAACTACGGCCCATTGGGCAAGATGTTTACAAACCTACTTACTATGGCTCAATCGGGTGCACTCGACTCTCAGCTTATATCACATAGTAGTTTTTATACGACCGACTACACCAAACCAATTCTCTTCATCGGTGACTCATGGAAAGCCCAGCACACGGCCAGTTACTGGGGCCAGCAGGTAGTTGCTCAGCATCTCCGTTCCAGCCAATGGGGAGTAATGAACGAGACTGGCAGCTGGCCTGGTCAACCATGGCTCTGGTTCTATACGATGTGGTATCAGATACCTCCCATGTCTACTACCCAGGCCGCAAACGGCGACATACTGGTGGTCGCCATTGTAAGTGTCTTTACACTTGCATTGCTGCTGCTCCCCTTCATCCCATGGCTACGAGACATACCAAGGAAAATACCAATACACAAACTTATCTGGAGGGACTATTATCGCGACATAAAAAACCGAACGAGTAAGGCCACCGGCAGGGATCCATGACCAAGAGAGTTATACCCATCGAGCTTGCAGCAAAGTCGCACTGGCCCATGAGCTTGATAGCCACACAACCAGTGGCGGCGAATTGAGTTCAAACTGAAAAAAGTAGTCCTGTCTGCTACAGGTATACTGGGCGTTGCGGTCCTCGCAACGGCATTTATGGCAAGATCGAGCCAGAACATCTTTCAGGTAACCTACCCTCTACTGGGGAAAGACAGTATTCACCTTGGAACCACCACAATTGGTCTGGTTGCAGCTTCAGCAATGCTAACTGCAGCTATCTCTTCACTGTGGCTTTCCCGGCATCACAGTAACAGCCTGCGTAAGACAAGTAACATAGCGTTGGCCGGTCTTGCTACTATGTCGATAGGGTTCATCGCTATGTCCGGTGCGAAAGATTTACCCGAGTATGTTATTGCAGCTATGTTTGCTGGGGCCGGGGGCGGGCTGACCCTGCCCAGCCTTACTTCGCTGGCCGCTCATTCCAATCCTGGTAATCCAGGAAAGGGTATCGCACAATACACGGCAGCACTGAGTATGTCTCTCCTTGTAGGTCCTGTGGTAGAAAGTGGTGTACTTGCACTATCTGGCGAATCGCTTAGAACAGCAATGGTCGTGTTTGCCCCTTGGCCGTTGGTTGGTATGGTAATTATTGTATATGCAAGAAGCCGGAATGGACTCATCCGCCATCCGTTCAATCCCCTCTCTCAGGCTCAGGCTCAGCTACATCCACAGCCTGGCCGGTCAGGCGAATGCAGCTTTCCTCATGACTTAGGAGATGCGTCCAATAACAACATACCAGAAGGGTCTGACGGAGAGGTAACCGAGTTGCCCAATAGAGGCATAATGCCAGAACTGTCTAATGAAGGTATGCCAGAAGACAGTTTACCTGTAAAGAATAATCCTATCATGCGAGATGACACCGATCCATCACAAGGCAATCCGCATAAGAGACCATTCAGATTACCCCTCCTCATCCAACTTGCATATCAGGTACCTTTTGTGGCCATAGTATCCTTTGGCGGCCTCCTTGCTATCCACGTAGACCACACAAGTGCAGGAGAGGTGACACTTCTTTTTGCTGTATTTTATGCCGTATCACTGATTATGCGCCTGAGTCTGGCATGGAGACCTCCCGGCAAAAGAAGTATGAAAATCGTAAGGATATCTCTGTTGCTGACTGTAGCAGGAATTACCATGCTCACCACCCACAGCCTACCGGTTTTAGTCGGAGGCTTTATATTGCTCGGATTTGCTCACGGCACTACCTATCCAATTTCGCTCACTCTGCTGGCGGAGGGATCATCGCCGGGGAACCTGATGAGGAACAACGCTCGCCTGGCGTCTATACAGAGTTTTGTGGGGGTAGTGCTTCCGGCCATTCTGGGTGCAAGTATAGATTTGCTTGGGTTTACTTCAACATTCGCTCTCATCCTGATACCGGTAATCGGTTTCGGTATACCCGCTTGGCGCTGGAAACACTAGGAGCGTGTCCAATAACAATATTACGATATAATCTTACTACAATATATTGTCAGTGATTGGAGTCGTGACCGCAACACGTGGGATGTGGGATGGCATTTTTGGAGTCCTGAGACACGCTTCCAGCTGTATCCATCCTGGAATAGTTGTCCGTAGTCGGCCGATAGTAATCGCTCCAATCTTGATCCTTATTGTGGAAGAAAGGCTATTTAGCCGTGTCCAGATAGAGAATCAATGGCCATATCCCAAATTGATATAACGGGATTGCCATGCTCGAATCCCAGCACGGACACAGCAGCAGGTTGCAGCGCAAATAAACGCCCTCCAGACACGTCCAAAGCCAACCAACGTGCAGCAAGCACACGCAGAAAATGACCATGTGAGAAGAGAAGCACGTTACCCTGCTTCCCCCGTATCAGCTGAAGTACCCGATCCGCCCTCTTGCCTACATCGGCTACCCCCTCTCCTCCCGGTACACCATCTATCCACAGATCCCAGTCCGGCCTGCTCTGATGGATTTGACTCAAAGTCATCCCCTCGTAATTACCGTAATCCCATTCCATCAGATCATCGACAGGTTCAGGTGCATTGAAGCCAGCCAACTTGCAGGTATCGACGGCCCTTTTAAGTGGGCTCGATGCCACCCAGGAGAATTCAATACCGGAAAGATATTCCCGGAGACCGGTAGCCTGAGCTTCCCCTATCAAGGTAAGAGGAACGTCGCTCCTGCCGGTATGCCGTCCTGCCAAGCTCCACTCTGTCTCTCCGTGACGAACCAGATATACACCGGACAGACCATCTAAAGATGCCATCGCTTACCTCGGTGCCTCTAGCGCCACTTTGAGCGCCAAGTATCGTACATATTCGCTACCATCGCAGTTCTAACGCCGCAGGTATTCACACACAGGCCAGATAGACAAGCATATAGGGTATATTGCAACAGTTATACGTGTTCCAACACGGAATCTGCAGAACTGACCTTTACACCCGGTCCCTGCTCCACAAAGAGAGCCTGCAGTACACCATTCTCTATTACTGCAGCATATCTCTGCGAGCGCAACCCCATACCAAAACCCCTGCCATCCATATCGAGACCCATGGCCTTGGCGAAGTCTCCATTGCCGTCAGCCAGCATAACCAGCTTACCGTCCACTCCATTGGCTCTGCTCCAAGCATCCATAACATACACGTCATTGACAGCTATACAGGCAACGGTACTCACTCCTCTCTCTTTCAACTCATCTGCCCTGTAGATGAACCCAGGGAGATGGAGATCGGAACAGGTAGGCGTAAAAGCTCCCGGAACGGCAAACAATACTACCTTGCCGTTACCCAGAGCTTCAATGGTATTTACTTTTTGCGGCCCGCTTACACCCATGGTCATTACCTCAACATCAGGAATCCGTTCACCTGTAGAAATTGTCACTGCTATCTCCTTTGCTCCTTTATTTTATATCTTTACTACACATCTCGACTACTTGACTACTTGGCCATCGTCCATAGCCATACCTGCGATACACAGATAAAAAGCTGATGAACAACTAAAATTAGTTTAGCAGGACAAGCAGTGAAATCGAGCTATGCCCTGACTACCGCCGTAGTATACAGCTGGCCTTTTGTTCCCAATAGGCCAGACCAACAACAGCTTCTTCTCTCCTGCCAAAGCATACAACCAGCAGGAATGAACATGGGAAGGGGAAAATACAGGATATAATAGATAAATGTGACATACAATAACAGTGGAAATGTCAGCAACGACCTGAATAGCGAAAATGACGAGGCTATACGGTTGCAGGCAAAAGCACTCTGTGACCGTACACGTTACAACATTTATAATGCTATATGTTCCAGCACCGAGCCCCTAACGGTCGCCGAGCTCACTGCTGAGTTCAGGTTGAATCATAATGCAATACGACAGCACTTGGCTGTACTCGTAAACGCTGGCTTAATAAAAGAAGAGCTGGAATTAAAACGCGCCAATCCAGGTAGGCCCCGGCTATTTTACAGCGCCACGGAACGAGAGAATCTGGCTTTTCGTCGTAATGACATAAGCCATAACAGATATAACCACATTGCTCTTTTGCTCGCCAAGGCCATAAATAGCAATATGAAACCGAGAGAACTGGGTAGGATAGCCGCAACAGACACATTTTTCGCACCCATCACGACCGAATCCACATACTCAAATAGTTCCGAGTCTTCAGGGGATGCTAAGCCTGGAGTAAGATCAAAAAAGGATCAAACTGCCAAAAGTACCTCGAAACAAAGTGCCTCAGACTATATAGAGGCAATAGATGGGATAATACGTGCGATGGCAAGAGAGGGTTTTAATGCCAGAATCGCGAAGCAGGGCAGTCAGGTAGAGCTGGTAATAGACAACTGCCCGTTTAGCGATATAGCTGATGCTGCACCACAAGTAATGTGTGACCTTCACTTGGGTATGGCAGAAGGAATTGCAGCAGTAGCCGGTAATATCCGCATAGTCGATCTTAAAAATCGCCGTACACATAATGACGGCTGCCGTTTAGTTCTCCAGGAATCTTGAATATGACCAGCTCAACAACCATAAATTATCTGAGCCTATAATTCCATTCACCCTCTGTGCCACTGCAGCACCCATTAAGCCACCATTTCCAACTCTCCCATTTTCGAGACTTTTTGAAAAATCTCTGGGAGCGTGTCCCAGAACTCCAAAGTCGTGCTTCGCCATCTCGTCCACGCAACCGTCCACCGAACGTTTGCGCCCCACACCTCCACATGTTGTGGTCACGTCTTCAATCACCCACAATATATTGTAGCCAGATTATATCGTAATAGGGTTCTAGGACACGCTCCTATAGAGAGCATTGAGTCACCAGATACGAATGAAGCGCCTGCTTGCAGCACACCATCAAGTATCAAATGGGTATTTGATGGCACTATCAATGCCTGAGATCTATTATTTTGTATGCTCTACACAAAGCATATGCGCACTCGTGTGGGATTCAGCATGCCAGGTCATCGTCCCAATTGTCGCCACCATAGCTTGGCTGCGACGACCATTGCCACAACCATACAGGACCACCAGTAAATTGAACTGTGCTTGATCCATATATGCTGTATGCAGCAGAACACGACGTCTGTTTGCCCTGCACAGGATACCCTGCAAACCATTCGGGGAGTGGTATAGCAGTAGAATTGCCGGTTAGCGACGACCAATCGCTGGAATTGGAGTATATGCCGACACCTACCCCACGAGATGCCAAACCATTGGCAAAACCCTGGAGGAGTTCTATGTTGCCGGCAGTGGACGCAGTCATGGGATCACCAGACTCGAAATCAAGCCACCACATTGAGGAATGAAGACCAGACGCTACCGCCTGATTGTAATCGGCCACTGCAGAGTAAAAGCCGTAGTTGTAATAGCTCATGTTGGATCCCGAGTCCCAAGCTACAAGCGCGTACAGACCATAGGAAGAGGCTGACGATGCCCATGTACCCTCTGCAGCCATACAGGGATTCTGGCCAGGCGGAATATTTGCCGGGTACTCATTGACACCCACTATCGCAATCTCGCCAGATGAAGGTACGGGGGGCAGGCTACCGGCAAGGCTTGAGTTACTGCCGGAACAGTTTGGCCAGGATACATCCCAGCCGGTCGCACCGGATGTCCACGGATCGGACGGATGAGCCATAGAAGAAAAGCCCGCGCATTGGGGTATGGGCGACGAGTACGTATTGAAATTGGGTGTGGTAACTTCATGGTCAGGTACCCACCAACCGTTGGCCAGTTCGTCCCATACGTCTGAACCGCCTACAAAGTCACCTATTCCCTGGCAAAGAACTTGTACGGTGGTGCCGGAAGCAAGACTTCCTTCATCGGTGGTGTAGTTGCTTGGCCCGGAATGTTGATCATAAGCAGCTGCCATACTGTATGTATAGTCTGTACCCAAAGACAAGATAGCAAGTTGTACTGACGGTGACGTCTTCCCGCTGGAGTTGGTAACAGCTATAGTAGCTGTAGTCCCGGGAGCTACCTGCCACTCAGTGCTCTCTCCGTCCTGTCCACTGGGAGTCGGTACGTCGAATACCACCTGCGTATCTGACCAAGATACAATTGTAAAAGTAGCGGCATCGCCAGGAGCGCCCCAGCTTGTACCATTATCCACAAAGTCTACATATCCCGATCCCTGGGTGGCGCCAAAATCTGAGCCCGATATAGTGACAGCCTCGGTCTCGTAAGCACTGGAAGGCGACACCGAGACAGCCGGTGGAGAGCTGGTAGTAAACGACTGAGGTCCGGCGGCGGATCCCTCGCCAACTGCGTTTACTGCTGCAACATATATGCTGTAAGCAGTCGAGGAACTTAGACTACCCAGGTTATAGCTGGTCGCAAATGCCACGGTAGAGCTAAAAGAGGGCGTCTGAGGCGCAGTCGAGCAATCTCCAAGACATATCCTCTGCACATCTGTAGTCGTGGACGTATCGACACCTATTACATAGCCTGTAATACCAGACCCACCGTTGGAGGATGGAGCAGACCAGCTGACGGTGGCGGTGGTAGAGCCGGTTGCACTGGCCGATAGATTGGTAGGAGTACCCGGTACGGTAGTGGAAGGAGCTACCCAGGTAACGGTAACTGCCTGTGAGACCAGCTGTACCTGCTGACCGCTACTCGTTCCTACTACAGCCTCAAAACTCTCTGCCCCAGGTGACGATAGGCTTGTAGTAGTGGAGCATGTAAGTACTCCGTTGCATGCTTTCAAAATATCTTTGGCCGCTGGATTAACGATCAGTAAATCATAGGTAGCCGGAATTGCTTTATTCAGCGTAGCAACCAGGGTAACGGACTGGCCGACCGGCAGTGAAGCAGAGGATGAGGTTAGGGTAGCCGTAATCCCCGGTAGGCAAGCACTTAGTATGCCGCCCGCTATAATAGACGCAGATCCTGCAACCAGCAGGAGCCTGCCCTTCTGTACGAACCTCCCAACCTGATTGGACATGCCAGCATGCATCCCAAGGCCACCCCAAATACCATGCAAACATGTCCTAATATCACTAAAGTATCTTTTGACTATCTCCACCTGCATCCACCTCCCAATTCCTACTCTGCCGCAAAACGACTCTCTCGGAGTGTTCAATAGTCAACACTACCGACAAAAATCCTCTGTTGCTCCATTTATCCTATCGGCGACATCCGTAGCGTTATTATAACACGAGTGGAATAAAATTGTCAATAAGTTTACTCCCCTGGATTTTCTTTTGACCTCCTCTCACGGCTAAAGCTGACAGAAGGGGAAGAAATGGCTAAGAGCCAGTGAAGTACTCATACAGATCTACCAGTACGTTTACACTGCCAGACGAGCCGTTGTAGATAGTTATATCGCCACTCGAGTTCAGGGTAGCAATTACGAAATTGGGAACGGTAGAAGATGGCGCATCCCAATTCAGATCTGAAGTCTGTGGAGGAGTAGTTGCCGGATCTACTGATAGATATCCTGTCGTCGCAGTCTCTCCCAACGCGGTCAGATTGAGCGCAACCGCCGTTACACCGGAGGATGGTACGTTGCCAACTTCTGCAACCTTGACAGATAGCACCTGCCCGGCTGTCAGAGTGTGGCCGTTACACTGAGCCTGGGTGCCTGAAAGATTTGACGGGTTGCCTGACCTGGTATCACATATGCGTACCGGACTTATTGCTACACTGTCCGAGCCAGTGGTACTTGAAGTCCCAGTACTACCTGCGTAATACCCGGACACATCCAGAACAGCATTGGCAACAGAAGAGCTGAAAAGATTTATATACCCGTTGGCGCCCAATCCCACAATTGTCTGATTGGCGCGAGTCTCTCCAGCCACCCAATTCAAGCTGGATGCTACAGGCCGAGACTGCCCATCCGGATAAACGGTAAAGTAACCTGATGATCCCGGTGTTGCTACTGTCTGATTCACCACTACCGCTGATGCGGTATCCGGTATGCTGCCCACACCTCCAATACTCACCGCTTCACTCTCTCCCGCCTGTGGGGTCTTCAGCGATGCATTGGCTAAAGGTAGGCTATTGCAATACGACTTATTTGCAGAATAGTACGATGCTTGCGAACACCTCGTATCGAGTACACGAATTGGAGATGTCAGGGCTACATACTGGCCCCCGGTAGACGAAGTAGAGGCATCTTCAGTGTAACCCTCTACATCTACAATCACGTTCGTACTGCCAGCATTATTATATATGGTTATGCTTCCTGCATATGTCCCAGAAGATGGTAAGGGAACTGCAACAAGATTGGAGACCGGCGCCGCGCTGCTCAGATTAAGACTTGAAACCACCGGTCGCGAAGTGCCTGCCGGATAGAGAGTAAGATAGCTTGGAGCTGTTGCTCCCACGGCTGTAACATTCATGTAGGCAGTAGTTGCACTTGACGGAATACCCGATACGCCTACTACTTTTATCGCAAGAGTACCGGCAGGACCTAACGGCTTACCCTCACATTGTGTAAGTGCAGTTCCAGATAGGTTCGATGGATTACCCGATCTGGTGTCGCATATACGAGTAGGGGTTATCGGCTGATAGATTCCCGACGTACTCCCTGACGAGGAAAGTGAACAAAGTGCCGGGACAAGGACAGCCCCATTTGGAGTGCCTATACCAGATGCCATGTCGTAACCTATCGTGGCAGGATACAGCCCATTGTTTGTCCCAGTTGCATCATTGTCGCCGCTGGTGATATCGTAAAAAGCCCCAGAATCATCGGTAGCCAGCTTGTATAGAGACGGATTGATGAAACCAAGCGGACCACTACCACAGAGTTGATTTGCCATAGTAATTATTGATGCCCAAAGCGGGGTAGCCATAGAGGTACCGGCAACCAGCTCCCAGCCAATATTGTTGCAACCACCGGCAGTACAGTACATAGGATACCCCACGCTTGCATTAGCCGATACATCGGGGACTTCCCTGCAATATCCGGAAGAGGCTCCGCACGGATTACCGGAAGAATACTGATTGACTACACCCGGCGCCGATTGCCAGGAAGGCATTGGCCAAAATGCCGATATGCCTCCACCGCCGCCTTCTCCATGGTTATTATTCCATACTGTCTCAGTACGAGGAGAACCGAGCGAGCTGAGGTCGGTGCCGCCTACCCCCGTAACATAGGGATCGCTTGCAGGGTCCTTAACGGCAAGCGAAGTATCTGGGTGTGATGCACCGGCTACATAGCATCCGGAAGATCCGGTATCCCCCGCCGCAGCAAGAACCGTCTGGCCCTGAGATGCCGCCTGCTCAAATAGGGTTTCCTCCGCCTGTGCCTGAGATATACCTACCACTTGTTCACAATTACCGTAACTGATGCTTATTACCTGGGCTTTATTGTCGTCTACAGACGTTTGAATTGCATCGTAATAGCCTGTACCCGTATCTGGAGCGACATAAGCATCCACCGTAGCATCTGGCACCATGCCGATAATGTTCTCCACATCACTGGTAGCTTCATTGGTGTTTGCATTTAAGGTTCCTCCACCGTCGACAGGAACGACATTTACCGCAGTAGATACTCCGTAGCACTTTTCATAGGTTGCAATATCCGACGACGAGAATGCCCCAAGTTCCACCAGTCCTACAGTCTGACCCGCTCCATCTCCTCCGCTGGAATAGACATGACCCAGATTGTACCCCTGACTCAGTAGCTGTGGTGTATAGCCTTTTGTAGAGGATGCCCCACTACATGCCTGAGGAGGAGCGGTAGCTGTGGCATCTGAGATGGGGACAGGAACGAGCTGCGGCAAAGGTCTGTTAACGGTAGATAGCCCCATTACACCCTGGATTGCGTTGCTCACAGTATACGGAACCTTGGGGTAACTTGGCACAAAACGCGCTATACGGCCACTTCTCAGCCTGATAAGATCAAACTTCACATGAAACGCTTTCGATACCTTCGACAAAGCGCCAGACACAGGAATAGATAAGTGATTTTTTGAAGGCAGACCTGGGTAAAGCCCCTGGGAGCGTAACCTCTTTAAGATAGTATCTATGACATGGATAGGTTGGCCAAACCTTACAGCAAACTCATGCACTGTAAGGTAATGCCTGTAGCCAGGCGATCCCGGAGTAGATACCTCTTGCACAAAGCGGCTGAGAGAGCTGGGGTCTTTGGGGGCCAGGCTCACCACCATATTTATAGTATTTGAGGATGGAGGGGCGCCAACCATACTGGCTCCGTATGGCATCCGTATGGCCCCATGGCCCAACGACACAAGAGTGCTTCCAGAGATACTACCGTGCTCTGCTGCTGGATTGGCTGCTGCTCCGTAAGATGTATTTGTCGGCATTGCCATGGCCACCAACGGTGCCACTACGATGCCTGCCCAGAGTACGATGTTGCGTACTGCAGTCATTATCCTTCTTCGGTTTCCTCGGCTCGTAAAATGAACCTCCTCCCCACGGATAAAGCCAGAGGTCTGCGCTCGCCTCTCAATCATGATGCCCACCGGTATGATACTAAGCTTCGCTCGCTCGTCTCTCTGTAATACGCCATCCATACATATTATTCGGTTGTTCGACCGGCCGGAAGCACCACCAACGCCAATGAGCGATAAGTATGGTACACCATCTGCCCATATTAGTGAATTATCCGGCAGTACGCCATTACAGTACTATGCTTATATAAATATTCTATCAATTTTTCCATATATCCCTACCCCCCTGGGATGGCATCTGATAAAATAGCTATAATAACGTTTGTTCAGTGCTCAAGTTACCGAGAGCTGGAGACATACCTAAAAGAAAGGAGTAATTATGCCACTTGTGAATATTTCGGTACCGGGAATTAGCTGCGCACACTGCAAATCCTCAATTGAAGGTGCACTGCGGCCATTGGCAGGGGTAGAAAAAGCAGATGTAAATATCGAAGCAAAGACGGTAGAGGTAGCCTACGGTGCACCAACCACTCTTGAAGCCATCACTGAGGCCATTGAGGATCAGGGGTACAATGTTGCGTCTCACAATGTAACAGCAAACTAATGACCGCTCCCCCGTCTGCTACGGACGCTGCGGACACCTCCCCCGCACTCTCGTCCGCTGCAACAGAGCAATCGAGTAGCGAGAACGCTGGAGATCATAACTCATCTGCCACTCCGAAGTGGGCCAACGATATAACTGAGTCACTGCAGACTATAGAATTGAGCATTGAGGGCATGACGTGTGCATCCTGTGTGGCCAGGGTGGAAAAGACCCTGAAGCGCTTGCCTGGAATCACCAATGCAACTGTTAATCTGGCCACCGAGCGAGCTTTGGTAAGCTATTCTCCTGGTGGCGTAGGGGTAGATGATATGACAAGCGCCATAGCTGTAATCGGCTACCAGGCGCACTTACTGGCTACCGACTCCGGTACTACCGATACCATCCACGAAGACGCTTTGGGGAAGATGAGGCGCGATGTCATACTCGCATTTGTACTGGCCGTACCGGTGTTGGTTTTTTCTGAAGGATCGGCTTTCTTTCCGGCATTCAGTAGAGCACTCTCATCAGCCAGCCCATGGAGCAATTTCTACGACTGGGTCCAGTTCGCTTTCACGACTGCCATACTTGCCATACCGGGAAGGAGGTTCTTCAAGCCTGGGTTCCTTGCTTACCGGCATCTCTCCCCTGATATGAACTCGCTGGTATCCACAGGTGTAGGGGCGGCATGGCTATATAGCATTATTGTACTGGTGGCGCCGGGCATATTTCCATCGACAGCGCGTCAGGTGTACTTTGATTCCGCAGCGGTCATAGTCGCCCTGATACTTCTGGGAAAGTACTTTGAAGAATTGGGGAAGGGACGCGCATCTCAAGCTATCAAAAAACTGGCTGGGTTGCAATCAAAGGAAGCTCGGCTCTTGAATGCGGACGGCACCGAGGAAGATATACCAGTTGGTTCCGTCCATGTCGGAGATCGTGTGCTTGTACGACCGGGCGAACGCATACCGGTAGACGGCATCGTAACAGATGGTTCCTCACATATAGATGAGGCTATGTTGACCGGTGAACCACTGACAGTCTCCAAATCGCCAAATGACCAGGTGGTCGGAGGTACAATAAACCGGGAAGGTAGGCTGATTGTCGAAGCTACCTCAGTCGGTACAGATACCGTTCTTTCTCAAATCATCCGCCTCGTAGAAAATGCCCAGACAGGCAAGCTCCCGATCCAGAGACTGGCAGACAGGGTAGTTGCAGTATTTACCCCAATAGTAATAGGCATAGCGCTCATTACATTTGGAGTCTGGTGGGTGTTCGGGCCTGTCCCGTCAATTACCACAGCGGTTGTATCGGCTGTAGCAGTACTGGTTGTAGCCTGCCCCTGTGCCATGGGACTTGCCACACCTGCAGCAATCATGGTCGGTACCGGACGATCAGCGGAAATGGGCATACTCTTCCGCAACGGTGAGACACTGGAGACACTCTCAAAGATAGATACGGTGCTCTTCGACAAGACAGGCACGCTGACAGAGGGCAAGCCCAGTGTTGCAAAGATGATCGCGGACAACCCTGATGAGCTGCTGCAACTCGCCGCGTCAGTAGAAGCAGGATCAGAGCATCCCCTGGCACAGGCCATACTTGATGAAGCTACTTCACGTGGTATCGTCCTGTCCTCGCCTCAAGAGTTCGAGGCGCTATCCGGCAGAGGTGCAACTGCAGTGATAAATGGTAGCCGCGTATGGGTGGGTTCACTTCGCTACCTCACGAGTGAGGGGATAGATGCCGGCCAATTCGAAGATCAAGCCAATCAGCTGGCTGCAGAAGGTAAGACGCCTGTCTTTGTGGGGGTAGAGGGCAGCCTGGCCGGAGTCATCGCAATATCGGATGCCGTTAGGCCAGAGTCTGCAAGGGTAGTACATAATTTGACAAAGCGAGGAATAAGGGTAGCTATGGTCACCGGAGACACACAGCGTACGGCCAATTCTGTAGCACGGGAATTGGGTATATCTGACATACACGCGGAGGTGCTCCCTCAGGATAAGTCCGCTGTAGTAACCCAGCTACAAAATGCCGGGCACAGGGTAGCATTTGCCGGTGACGGTATCAACGATGCTCCTGCACTTGCTCAGGCTGATGTCGGTATTGCTATTGCATCTGGCGCCGATATAGCTATCGAGGCTGCCGATGTAGCTCTGGCGCGAGGCAGCATATCGGGAACGGTGACTGCCATAGACAATGCCAAGCGGACATTAAAGATAATAAAGCTCAATCTGTTCTGGGCATTTGTCTACAACATAGTGTTGATTCCAGTAGCGGCGGGAGCTTTGGCTCCAAGCTTCGGTATCCATCTGAACCCTATGCTGGCAGCGGCTGCTATGGGGTTGTCATCCATCTTCGTGCTAACCAATAGCCTTAGACTAAAACGACTACGGGCTGCATCCTCTGACAACCAATAAATATGTTGCCAACCTACTGATATGACTATACGGCAAAAATGAGTTATGCTATCAACGCAATGCATTTTCACACACCCAAGTCAAAGTCACTTCGACTCCAAGAATAGGAAACGGTTAAATTGAGAAAGTTTTTCTCCGCTCTCGGCAGGTTTTCAGTGCGCTGGAGATACGCGATACTGGCAGCCTGGATAATAGCAACTATCGCCATCACAGCATTCCTACCTGGAATAAGTACTGTAGTCCAGCAAAATGATCAAAAGTTCCTACCGGCAAACTCTCCGAGCGTCGTTGCAGAAAACCTTGCTGAGCCTTTGCAGCCTGCCAATGTGACCAGGATTGTTATTGTTGCATACAGAAATAATGCCCCTCTTAATGCTGCCGACATGAATGCAATCTCAGGCATTGAACAGGCGGCACGTTCAGTAAAAGGCACCCTGCTGGTAAGACAGACATCCATCTCGCGCAATGGCCGGGCGGATGAAATCATGGTAGCGTCCAGCATCCAGAAATTGAATGAGAAGCCGCTGCGATCATATGTAGGGGAGTTGTCTTCTGCCATACACTCAGTGACGGTACCATCGGGTCTGAACATCCATCTGGCAGGCCCAGTCGCAAGCCAAGTAGCCAATCTAAACCGCAATAAGGGCACCTCAGGGCGTATGCAGGACTTTGCTGCGCTATTCATTATTGTGCTGTTGGTACTAATCTTCCGAGCTCCTCTAGCACCTCTCCTGGCACTAATACCAGCTTTTCTGGTGGTACAGATATCAGGCCCGCTCATAGCAGAAGTAGCAAAGACGGGAGTACCAGTCTCGGTAATAACGCAATTCATGCTCATCGTCATCATACTTGGCGCTGGAACAGACTACGGCCTTTTCCTGGTATTCAGGGTACGTGAAAACATGAAAAATGGCGAAGACCCGAAACAGGCTGTAGCACTGGCAGTAAGCCGGGTAGGCGAGTCAATTACATTCTCTGCAGCCACGGTAATAGTAGCACTTGCCAGCCTCAGTCTGGCAGCATTCGGCATGTACCAGAGCATGGGAATACCTATCGCAATAGGCGTATTTGTCATGCTTTTGGCCGGTCTGACACTCCAGCCTGCGTTACTTGCGATATTTGGACGCGCAGCTTTCTGGCCAGGTAAAATCAAGCCTGTTGCTGCCGATAAAACCGGCTCATTGGAAGCTGTAGAACCCGGTCAAGGTAGCACGCAAAGAATTATTCACAAACCGGGAGTGTGGGGAAGGGTGGCCGCCCGACTGGTACAGCATCCTGTAGAAACTTTGACTACCGGAGTAGTCATTTTCGCCATACTGGCTGCTTTCTCTATGGGGAATAAGCCTGCAGGGTTTATCAGTGGAACATCGGCGCCATCTGGCACTGGAGCGGCAATGGGTAACGCCGCCCTGGCAGACAACTTCCCCAAGGCAGCAGCCAACCCAACAGATATAATTGCACGCCTTGCTACACCCGTCTGGAACAATGCCACTTCTCTTGCTAGATTTGAAACGATATTATCACATTCACATCTTTTCACCTCTGTAATAGGACCTCTTGATCCAAACGGAACTCGGTTATCAGCAAGCGAGTTGGTCAAATTGCATACAGCACTGGGAAGTCCCCAGAGTCTCTTCTTGTCGCATACAGCTATACCTCCCGGATTCGCGCGTACAGAGGTGCAGGCATACATGGCCACTGCATCACTTATCAGCACGGGAGGTCATACCATAGCACTGGAATCGAGCCTGGCAGCCGGTAATCCTTCCAGCACTGCCGCCATGCAAGCCACTCCCGCAATACGTTCAGAGGTCGCTGCTGCAGCACGATCTGCTGGGATACAAAAATACGGAGTTGCCGGTGAAGCAGCCGCTGCATACGATGTAAGCTCCACTGCGGGAAATGACCTGATACATATACTACCTCTGGTCGTGCTTGTAATTGGTCTATTACTTATAATATTACTGCGAAGTTTGATTGCCCCTATCTACCTCATTGTCAGCGTCGTTCTATCTTACCTGTCCGCATTGGGAATATCAGTCATTATATTCATGCTCATCCAGGGAGATCAGGGCTTGGTATTCTTCCTTCCGTTCATGCTGTTCCTGTTTATCCTGGCCCTGGGAGAAGATTACAACATCTTGGTCATGACCCGTATACGAGAAGAAGCAGCTCACCTGCCCCTACGTCAGGCGGTAACCCGGGCAATTGAACGGACGGGTACCACTGTAACCTCTGCGGGGCTTGTCCTGGCAGGCACTTTCGTAGTCTTTGCAATAATAGGTGGCAGTTCTTCTGACGGGGGCCAGATAGTCGAGATGGGATTGGGATTGGCCATAGGCATACTGATGGACACATTTCTTGTCCGCACGCTTCTGGTTCCATCTACCGTAGTGTTGTTGGGTAAATGGAACTGGTGGCCGTCCAAGCACGGGCAAGAGCATTGGGACTACGATGATGATAAGCAACTGGATGAGCAGCTACCACAAGAAATAGAGAAAGAGGAGATTACTGCCCGCTAGATGACTCCCGCTAGATGACTATATTGTAAACCTCGAAAGCCCCCGGTTCACATTATCGCGGTAGGCAAAAAAGCTGTCATGGATTGCAGGTTAATCCCCACTGGATAAAGCGCCGACAACATATCCTATACTGGAACACAGGGCTGCTATCTCTTCCGGATCCACACTTGGGAACATGCCTATACGCAACTGGTTACGGCCCAGCTTTCTGTACGGTTCGGTATCCACAATACCGTTGGCTCGTAGCACTTTGGCAATCTCAGCTGCATCTACGGCATCTACAAAATCAATGGTAGCGACGACATGGCTACGATATGATGGGTTTTCCACATACGGCCTTGCATAAGCGGAGTTTTCCGCCCATGAATATATGATTTCAGCAGAGCGATCGCATCGCGATATAGACCACTCCAAACCTCCACCGGCAAGCATCCAGTCAATCTGATTTGCCAGCATGTGGAGGGTTGCCAATGCCGGTGTGTTGTAGGTCTGATCCAGCCTGGAGTTGTCCAGTGCGATTTTAAGGTCAAGAAAGGCAGGAACCCACCTACCGGATTCTGCAATGCGCTCAATACGGTCAATGGCCGCAGGACTCATAAGCGCTATCCACAGCCCCCCATCTGAAGCAAAGCACTTCTGTGGTGCAAAGTAATAGACATCAAACTCTGAAGCATTGACCATGAGGCCACCGGCTGCTGACGTTGCATCTACCAACACAATTGCTTCATTACTGTCCTTTGGCCTGACTATGTTCATAGCGACACCGGTAGATGTTTCATTATGCGTAAGACAATACGTGTCTATATCCGGATTAGACACTGGGTTGGGATGGCTTCCATATTCAGATTCAATTATCTCAGGATCTCCTATATGGGGAGCTGACTTTGCGGCTTTAGCAAATTTGGAAGAGAACTCGCCAAATACGAGATGCTGGCTACGCTCTTTTATCAAGCCAAATGTAGCAGCATCCCAGAAACAGGTCGATCCACCATTGCCCAACACCACCTCATATTCATTGGGCAACGAAAATAGCGCGCCAAGACCCTCACGTATGTGTCCAACAACCGACTTAACTGTAGATTGGCGATGGCTGGTCCCCATATATAGCGGGGCATCTATTGCAAGCGACTCTATTTGCTCAGGACGTACACGTGAAGGACCACAACCAAATCGTCCATCACGAGGTTTTAATTCATCGGGAATAACTATCATATTTCCAGTGTCGCACATACGGTGAGATATGTAAAATCTACCTATATATACATCTTGTTACGTTGTACACAGGAAAGTGAGTCGATGCTGGACTTCCAGCGATACCGGCAACAGAACAGCTGCATAAGAACGCCTTGTCGTCAGTCCCGGTTCAATGCAAGTAATATGGTACTATGCAAACTTGGATATCACAAATAGTCGGCGCACTGGAGCCATCTCCCACTTTGGCCGTAGATGCAAAGGCAAAGGCAATGCGTGCCGCCGGAGAAAACGTTATAGGATTTGGAGCAGGTGAACCTGACTTCCCCACCCCACCCCACATAGTAGAAGCTGCCAGGCAGGCAGCCCTGGATCCCGCCACACATAAATATTCACCTTCAGCAGGACTTCCGGAACTACGAAATGCTATAGCAAAAAAGACAAGTGCCGGCCTGTCTACAACATTTGAAGCATCGCAAGTTGTGGTGACCAATGGGGCGAAACAGGCGGTCTTTAATACATTAGCAAGCATCATCAATCCCGGAGATGAGGTAATCTATGCCACCCCCGTATGGAGTACCTATACTGAAGTAATTAAGCTGGTGGGGGGTGTCCCCGTACCGGTAAGAACCACTCAAGACAATAATTTTCACCTGCACGCAGAGGATATAGAGAGGGTAATAACCGACCACACCAAGGCGTTACTGGTAGTGTCGCCATCAAACCCGACGGGAGCAGTATTAGACGAACGGGAGTTGAGCGATATTGCTCAGCTTGCTCTGGACAGACATATCATGGTCGTTACTGATGAGATCTACGAACATCTCGTCTACCAGGGTCACCGCTTCACATCCATTCTAAAGGCAAACCCAGCCCTTGCCAAACAGGCAATTATAATAAATGGAGTATCCAAGTCATTTGCCATGACGGGATGGAGGGTGGGATGGATGGTTGGCCCGCAAGAGATCATGAAGGCCGCTGCGGATCTCCAATCACAGACAACCTCAAACGTAGCCAATATCGCTCAACGAGCCGCGTTGGCGGCATTGGAGGGAGGCACCGGATGCATAGAGGATATGCGGACGGCTTTTGAGAAAAGACGCGAAATCATATATGAGAAACTATCACTCATGCCCGATGTAACAATTTCCGCCCCTGAAGGGGCATTTTACGCATTCCCGAATGTATCAGAGATAATCAACAAAAAAATAGATGGAGTTACCATTACCGATACCACCCGACTGGCAGAGATGGCACTTGATGCGGTCAAGGTTGCCGTAGTTCCGGGAGAAGCTTTTGAGGCACCGGGGTATCTACGCCTATCCTATGCACTGTCCGACAATATGCTGGCTGAAGGGCTGGGTAGGCTACACGAATTTTTCAGCTCAGCCGTGTAATCCTACACCTTTTCGTAATTCGGCAATTTGGGTGCTGCCATCTCTTCGCGAAAACGATCAAATGTCCATGGCCAGGCAGCCGGTATGCCTCTGTCGTCAAGATACCAGCTACGACAACCGGTTACCCATACCGTCTTTTTGGCGGCTTCTATTCGCTCCTCATCAAACCTCTCAAGTGCCTCTTTAGTAGCACTGATCTCGCTGCACTTACCGCTCAGCACTTGATCAATCAGTTGCATGATGTAGTCAAACTGCAATTCGGCTACCTCTATTAAGGAGAAATTGCCAACCGGACCGTTGGGGCCGTTTAACATAAACAAGTTTGGAAAGCCGGGAATAGATATGGAGAGGTAGGCAGATGGCCTATCATGCCATACGTCGGCAAGAGATACTCCATCGCGGCCAAATACGCCCATTGGGCGCATGAAAGCATCTACATGGAAACCGGTAGCATACACAATAATATCCAGTTCATGCAGATCTCCATCGACCGTGCGGATTCCGTTCTTCTCTATACGATCTATTTTTGAGGTAACAAGATTTACACCTGGACGCTGGATGGCCTCATAAAAATCGGGTGAAATGACCAGCCTCTTGCATGCAGCACGATAATTTGGGCGAAGTTTTTCACGCAGTAACGGGTCCTCTATGTTTTCTTCAAGGTTCTGTACGCATAACTTCTCCATAAGCTTGACCATCTCTGAATCTGCATCTACAACAGCATTTGCAAAATTATCGGAGAACCACCTGGAAAGTGAATCATGAAGACCGCGCAACTCATCAGGATTCTCTCTATAGCGTTTCTTGTCACTCTCATCAAGAGTAGGATTCTCCACCTTAAGGACCCACTGTGCAGTCCGCTGGAATACATTCAGTTCTTTTACCTTCCCCCCAAGTGCAGACACAATCTGTACCGCCGTCGAACCTGTACCTATTATTCCTATACGCTTATCCTCAAGGGATATAGTGTCGTCCCATCTGGCGCTGTGAAATGATGTTCCCTCGAAATCATCCATGCCCTTTATATCTGGATACGATGGGTGGTGCAGTACTCCTGTAGCGGCAATGATAAAATCGCCTATATCTTGTTTGCCTCCTTCTGCCTGCAAATGCCAGCGACCCTCTTTGTACTCTAACCTGGTGACCTCCGCATTGAATTGAATATACTTCATGACATCAAACCGCGCGGCTACGTCTTTTAGATAAGCCTCTATCTCGTTGCCGGGCGAAAAGAAATGAGACCACTCGGGATTCGGGGCAAACGAATAGCTGTAAAGCTGCGAAGGAACGTCACATGCCACTCCTGGATAGGTATTCTCTCTCCAAGTACCTCCCAGCTCGCTGGCTTTTTCATATACGCACATATTGGTATAGCCGGCCTCCTGAAGCTTTATAGCAGCCAATATGCCAGCCATACCTGCTCCTATAATCAAGAAGCGTGGTCCAGTGCCCTGTTTAGCAAACTCAGATGTACTGCTTTGTTTTGTACTTGTATCGTTTATAGATGTATTATTCATGTTCCCTACCTGATCTTCGGTGAGACCTATCCATCAGGTCTCTATATCCTTATTGTATAGCAAGTCAATAAGAATGTCAAGTCGTATGATGAAATATTTTTGGTATCAGAGGTGGGTTCAGCAGCAGTGCTGCACTCAGTGTGCGTTACCCATGCCCATCTCAAAATACAAGATGGTAAGCAGAGCAAAAATGAACGCCTGTATGGCGCCTATACCCATATCGAATAGTTTCCATACAGTGGCTAATGGAGTAGAGACATAAAGCCACGGCAGGGCTGCAATCAACGCCAACATAAGACCACCTGCAAACATATTGCCAAACAACCTGAGAGCAAGAGTAAATGGTTTGGCAACCTCTTCAATGACGTTTACAGGGAACAAAAACACGTATGGCTTGAAGTAGTGACCTATGTACCCACCTATGCCCTTCTCTCTAATCGATGCAATATGCACAAGAATTATTACTAAAAAGGCATAACCCATCGTAGTATTCACGTCTGCGGTAGGAGCCGGAAAGAGCGCTGGGTGAGTTATATTGGGCAGCAATTCTACCCAGTTGGAAATCAGGATAATGAAAAATAGGCAGATTGCCAACGGAACTATCCGTGCTCCCCTCGGGCCTATCGTAGATTCCACCTGCCTGGAAACAGCGTCTATAATGAGTTCCCACATTACCTGCAACCTGCCGGGCACGCCGCTGGTAGCCTTCATCCTTACCGCTATACCAAGTATAAGCACTATAGCTATCGCTATAGCAGATGCCCATAATGTATCCACATTCAAGGTCAGGCCGGCAAATTTTCTTTGCACATATTGACCTACATGAATATTGACAGCCAGAATTACCGGATTCAATTCGTACCTCCATTAGACCGTAGTTCAGCGAACAAGACAGAAGCCAAGCTCGCAAGTAACATTACCTGGAATACCGCAAGACCTACAAGCATCCCCACACCCAGCTCAGGAACAACAATCAAGAGCCCTATCCCTATTACGCTCAACACACCCATACGAAGCAGAGTATTAAAGTGCATCGCCTTACGTCCGGGCTCCATCCTCTCTGCAGCTTGACCGGCAGACTTCACTACCATTCTGAAGTTGATCATAGCAGCCATGATACCAAGACATCCTCCTACGCCGGCTAAGAACATCCCCATTATACCGAGCACGACTAAAGCCACTACACCCACTATTAAAGCCGTGAGTGCTGTCCTCCTGGCTATACGTGCTACGTCCGCCAGAGCCAAACTTGATAATACTTCCATCATAAGTACTTCTTCACCTCGCTGAATATTACCCCACCGGCAAGCACAATGCCCAATCCTAGCCCAGAAAATGTAAGGTATGGGTCGGTATGGAAACGGGAGTCCAAGAACATGCCCAGGATCAGCCCACCACCGACAGATATGCCACTGGCTACCCCCACCGCTAGAAAGTCACCCAGCCCCGGTGATATTTTGTCACCATTCGTGGCGTTGCCATCGTTACTGGTGTTATCTTCGTCGGCGCCGTGATCGTACCTATCGTGCTGCTCGTCACCATTATCTATCATTCGCCCGATGCCCGTGAACTGCCTCCACCTGAAGGTGGGAGTACCCTCGCCAGGGTAGACAGAGTATGATCGCCGGTAGGAGCGACAGAGGTGGTGGACTCAGTGGGGACAGAGGCGGTAGAGGTAGAGGGAGTATGGGCAGGTGCGGATGAGGGAGTACCAGAAACGGCAGTAGAGACCTCAACAACAGCTTCAGGAACACCTTGCCCACCTTCTGTGTCTTTAAGTCTTGGGTGAAAAAGGGTATACAGCAGCAGGCCAAATCCAGCCGCTACAAGCGGTATAAAGGAACTTCCGGATTTGGTAAATAGCGGGAACAACACAACGGCCGACAGCAACGCAGTCCACAACCATAGTATGATCACACTGCGACGATGACCGTGACCAAGCCGTAAAAGCCTATGGTGAAGATGATCCTTGTCGGGAGTATGAAAGCTCTGTCCTCGCGCAGTACGACGGACAAACGCAAAGGCCATGTCAGCTATAGGCACACCCAGGATAAACAGAGGCAGGAACAATGGGGCAAAGAAAAAATAAGTCGTTCCCGACACCTCCGGAGCACGTCCTCCTATCACAATAGTAGAGGCAGCCATGAGCAGACCCAGGACCAGTGAACCGGAGTCCCCCATAAACATCCTTGCAGGATTAAAGTTGTGCGGAAGAAATCCTATACATGCCCCAAAGGTAATTACTGCGATCAACGGGCCTATATTCGATGACGGGAGCAGTCCGAGTGATTCAAGTCTAATGCCATAGATGGCAAGAGCCCCGGAAGCTATGGCGACTATTCCTGCGGCCAAGCCGTCCAGACCGTCGACCAAATTAATAGCATTGGTCATACCGACTACCCACAGGGAAACAAGCAACGGGATGATAGTAGGGGAAAGAACCACGAATCCAGCAAAAGGTATCTTGAATTGATACATGGTTACACCCAAAAAATACAACGCCGTGGCAGCCAACACCTCTCCAGCTACTTTTGCCGGCGCGGATACTTCACGAATATCATCCACCAACCCAACTGCAAAGATTACCAGCACGCCAAGAATGACACCGTAAGATTCCGATGATCCGCTGAACACGGGATGAATGCCTGAAAGTAGTGATGCCACGCCGATGGCGACTAAAACCGCCAGCGTCATGGATATGCCCCCGCCATAGGGAGTTAGCTTTTCATGGATACTGCGGCTATCCGGAATTGCTACGAATTTAAGACGCAGGGCAATCCTGCGAACAGGAAATGAAACAAGAAACGTTACAAGTGCAGCTACACCTGCAACAATGCCATAGTCGCCCAGTGAGGGCATGGTCAGTCCACCGTTTTGGGAACGAAGGGATATGGTGGAAATAAGTTACATAGCTCTCTGACATCATCACGTACTTTGGCTATCTCTTCCCTGTCATGCCTTCCCTTCAGCGCCCTTTTTATAAACTGCGCTATCTGCTGCATCTCATTTACCCCCATGCCTGCCGTTGTCTCTGCGGGTGTACCAAGGCGTAACCCGGATGTAACGAACGGTGGCCTTGGGTCACCGGGAATCTGGTTGCGATTCAAGGTGATCCCGGCACTATCCAATACGTCTTGAGCCTCCTTACCGGTAAGTTCAGAGTCGAATGTCCTTAAATCTACCAACACCTGATGATTGTCCGTGCCTCCTGAGACGAGCCTGAATCCCTCAGCATCCATGGCGCCAGCCAGTGCCTTGGCGTTGTTGACTACCTTGTGAGCATAGTCACGAAAGGTGGGGAGAGATGCTTCCCTGAACGCCACTGCCTTTGCGGCAATGGTGTGTTCCAGTGGGCCACCCTGCAATCCGGGGAAGATAGCTTTGTCTATGGCTCCGGCATACTCAGATTTACACAGGATAGCCCCTCCCCTGGGACCACGCAGGGTCTTATGAGTGGTAAGTGTTACAACGTCAGCGAAAGGAACCGGGCTGGGGTGTGCTCCACCTGCTATAAGACCGGCAGGGTGAGCAATATCAAACATAAGATAGGCGCCTACACGATCAGCAATCTCCCTAAAGGGTTGAGGCTCTATAAGGCGAGTATAGGCTGTGGTACCAACGACGATAAGCCGTGGGCGCTCTTTTTGAGCCAGCTCGTCCAGCGCATCAAGATCAATTATCTCGCCGGGCTTACTCGTGTCATCCGAAGCGGGAGTAAGACCATAAGGAACAAACCTCCATACGTGGGAAGTGATGCTGGCTTTTGCGCCGTGGGTTAAGTGGCCACCTTGATCCAGCGACATCGCCATAATGGTATCTCCATGATCCAATAGAGCTTCGTAGGCAGCAAGATTGGCGCTAGCACCTGAGTGGGGTTGTACGTTGGCGTGTTCGGCGCCGAACAACGCCTTTAGCCTCTCTCTGGCCAGGTCCTCCACTTCATCTATAAAGTAATTTCCTCCATAATAGCGCTTATGGGGATACCCCTCGGCATACTTGTTGGTCAGAACTGACCCGCTGGCAGCAAGTACTGCAGGTGAAGTGAAGTTCTCCGAAGCGATCAACTGAATCGTGGATGATTGCCTGTTTGCTTCCTGCCACAATAGGGTCTCCAACTCGGTATCACTTGGTACCCAACCGGCAACAGGCCACAATTCCTGTAACTTTTCCAGTTCCTCCACCCTCCTGTGATGGCGCTCTCCGAGTGGCCTCGCATTCAAAAAGACATCCAATGCCTCCAGTGCTACTTCATAACCTATTATCCTGCCACCAAAACAGATCACATTTGATTCATTATGCTGGCGCGCAAGACGAGCCGTAGTTACATCGTGTGCAACCGCGGCACGCACTCCGGGAATCTTGTTTGCAGCCATAGCTATACCCATGCCGGTACCGCACACGCATAACCCCAAGTCTGCATCTCCCCTGGCGACTGCCCTGCCTACCGCTGCACCATATACCGGATAATCCACACTTGCATCGCTATACGTACCGACATCATCTACCTGATACCCGCTATCCAACAAATGCTTTACAAGTAGGCTCTTTAGTTCAAATCCAGCGTGGTCACATCCTGCAGCAATCTTCACGTAATCATATTACCAGACCTGAGGTGGGGTGCGCGCCAACCGTGGATAGGAGGAGGGTAGGGTAAGAGGTGTGACGGAGGTGGGGCGCGCGCATCTAACAGTGATGGCGATATGGGGCGGGGTGGCTGGTTGCGTATTTTTTCTTCTGGGTTTGACTATGCCAGCCATAGATGTATGCGGTCATCACCCGGCTGCACTGGTGGTGGTGGTACTTGGTAGTGCAAGTGGTCGGGTAGGGTAAGAGATGTCACGAGGGTGGGCGTGCGGAGCAACGATAGAGTGCGCGCCAACCGTAAATAAAGGTAAATTGGAACTGACACAGCAAACAGACTAATATTTTTACCGTGACAATCCCTCCCAATATACCGGTCCTTGTAGGTTCGGCACAACTGACCAACCAGCGCGACCCCGATATATCCCTAACGGAGCGTGATGAGCCGGTAGAGATAATGACCAGAGTTTTGGATCTGGCGGCAGATGACTGTGGGAGCAACAAGGCTGGCCGCAGGCTACTGGAACAGGCATCTCTATTATGCTCTATTCAGTCACTGGCATGGCAATACTCCAATCCCGCCCTACTGGTAGCTCAAAAACTGTCAATTGAACCCAAAACACTGGCTGCTACAACCACCGGAGGAAACAATCCGCAGTTGATTGCAAGCTATGCTGCAAGAGCCATACAGGATGGCCGCCTGGATGTAGTGCTGGTTACGGGCGCCGACTGTGTCTATACTCGCCGGGCAGCACGTAAGGATCCTACCCATCCTGCACTTCCCTGGACAGTACAGCCGGAGGATACGCCGACACCCCTTACGCTCGGAGTAAACAAAGAACCCACCACAACAATAGAATCGGAGGTAGGACTCGATCGTCCGGCAAAAGTATTTCCGTTATTCGAAAATGCCATACGCTATGCAAACGGATGGACACTGGATGAACATCGTATCAAGATAGGGACGCTGTGGTCATCATTATCAAAAGTCGCAGAAAATAACCCATACGCCTGGCATCCGCAAGCTAAAACCCCAGAAGAAATCTACCAGGTAAGTGAAACGAACAGAATGGTGTGCTTCCCCTACACAAAGCTCCTAAACGCCAATATGCAGGTAGACCAGGGAGCTGCATTTATAATGTGCTCGTATGACACCGCGCAGAGGGCTGGTATACCCTCAGACAATCTCATGTTCCTGGTATCGGGTGCAGATGCCGACGATCATTGGTTCATGTCACATCGATGGGATCTCCATAGCTCTCCGGCAATTAGGATTGCAGGCCAGTCTGCTCTCGAGTTGGCCGGTAAGTCAATCGACGATATAGAGTTCGTGGATCTGTACTCCTGCTTCCCGTCAGCCGTCCAGATAGCAGCAGATGCACTGGGGCTGCCTATAGACGACCCTCACCGCCCATTATCTGTCACAGGAGGGTTGAGCTTTGCGGGGGGACCTGGCAACAACTACGTATCGCATTCAATCTCAGCTATACATCATCTGTTGCGGGGCAACACGCATAAATGGGGAATGACCACAGGGCTTGGCTGGTACGTAACCAAGCATTCGTTGGGGATATGGTCGTCCGATCCACCACAAAATGGCTTCCAATACGCCAACCCTCAGGAAGACATAAATAAATTGCCTCAAAGACCTCCGGCCTCTCCAGGGCACCATGATATTACCATAGAAACATATACAGTCTGGCATAACCGTGACGGCTCTCCGGAGCTTGGGATTTCCTCATATCTCAATGGTGAGGGTGGTAGAGGATGGGCAAACATACACGATCAGGGTACCCTTACCGAAATTGAGAACAATGAGGGATGCGGCCGGCGCGCCGAACTAAATGACGCGGGCTCCATCGTACTCACAGACTGATAGATGCCTCGGTAGCGTCCTGTTCTCTTGGAAAGCGGAAGTTGTTCTTCTACATCAAGCGCAAAAACGGTTACATAAGTGATGAGCCGGTTCTCTGTCGCTGATAAACTTTAGATATGAACGAGGAGAGCGCAGGCAACAGTGTTGCGCACCAGAAACATGGGTTACGGCAGGTATTCAGTTTGGCCGACCTCTTCCCGCTCTCCGTTTCCAGCGTAGGGCCAATCTTCTCTGTTGCCGCTACAGGAGGTGTACTTGCTGCAGTGGCTGGATGGTGGTCACTTCCCGCCATAATAATACTTGCAATACCGTTCATAATATCGAGCTTTGTCTTCAGGATGCTGAACCGCCACTTTCCGCACTCCGGGGCTTCTTATCATTGGTCTGCCCGCGTAATAGGGCGTACTGTCTCGCGCTACCAGGCATGGATACTGATCCTCGCTTACTTCACATCCATACCGCCAATAGCCATTCCGGCTGCACAATACACTCTGTCTCTGGTGGCGCCCGGTTATCATGCCCCTGCCGTACTGACTATGAGTATAGCTATATTTTGGATCTGCTTCGCTGCCGTTCCCTTATTACTGGGAGCCAGACCGACTGCAATAATAACCAAAATATTCTTCGTAGTAGAAATGATCTCCCTGGTCTCTTTTGGGGTCATTGGTCTTATTAAGATTCATAGCGCCGCAGTCCCTGTGCACTTTGGGCCGCTGCCGATCGGGGGGATGATGATAGCTGCCGTAATCGCCGCCACGATCCTGGATGGATGGGAAATTGATTCTTACGCCTCCGAAGAGTCGCAACGGCCGCGACGAGATCCTGGGAAGAGCGGTATCATAGGTGCCTTTCTGGCGCTGGCATTTTACGTAATCCTCTATCCACTGATGTTTGCAGAGACACCCATGCATACACTCGCCGGATCCAGTGATCCACTTGCACTATGGGCAGCAAGGATAATACCGGGACAGTCGTGGGTCATCCTGATTCCTATACTGCTGTCGACGGCAGGCGGCCTCTGGCTCACCACGTATATACTTACCCGTGCCCTCTATGCGATGGGAAGGGAAAACCTCATACCCAAGACGTTTGGTAGGACCAATAGTCACCAAGTTCCATATGCTGCGACATTGATTGTCTTTGCTGCAGTAGTAGCGGTGGTGGCAATGCAGCTATTCATCTCTTCCCTAAGCGCTTTCTTCACACTGGTACTGTCATCAGCTGGATTCTTCCTGCTGGCGGAGTTCTTCCTAGATTCACTTACCGCAGTGGTATTTCTCACCGTAGGGCACCGTCGCCTGCCGGATGTACAGATATTCTCCCATCAACACAAATGGCTGCTGGTAGCGTCAATATCATCCTCTATCATAATGGGCTTTTTGCTGGTGGCATTTTTCTTCTATGCACCAAAAGCTATAGGATCTCAAATAGATATAGTCGTACTGTCACTATTGGGGATAGGTGCAGTATTTGCCTGGTTGACGGGAAAGCGCAGGCACAACACCTATACCTTCCATGGCAACGACGCACAAGCCAACTCCGTTGCCAAGATGACGCACCGGGTTGCATGCAACGTCACCGACCAAACGCGATAACGCCTTTATACTCCCACACACTCTCCTATGCCCACCTCTCCGCTGAATGGGCCGGTCTCATCGTAGTCGATGTAATACTCGGGAGCCTCTTCCGGGTCGGGGAACTCGTCAAGGTACTTGAGTGACTCCGCGACAGCCTTGGCGCCACCAGCCTGCTCAAGCCAACCCGCAAAAGACTGCCCGGCACTACGTTCCTCAGCGTACCTGCCGACAATATTCACCACTGCATCGGCAGCCCGCTTTGCCGGTAGTCTCAGGGCTTTTGCTGCAAATTCAATCTGCATGTCCCCAAGATGACCGCCCAGAAGCATCTGGTAGCCGGGAGCTGACTTACCATGAGCACGGCGCTCTGCTCCAAAAAACCCAATATCTGCAATATGGTGCTGACCGCAGGAATGAGTGCATCCGGATATATTTATGCGCACACCGTCCACATCACCCAGACCGGCTGATTCCAGCGCCTCTCCTATCGCGCCTGCCAACCCCCTACTCTGCGTCACCGCAAGGTTGCACGTATCCGCCCCAGGGCATGACACCACATCACGGGCGAGCTCTGCCCCAGGCTCAGCCATATCTATAGCAGCAAGTCGCTCGAACACCATACGCAACTGCCCTTCTTCAAGCCCACGAAATACGAGGTTCTGCCTATTGGTCACCCGCACATCGGCCCCAAGTTCCCTCTGCAATGCCGCCAGCTTTCTGAACTGCTCGGAGGTGATATCTCCAAGACGAGCCCAGGCATAAGCTGATACCGTGTTGTTATTCACCCCGCGAACCACATTTGCCTTCTCCCAGCGCTCAAATGCAGTCCGTCTACCACCAAGTTCCACGCGAGTTCCCCTGCTCAGATCGCCTACAGCTGTAGGGGTCACACCATCGGCAAGCCCGGCAGGTGCATCTCCGAGTTCCCTCACTACATCCGGCAGACCATCCACGTAAGTAACTGAGGCCACGAGCAGCTTCCTCTCCTTTAGGATTCGCTCCCTCAGCTCGTCTATACCCATGGTGTCAACCAGCCACTTGAGCCTGGCTCTCAGTTTATTGTCCCGGTTTCCATAATGATCGAACGTCCTTAAAATCGCTTCCATCGTAGGTATGAGCAATTCGCGAGGGGTAAACTCCTCCAGAGCCTGTGCGGGATGAGGGTTGGCTGAAAGGCCGCCGCCAATAAGCACTTTGAATCCCGGCTCGACCATCCCGTCCGCCATCGGGCGAGATACTGCAATCACTCCTATGTCGTTAAACGCCGCCTGTCCGCAGTCGGTAGCACATCCGGAGAAATTGATCTTGAACTTTCTGGGCAGCCGTTGCGCATAGGGGTGCCTCAGAAAATGGCGGAATGCAGCCTCTGCCCATGGGCTTATATCGAGAACCTCGTAAGGGCATGCCCCCGCAAGATGGCATCCCGTAATGTTTCTTACCGTATCCCCACATGCCTCCCTGGTGGTGAGCCCTGCATTGGCAAGTTTCCGCAACAATTCTGGGGTACGCTTCAGCGGAACAAAGTGAAACTGGATATTCTGCCTGGTGGTGATGTGGCCCCAACCTCTGGAGTACTCTTCGGCAACATCACCAAGCAATTCAAGCTGTCCGGGCAGGACAGAACCGTGAGGCAACTTGACGCGCACCATCATCTTGTCCTCTCCCTGTCGCTGACCGTAGATACCGTTGTTCAGCCGCATTATCTTAAAACAGTCTTCGTCTGCCTCCCCGGCTTCCCTGGCATCCAGCAATACCTCGTAACGATCTATATCACGAAAGAGTTCGGCGGGTAGCTTTCTGGCATATAGAGATTCATCGTACCCTACAGAGGCGCCAGATACTTTCGCGACTTCCGCTGTATCGATTATATCGGTTGTGTCTTTTACGATGGTCATGTAACCATAATAGCATAAAACCAGACTAAGTCAATCAGATTTTACAACTTTTATAAATTACCTGTTTAACTGCCCTATCCGTGTTTCTGCCATGAGCAGTGCAATGATACAATAGCCCGATGGATGCTATAGAGATAAAAGATCTAGTGAAATCCTACGGAGATCTAAAAGCAGTAAACGGAATCGACCTGACAGTAAAAGCTGGTGAGGTATTCTGCTTTTTGGGGCCTAACGGTGCCGGAAAGACAACAACCGTAGAGATTCTTGAAGGCTACCGTAAGCGTGACTCGGGAACCGTATCGGTACTTGGGTACGATCCGGAAAATGGTGGGCGTGCATTTCGAGAACATATCGGAATAATGTTGCAGGAGAGCGGGATCCAGCTCCAGTTCAGCGTAAGAGAAGCACTTGACCTCTACCGCAGCTATTACAGCAACCCACGTTCAACAATTGAATTGATAGAGATGGTTGAGCTCTCCGGCTCTGCAGATATACGAGTAGAGGCGCTCTCCGGCGGGCAGCGTAGACGGCTGGATCTGGCATTGGCATTGGCCGGGGACCCTGAACTAGTGTTCTTGGATGAACCTACTACCGGCTTTGATCCTGCCGCACGGAGAAATGCCTGGCATACCATAGAGGGATTACGGTCACTCGGCAAGACTATATTCCTGACCACGCATTACATGGATGAAGCCCAGGCACTGGCAGACCGAGTAGCAGTAATAGCCGCTGGACAGATAGTGGCTCTGGATACGCCTGACAGGATTGGCGGACGCGATACCACGACCAGTACGATACGTTTTCTTCTGCCTCCAAACATATTGCTTCATGAGCTGCCGCCACTTTCCGGAATAGAGCATCTTGATGCCGATATTGCAATCGAAGGAGAATCCGTTACCATCCATACCTCCAGACCCGACCTTGCCCTGCATGTGCTAACCAGTTGGTCGGTAAGTAGGGGTATTGAGCTCGGTGGGCTGACCGTCAGCCGGGCCACCTTGGAAGATGTCTATCTTGAGCTAACCGAGGAAAGCAAATGAACAATGACATGAAGTTGCTTGCCATACAGACCGCAAGCGAGCAAAAGATCCTTTGGCGTAATCGGAGGGCTATTCTGTTTACCTTCATACTGCCGGTAGCCTTCCTGGTATTCCTCGGCGCTAGCAACAGAGGAGTACATCTAAAGATACTGGGCAATATGAACTTTGACACCTTCTTTGTTCCAGGCATCCTCGCTTTCTCTCTTGTGTCTACCACATATTCAAATCTTGCTCTAAGCATTGCCGTTCAGCGCGACCAGGGGATACTAAAACGCATTAAGGGCACACCGCTTCCGCCATGGATGTTCTTTGCCGGGAAAGTTGGCGCCACCTTGCTGAACTCGCTACTCATGGTAGTAGTTGTGCTTGCAGTCGGCCGGTTTGCCTACAGTGTCCAGATACGGATGTCCACCCTGCCGGCACTGGTTGTCGATCTACTGGTAGGTTCAGCCTGCTGGAGTATCCTCGGCATTGCAATGTCAGCTGTGGTCAATCGCGCTGAAGGCGGCTCACCTATCGTCACGTTACCCTATATCGTATTGAGCTTTATATCGGGAGTATTCTACCCCTCCCAGGCAGAACCGGGCTGGCTCCAGGATCTGGCTCGCGCCTTTCCGCTGGAGCCATTCGCCCGTTCGCTTGAAGCTGCTTTCGACCCTTCGGTGGCGGCACCGGCATTTAGAACTGGCGACCTTTTGATAATGCTTGGCTGGATAGCCGTGGGAACCATACTGAGCCTGCGGTTTTTCAGGTGGGAGCGCAAATAAAAGATTAAGGCTGGACAACTTCCATTTCATCGCTGGAATCTCCATCATCATGGACACCCATAGAAGAAGCCTTGATATGATGATGGGAGAATATCCTGGAAGCAGATAGAAGGGCTGCAAAGACCATAAGTACGGCGGAAGCATAAAACGCAGAATGTATGCCGTTATTGAACGGTCCTTTTGCCGACCTGGCCAGGTGGGTAGTACCCACGAAAATAGCGAACGCAAGCTTCCTCGGAATAGTTCTTGCCGCTACCAGAATAGCCATTGCAAAAGAAAACACCATTCCTACGTTGGAGAAAGTCCTCAGCATCCCTGAAGATATGCCGAACACCTCCGGCGTAGAGGCTTTCATCACTGCCGAGTTGTTGCCGGGGAAGAACGTTGAACCACCTATGCCGTTTATCATGCTGGATAGTACCACCATCCACAGACCCACATCCGTGCCCAAATGGGCATAGAGGATAAGGGCCACCACCTGTATTGCCAACCCTGCAGTAGCCGGAAAGACCGGACTGGTCTTATCGGCCAACTTACCGGCAAAGGGTCCGATAAGCCCCCCAAGGACATAGCCCGGAACAAGCAAGAGCGAGGCATCCAAGGGACTCAGTCCCCTAACACCCTGCAAGTACATGATAAGCAGGAATAATACGGCATAATTGCCGGCAGCTTGAATAAGGGCAGCAAAGAGAGAAGGGGTCATGGTCGGTATTTTGAAAATAGTCAACTTAACTACGGGATCATTTACGTGAGCCTGCGACACCATAAATACAACAAGCAATGCCAGACCCACCACAAAAAATATACCGATAGCCAGATTAAAAGATTCGCTAGTCAGCTTGGTCATTCCCCAAAGTAGGCTGAATAGTCCTCCCGCAAGTAGGATCATTCCCACCCAATCGATCCTTCTGCTGGTTCTCTCCGTCTTTTCTATCAATACACGCCCCGCTGCAGCCAGCGCCAATATACCTATAGGAACGTTTATCCAGAAAATCCAGCGCCATGAGATATATGTAATAATAAGACCACCCAATACGATACCGAGTACTGCCCCTACGCTCCACCCCACGGCTATGTAGCCATAAGCGCGCCCCCTCTTCTCGGGAGAAAAAGTATCTGCTACCACTGCCCCACTGTTTGCCTGTATAAATGCACCTCCTATGCCCTGGAGCACCCGAAAACCGATAATAGAAGCTTCGTTGAATGACAACGCACATAGAAATGATCCTATTACGAATATGAGAAACCCGATCTCATACATCTTTACACGGCCAAACATATCCCCAAGTCTTCCGACCTGCATAGCCAGTATTGTGATCACCAGTAAGTAGCCTATAATCACCCAGATGACATCAGAGAGACTAATATGCAAGGCTCTTTCAATTTCAGGTAGAGCCAGCACAACGATGGTTGTATCTACAGCCGTAATTAGGACACCGGTCATCACCACCATGAGAGCCAACTCAGGATGATCGCCACGACTGCCACTCTTAGGGCTGGCCGTTGATCCGCGTAAAATGTTGGTGAGGGAGGACATCATGGAGGATAGTCTAACCGATCGGGCATCCAAATATAGTTTCATTCTGCGTTACAGGAAATGTCATCTAGGGTAGTCTAGTGCAGTGTCTCGTAAATAGTGTGATGGTATTCACCTGGTCAGGGGCATCAGCCGGCAAGGCGAAGGACATAGGCGTAGCAGGGACTACGTTGAGGACGACAACGCAGCCGGATGTATACGCAACCGTCCACCGGACGTTTGCGCAGTGAGAGCGCATAATTATTTGCGAGACACTGCACTGGCAGCTCAACGGTCACTTGGAAGCGGCCCCGGTGGTCCGGGAACCGGCCAATGAATGATCAGCCATATATTCCGGAGTATCCGACAACACATCTGCGTCGATAGGCGTGTCATCCTCAACAGTGTCTACATGGTAATACTTCTTGCCTCGCATCCATGACGCCACTGCAGCAACCAAGCAGGCAACGACAGAAAAATCAAACGCCTCGCCAAGCCCCTTCATAAATGGATGTGATATCAGCTTCGGGAAGAAACTCCTTCCGGTCAGATAGGCCACTTTGGCAGCCGGAAGATGTGACAGCACCTGGGCGCCAAGAAGCGTCTTTACGGGGTCATATCCCAAAAAAGCTCCAAAGAGCGCTCCGGTGGGTGGCAAGTGCGCTACTTTGGATGCAGCCGCACTCGGAACCCCCTGCGATACAAGCCCATGATAGAGAGCATGAGGCAAACTGGAAGTGAGCCCAAAAATGATCAAAGTGAAGAAGATCCCTATAGAGAGCACCATGGCCGAGTTCTGAAAGGTTGCAGTCATGCCGGAGCCGGCCCCACGTTGGTGAGCAGGAAGGCTGTTCATGATCCCTGCCCTGTTTGGAGAGGCGAAAAGACCCATAGCCAATCCATTCAAAAGAAGCAACAGCGCAAACCATATATAGCCAAAGTTTGCAGGCAACAGCTCCAAAAGAGCAAAGCTCAGTGCAGCTGCAAGCATTCCAGCGGTAGCAAATGGCCTTGCCCCGAAATGGTCACTCAGAAATCCCGATATTGGGCCTGCAACGAGGAAACCTACCGTAAGAGGAACCATATAAATGCCTGCCCATAACGGAGTGACCGAGAAATTATACCCGTGTTGAGGAAGCCAGATACCCTGCAACCAGATAATCAGAATGAACATCATCCCTCCTCTTCCAAGGGCTGCCAACAGTCCGGCCAGGTTTCCTGCAGTAAATGCACGTATCCGGAAGAGTGGTAGCCTGAACATGGGATTCTCAACCTTGGTTTCCACATAGGCAAACAGAATCAGTATTACTATCCCGCCTGCTATTTCACCTATAACGGATGGATTTGTCCATCCCATCACATGGCCACCGTAGGGTTCGATACCATAAGTTATGCCAACCAACAAAGATATAAGGCCAATAGCGAAGGTGATGTTGCCCCACCAGTCTATCCTGGATGCCTGGCGCACCCCATGCTCATGAAGGTTGAAGTACGACCATATAGTACCGAATATCCCTATAGGAGCCGATACGACAAACACCAGATGCCATTCGACAGGCCCCAGCAGCCCGCCTATAATCAACCCCAAAAACGATCCACCAATGGCAGCCACTTGATTGACACCGAGAGCCAGTCCCCTCTGATGCTGGGGGAAAGCATCTGTCAATATGGCAGCCGAGTTTGCAAATATCAATGCACCACCGACACCCTGTAGGATACGCATAGAGATCAACCACATGGCACCTGCCGGACCCTGCATCCAGCTAATAGAAAGCATGATGGAGAATATGGTGAATATGACGAACCCAAGGTTATACATCTTTACACGACCATACATATCACCAAGTCTGCCAAAGCTCACCACCAGAACGGCAGTAGCGACCATATAGCCCATCAAGAGCCAGAGAAAGTAATCAGTGTTACTCGGAAGGAGTGGATTAAGATGGATCCCCCTAAATATATCAGGCAACGATATAAGTATTATGGTGGAATTGATAACCACCATGAGCATACCAAGTGTAGTGTTTGACAGCGCCAGCCACTTTCCCTTATATCGGTCGTCCTGGTTGTCTCGGTGGCCTGCCTCTTGTGTGTTGTCTACCATCTACTCGTCTCCATAATGCAACTTCATCACTCATCTCCGCAATTTAGCCAACTGTACAGTGAGAATAACTTCGGATCACTCCAAATCACGCTCACTAAACACTATCCTAATATCTTAGTATATATGGAATCCTAACGTTAACGTTAGATATTGGTTTATAAGTAGGACGGACGGGTATCCGGCACCGCGGGAGCGGGTGGCAGATGAGGGGCGGTGGCGGGAGCGGGAGGCAGTGCAGGACAACAGTTGTGCTCGTAGTGGGGTCGGCGGGAGCGGGTGGCAGATGAGGGGCGGCGGTGCGGTGCGGCAAAGCTGGATGGCAGCCGGGTGATGGCCGCTATGTCTGTGGCCAGTGCGGTCAAACCAAAAGTAGGAAGGTGGCGGCAAGCGGCAGAACAGCTATGTTAACCTCTATGGCATGGAGATAACCCAGCCGGAGGACAATAACCAGCCAACACACATTGATAGTGATACCGTTCGGCGGCAGGTGCTGGTTTCAGCAAAGAGAATGTATGCCAAGGGACTAGTGGAGGGCACTCAGGGAAATGTTTCCGCTCGCCTAGACGATGGCAATATATGCATTACTCCCTCTTCCGTTCCATACGAAGATATGACCATTGAAGATCTTGTCATAATGGACATGAATGGGGGTGTACTCGACGGCACGCAATCCCCCTCATCTGAAAAGCTGCTCCACCTGGATTGTTACGGGCAATTCCCCGACGTTAAGGCAGTCATTCATTCCCACCCCATACATGCAAGCATGTTTGCCCTGGCCGGCAAGCCCATACCTGCGTGGATGGACGAAGCAATAATCTATCTTGGAGGAGACATACAGGTATCCGCATACGCAATGAGCGGCACACCGGAGATGGCGGCCAACGCAGTAGCCGCCCTGGAGGGCAGAACTGCCGCCCTGCTTGCCAATCACGGCATGGTAGCAGTGGGTAAGTCTCCGGATCATGCCATGGAAGTGACTATTCTGGTCGAGAAGATAGCACAAATAATGCTCGGGGCAAGCCAGCTTGGATCTATACAACCTCTGCCGACGACAACTACCACATCGCTTACAGATGTTTACCTGCTGATGCGCTCAATGTGGCAAAATCCATAGACCTGCGACGCTACACTAGTGTAGCGTCTCGTAAATAGTGTGATGGTATTCACCTGGTCAGGGGCGTCATCCGGCAAGGCGAAGGACATAGGCGTAGCAGGGACTACGTTGAGGACGACAACGCAGCCGGAGGCGTCATCTGGCCGATGAGAGCGCATGATTATTTGCGAGACGCTACACTAAGACAACGCTCCATATAAATCACCACCAGACCAGCCGGAGAGGGCATCCTCATCAAATGGCCCAACTACTGAAAGAGTCATGGGAGATGACGACAGCACGGAAGCCACTCTCGCAACATCATCCGCGCTTACCGCATCTACATTGGATAGTATCTCATCAATCTCTATAACTCTTCCATAGTGCAATAGCGAAGATCCTATAGCAGCCATGCGTGAAACTGAATGCTCCTGGGATAGCAGTAATCCCGACCTTAGGTGCTTTTTGGCCAAGTTTATCTCTTCATCGGTTACTCCATTGGTGGCGACATCCGCTAATATGGCACCGGAAAGGTTCAACACCTCCATAAGGTTACTGGGTGCACATCCGGCGCTTATGGAAAATGAACCGGTATCATCATATCTGTTTGCATCACTCCATACAGAATAGGCGAGACCTCTCTGCTCCCTTATCTCCTGAAATAACCGTGACGACATCGACCCTCCGACAATCTGGTCCAGTACCTCGGCGCTCCAACGATCTTTATCGTGACGAGAAAATCCTCTGAAAGTTATCTCCATGCTGGCCTGTTCGGTATCTCTCCTAGTTACTACCAGAGGGATCTGATCTTTGGAGGGAGGCGTACGCTGAGGACTCTTACCTCCCTCACGATGACCAAACCACCTCTCCACGAGTGGCGCTAGCTGTTCATGATCCAGTGCTCCGGCTGCTGCTATGATGATGTTTGAGCACCTGTAATATGAATCAAACCAATCCCTTAGCATCTCTGCATCTATAGCTTCGACACTACCTGCCGTACCGGATACCTCATTGCCAAGAGGATGACCCGGAAAGAGGGCCTCTTGACAACGCTGGGCGCAGACGTCATGTGGGCTGTCCATATTCATAGCGATCTCGTCCAGCACCACCTGGCGTTCTGAATCCAGGTCGCTCTGCCGCAAGATCGGCATACTCAACATCCCAAATAGAATGCCGGCAGCCTCCGCCAGATCTTCCGGCAATACCCGTACATAAAAATAAGTAGACTCCCTGGAGGTAAAGCCATTGGACTCCCCGCCCATTAAATCCATGGATATAGCTATCTGCCTGGCTGTCATCTCGGCAGTACCCTTGAATACAAGATGCTCCAGCAGGTGAGACGCACCGGACAACCTACCGTCCTCATCACGGGAACCGACACCTACAAACACTCCAAGCGCAACCGAACGGGCTTCCGGCATGTCATATGTAACCAAGCGCAAATCATCAATAACCTTGCTTACCTGGATCTTGCCATTATGAACAGGGCCGAAGTCTTGTGCTGCTGTTTGGATCATTTGTGAATATCTGCCGTAACTCAGTGTCTCTTGTGGCGCCTGTCTGTGCGCGGGCGAGAGCCTGAGCGCTGACGATCTCCAAAGGTATTGCTCGGCTCTTCCATCTGCTCCGGCCCGAGATCGCCAACTTCTCTCTCCAGCTCCCTGTCGAACTCGTCTTCAAAAGAGACTACCTCTGAATCGTTATCGTTGCTGCTACGACTACCGTTGCCGACAGCAGTACCCGAACTGGCGCTACCAGCGCCATGAGCGCTGCCGGTGTCAACGTAGGAGAGGGAGACCTTGCCGTCGTCATCTATGGCATCTACCACTACATCTACGACATCTCCCACGTTCAAAACCTCTTCCACCCGGTCTATGCGCTTTCCCTTACCTATCTTGGAGATATGCAGCAATCCGTCCCTAGCCGGTAAAATATTTATAAACGCTCCGAACTTGGTTACTCCTACCACGGTTCCTGGGTAAGTCATACCCAATTCCGGCTTAGGTGGATCCAGTATAAGCATAATACGTCTCTTGGCTTCCTCTACTGCGCTGGATTCCTTTGCGCCAATGGTCACTGTGGCAATTCCTTCTACCTCATCCAGTGTAATGTCGGCGCCGGTATCGGATTGGAGGGTGTTGATTGTTTTTCCCTTAGGTCCTATAACCTCCCCGATCTTATCCAGAGGTATCTCAAAAGAGACTATCTTCGGCGCATTCATACTGACCTGATCCCTGGGCTTGGCAATAATCTCCTCCATGGCATCCAGTATAAACAGCCTGGCCTCTCTGGCCTGCGTCAACGCCTGGCCCAGTACGTCTGCCGGAATTCCATTGATCTTGGTGTCCAGCTGGAGGGCGGTCACTGCCCTTCTGGTTCCTGTAACCTTGAAATCCATATCACCAAGGGCATCCTCCATACCAAGAATGTCGGTCAAGGTGACATAACGATCACCTTCGTGGATGAGCCCCATGGCCACACCTCCAACCGCTGCACGTATGGGCACACCGGCATCCATCAAAGACAGGGTAGAACTACAGACAGATGCCATAGAGGTGGATCCATTGGAGGATATAGCCTCCGATACGAGTCTCAGAGTGTAGGGAAAATCTGCCTCGCGTGGGATAACAGGAACAAGAGCCCTTTCAGCCAGCAACCCATGGCCGATCTCTCTGCGCTTTGGCCCACGCATGAAGCCTGCCTCGCCTGTCGAATAGGGGGGCATATTATAGTGATGCATATATCGCTTTGAGTCATCTATGCCGATAGAGTCAAGCAACTGACTCATACGTGGCATACCGAGGGTAGTGACATTCAATACCTGCGTCTCACCTCGTTGAAATAGACCGGATCCATGGGCAGTCGGTATGAGACCAACTTCAATATACAATGGCCTGACTTCGTCTACGCGACGACCGTCTACCCGTACACCCTCTTCAATAATGCGCTTTCTCAGCATCTTCTTCATGACCAAACGTACTGCCGATTTTATAGCAGCCTCCTGGCCTTCAAACCTCTCTTGCAGGGCGCTTACGGTATCGTCAGTCAGGTCAGCCAAAGCTGTCTCTCTGGTAGCTTTGTCCACAACGGTAAGCAGCTGACCCATCCGATCATGGACATGCTGCTCCACCACATCCTTGATCTCTTGCGGGCATTCTTCAAACAGCTCATAAGAGTGCCCATGGGTGTCGTTTGAATCGCGAGAGGCCTTTGCCGCAAGCTGGCGCTGTAACCTGATGGATTCCATAATCCATTTCTTGGCTTCTTCCAGACCTTGGGTAATTACCTCCTCTGTGACCATTGGCGTACCGTTCTCGTAGTGCTCAAACGATATCTCGGTGCCACCAGCTTCCACCATCATGATGGCGACATCGCTGTCATCATTCTCGTTAATCGCCCTACCGGCTACTACCATCTCAAGACATGAGTCATCGCCATCGCTATAGCTCGGATGGGGGATCCACCGCCCTTCTTTAGACCAGGCAATCCTGACTGCTCCGACCGGACCGTCAAACGGGATGCCGGAGACCATCAAGGCAGCTGAAGCCGCATTGATGGCAAGCACATCATGAGGGTTTATCAGATCAACTCCGAGTATGGTAGCCACTACATGCACATCATTACGAAAACCGTCAGGAAAACATGGACGCAACGGCCTGTCTATAAGACGACCGGTAAGAATAGCCTGCTCAGATGCCCTTCCCTCCCTACGAAAGAAAGATCCCGGGATCTTGCCTGCTGCATACATCCTCTCTTCCACGTCTATAGTAAGAGGGAAAAAGTCTGCTCCCTCCCTGGGAGATTTCGATGCAGTGGCGGTAGCAAGCACCATGGTATCTCCCAACTTGCCAACTACCGCCCCATCGGCCTGTAGGGCAAGCTTGCCTGTTTCAAACGACATAACCAGATTGTCCGTACCGGACATAGGAGCGGAAACGCTCACAACTTCATTCATATTATATACCTTCCTTTAGTTTATTTGTTATGAAGCCACGAGAGCGACCGGTGAAAATAGTTCCCAGTAGTCGACCACCCCTATAGATGACGATAGGTGACCGGCGACTGGCAGCTATACTTCTCCACCTCCCGCTTCGTCGCAACTTTACGATTGTGGCAAAAAATTATTGCCTTGGCCAGCATAGCACAGTATGGACTGACTGGCCATAGCATTGAGACTGGGTGCGTCCCCGGCTCACCAGATCACGCCACGCTATTTACGGGACGGACCACTAATGGCGAATTCCCAGCTTTCCAATGAGTGACCTGTAACGCTCCATATCGTTATTGCGTAGGTAGTTTAGTAGGCGTCTCCTCTTGCCGATAAGCATCAACAGACCCCTCCTTGTGTGATGGTCTCCCTTGTGCATCTTCAGGTGTTCCGTAAGATGCGATATACGAGCTGTCAGTAGGGCAACCTGCACCTCGGGGGAGCCCGTATCTGTAGCATGCACTCTGTGCTCGTCTATAATTGCTGTTTTATCAATCATCTGATTTCCTTTTTATCCATTACTTAACTATATGATTATATCAGCAAATAGGTTCATGAATCAAAAATCCGCGCCATACCCACCATGCTCTTCTATACTAGGATACAAGGAGCAGGAGCAAGGAATGAGAGTACGAGGATTGGAATGACGATGAGTTACGCCAGGCGGATCAGCCAACCGGCTACCACGCTACGAGGATTTGACCAACAATGAGTGGGCTGAAAAGAGTGAATACGCAGTGGTACCTGGATGTAAATAATTTTGCGAGGCACACTGCCTGGGCTCATGGGTTCATGGCATTCTATGCCCACTTCGGTGGACTGGCGCTACTTGCAATCCTGCTGCTGGTAGCCTGGTGGGTAAGTCGTTACGCGATAAACCCTGCCAGATCGGTAGCCAGGGTACTATGGGCAGCAGGAGGAACTGTGGTAGCATGGGTCATCGCTCACTACGGGATGAAGCCACTCTTCGGCGAAGTCCGGCCCTACTGGGTGCTAAAACACGTAGAGGTACTGGTCGCAAAGACACATGGATATGCATTTCCGAGTGGTCACGCAACAATTGCCGGAGCTGTGCTAGCCGGCATATGGATTACCAGGAAACGGCTCATTGCGTGGATCACTACGATAGCCGGTCTCTTGCTCTGCTTTGACCGTATATACGTTGGCGCGCATTATCCTTTTGATGTGGTCGGTGGAATAATTTTTGGGGCGCTCTTCGTATTGATATTCTCTATACCCGGTATAGCAATATTAAACTGGTTCGATACTTTCCTTATGGACAAAACTCCATTCGCACCTCTGGTCACCGCTCGCAAGTCTGTATCCTCTGCATCAGACCATGACCAGACTGCATCCGAACCTCCCAACGAGTCGCTTGTATCGCAACCGTAATCCCAAATAACCACCACGCATCCAAACCTGCCCGTCTGTGCCAAGCAACCCTGCGTCTATGCCGTTATCGTAGCAGGGCAACCGGATGATGGCCGCTATGTCTGTGGAGGTCGTGGTCAAACCCAAAGTATAATTCGAGCTACCCAAGTACCCTGCGTATCTCTTCTATGTCCATGGCTATATGAGATTTTAGCTCTTCTGGAGAGGAGAACTTCTCCTGTCCTCTTATCCGCCCAACCAGCTTTACTGTAGCTCTTTTTCCATACAGGTCACCGTTGAAATCCAGCAGATGTGCTTCGACAGAAACAGCCTCCCCATCTGAAAAGGTCGGGTTTACCCCTATGGATACGGCGCACGCATAATCTCGATCGCCCGGCGCCGCAAACCACCCCGCATAGACACCGTCGGCAGGAATCAATAGATCATCTTCTATGGCGATGTTTGCAGTTGCATAGCCCAGTAAGGGGCCGCCACGCCTATGACCTTCGACTACCGTACCAGACAATTCAAAGTATCTGCCAAGCAACTTAGCGCCATGCTCTACATCCCCTGACGCTACAAGTTCCCGGATAAGCGACGACGATACCTTTCCATCCGGACGACCTCCACCCTTTCTGCTGTCGTCCTGACCGGAGCCGCTCTCTTGTTCTTCATGAACATACGACAGATCGACACTCACCCCTATATATCCTCGCTTCTCGCCAAATATCCTCAACATCTCGACATCACCTACTCGATCCCTGCCAAAGTGAAAATCTGAACCGACTACGACTGCCTTGGCGTTAAGCGAATCCACCAAGACTCTGTCTATAAACTCCTGAGCCTCCTCATTCCTGAAACGCTGATCGAATTCCACAACTACCACTACATCCACGCCCGCTTCTTCAAACAGTTCCAGCCTTCGCTCAAGCGAACATATAAGTGGGGGAACAGCATCTGGATGTACTATAGCTGCCGGATGGGGATGGAACGTAACCACTACCGATGGCAGGTGAAGCTGAGCCGCATAAGATTGCAGCTCTCTTAATATCTTGCTGTGACCTATATGCACCCCGTCATAGACTCCTATGGTGACAACAGCACCATCATCAAGACCGTGGATATCTTCAAATGAATTATATGTTTTCATTAACTAATGACAATAGCCGTTTCCGCATTATTTGCAAGACACTACACTAAATAGCCAGTCCAACAACTATTTTATCTGTAGCGGTTCCCTCGTAAATGGCTATCAGCGCTCCTTTATCGTCCAAAAGTGCATAAGGACCAGAGGTCTGGGCACCGGTAGATACCCGATCAAGTGGCATACGCCGCTTTGCCAGTGTAGCCAGCTCTCCGTCCAAGTGAAGTTGCTCTATGTCCCTCAGTGCTTGTGCAGGCGTCAAAATACTTCCCTCAGATATAGAGTCCACCGTTCTCGCTTCATCCACCGAGAAGGAGCCTATTTTGGTGCGTCTCAAATTACGCAAATGCGCCCCTCCTCCGAGTGCGGTACCAAGATCAGCTACAAGCGAACGTACATAAGTACCGGTAGAACAGGCTACCGATATCGGGAATACTCCGGGCTCAAGTGGTTCGGACACCTCAAATGAATGGACAGTTACTCTACGGCTCTTCCGCTCTACACTTTCCCCGCGCCTTGCTTTTGCATACAGTCTCTCTCCCTCTACCTTTACCGCAGAGAACATGGGTGGTATCTGTTCAATCTCCCCAGTCATTTTATTGGCAGCATTACGCACGTCGTCAAGAGAAATATTCTCCATATCCCAGGTGCCGGTTACCTTGCCACTTGCATCCAGAGTGTCCGTAGCCGTACCCAACACGGCCTCACACTGATACACCTTGGTAAGCCCTTCCAGAAATCTCAACGCTCTGGTAAAGCGGCCTATACCCACCAGGAGCAACCCGGTAGCGTCCGGATCCAATGTACCGGCATGTCCTACCCTGCGCTGGCCAAGCAGGCGCCTTATACGGGCAACGACATCATGAGATGTCCACCCCTGCTCTTTGTCTACCGCCACCATGCCGACCAACTCTCTTGATGGAGATCCGGGACGAACAGCCACATTCCCGTTGGATACGGTAGGAGTGCTCATCTCTTAGTTGCCATCTAAATGTATCCTCCGTAGTAGCATATCTACTCTCTCTCCTTCATGGATAGCCGGGTCTGCGGCAAACTCCAACTTTGGCGTCCTCTTTAGCTTCACCTGCTTGCTGATGGTGCGTTGTATCTCTACTCTCACTGCATCCAGAAATCCCTTAACTTCCTCGCTGAATGGACTGACAAACACAGTCGCATGGCTCAAGTCCGAAGATACCTCCACTCCTATAACAGTAACAATATCATCGAGATCATCAAAATCAGGCATCTTCTCCAGCTCTTCAGCTATAACCTCTCTAAGAAGCTCGTTCACCCTTGCAGTACGTGGAAACGATCTTTCCTGATGTTCTATCGACCACGATGCCATAATAACCACCTCCAAAACGATCATACACCAGATGAAGATAGTCGTGTCAAAGTCCTAGTGACGCTCTATGGGTACCTCTTCGTAAGTTTCAATAATGTCACCTGGCTTTAGGTCCTGATATCCCGATAGTCCGATACCACACTCAAAACCAGACTGAACTGCTCTTACGTCCTCTTTGAATCGTTTAAGCGATGATACAGTCCCGTTCCATATCACTACCCCGTCACGCAGGAATCGTACCTTAGAGCCTCTGGTTATTACTCCATCTCGCACATAGCAGCCTGCAACAGCTCCAACCCTTGGAACACGAAATACTTCACGCACCTCAGCCTCACCGGTTACATTCTCTTCAATCTCCGGCACAAGCATACCGACAACAGCAGATTCAACGTCCTCGATGAGTTTATAGATCACTTCATAGGTACGTATATCTACATCACGAGACTCTGCCAACTCTCTGGAACGCCTATCCGGCCTGACGTTGAATCCTATAATAGTGGCATTTGAAGCGATGGCCAGTTGTACGTCACTCTCTGTTATGCCCCCTACTCCCTTATGAAGAAAGTTGATAGCCACCTCTTCCCTCTCCAGCTTTTCGAGACTGTCAAGCACTGCCTGAAGAGTTCCCTGACCGTCGGCTTTCACTATGAGGTTCAACGTTGCACGTATACCGCTCTGAATTTGCTCGAATATATCCTCCAACTTCACTCCCATAGACACCGATGTGGCTATTCGCCCGGTAATTCGCTCACGACGTTCTACCGCCTCTCCCATGGATTTTGCGGATGCTGTATCTTGGGTGACGAACATGGTATCTCCAGCGGTCGGCGGACGTGAAAAACCAAGTACCTGCACCGGCGTAGATGGGCCGGCACTCTTGCGGGACTTGCCCATGAAATCTACCAAGGCTTTTACCCTTCCCCAGGCCGCCCCCGCAACAATGCTGTCGCCAACTTTGAGCGTCCCGCGTTTCACAATAACTGTAGCAATCGGCCCTTTCCCGGGGTCCAAATTGGCTTCCAGGACTACAGCTACCGCCCTTCCCTTGGAAGTGCTCTTCATATCCTCCAATTCAGCAACAATCACTATATGATCCAGTAAATCATCGACACCTGTACCATCCAGTGCTGATATCTCACAGACCACAGTATCTCCGCCCCATGCTTCAGGAATGATACCGTGCTCCGCCAACTGCTGCATTGTGCGGTTGACATCGGCCTCTGGTCTATCTATCTTGTTGATTGCAACTATGATAGGCACCTCGGCACTGCGTGCATGATCTATCGCTTCTACGGTCTGCTGCATCACTCCGTCATCCGCCGCTACCACCAGAACGACTATATCGGTTACTTGGGCTCCCCTAGCGCGCATGGCAGTAAATGCCTCGTGACCTGGTGTATCTATAAATGCAATGAGATGGCTACCTACCGAAACTTGATATGCGCCGATATGTTGGGTAATCCCTCCGAACTCACCGGCTGCAACATTTGATGACCTTATCCTGTCAAGCAGCAACGTCTTACCGTGGTCCACATGGCCCATGACTGTGACAACCGGACCTCGAGGCTCAAGATCTTCCTCGGGAATCTCTTCATCAGTTCCGATATAACGAGCCATCAGAATAGTCTCTTCCTCTTGGCCGGAATCAACCAGCCGGATCTGAGCGCCCAACTCCATGGCATACAACTCAATCATTTCATCAGTAAGTGGCTGTGTGGCCGTAACCATCTCGCCCTGGAAAAGCATGAAGCGCACTACATCTCCCGCAGATCGGTTTAGTTTTGGACCCAGCTCCTGGGGAGTGCAGCCACGCTCCACAATAATCTCACCCTCCGGAATCGGAGCATTGGATACTTTATATTCAGTAAGCTGGGTAGGTTCCAATTCTTCTACATTGCGCCTCCTGTGCTTTGAACGCTTAGCCTGTCCTCGTACAGCAGCTCTCTGTCTCGGCTTTGATGGTGGAAATCCTGTCGGAGCCGGCACATTCATCATGCCGGTGGATCGTTCACCGCCAGCCGTATCGCTTCCGTTAGAACGAGTATACGATCTTTGCGCATATGAAGGACGGGGCACCCTGTCCGTTCTGTCTGTTGTGGCCCCGGATGTTGCCCCGGAACGCTGTTCCACGGTTCCAAGAGGCCCTGAACCGTCTCCTCTTCTCGCAAACGGATTTCTCGCAGGTTGAAAATTGCCTCTGCCGGGCGGGGGTGGTATTGGCTTGCCTGAAGCACTCATCGGTGGTCTCGGCGGGGGAGGTATTGGCTTGCCTGAAGCACTGAGCGGCCTTCCCCTATCTGGTGGAGCAGCAACTTCATGAGGCATCTTGGGAGCTGCCGGTCGTACTTTTTCGGCTACTCCAGCAACTGATTTTCCTTGGTTCTTTTCTTTTACTACCGGCTGCTTCTGGTGGGTTGCCTCGTGCGTGTCACCGGTTCTTGCCGGACTTTTCGCACCGGAGATACCGCTCTTCTCTGTCGACGCAGTTGCTCCCTGGACTGCACCGGCTGGGCTGCTGGCGCTACTTTCCACAACTTCTTTAGTGGTGGGTAACTCCTTGGACAAGACAGTACCCGTCTTGGCAACTCCGGTTTTAGGAGTACCCGTCTTGGCGGTTGAATCCTTCTCGACAGTCGTCTCGGTAGACTTTTCGGCTACTGTCTCGTCGGCCTCTTTTGTGGCTGTTGGTTCTTTCGCTGCAGGCTTTTGCTTGGCAGGCGCCTTTTTGGCAGGCTCTACCCCCTTGGCTGCATGCGCCTTTTTGGCAGGCGCCTTTGTTGTTGGCTCCTTGGCTGCAGGCGCCTTTTTGGCAGGCGCCTTTGTTGTTGGCCCCTTGGCTGCAGGTTCCTTTTTGGCAGGCGCCTTCGTGGATGTCTTCGCCGTAGACGTAGACGTAGATACCTCTTCCTCTGGCTGAAGATCACGTCTTAGACCCCGAGAATCAGCTTTGCGGCGTGCTCTATCAGCCTGGGCCTCCTCCATAGATGAGGAATGGCTCTTTACGCCAATACCAAGAGATAAGCATAGGTCTAATACCTCTTTATTGGTAAGTCCAAGCTCTTTGGCTAATTCGTAAACTCTAACCTTACCGGCCACTAAAACTCCTGTCTATTTACCTTCATCCTTCTGGTCATCGGTATCCTGATCCATCGAGTTACTCTCTACGGCAAGATTCCATTCCTCTGCGGAAAGTGTTTCGCCGCCCTCGGCAGGGCGCCATACCATCTCTCCGGATTCATCCTCAACCCATTCGCCCTCTGCCCATTCTCCACCTCCCTGAGGCTGCTCGAAAGTGTCATTGTCGCTTCTTATATCTACTCGCCATCCTGTCAACCTGGCCGCCAATCTGGCATTCTGGCCCTCTCTACCAATGGCCAACGATAACTGGTAGTCGTTTACGAAAACTACAGCAGATCTTTCCTCCTCATTCAACACGATCTCACGTATATGGGCAGGCTGCAGCGATGCCTCTATGAACTTGCCGGGGTCATCTGAATAGGGAACCACATCTATACGTTCACCATGCAACTCATTTATTATCATCCTTACGCGTGATCCTCTTGTCCCCACACATGCTCCTACAGCATCAACATTTGGGTCGTTGGACGATACAGCCACCTTGGTTCTGTGCCCCGGCTCTCTGGACATTGCCCTAATCTCGACCACGCCAGAGAGTATCTCTGGTACTTCCAACTCGAATAATCTCTTGACCAATCCTGGATGCGAGCGGCTGACGATTATTTGTGGGCCCTTTGTGGTTTTTCGCACTTCGACTATGTAGGCTTTTACCCTGGAACCGTGTTCGTAGCGTTCAAATGGCGCCTGTTCTGCGGGAGGGAGCAAAGCTTCTACCTTACCCAGGTCAAGAAGTGTCAGCCTACTGTCACTCTGCTGAACGATCCCGGTTACAATATCACCTTCACGCCCAGCATACTCATCGTATTTTTGCTCGCGCTCTACTTCCCTGATCCTCTGGGCTATCACCTGTTTAGCTGTCTGAGCTGCAATTCTACCAAAATCCTCAGGGGTGTCGTCCCACTCCCTTATGACATTTCCCTCATCGTCAAGATCCTGGCCATACACCCGAATCTCCCCAGTCTCTGAATCTATGGTGACGACAGCCTCCTCGGCAGCGCCCGGCCTTCTCTTATAGGCAGCCACAAGTGCATTCGCCAATGCCTCCATCAGAGTATCGACGGCGATGCCCTTCTCTCTGGCAAGCTGCGTCAAGGCATCCATGAACTCAAGATTATTTCTCATCAGACATCCTCCTTTGTCCCCCATTCGAGCACCGTACGAACCACAACGTCATCATCGAGCGTAACCCGCAACCTGTTGAGTTCTTCCTTGCTACCGCCATCACGACCTGAACCTGCATTCCCCGGAAAAGATGAGTTGACCTGTTCGATGATAATGTCACTTCCTTCCACTGATAGTAGCCGACCGTATATCCTGGAGCCGCCGTCCCTATCGTCAGTATGGGCATCCTTGCTCCTATTCTTCTTGTCGGTATCTTTATTGGCCGAGCTATCTACATGTTTGCCGCGTAACTGTACACTCACCAACAAACCAATAGCACATTCAGCCTGTTCTGGGTTGGAGACTTTACGCTCTGCACCTGGACTTGATACCTCCAACACATATGGGTTACCGTGCAATGGATCACTGACATCCAAAAATGCAGACAAGAGATGAGATGCCTCTTCAAGGCGCTCAAGATCTACTCCACCCCTCTTATCCAGCATGACACGTAGCACACCTGGCTTTCGGTCCACCGAATAAAGCGTAAGCCCCAACGGTTTTACCGTTTGCGTTATTTCCATCTCTAAACTTCCTTCCATCCAACTCACCTCCTTAATCAACCTCATCATACAGGGCAGCCGGGTGATGACCGCTACGGTCAAACCCAAAACAAAATCCAGATACACCTGGCATACCGGCTTAAGGTGTACCCATAAAATAAGCGTGGGCTGAAACCCACGCTTTCGACACACTATATCCAGCCGAGCACGCCCGTACGTTTGCTTCTATGTTAGCACATAAATATATATTCGTGGTACTTGCTGTAGGCTGGTTCACCGAATCAATTGGCCAGCTCAGATAGGAGCAGGTAAAGGGCAGTTCCTCTCGTCCAGGCGACCTACAAGTGACCAAATACTCTAGTAATAACAACAATATAAGAGTAAGGTCAGGCTGATGGCCATGGCAAGTAATCCGTCATGCATGGAGAATCTACCCCTGAATAAATCATCTGATAGCCCAATTGACCGTTCCGGCTTCAATATTGGAACAAGTAACAAAGAAGGAACGCTGGAGATACTTGAATACGATGAATGCCTGCAACTTTTGAAAAGTAGCATCATAGGTAGGGTCGGCATAACAATAAATGCTCTACCGGTAATACTCCCTGTAAACTACTTATATATTAAAGGCCGCATTCTTTTTCGCACTGATCCAGGAACGAAGCTGGATGCTGCTCTGATGCATTGTGTAGTCGCATTCGAGGTGGATGGCATCGACTATGAGAAGGAGGAAGGTTGGAGCGTACTTGCCATAGGGCATGCTGAAGTAGTCGAGGATGCCTCTTTGGAGCGAGAAGCGATAGACAGAGGCATGCGACCATGGTCAGGAGGGATGAAGTCTCATACTATATCTATAACGCCCAAATTATTAAGCGGTAGAAAGATCGTTCATGAGACCTCTCCGGCAAGCCGGTTATAGGCAACTGTCCCTCCCGGCAGGTATACTATACAAAACCGTATTAAGCTGTACTTGTGGCAACAGAAGAAGATATTACACATACAAAAGATACCCTGGACGAAGATAATTCCGAGATCAAAAATAATTCGCTTCAAAATGACATGCCGGAAGTAGAGGAATATGCCCAATTCGAAGACGACATCCTGGACGAAGATGACATCCTGGATAGAAGGGATACCCTATCTGAAGAAGATACCCAAGACGACTTCAAGCCAGCCAACCGGGCAGATACTACAACTACAACCAAGACCGGTAAAAGTACCGGTACCAATCATAGGAGATTGGACAGCACGGTCAAGCAGGCCGTCAACCGCCTCAACGACAAGGAGCGTAGGTATGGGTTCATAGCATCGGTAGTCGCCGCCATACTCTGGCTGCTACTCACTGTACCACTTCTTATCCACCCCGCCAAACCTCACAAGGGACAGCTGGGCACTGAAGGCATAGCAATATACATGGTAGTTGGGCTACTCTTGGCTGGTATAATATTTTTTGCCTCATGGATAAAGCGTAGGGCGTTGCTGGGTTTCGCGGTCCTATTCACTGGGTTTTCATTCGGCGGCGATCTACTATTCGCCATTCCATTCTACGCACTGGGAGCATGGCTAATCTGGAGGGCAATGAAGGTGCAGCGCGAAGCTCAGGCAGCCATGGAGGCGGCAGGATTCGCTCGCGGCAGGACAACCAGGACCAGGGAACCTCTCTTCTCCCGCTCATCCAAGCGCGCAGAACGCCAGCAGGCAAAGGCATCGGCAACTCGCACAATCCCAGCAGCTTCAAAGCGCTACACTCCACCTCGATCAGCCGTGAAAACTTCAAAACGTCGCGGTAAGTGATATGATGCGAGTGGGCGCTAGAGGACTCGAACCTCCGACCTCAGCCGTGTGAAGGCTGCGCTCTAACCAACTGAGCTAAGCGCCCGTACAAAGCATGTCACCGCCATGCAACTATATACTATCTTATGATCGGTGGTGCTTGAATCATCCACTATCAGACAGCACCAGACACCTCCATAACGGCTAAAATATTCCCGCACTTGACTTAATCATCAAATAATGATATAATTACTTACCTGTAATGTAATAGAAGATTGTACGACCGAAAGGGGATCGCATAATGATAAAGGATATTGACCGTATACAGGATGGGAGCATTAGCTCTCCATCAAAACATACAAGACTGCGAGCTTGGGTAGAGAGTCGCCCAAGGACAGGCATAGTCAGAAGGTTCGGCATGGTCTTGCTGGCAGTTGCCACATCGGTTCTGGCGCTAGTTGCCTCTGCTGTAAGCGCAGGACCGGCATTTGCCCAGTCCTCCAGTTGCTCGAGTTCGGGCGCTTTCTGTATGGCGGTGACAAACGGATCGATATCTATAGCCGTGAGCACCTTTACTATACCGTTTTCGGGGCTTTCAGGAAGTGTTGACGGAACTTACTATTCAGGAACCAATAGTGCAGGCGACAACCTCGAGTTTCCGACCAGTGGAATGACATTCAACCAGATTACCAATCCCACCCTTACCTTGCTTGGAAGCAGCATCCACACAGTGGGAACAGTGTCGCTAAAGCCGACTCAGCCTGCATATGCTTATTTCAATCCATCATCTGGTGCAATATCAAACATGACCCTGACAGCAGATATAGTAATCAATCTTACTTCACCTATTCAGATTACTAACTGCTCGTTGCCACAGACAATTAGCGGATTCAGCGGTACCGAGAGTGGAGGCAAGGGAACCATCACCGGCCATATCTCTGAGCAGGTATCAAGCTTTTTGGCTTTGGTCAAGCAGTACTGCCCCTCACTAACCAGCCTACTCAGTACGGTAGGTACGACGGGTACAGCTACAGCTACAGTTACCCTGCCATTCGCTATGACGCCGGCAACCCCAACTGCTGTAGCGGGTAGTCCTTCTGCTACTTCTACCACACCGACTTCTACCACACCGACTTCTACTACGCCAAGCACCACGTCGACAAGCACCACAACGCCGACCTCCACTACAACCGCTTCTACCCCAACCACTTCGACCGGTAAGCCATGGTCTGGATGGACATGGTGGCTGCTCGATGGGTTGGTCGCACTTGCCGGTATCAGCTTGTTGTTCGGCATGGGAATGAGGCGCAGGCACAGAGTTGCCCATGTGCGCCAAGGATAACAACTCCGGAGGTCTTTAGCTACGCAGGAGCTACATGTAAAACATAAGGGGTTGCATTTAGCGAAAAAGCGTCGTTCTGTGTGGACGACGCTTTTTCGTCTTATAGGCGTACTGCTTATCGCTATTGCTATAGCAGGAATAGCATATCCTCTCTGGTGGAATCATCGTTCAGCCGCAGTCGGCGACAAATTGATAAAGCATGAACAAGACGTAATACGTCAGGTTGCCGCCTCGCCGTCAGTTGCCAAACAGGTGTGTTCAGCATCTACCGATGCCACAAAAGCTGCCATCAACCATACCCCGCAGAATGCTGTAGCAGGCCTGCTTGAAGCACCAACCATCCATCTGATTGCACCGGTACAGCACGGCAGCTCAAATGGCACACTTGCCGTTGCCGTAGGCCATGATGCCTCTACCAGTTGGCCGGCGCCAAAAAAGACCAGTATATTCCTGGCGCATGATGTATCTTGGTTCTCCAATATCAATCATCTGGCAACCGGTGATACCGTGCTATGGCGCCAGCCATGCTCTACCACTGTATACAAGGTAGTAAGGAGTCTTATACGCCACCCCGGGCAGCCACTACCCACCTATTCAAATGGCACCATAATGCTGGTCACCTGCTACCCTACAAATGCGCTGTGGTATACCCCCGATCGATATGTAGTCATTGCCGAATACGCCGGCACTACAAGGACAGCATATCCCGCCACTGCATCAGGCGCCTCCTCTCCGCCTGCACCGGCGGCGAACCCACCGGAGATACCATTCCTCGCCCTACCACCCAGCCTTGCAGCTACCGGAGTTACGCTTCAAGATAATGAAGTCCTACTTGGCCAACTGCACATACAGGGCAATCCGAGCGCCAGCATCAAGCAATCGCCAATACCACTCGACGTATCCAATCTTGGGATCGAACTATATTTTGCAGCAATGCATGCAGCAGCACATTACAGTACCAACCCCACATGGTGGAATGACATTGCACCGCAGGTAGCAAATCATGCACCGTGGCCGAATACCGCCCCCCTGAATGTGACTGAGCAGATAAACGGAAACGACATAACAAGCATGTCTCTGTGCTCACCGGCAAAGACAGTGACAGAAAGCGTCGTATCACAGATGATTGTAATTACCTCAGTAGGACCTGGCTGCTCTTGAGTCCTGCTCCGCCAGGCGTTCTGCATCTGCATCAGCTGCCGCCAGCCTGGCCTCTACCCCCTCAGCCATTAACTTCTCTGCCTCGTCAACCAGCGCCTCGACCATCTCATCTTCCGGCACCACCCTGACTATCTTGCCCCTGATAAACAGATGACCACGATGCCTGCCAGCGGCTATACCCAGATCCGCTCCTCTTGCTTCCCCAGGACCATTCACCACGCATCCCATCACGGCAACCTGCAACGGAATGGACCGTTTGGCCAATTCGGCCTCTGCCGCCTTGGCGATAGCTATGACATCTACCTCTGCCCTTCCGCATGACGGGCAGGCAATGAGGTCTACGCTCTTTCTCTTTCTCAGACCCATCGATTCAAGCAATATCCTGCCTGCTTTCGCCTCCTCCACTGGATCGGCAGTGAGCGAATAACGTATCGTATCTCCTATCCCCTCGGCCAGCAGAGTAGCTATACCTGCTGTGGTCTTTATCATTCCGGCAGGAAGAGGGCCTGCTTCGGTCACTCCCAAGTGTAACGGATTGTCAAATGTCTCAGAAGCCAGACGATACGCGTTAATCATAAGCATAACGTTTGAAGCTTTGACAGATATCTTTACGTCCTCGAAGCCCACCTCATGCAACATTTCGAGTTCCATCCTGGCAGACTCGACCAATGCCTCCGGAGTTGGCTTACCGTAGCGTTTTAACAGATCAGGATGGAGGGAACCGGCATTTACACCGATACGGATTGGTATTGCGTGATCTTTTGCCTCCCGTGCTACCAACTTTATCTCCTCCGGCTTTCTAAGGTTACCGGGATTAAGCCTGAGACCATTCACTCCTGCTTCAATGGCGGCCATGGCCATTTCATAGTGAAAATGTACATCAGCAATAATGGGAACCGGGGAGCGAGGCACTATTTTAGCCAGTCCCTCGGCGGCTTGTTCCTCGTTGCAGGTACATCTGACTATGTCTGCGCCGGCACCGGCCAACTCGTATATCTGCGCCAAAGTAGCCTCTACATCCGCCGTCTTCGTAGTAGTCATTGACTGTACAGATACAGGGGCATCACCTCCTATAGCGACATTTCCTACCTGGATCTGCCTTGTCCTCTTACGAACTGGAAGTAATCTTTCATCAATCTTCATTGGCTAATACCTTTCAACTAAACGGATTCACTACCGGATGAACGATATCGAGATAAAATGACGTTACAAAGAGCACTATGAGTAAGCTGAGCACGACATAAGTGGCCGGAAGCAGTTTCCTGATATCGGCATGGTAGGCTCTACCCTTTCTGCTGCGTATCCTCTCATAAATAGCTATCACGACATGGCCACCGTCCAACGGCAGCATCGGGAAGAGGTTGATGATACCGACAAAGACGTTTATAGATATGAGTACTATAAGTAGGTCACCTATACCTGCTTTGGCTGCCTGTGCGGCGGTAACGACAGCGCCATATATCGACTCTGGACGGTTACCTGTCTTTGCGGCTTTGGCGGCTGCCCTCGAACTTGCAAGGTCATGAAAGTAAGATGTAATCCCGTGAATAGAGAATATATGAGCCATTGCACCAACACTCAACGAAACCACTCGCGAGAAGTCTTCACCTGCAGAGACCACCCCTGACAGTATACCGGATTTCACCGTAGGGGTAGTCAACAATACTCCAATCCTGCCTTCCACCTTACCGTCTACTCGCACAGGCACCGGTACCACGTAATATGTCCTCGTCGCTCCATTGCGCTCGGCGGTAAGGCTGACCCTGTGACCGGCGTTTGATTCAATTATATTGGCAAGCTGGGTAAAGCCGATAATGTGCTGTCCGTTTGCTGACGTAATGACATCACCTGCTCGCAGGCCGGCTTGAGATGCCGGATCGTAGCCCTTTGACACGGGTACAAAACTACTGATCTGCGCTCCGCTATTGCCGGGCACTCCAATAAAGACCACCAGCGCCCATAACATGATAAACGCCATTATCCCGTGCATGGTCGATCCTGCAACACCTACCGCAAAGCGGCTACGAAACGGCTTTGATCTGTATGTGCGCTGTTCGTCCTCTTCCGGTACCTCATCCATGTTGGTCATGCCAATTATCTTTACGTATCCACCAAGTGGTAGGAGTTTGATTCCATAGGTGGTTTCACCACGCTTGATCGACCATAGCTTGGGACCGAAACCGAAAAAGTACTCTGTTACCTTCATGCCACTTAGCTTTGCAGCAATGAAATGACCCAACTCATGGATCATCACCATTAAGACTATTGCTGCAACTACTAAGAGAATATAACCTCCATGCAAGACTATTGCTCCAACTACTATTACAGCAAGCGCTATCGCCAGCTCTATAAGCGAATATCTGGAAGCTTGGATCTCCTCATCCATAATTAACTATTGTCGCACATATTTAAGCCCCTGAAACTGCACCCATTCACCCGACATCAGGCGGCCAAGTGATCGGCAATTCTTCTGGCTTCCCGGCGGGCAAGCTCATCCTCACGCTCTACCTCCTCTATGCTGTCCAGCTTCTTCCCTTCGCAGGACTCTACCGTGCCACTAACTATATCTGCTATGGATCGCCACGGGAGGGATCCCTCAAGAAACAGCTCTACCGCCACCTCGTTTGCGGCATTCAGCCACGCAGGGTATGACCCACCCAATCTGCCTGCCTCCTCTGCTACGGCAAGGCAACGGAATAATTCCCTATCGGGCAAATCAAAATCCAGTTTCTTCAATGCCGTCCAATCGATCTTCCCGTAGGCAACAGGCATTCTCTCCGGATAGCCAAGTGCATATCCTATAGGCAACCTCATATCAGGATTCGACATCTGCGCTATCGTAGCACCATCTACAAATTCAACCATTGAGTGCACTATAGACTGTGGATGTATAACCACCTCTATCTTGTCGTAATCAATACCAAACAATATATGAGCTTCTATCACTTCAAGGCCCTTGTTCATGAGAGTAGAGGAATCCACAGTAATCTTTGACCCCATAACCCAGTTGGGATGATTAAGAGCCTGCGCAACGGTTACATTAGAGAGCTGCTCCGAGGTAAACCCCCTAAAGGGGCCGCCGGAAGATGTAATAATTAGCCTGGACACTTCATCGGCGCCTGTCGATGATCTCATACATTGCTGGATGGCGCAGTGCTCGGAATCCACCGGGGTGATCTCTCCGGTTCCTCCGTCCAAGATGTCTCTGACCAGATCGCCACCGGCCACAAGCGACTCCTTATTGGCCAGCGCCAACCGCTTACCGGCCTGAAGAGCTGCAACCGTAATCTGCAGACCGGCAAAACCTACCACAGCGTTCAGCACTACATCACCGGCCATAACGGCATCGGCCAACCCCGATGCACCCACCTCCATAGATGTCCCCTGCGGCAGCTCCCGGGAAAGATGGGATGCCATGCCAGGATCGCCTATGACGACAATTTCAGGATGCAGCTCATGCGCCTGCATTGCCAAGGTTTCCCAATCACTGCGAGCAGACATGGCCACCACTTGAAACCGACCCCTGCTGCTCTTCACTACATCCACAGCCTGCCTACCTATAGATCCGGTCGATCCCATAATGGATATTTTTTTAGGCACTTTGTCTTTCCATGAGCTTAAATTTTAATGATGCTTACCAGAAAAAATGTGGCAGGCAACGCAAAGAGCAGGCCGTCTATACGATCAAGTACACCACCGTGACCTGGTAGCATAAACCCCATATCCTTGACACCCAGTTCCCTTTTGACCATCGATTCCACCAGATCTCCGAGAGGAGATGACACAGCTACTACCACGCCGAGCAGTATTGCACTATAAAGGGTCCACGGCGAAACCATCGGCAACACACCTGCAGAGATACCCACTGAAGCAACTACGGCTCCTGCATATCCCTCCCAACTCTTATTGGGGCTGATTACAGGCGCCATTTTGTGGCGCCCATACAAGCTTCCCACGACATATGCACCGACATCGGCAGCAACCGTAGCTATGATAGCTCCCAACAGGAACGCTACCCCATGGCGATGAGGAAAGGTGGCAGGATTTAGCAGGAGGGCCGCATATGACCCAAGCACGCCGACCCACAGAAAACCAAATATAGTTGAACTGGCACGAGTTACCGGCTTTATGCGAGCACGTGGTACAAGCACAAGCCATATACCGGTAAATGCAAAAGTGATGCTTGCCGCTACAGCCAATCCAGCCAGACCGGCATTATACGATGCGATTATAGTAGCCAGAGAACCCAGTAATCCTATCAACGTAATCGGATGCCTATGCGCCCTTCGCAGAGTAGCGTAGCACTCCATAGAAGCAAGCAACACCAGCACTGAGCATAATATCACTGCAGGAAGGGGTCCCAGATAAAGTGAGAGCAGGGCCAATCCGCCGATAGCCAGACCACTCGCTATTGCGACAACAAGATTACGACTGCCCTTACGACCGCTTCTGGAAAGCGCTTCGTGTGCGTACCTCTTGCCTGAAGAGCTGACCGGCTCATTATCTTTTAGCTGATCGCCGGGCTGATCGCCGGAAGCTCTTTTAGCATGATCGGATACAGCCTCGTCTACCTGCTCTGAGGCGGAAGTACCAGAGACAGAAACATCAGAAGCAAAAGTGTCAGAGCCGGGGTCGTTGCCAAAGAGCACCTCGACATCGACATCAAGCTCCTCCCACTCATGAGCATGTTCGCGCCACGATGGAGCCTGAAGAGCCCCCTCCTCCAGCATGGCAACCTCTTCTTCGCTGTCCCCGCTCTCCCTTGCTATCTCACGCAGTACGGCAGGAACAACCCCGGTAGGTGGATCCGTCCAGGAGGGCAACTTCAAATCATCTCCAGCAACCCCTTCCGATAGTTCGCTATTACCCGAATCTTCGTCCTGCAGATTCGTTCCATCAATCTCCCCCTGTCCCTCCGGATCTGCATTATTGTCCTGTTGCAAACCGGCTTCCATCCTGCTCGCCTCTCTAGCGAGCATGGCGCCGGTGATCTTCACCTGCTGGGTGGGATTTGACTCTTCGTGAGCAACTTCATCCACTACTATTATTGTTCCATCAACTCGGTCTCTTTGTGGGCAAGCAGGGCATCTATCTCACCAATGGCGCTATGGGTTGCTTTATCCATCTCGCGCTCAGCCCTCTCAAGCTCGTCCGAAGAAATCTCACTGTCATGCTTGAGTGCTTCCAACTCATGTCTGGCCTGACGACGAAGGTTGCGTACAGCCACCCTGCCGTCCTCTGCCTTCTGCTTTACCAATTTAACCAGATCCCTCCTCCTCTCTTCAGTGAGCGGAGGGAATGAAAGCCTGACTACCTGACCGTCGGAGCTTGGGGTGACACCCAATCCAGAACCCTGAATGGCCTTCTCTATTGCTTCTATCGATCCCTTGTCGTAGGGGGATATCACAAGCATCTTCGACTCAGGCACAGACATAGAGGCAAGCTTGCGTAACTCTACCTCTGTCCCATACAGCTGAACTTTAATTGTTTCAACCAGTCCAGGTACGGCACGACCGGTTCTGATCCCACCAAGCTCAGTTTTGACATGACCTACCGCCTTATTCATCTTTTCTCTGGACTCTTCGATGGCTACATCTATGATTTCTTCGTTCATAGTACTCATAGTACTATAGTACTAGCGTGCCTGCCTCTGAAACTTATTCAATAACATTCACTTGACAAGGGTACCTATCTCGTCGCCGGAAAGCGCCTTACGCAAGTTTCCGGGCGGGCTAACTTCGAATACCAGCACAGGAAGATTATTATCCTTGCAAAAGGTGACAGCAGTCATATCCATTACCCTAAGGTCTCTATTCACCAGGTCCATAAATGACAGCCGTGCATACCTTACGGCAGATGGATCCTCTCTGGGATCGGCAGAATATACCCCGTCCACGCCGGAATGAGTGCCTTTCAGCAGAATTTCAGCCCCGATTTCGGCAGCACGTAGGGCGGCTGACGTATCTGTAGTGAAGTACGGGTTACCCATACCTCCTGCCAGTATGATAACCCTGCCTTTTTCGAGATGCCGTATGGCACGTCTTCGGATGTAGGGCTCGGCTACCTGCGCCATCTGAACTGCAGTCATTACACGTGTTGGCTGGCCAATGCGTTCTATCGCATCCTGTAGAGCAAGAGCGTTTATCACCGTGGCAAGCATTCCCATAGCATCCGACGAGGATCTCTCTATTCCCCTTCCCGCCCCGCGGTCACCTCGCCATATATTCCCCCCACCCACGACGATACCTAGTTCTATACCGAGGTCAGATACTGCCCCCGCTATATCCTCAGCCATCTGGGCAAGCACCACAGCATCTATGGTGTCAGGACATGCTGCAGAGACAAGCGCCTCTCCTGATAGCTTAAGGAGTTGCCGTTTCGGGTAATCCTCGCTCATCGTAGTGGATGCGGTCGCACTTACCCTACGACAATCTGGGCAAACCTGACCACTTTTGCCTGGTCAAGCAATTTGGCTATTGTAACCTTCTCGTCACGCACGTAAGGCTGCTCTTCCAGGCAATTATCCTTGAAGAACCCATTGATCCTACCATCTACAATCTTTTCAAGAGCCGACTCAGGCTTGCCCTCGTTTCTCGATATTTCAAACAACGTCTCTCTCTCTCTCTCCACGTCCTCGGCAGGTACGTCGCTACGCGATATATACTTCGGCTTTGTAAAGGCTATATGGACGGCTATATCATGTGCCAGCTCCTCGTCACCACCGGACAACTCTACTGCAACAGCGTTGATACCCCTACCAGCCTGTGTATGCAAGTAGCCTCCAATTACATTCCCATGCCCCGCTTCCAGCCTAAGCAATCTGCCCAGAGATACGTTCTCCCTGAAAGAGCTACGCAATTCATCTATCGTCCCCTGCTGACCTGCAAGGGCATTCTCACCCTCTACGGCCAGTATATTTGCTAGTTGCTCTACTGCAGTAACAAATTGAGGGGCCTTCGCCACAAAGTCGGTTTCGCATCGCAACTCGACCGCCGCAACCACTCCATTCTTCATTACGAGTGACACTGCACCCTGCTCTGCTTCCCTGCCTTCCAGTTTTGCCAAACCGGCAAGACCCTTAACCCGCAGCCATTGCTTGGCCTCTTCCATGTCGCCCCCGCAGTTCTCAAGCGCATGTTTGGCATCGAGCATCCCGGCGCCTGTTAATTGCCGCAATCGCTGTACATCTTGAGCTGTGAAATTATTACTCAATTAAATTACCTCGTTTCATTTACCTAATTATTTATTATCTTTCTATAATGCCCACCACATCTGCACCCATGGTAGATCCTTACTCGGCCGTATCTGCATCTTCCGCCACTCCGTCGGGATCGTCAACAGTACCATCGTCAGCCCCCACTGCCCCGGCGCCATCGGCAACCACTACTCCATCCGGGACTGCACCGTCCGCGTCCACGCCGCCCCCCACCTCTGCAGCCAACAGAAATTCGGGCTGCTCGCTCATAGAGACATCAGGCAGGTACAGATTATTCTCACGCATGTACTTCCCTTCCGCCACCGCTTCAGCTATAGCACGACACACCAGCATACTTGCGCGTATGGCATCATCATTGCCAGGTATAACATAATCAACCTGATCGGGATCGCAGTTGGTATCCACTACGGCGACTATTGGTATATGCAACTTACGCGCCTCTGCAATCGCAATGTGCTCTTTGGATGTATCAATGATAAACACCGCATCCGGAACACGTTCAAGGGTCTTTATCCCTCCCAGGTTTCTCCTGAACTTATCGAGCTCACGCCTGTATTGAAGGGCCTCCTTCTTGGGCATGGCCTCAAAGTCTCCCGCGGACTCCATCTCTTCATACTCTTGCAATTTTCGGACTCTGGCCGAAATGGTAGAGAAGTTCGTCAACATACCCCCCAGCCAACGCTCGTTCACATAAGGCATTCCGCATGCTTTGGCATAAGCGGCAATCGGCTCTTGCGCCTGCTTCTTGGTGCCCACAAAGAGCACTACCCCACCCCTGGCTGCAAGATCCCTTATAAAACCGTAAGCATTTTCTATACCATCAAGGGTCTTTTTAACGTCTATTACATAGATGCCCTTCTTCTCACCGTAGATGTACCTAGCCATCTTCGGGTTCCAGCGTCTGGTCTGGTGACCAAAATGTATCCCAGCTTCAAGGAGCTGGCGGGTAGTAGTTATAGCCATCTATCAATCCTCCATCGGTTATACTTCCCCGGTACGACACCTTACAACAGTGACCGTGGATATGCCGGGTGCTTATTCTTGCATTACTATTATATCACATAGATACGGTGCCGATTACCACAAGAAAGCGCCCAAAGATGGAGCGGCACCTATACGGTTGCCTATTTGCTGGCCAGCAGGCTTCTCAGTTGAAATAGAGCTTTGGTATGTATCTGGCAGACCCGGCTCTCGGTAACCCCCAAAATGTCACCTATAGCAGCAAGAGTAAGCCCTTCGTAGTAGTAAAGCGCTATGACCGTCCTCTCTCGCTCTCTCAGGGACTGCAGGGCGTTGTTCAATAATTCCTGTGACTCCTTGCTTTCGAGAGCAAGGGAGGGCATGTCCGATGGATCAAAAAGCGTATCACCTATCGTCTTGCGTCCACTATGATCATCGTCGAAATAAAATACCTGTTCAAGAGCTACGATACCAGTAAATGAAATATCCTTTAATATCTGCTGCAGTCCGGATGCCTCAATGCCCATCTCTTCGGCAACTTCAGCCTCGCTGGGTACCCGGCCAAGAGTGGCATTAAGCTTCATGTAAGCCTGTTCCACCTCCTTGGCCTTCCTCCTCACCGATCTGGGCACCCAATCCATCTTACGCAACTCGTCTATAATTGCCCCCCTAATTCTGGCTATGGCATAGCTTTCAAATCTCACGCCGCGATCCAGATCAAACCTCTCAATAGCATTTATAAGGCCGAAAAACCCATAGCTGACCAGGTCGGCCTGATCCACATAATCGGGCAAACCAGAGCCTATCCTGGCTGCTACGTATTTGACCATAGGAGAATAGTATATTAACAGCTTATCTCGGAGCTCTTTACTGGGCTCCTTCTTGTACTGCACCCATAGCTCGTTAATTGAATTGCTGCCCTGTTCCTGCTCGTCATCTACCATCTGAATGCGCCCTCGGATGTGAACCGGAATACGTCGACAACAATCTCTCTGTACTCACATGAGTATATATCTGCGTAGTAGCCAGTCTCTCATGACCAAGCAATTCCTGAACGACCCTAAGGTCGGCGCCGCCATCCAGAAGATGCGTTGCAAAGCTGTGACGCAATTGATGGGGATGGACATGTACGGGGAGCCGGCCGTCGACAATTCTCCTTACCTCTCTGGAGTCGATCCTGTCTCCCCTCATGCCGAGGAATACTGCGTTCGTATGTACAGTAGGATTGTTTGCAGCAATACTGCCCCTGCCCTTTGACAACCACTCACTGATGGCCTCTATACATAGGACATGCATAGGTACCCTTCTCTCCTTGCTGCCCTTGCCAATAACGGTCAAAACAGCATCTTCCAGGTTAACGTCCCGTATATCCAACGAACACAACTCAGCCACTCTAATGCCGCACCCATACAGAGTCTCTACAATAGCCCTATCTCGTAGCTCTCGTATATTGGCACTGTTCTCGGAGCCGCTGCCTGCGCTACTGCCAGTAGCGATATTGCTCCGGCTACTGCTCATCATTAGATTGATCTGGTCACCTGTAAGCACATCAGGTAGCTTACGCTTCTGCCCCAGCGATTTCAACTGCCCGGTTGGATCACCGGTGATCCTCCCTGTAGACACAAGCCATGAATAGTAGTTCTTCAAAGATGACAGTTTCCGCGACATAGAAGAGGGCATGTACCCCCTGGTGCCCAGATATGCCAGGTACCTCCTTACCAAGATACGATCGACCATTCCAGGGCCATGCAGAGATAGGCGCTCACACCACCCGGCGAACCTATCAACGTCTTTGACATAAGCTGACGCTGTAGCGGGCGAATATCTCTCTAGTGCTATGCGGTAATCATCTACATACCACCCCATGTTATTATTCTAGCCCAGTGGCCTCCCCTGCATATAGCATCTGGCGTTATCCAGCCAAGCAGGAGCATCATGTCGCAGCATTTTTTACCTTGGGTTTGACCACAGCAGCCCTGGACATAGCGGTCATCGCCCGGCTGCCCTGCCATCCAGAATGGCCACCGTCTACGCTTACGTCACGACAAGAGCTGTGTCCGGTGTTAACCTGTTAGTATACCGTGAAACATACGTTGATGATAGTTGAAGATGATGAACGCATTAGCGCCTCGCTTAAGATCGCGCTGGAAGAAGAGGGGTATATCGTCAGCGAATCATCCAATGGAGAGGACGCTCTGGACAGGTTCCGGGCATCCCCTGTCGATGTGATGCTGATGGATATAATGCTGCCCGGCATGGATGGGTTGGAGTGCTGCCGGCAGATAAGAAGGTTCAGCAATGTACCGATAATAATGCTGACTGCACGTATAGATACTCACGATATAGTAGCAGGGCTGGAAGCCGGTGCGGACGATTACGTCACCAAGCCATTTGTATTGAAGGAACTAACCGCACGAATCAGGGCATCGCTCAGGCGCTCACAGCTGAAAAACGACAGCGATAAAGTGACCATAGGCAATATCACCGTTCATACCGATGAAGGCATAGTCACAAAAGAGGGCGATGATCTTCACTTCACCAAGACAGAGTTCAGATTGATCTGCGAGCTGATAGACAACCTGGGGAAGCTCCTATCAAGAGAGCAATTGCTCGATCGGGTATGGGGATATGATTACTTTGCAGACGGCAGGCTGGTGGATGTGCATATCAGGAGAATACGCATCAAGATAGAGGACGATCCTGCCAACCCGAAGCATCTGGTAACCGTAAGGGGACTGGGATATAAATTGGTCGGATGATTCCAGGACGGAAAATACAACGCCAATATCGCTCGCGTAAACGCATGAGGCTGAGGACCCGGCTAACGGTCATATTCGGTCTGGGCGCTCTTTTGCTCTCAGTATTTCTGGCAAGCATGACCTACTTCACTGCACGCCATTACATAATATCACAACGCGCTACTTCCGATATACACCAGACCTTTGCAAACGCATCTCTGGTTCTCACTGCTCTCAGGTCGTCGGATGCAAAAGCATCAGCAATCATCGATACAATAGGGACCGCACCAGGGGCAAGATCTATACTGACCGTCCACCATCATTGGTATGCAACGTCAATCTCCATAGGTGAGGACTCACTTCCCACAAGCTTCAAGCAGATGGTCATCTCTGGAACGCCTGCAGATCAGATATTCATGGTATCCAACACACCAGAATTCGGTGTAGGCATGCCGCTTCCAAGCGTAGGTGCATCCTACTTTGAGGTTTTCTCCATGTCGGACCTGAATAGCGTGTTCAAGGTATTGCTGCTCGTGCTGACGGTAACGACTCTATTGACCGCTCTGGCAGGTGCTGCAACCGGAAGGTGGGTAGCCAGCCGTGTACTGCGCTCACTCGTGACCACATCCCAGGCAGCAGTCGATATTGCAAGCGGCAATCTGGATACTCGCCTCAAGACTACGGGGGACTCCGATCTGGATCCTCTATTTGAATCCTTCAATCAAATGGCAGATTCTCTTTCACGACGAATAGAGCGTGAAGCCAGGTTTAC